>CAYOBQ010000026.1:0-65556 GCA_964402225.1 uncultured Nannocystaceae bacterium | reverse complement strand
ATTACACAATCCGACCAGACTAAAAGCGGAAGTTATTCTTGCGCGGGCCCTAAGCGTCTTCGGCAACATGGGCTCCACTGTTTTCGCGGACGAACTCGCCACGCCCCTCTGCGTCCTCAACTCTCTCCAGTCACGGAGAATCGCGCAGGGGCTGAATCCGGGCATTCACTTCGAGATCGGCGATGTTGAACGGTTACCCGAGTTCGACGTTCCGGGAGCGACAGATGTGAGAGCACTCTTGGAGTCTGCGTTTGGCCTCCAAGAATCCCGCCGCGAACCCTCCGTCGAGTTCACCCGTCCCGGCCCGTCATCCTGGCGCCATGCCCAGGAGTGGGCCCAGAGCGCGGTCGACCGTCCCGACGGCAATCCGTTCCCCGAGTACATCGAAAAGCTGGACCCCGAGCCGCCCACGGACCACGTCAGCTTCGGCCTCGGCGTCGCCCTCGGTCGGTTCGTCGCGAAGAGCGAAGCCATCCTCGACCCGGGCACCACGAACCCTACCCACGCGCTCCCCGCAGGCATCTGCTTCCTCGACGGGACCCTCGGCGCCGACGACAACCGCGACAGTCTCGGGCACTCCGCCGCCGCTCCCATTCAGGAAGCCTGGACCACACACCGGTCGTCCATCGACGCGAAACGAGACCTCCGCACTTGGCTGCGGCTCCGTTTCTTCACCGACGTCCACAAAGGCATGTACGAGAATCGGCCGATCCACTGGCCGCTGTGCTCCGCCAACAAGACCTTCGTCGCTTGGGTGAACATCCACCGCTTCGACGCGCGCACCCTCAACACGCTGCTCGCCGACCACCTGCACCCGGCGCTCACCCGGCTCGAAGGCCAACTCATCGACTTGCGCGCCGCCCGCGACGGCGCTGACGACAAAGCCGCACGCGACGCAGAGCGGCAATTCGACGCGGCGCTCAAGGCCAAGAACGAGCTGGTCGCATTCATCGAGACCGTCACCCAATGCGCGGACAAGGGGCCACCGGCGACCGACGCCGACCCGAAGAAGTGTCCGCCCCGCGAGACCGACGCACGCTACGATCCCGACCTCGACGACGGCGTCATGATCAACTCCGCCGCGCTCTGGCCCCTGCTCGACCCGCTCTGGAAGGACCCCAAGAAGTGGTGGCGGGAGCTCTCTCTCGCCAAGGGCCGCAAAGACTACGACTGGTCCCACCTCGCGATGCGCTACTGGCCCACCCGCGTCGACGCGAAGTGCCAGGACGACCCGTCCCTCGGCGTCGCCCACGGCTGCTTCTGGAAGTACCACCCCGCCCGAGCCTGGGCCTGGGAGCTGCGGCTCCAGGACGAGATCGGCGGCGACTTCCGCATCGAGGAGGCGCCCTACCAGGGCGACGACGGAGACCCCGCGCATCGGGCGGCGTATCTACGCGACCACGCCACCGCCGCCCTCGCCGCCGTCCAGAAGGAGGCGCTGCGGCGCCTCGCCAAGCTGCGCAAGCCCGTCTACGAAGGGGAGCTCGAGCGCCTCGAAGCCACCGGCCTGACGACCGCGAAGGCCAAGAAGCAGGCCAAGGCCCACGCGGCGCTGACCACCCTCCCGTCGCTCACGCTGCTCGAGTCGGGCCTCTGGAGCGACCACCCCGGCGCCTGTCGCGACCTCGAAGACACCGTCAGCGGGAAGCAGAAGGCGACCTTCCGGCTGCTCGCCCCCGACGCGCCGGACCGGGGCGAGCCGGCCGAAGACGCGCAGCTTCCGCTGGGGCGTGATCTTTGAGCGATCCCGCGCCCGCGCTGCTCGGCGATCTGCGGACCCTCATCGAGGGCGCTCGGGGCCGTGCGGCCGCGGCGGTCAACAGCGAGCTGGTGTCGCTGTACTGGCGGGTCGGTCGACGTATCGGCGGCGACGTCTTGGGTGACGAGCGCGCGCAATACGGGAAGGGCGTCGTCGCCAACCTGGGCCGTGTCCTCAGCGCGGAATATGGCCGCGGCTTCACCAAGCGGAACCTCCACTACATGGTGCGTTTCGCCGAGCTCTTCCCCGACGAAGAGATTGTGAACGCGCTGCGTGCACAATTGAGCTGGACCCACTTCCGGGAGCTCATCGCCATCGAGGATCCGCTCAAACGCCAATTCTACGCGGAGCTCTGCCGGGTCGAGCGCTGGGCCACCCGGACGCTCACCGCCAAAGTGAACGGCATGCTCTACGAGCGCACCGCGATCGCCAAGCGGCCGGCGGCGGTGATCGCCGAGACCCTCGGCGCGCTCCAGGAGAGCGACAAGCTCACGCCCGACCTGGTCTTCCGCGACCCCTATCTGCTCGACTTCCTCGGGCTGCCCCGGGACCACACCGAGTCTGACCTGGAGGCGGCCATCCTGCGGCAGGTGGAGACCTTCCTGCTCGAGCTGGGGACCGGCTTCAGCTTCGTCGCCCGCCAGAAGCGGATGCAGATCGGCCCCGACGACTACTACCTCGACCTGCTCTTCTTCCACCGCCCCCTGCGGGCCCTGGTCGCCGTCGAGTTGAAGGTCGGCCCCTTCAGGCCGGACCACGCGGGCAAGATGAACTTCTACCTCAACGTCGTCGACGACCGGCTCCGGCATGAAGCCGACAACCCGTCCATCGGGCTGATCCTCTGCCAGGACAAAAAGCAGGTCCTCGCCGAGTACGCCCTGCGCGGCCTCGACAAGCCGATCGGGGTCTCCGAATACGAGCTGACCCGCTCGCTCCCCGAAGCCCTCGCCTCCGCGCTGCCCACCATCGAGGAGATCGAAGCCGAGCTCCGAGCCGAGGAGCCGGCATGACCACGCTGAACATCGGGGGGCCGGTCTCGGCCGCCCTCGAGGCGGACCTGCGCGGCTGGGCGCGGCGCACCGGCGTGGTCCTATGGCTCGACCTGCACGACGACTACAGCGGCTTCGTCGATCGGCTGATGACCGCCCGGGAAGGCGGCGCGCTCCCGTACGAGGTGCGCGCGTTCCGCGGCAGTCATCTGGAGTTGATGCTGGAGTTACAGAGCTTGGCGGACGGCGTCGACAAGCCACCGCTGGTGGTCCACCTCCCGGGCTTCAACGAGGAGAGCGTCAAGAGCACGCCGCTCTACGAGCTCTACGCCGCGGGCACCCGCTACCGAAAGAAGCTCGACACCCTGGTCACCGACGCCGCCGCGGGGCGCGTGCGCCGTGAGCAGATCGACGCCTTCCAGACGCAGGAGGGCCTCTCGCTCGACGGGGCAGACGCGTGGCTCGCCGCCCTGCTCGAGGGGAGCGACGGCGATCTGGCCAACCAACTCCGCGGAATGAGCCTGCCGTCGGTGGTCGACGACCTGCTCCGCGGCGGCTTCGTCTCGACGCAGATCGCTCTGAGCGACGCCCGGGACGCGGTCTGGGAGCACCTCTACACCTGCACCGGGCTGGCCGACGCGTGGCGCTCGATGAGCCTGCCCCTGGAGCGCGACCGGGACCGCCCGGCCGATGTGGCGTTCGCCGTGGCGAGCTGGGCCCTGGCCGTGGAGTACACAGACGATCTACGCCGCGATCCGGTCAGCCCCCTGCTTGCGCCGGCGCTCGGGCTCCCCCGCGCGGTCATCGACGCCTGCCGCGGGCTGGCCGAGCACCTGCGCTCGACGCACGCGACGTTCTACAAGCGCGCCGCCGACGACACCGAGTTCTTCCTGGCCGAGGAGGCGGAGAAGGCCCAGGCGGAGGATCTCGGCGAGATCGACACCTTCCGCTTCGAGGAGAACAAGGTCCTCGAGGCCGCCCTCGTCGCGCTGGAAGTCGGGCGTTGGGCCACCGCGGCCGAGTGGGCTGGTCTGCGAATCAAAGGAGGGTCCCCTTCCCCGCTCAATCGCCGCTCGGGCTCTTTCTGGTTGAGTGAGGACCCCACGCGCCGCTCGGCGTGGGAGCTGGTCTCCGCCGCCGCCGGTCTGGGCCTGCGCGTCGAGGCCGCCGGCCCGCGGCTGAAAACGCCCAGTGGGCTCGCAGACGCCGTCGACCGATACGTCTCGCACGGCGCCGCGGTCGACCAGGCCCACCGCCAACTCGAGCAGCGACGTCTGGCGCTGCTCTACCCCCGGCTCCCGCAATTCGAGCGCCTGCGCGCCCGGCTGGATGGGATGCGTCTCGTCTGGCGGGCCTGGGCGGACGGGTGGGCGAAGGACTTCAGCGAGGCCTGCCGGACCCACGGCTTCCTGCCCGACGCCGCCCTCCAGCAGCGCACGCTCTTCGACGAAGTGGTGCGTCCGATGACCAACGAGCCAGGGGTCACCGCGTACTTCGTGGTCGACGCCCTGCGCTTCGAAATGGCCGAGGAGCTCTTCGAGGCGCTGAAGGACACGCCCGCGACGACCGTCCACCTCCGCGCGCGCCTGGCGGAGCTGCCATCGGTGACCGCGGTCGGGATGAACGTGCTGGCGCCCGTCGCGAGCGGCGGCGCGCTCCGGCTGAGCCTGGAGGGGAGCCGCGTGAGGGGGTTCTCGACCGGGGAGTTCCGGGTGTCGACCCCGGAGACCCGCCGACGCGCGATGCACGCCCGGGTGGGCGGGGGCACCTGCCCCTGGCTGTCGTTGCAGGAGGTGCTCGACAGCGACTCGCTGAAGCGGTCCATCGCCCAGGCGAAGCTGGTGGTGGTCCACAGCCTGGAGATCGACGACGCTGGCGAGAAGGGCGCGGGGCCGGCGGTCTTTGAGCACGCCCTGCGCAAGGTGCGCGCCGCTTGGCGTCTCCTGCGTGACGCGGGCGTGCGGCGCTTCGTGATCACCTCCGACCATGGCTTCCTCTTGCTCGACTCGAGCACCGCGCCGGCGCTGGCCCACGGGCGCAAGATCGATCCCAAGCGGCGGCACGTCTTCTCGCCGGTGCCCGCAGACCATACGGGGGAGGCCCGGGTGGCCCTCAGCGACCTCGGCTACCAAGGCGCCTCGGGACATCTGATGTTCCCCGAGACGACCGCGGTCTTCGACACCGGCAAGCGGTCGATGAGCTTCGTGCATGGCGGCAACAGCCTGCAGGAGCGGGTCATCCCGGTGCTCACGTTGGTCCATCGTTCCGGCGCAGGGGGCAGCACCGTCTCCTACACCGTCGTCGCAAAGGCGGACGAGGCGCTGGGCGATATGCACGCCCTGGCCGGCGAGGTAACGGTGGACCAGCAGGCGCTCAGCTTCGGCGGCCAGCGGGAGGTCGAACTCGCGCTGCGCCCAGTCGACGCGCCGGGGGTCCAGGTCGAGCTCTGCCAGGTACGTCGCGGGGCCCGGCTCGTCTCGGGGACCATCCACGCCAAGGTCGAGCAGCGCTTCGAGGTCTTCTTCCGCCTCATCGGGCAATCGGAGGCGCGGATCCGCGTCGAGCTCCATCACCCCAGCGCGGCCGTCGAGCTCGCGCCGTACGTGGTGGAGCAGCGGTTCGAGGTCATCACGGCGCGCGGCGTGAAGCCGACCACCGAGGTGGCGACCCCGGACGGGCGCTGGCTCGAGGAGCTGCCCGAGGGCGGGGTCCGTGAGCTCTTCGCCCACCTGGAGGCGCACGCCGCGGTCACCGAGCCGGAGGCGATGGCTATGCTGGGTGGGGCGCGGCCGCTGCGTCGCTTCGCCCGGTCGTTCGAGGAGTACGCGGCCAAGGCGCCGTTCGCGGTGCGGATCGACGTCGTGGGTGGCATCAAACGATACGTTCGAGAGGGATCCAAACGATGAGCCCAGCGGCGATTGAGCGGCAAATATGACCACTTTGACCGCCCGGGATGTGGAGCACGTCTTCGAATCGCTGCGGAAGGGCCTCGTCCCGGAGCGCGGCGTGGACGCCTTCGCGGTGGGGATCGGGCGGCAGCGGGGGGAGATCCATCGACAACTCGACCTGGCCCGGGACAAGGAGGGGACGATCAAGTTCCTGCGCGGCGGGTACGGCTGCGGAAAGACCTTCGTCTCGCGACTGGCGCTGATCGATGCCCAGGAGCAGGGCTTCGCGACGAGCTTCGTGGTCGTCTCCGACAACGACCTGAAGTTCCACAGATTCGACGACGTCTACCGGAAGGTGATGGCGGAGTTGGGCACCGCGTCCTGCCCTCGGGGCGCCCTGGGGGACATCCTCGACCGCTGGATCGGGAAGGTCGAGGACGCCCTCATCGATGGCGGCGCCGACGAGGACGCGGAGGGCTTCGACGCGCTGGTGCGCAAGCGGCTCGACGACGACCTCGCATCGCTCACCGGGGGGCAGGCGCCCCAGGACTTCGTCCGGGTGGTGCAGACGGTCTTCGATCTGAAGCAGAAGGGGGAGCTCGCCGACGCCGGGGCGCTGCTCTCTTGGCTCTGCGGCAGCGGTAACGTCGCCGCGTCGGCGAAGAAGGTCGCGGGCATCAAGGGGGACATCGGCAGCAGGGACGCCCTGGACTACCTGCGTGGAGTGCTCGAGATCATCAAGGCGGCGGGCTACCCGGGGCTGCTCATCGTGATCGACGAGGCGGAGACGATCCTGCGGATGAGGAAGGACTCCCGCCACAAGTCGCTCAACGGGATCCGCCAGATCTCGGACGCGGCGAGCTCGTATCCGGGGCTGCTGTGGATCTTCACCGGGACGGCCGAGTTCTTCGACACGCCGAAGGGGGTCGCGGGGTTGGCGCCGTTGCACGACCGGATCGCGTTCAAGAGCTACGGGAAGGTCGCGAGCCTGCGGCAGCCCCAGCTCGAGTTGAGGCCCTTCGACGCCGCGCGGCTGCGGGCCGTGGCGCTGTGTTTGCGCGAGCTCTATCCCGCTGAGGACCGCACCCGGCTGGAGTCGTTGATCTCGGGCGAGTTCATCGAGCGGTTGGTGGCGCAGGTCACCGAGGGCTTCAAGGGCGACGTCGGCGTGGTCCCGCGGCAGTTCCTGCGGGAGTTCGTGGACCAGATGGACCTGGTGCAGCAGGAGCCCGACTACGACCCGATGGCGACCTACGGGTTCGAACCGAGAGGGACGAACGCGGAGGAGGAGCACGCCCTCGGCTTGGGGAGCCGCGAACCCGACGAGGCCGACGGCGATGTGCCTCGAGAGGATGTCTGGTAGTGGCGAGCGTCTTCTCGCGGTTTGCGCCCCGGTTGCAGGAGGCCATCGTCGCGCGTTTGGGCTGGTCCAGCCTGCGGCCGGTGCAGGAGCTCGCGGGTGAGGCGCTGCTCGCAGGGCACAACGCGGTCATTCTGGCGCCCACCGCCGGCGGCAAGACCGAGGCGTCGTTCTTCCCGCTGCTCTCCGACCTCGTGGAGCGGCCTCCGCAGGCCCTCGCGGCGTTGTACATCGCCCCGATCAAGGCGTTGCTGAACAACCAGGCCGAGCGGCTGGGGCTCTACACCGAGATGGTCGGGCTCGACCGCTTCGTCTGGCATGGCGACACGTCGTCTGCCGCCCGCAAACGCTTCCTGCGCGAGCCGGCGTCGGTGCTGATGACCACGCCGGAGTCGCTCGAGGTGATGCTCGTCTCCCAGGGCGTGGACGACGCGAAGCTCTTCGCTGACCTGCGCACGGTGATCATCGACGAGGTCCACGCGTTCGCCGGCAGCGATCGCGGGGCGCACTTGATGAGCGTGCTCGAGCGGCTGGCGGTCCGGTCCGAGCACGACCTGCAACGGATCGGGCTGAGCGCGACGGTGGGCAACCCGCCGGCGATCTTGGACTGGCTGAGCGGGACCTCCGAACGCCCTGGCCGCGTCGTCGATCCGCCGAAGGTTCCGGGTCGCAAGCAGTTGATGGTGCAGTGTTGCCGCTCGAGCGCCGCTGGGCTGAACGCCGCTGACGAGGGAGCCCTCGCGGCGCAGGCGAGCGAGCTGGCGCGGGGGCACAAGACGCTGCTCTTCTGCCAGGCTCGGGCGACCACGGAGCTCTACGCGACCGAAATGCGCCGCTTGGGGACGACGGTTCACGTCCACCACAGCGCGATCTCCCACGAGGAGCGCCAGGCGGCGGAGGAGCAATTCCACCGGGGCAGCGACGCCTGCATCGTCTGCACCTCGACGCTGGAGCTCGGGATCGACGTCGGCGACCTCGACCATGTGCTCCAGGCCGAGGCGCCGCCGACGGTGAACAGCTTCCTCCAGCGCATGGGTCGCACGGGGCGCCGGGCCAATCAGCCGATGCGAATGAGCTTCTTCTGCCTGAACGCCGAGACGGTGCTGCAGGCGGCGGCGCTCATCGAGTTGGCCAAGGGCCGCTGGGTGGAGCCGGTGCTGGTTCAGGACCGCTGCTGGTCGGTGCTGATCCACCAACTGCTGACGATGGCGCTCGCAAGCGACGGGGTGGCCCCCGAGGCCGCCTGGCACCACCTTTCACGGGTGCCCGATTTCCGGGGCGTCACCCGCGGCGAATTCGACCGCCTGCTGCAGTGGATGCAGCGAGACCGCGGCCTCGACATCGTGAGCGGTCATTTGGTCCTGGGCCCCAAGGCCGAGCGGCGCTTCGGACGCCGCAACTTCATGGACCTGTACGCCGTCTTCTCGAGCCCCACCGCGTACGCCGTCGTCGACGCCGCGGGGAAGTCGCTCGGCACGCTCCAGCAGAGCTTCGTCGACCGGCTCGCCGAGGGGGTCAGTTGCTTCCTGCTCGGTGGTCGCGCCTGGGTCGCGACCCGCATCGACCACAGCGCCCGCCAGGTCATGGTCATGCCGGCGCCTCGGGGCAAGAAGCCCCAATGGGGCGGCTACCTCCCGCAGTTCCTCGGCTTCGAGGTCTGCCAGGCGATGCGCCGCCTCCTGCTCAGCGACGATGAGCCCGGCTACCTCACCGAGGAGGCCAAGGGCGTCCTTCGGGAGCAGCGCGAGCTCTTCGGGGTGCTCCGGCTGGGCAACCGCGCCATCGAGTACGACGCCAGCGAGATCCGCTGGTGGACCTTCGCCGGCGGGAAGATCAACAAGACGCTCGCCTACGCGCTCGAGGCCTGCTGCCCCGACTGGAAGGTCGTCACGGACAACCGGCTGGTCAGCGTGCGCGGCGAGGCGGCGGAGCGCGAACGCTTCGACGACGCGTTGGAGCAGCTCGGCGAGGCGGAGTTCTGGGAGGACGAACAACTCTGGCGAGAGATCGCCTGCGATCTGCCGAATTACCGCCTGAGCAAGTTCCAATCGCTCATGCCCGCCTGGGTCGTGCGCGAGACCGTGGCGGCGTATCTGCTCGACATGGAGGGCACCTGGCGCTGGCTATCCGGCCGGGGCGCCGCCCCCCGCCCGGTCGAGCCGGTCGTCGAAGACCGCGCCACTTCTCCGCTCAGTCGCCACTCGGGCTCTTTCCCACGCCCAACGCTCCCAGTGCGCTGGGTCGAGACCCAGGCCGACCTGGTCGAGGTGTGCGCCGAGCTCGGAAAGAGCCGCGTGGTCGCGCTCGACGTCGAGACCACCCGTACGCAGGCGCTCTGCGTCGTGCAGATGGCCAACGACGACTTCATCACGGTCATCGACGCCCGGGCCATCGCCGACCTCGGCCCCATCGCCGCGCTGCTCGGTGACGACTCGGTCGTGAAGGTGATCCACTTCGCGTCCTTCGAGCGCTCGGTCTTCCGGCGCCACGGGGTCGAGATCGCGAACGTCTTCGACACCTGCAAGGAGTCCCGCCAGCAGCGGGCCGGCGAGAAGAAGCACACGCTCGCGGCCGTCTGCGCGCGGGAGCTCGGGGTGCAGGTCGACAAGGGCGAGCAGATGAGCAACTGGGCCAGACGTCCGCTCACCGAGAGTCAATTCGCCTACGCCGCGCTAGACGCCGAGGTGCTGCTGTCCCTGCATCGGGTCTTCGCGCCCGGCCGGCTCATCTAGCGGTGGGCGGTTCCCGGTACACGATGTGAGCCGCGACGACTTTCCCCAAAGGACTGAGCGCGCCCTCGCTGATCGTGTCGGACACCACTGTTCCAATCCCCGTTGTCGGAGACCGACGATTGGTCCGAAGGAGGATCCAGAGACAGCGCCGAGCGGCGGGAGTGCGCCGACGAGTTCGCCGAGCCCCACGCCGTGGGCCGCCGGTGGCTGCGGGTCTCCGCCTGATGCCGGCGCTCGAGCTCGACGCTCATCAGCCTCAACTCCGGCGAGGCCACCGGCCCCGACGTCGGGTGCGCGGTGAGCTGCCCCGTGCGGGTAGTGGACGGCGAGGTTCAGCTCTGGCTGACTTGAGCGCTGCGGTGCAAAGCTGCACCTCCTGGCCCGTCCATCGTGCGCGTACCTGGGAGGAATCCGAATGCTCCGCTGGATCTGTGCCGTCGCCCTGCTCTGCCTGAGCTGCGCCGAGTTCCCCGACGACGGGTCGGGGGACGGGTCGGGGGACGGGTCGGTCGAGGCCATGGACAACGGGGTCGCGGACCTCGGTGTCATCGACGCCGCCGCCCGCCCGGATTCCCCCTCCCTGGACGCAACGATGGACGGCCGGCTCCCCCCAGATGCCGGATCGACCGATGTCCCCGACCTGGGCTCGGTCGAGCTCGACGGCGCGGAAGACGACGGTCCCTCTCCCGATGTGGTTCCGGTCGACGTCCCCGACCACGGCTCCGTGGATATCGACGTCCCCGCTCTCGAACCCGACGTACCGGAGCCGTGCCCGGCGCCACCTGCGGCGGAGTGCCCGGGGGGCGCGTCCACCTGCGGTCCGCTCCGCGAGCGGGGGGCCTGGCAGGAGACCGACCTCCTCGGCGCCGGCGCGGCCCCCGACGAGGTAGACGGCTGGCTCACGAGCGCCGCCCCCGCCGGCCTCTCGCGCGTGCTCGAGGCGCCGGTCCGGATCGGCGCCGCGCGGCTGGAGTTCTCCGTCCGCTGGGTCGAGGGCGCCGCCGTAGCGGTGGGCTTGTTCACGGGGGAAGGGGGACCGGGAGCCGCGATCTTCGTTCAGACTCGGGACGGCGGCCCACGGCTGCGGCTCCAGTCGATGCCCGAGGCCGACATCCTCGTCGACGCGCCGGAGGCGGCCGTCCTGGGCGACGGCTGCCCGCACCGAGTCGGCGCCACCCACCTGGAGGGCGCCTGGGCGCTGACGATCGACGACGCCGAGGTGGCGCGCGTGGCCTCGCCCGACGTCGACATCGACCGCGTCGCCATCTTCACCGTCGGCGGCGGAGCGCTGCGCGACCTCTCCCTCGTCGTGGACGACGACGGCGACGGCATCCCCCGCGCGGCCGACAACTGCCCCGACCTGGCGAACGCCGACCAGGCCGATCCCAACGGCGACGGCGTGGGCCTCGCGTGCCAGGACGGCGACGGCGACGGCGTGGAGGATCCCGTCGACGCCTGCCCCCGACTGCCCGACGGGGAGCTGCCTCCCGGGCGCGCCTGCGCCCCCGACCTGCCGCTCCTCCTGCACGGGCGCCTCACGGAGGTCGAGGGCGAGACCTGGGCCTTCGAGCCCCAGCGCGCGCTGCGCTTCCGAGCCTTGGCCCCGGAGGGCCTCCGGACGATGGCCGCGGCGCCGGAGCCCGGGGGCACCTCGATCGCCTACGGTACTGACGATGGCCGGGTCCACGTGCACGCGCCGGGGGCGGTCCACGACGGCCGCGAGTGGCCCGGCGAGCGACCGCAGTGGCTCACGGACAACCGCGTCCTCGTGCACCGACCCGGGGACGCGACGCTGTGCGCGATGCCGCTCGATCCGCTCCAGGCCGATCCGGTGTGCGTCGACCTGTGCCCGGGTGGCCACGGCGTCGCGAGCAACGATGGTGCTCTCGTCGCGGTGCTGTGCCAGGACGACTTCGAGACCTGGGTAGAGCTATACGACGAGCGACTGGCCCGTGCCGATGGGGGCGCACCGACCCGCGTGGCCACGCCTCCCGACATCGTGGCGCGAGCGCGCCCGGACGACGCCGGGCTGCACGTGCTCATCGCTGGCGAGGACGATGTGAGCGAGTACAGCGTGGGCGCCGGCGCGCTGACGCAGCGTTGGGACGCGCCGGCTTTGACCGCCTTGTACGCACCCGGCGACGCGTCCGTCGTGATCCTCCGAGTCGGGGGCACAGTCGAGCTCCACGGCCGCGACCAGGGTGAACCGGCCCGTTGGTTCCACCAGCGGCGTGCCGGGGCCGACACCTTCGGCTGGTGGCAGCGACCGGAGGGCGCGCGGGAGATCCGAGACTTCGACGGCGACGGGCTGGCAAACGAGGACGATCCCTGCCCACGGATTCCGAACCTGGCGGCGCCAGAGGTTCGCGAGTTGCACCGTTTCCCAGCGCCCAACGGGGGCGGCTGGCTATCTGGGGTGCGGTGGACCGGACAGGAGTTCGCAGTCGCCGCCGACGGCGACGCTCTGGATTTGCTCCGCTTCGACCGCGACGGCGCGCGCCTCGCGGAGCCGATTCGCCTCGACACCGGTGACGGACGCCCCAGGGGGGCCGACATCGTTTGGGACGGGATCGCCGTCGCCGCCGCGTGGCACAACGAGAATGGGGAGGGTAATGAGGTGCGATTCCGCCGCTTCGGGATCGATGGTCGCCCCCAGCGTGACCTCGCCTTGCTCCAAGCGAACGTTGACCTGCCGAGCGGACCGGTCGCGGTGGCCCGGAACGACACGGGGTTCGGCGTGGCCTGGTGCACGCGGTCCGACCTGTTCTACCACCGGATCATCGACGAGCTCGGACACCTCGCCGATGCGGAGGCCCGCCGCACCCAGGGCCACGAACGGTGGATCGCTTCGGGCCCCTTCCTCGCCGGGCGCGATGGGCGATTCCTGGGGATGTGGAATGCCTCGAACTTCATGGACCGACCCACCCCGCGGCGGGTGCGCCTCGACGCCGACGGCACACACCTCGACGCGAACCCCCCGCGCGTCTTCGACCGCGATGGCGACGTCTTCGGCTTGGTCGCGACCCCAGAAGGCTTCGCGGCCTACTGGGGCATCCAGTTCGGGAGCCCGCAGTTCGTGTCGCTCTACGATCCCGAGGGCGTGGAGACGCGCCACGGGATCCCGAGCGTGCAGGGCGGCGCGGCCTTCGCGTCGGACGGCGACGGGTTCCTCCGAGCCTGGCTGCGCGATGGCGCGGCCCACATCCAGCGCCATCGCGTGGTGGACGACGCGATGGTCCACGACCCGCCGTTCATGGTCGGGCGGGTCGGCGCCGGCGCCACGGGCATCCGCGTCGCGGCACACGAAGACACAACGGCGCTGGTCTGGCTGGAGCCCGTGGGGGACGGCTGGTCGGTGAAGACCTTCGTCGGCCCCCTGGGCTGCGACCTGCCGTAGGCGACTACCGACGGGCGCCGCGCGGCTCCGCTCCGATGGAGCGCTCGAAGAGCGCGCGCGTGTGCTCGAAGCGGCTGCGGATGGGCCCACGGGAGGCCAGGTCGAGCTCCTGGAGGGCGGTGGTCCGAAGCCGGCTCGGCGGCTGCGCCTCGGCGATGAGTCGGAGCTGCACCAGCGCGTCGAAGGCGTGGGTCCAAGGGCTCGGGTCGTGCTCCCAGAGGGCGGCCATCGTGGCTAGGAACGGCCACGCGCTGCACGGGCCGAAGCCGTCGCCCTGGGGGTCGGGCATGATGTACTTGCAGATGTCGGGCACCCACGGCACGTCGTCGGCGTCCTCGTCCTCCTCCTCGTCGATCTCGGCGATCGTGATGTTGAAGGTCTGGCTCGCGAAGATCGGCTGGAAGCAGCCGAACACGACCGCCTGGACGACGACGGGGTAGCTCAGCTTGCCGGCGGCGTCAGCCGGCAGGCTGTCGATGGTGATCTGGATGTCGTCCCCCTGCATCTGTACGGCGCCGAGGCTGGAGGCACCGAAGACGGTGTAGGGGTCGTCCTCTGGCTCATCGACCGTCACGGTGATGGTGAAGGTCGTCGGGAGCGTCGTGGCGTCGATCGGTCCCGCGTGGCTGAGCGTGACGGACACGGGGGCCGTGTCCATGATGGGGAGCGTGTCGAGCTCGCAGTAGAGCTGGGCGAGCGCGAGCTTGGGGGCGAGCAGGGACAGCAGGATGAGCAAGGGTCGCATAAGCGCCTCTCCTTCGTTGGTTTCGAGAGGCCCTACACCGCGCGGCCCGCGGTCCTTTTCCTTTTCCTCGAAGTCTAGAGAGGCGCTGTCTCCACCACGTCCAGCCGGGCGCACTCGCCCAGGGGGCCGTCCTCGGGGAGCCGAATCGCCGCCCCTGGATCGTCGCAGTCGAAGTCCTCGGGCAGGATCACCGGGTAGGCGCGCTGCTCGTAGCGGAAGCCGCCGGTCTCGAGCGGGCTCAAGACGTACTCCGTGCGGAAGACCTGGCAGCTACCATCGGCCGCCCCGAGGTACCTCGTGCCGTCGTTCGTGCACTCGATCGCGCCGCGGCAGCCGGTGTTGAAGACGCCGCCGATACCGAAACAGAAGTCCGGGTCGTCGCAGACCGTGATGTCGTAGTCCCACAGCTCTCCGAGCTCGACCCGGGCGAGGTGGTCTTCGGTCATGATCGACGGCCCCGGGGCGTCGCAGCCGTCGTCGTTTTGGGTGTAGCTGGTCAGCGAGTAGTCGCCGGGGGCGATCTCGACGGTGGGACCATCGGGCGCGGCGTCGGGGTCGCAGGCGGCCAAGACGAGGAGGCTGGCGACGAGGTGCGTGGGCTTCATGGAACTCTCCTGTTGCGTTCCAAGGGGTTACGAAGGAGGGGACGGGTGGGATCGCGGAGTTTGATCTCAGACGAATCACGGTACCCTCCCTTCGATGAAGGTCGCGGTCGCAGGCTACGGACGCTTCGGAAGCGCGCTGGCGATGCTGGTGCGGGAGGCGGGGGGGGACTTCGTCGCCTACGACCCGTTCGCCAGCGTCCCCGAACGGTACCGCGCCGGCTCCCTCTCAGCCCTCGCCGACGCGGCGTCCATCGTCGTGGTCGCGGTGCCGATGGCGGCCCTCGCCGACAGCCTCCGCGCGCTGCGCCCCTGGCTCACGTCGGAGCATCTCGTGATCGACGTCGCCAGCGTGAAGGCCAACGCGGTCCGTGCGTTGGCCGACGTGCTCGGTGATGCCGTGCCGTGGATCGCCACCCACCCGCTCTTCGGGCCGCTGAGCATCGCTCGGGAGGAGCGACCGCTCGTGAGCGTCGTGTGCCCCAACGCGACGCACCCCGAGGCGACTGCCCGCGCCCGCGCGTTCTACGAGGAGCTGGGCTGCGAGGTGGTGGAGGAGGACGCCGACGCCCACGACCGCGGGATGGCCTTCACCCACGCCCTCGCCTTCTTCGTCGCCAAGGGGCTGCTCGACATCGGCGCCGGGGCCGACGTCTCCTTCGTGCCGCCGTCCTTCGCCGCGATGGCGCGCACGGTGTCGACGGTCCGCGAGGACGCCGGGCACCTGTTCCTGCCGATCCAGAACAGCAACCCCCACGCCGCCGAGGCGCGCTCCAGGCTCCTCGGAGCGCTGGGCCGCATCCACGACGCCCTCGCCGACGAAGGGCGCGCAGGCGAGCTCTCCATCGCGCCCCGGATCGCCGGCCCAGAGTCCGACACCGGGGCCTTGCTCGCCGAGATCGATCGAGAGCTGGCGGCGCTGCGCGCGCGACGAGTACGGCTGGTCAGCCGGACGGAGCTCGGAGAAAAAACTTCCGAATCCCCACCGGCGTCCGATAGCGTGGACGCATGAGCCTCGCGGCAACTGAGCAGAGACAAATGAGCACCTTCGGCCAAATCGCCCAATCCACACCGCGCTCGGGCGGGGCGATCATCATTATCCAGGTGGGGGAGGACCGCCCACCCGGCTAGCAATGGCCGATTTGGCGAATCCGACCCCGTTTCCGAGAGGAAGCGGGGTTTTTTTTTGCCCCGAGCGCGAAGAGGGGACGCATGAGTTCATCCAAGATCGTTCGACTGCTGGCCACCAACATCAACCCCCGCGACCTGAGCATCGGGCTGGTCATGCTCAAGGATTTCGCGCTCCAGTCGCCCACGGTAGCCGAGCGCTACGAGATCTCGCTCCACCAATGGACCAAGGACTTCGACAACCTCGACGCCCCCGGAACGGTGGACGGACTGGACCTCGAGGCCATCGTCGACTCGCTGCGCCCCGAGGAGACCGACGTCTTCGGCTTCTCGATGTACGTCTGGAACCACGACTTCATGCTGGCGGTCGCCCGCGCCCTCAAGGCCCGCAACCCCGAGGCGGTCATGCTCTTCGGGGGCAGCCAGTCCAGCGGATACGGCGCGCGGCTTCTCGAGGAGTGCGACTTCGTCGACTACGTCATCAAGGGCGAGGGAGAGGTCGCCTTCCGCGACCTCCTGTGCGGTCTGCTGGAGGGCGACACCAGCGGCGTGGCCAACCTCTTCTACCGGGACGGCGACGCCGTCGCCTCCAACCTGCCGAAGGAGGCACGGCTGGCGAAGAAGGCGACCTACCTGCCCAGCATCGTCGATCTCCCGATGGCCCACCGAAGCCCCGAGTACCGCGCCTACCTCGACAACCTCGAGGCCCCCGTCACGGCGCAGTTCGAGACCGAGCGGGGCTGCCCCCTCTCGTGCGCCTTCTGCTCCTGGGGCACCCGCCTCCCGATCCGCCGGCGTCACCAGGCCGACGTGGAGGAGGGGCTGACGTACTTGCTCAACCACCCCAAGGTCCGCGCGGTCTACGTGGTCGACGCGAACCCGTTCATCAAGGATGAGAAGGGCCTCTGGCTCACCGAGTTTCTGCTCGCCCACAACAAGACGGGCAAGCCGGTCTTCTTCGAGCTCAACCCCGAGTACATCCGGGACGAGCGCGTCATCGAGAACCTCGGCAAGCTGCAGTCAGACGAGCTCGCCTTCGGACTCCAGTCCACCTCGGAGCTCACGCTGAGGCGCATCAAACGTCGCTTCCATCGGGACGTCTACGAGCGCAACGTCAAGCGCCTGCGCTTCCTCAACCCCAACGCCAACATCAAGTTCAGCCTCATCCTCGGCCTCCCCGGGGACACCTACGAGTCCTTCCGCGCCTCCCTCGACTTCGCGGTGGGGATGCTCCCCGCCGACATCTACGTCCACGACCTCCTCGTGCTGCCCGGCTCCGAGATGTACGACGACCCCGGGCAATTCGACGTCGAGATCGACCGCGACCCGCCCCACCGCCTCGTCCACAACGCCGGCTTCCCCTGGCCGGAGATCGACCGCGCCAAGACGCTCGGCTTCTACGTGAAGCTCCTCCACAAGCTGCGCTGGCTGCGAGACGTGTGCCACGAGCTCCACCAGCGCACCGAGGGGCGCCTCATCGACCTCTACGCCGATCTCGTCGACCACCTGCTCGACCACGGCATCGACGCCCTCGACGGCCGCGACATCCACGACGTCAGCTCGGAGCAGTTCGACTTCCTGACGACGCGGTTCGTCGAGGATCCCCAGCGCGTCGCCCGAGTCGAGTCGCTCTTCCTCGCCTTCTGCGCCGAGCGCAAGCCGCAACGCACGGCCTCGCCTCGAGCCCCATCGCTTCGAGGACCGAAGGTCGCGTAGCGGCCCCGGCCCGAGCCGTGCGACAAGGGTGATGTGGTCGACAACGACACCGTGAACGCCTTGATCGAGCGCACGCCGCGCTACTACGTGGAACACGGCGCGCCCTGGCCAACGACGAGCACCGAGTGGCTCCCGGCGAGGGCGCTGGAGGGGGCGGCCCGCATCGTCGTCCTGGCACCGCCTGGCTATCGCGCGGCCGCCGCAGCTCGAGCGCTCCGCAAGGGGAGCGCCACGGTCCTCGTCCACCTCGTCACTGGGACGTCGAAGCAGAGAGCGCCCTCAGGGCGCGTTGGCCAGAGGCCAGGATCGTCGACCTCTGTCCGCTGCGCCGAGAGGATCTTCGAGACTTGGAGGACGCGGTCGACGCGGAGGAAGGGGTCTACGTCGATCGAGCGATCGACGGGGGCGCGCTCGCCCTCGCGACACACCCACCGACCCTGGCCACCTGGGCTCTGCTCGACGCAGACACGCCACGGGTGGAGATGTTCGACCTCTGCCTCCGGCCCCTCGTCGCGGAGAAGGACTGGCCGCTGCTCTGCCGAATCGCGTGGTTCTCGCTACTCACCGGTCGCGAGCGCATCGGTCCAGGGGACGACGCGCTCGCCCGCGATTCGCTGACGACCGACAACGACGCGCTGCGACGCGTGCTGCGCTCGGGGCTCTTTCGACACCATCGCGGTCGGGCTGCCTTTGTGGACCAGGCGTTCGTCGAGTATCTCGCCGCGTGGTACGGCGCACGACGCGTCCCCGGCGCCCGGCGGATGCTGGACACCGTCCTGGTCAACGTCGGAGACGGGTTCAAGCTGGCGCCCTTCGCCGCCTGGTTGATCAGCCACCCGCGGGCCGAGCGCGGCTGCTCGACCGGATGGTTCACAGCCACCGGCAGGGGAGCCTGTCGTTGGGCTACCTCATGCGCCGGTCCACGCAGCGACTCGTGCACCCCGGGCTCGCCGAGCAACTGCGTCCACTCTTGACCGACGAGGATCCGGTCCTCGCGCGCACCGCCGCACTTCTCGCTCGGCACGCGCCCGGCCTCGCAGCGGCGCTGATCGCGGTCGTCCAGGCGAGGGAGACCCCCACGCTCGTCCGTGCCCAAGCCGTGAGGTCGTTGCTCGACATCGGTGACGAGGACGCGATCGAGCCGCTGCGGCGCCTCGTCCTCGATCGCTCCTACGATGATCCGGAGGACCGAGTCTTGGGGAGCGCGCTGTCCGGCCTCTGGCCCGAGCCGCCCCGGCGACCATCGTTTCTGGGTGAGTACCGGTGGTGGCTGACCGACGCCGAGGCGGTCGTGGGCCCCCTCGATGCGGCGGGGTTGGCGATCGCGCTACGCTGGGTCGCCACCGTATCGCCCCGAGGTTTCGCAGGTCTGCCCGCCGCGGCGCTGGCACGCGCCGGCGCCGAGCTGGCCGATGAGGCGATTCGCCAGGCCTTTCGAGCTGCCGTGGGTGCGCTCCTCGAGCGCCGTGAGCTCCCGCGAGTGTCCTTTGGCGAGCATCGGGGGGCGGCGCTCGCGGCGGTCTTCGACCTCGCCGCCAAGCGTACCCAGCTCCACCATCTCGCGAGCGCGGGGTGGCTCCGAGCGGACGATCCGGAGTGGCCCTGGGAGGCCCCCACCCAGGACCCGTCGCCGGTCGCGCCCACACACCCCGCCGAGGGGTCCGACGACGGGCTCCGGCGCGCGCTCGAGTCGGCCCGGCGGGGCGACACCGACGCGTGGCTCGCGATCGATGCGTGGTTCGCGAAGCGCTCCGGGGGTTGGCTCTTCTCGGACGTCGGTGCGCTGGCGGAATGGGCCGAGCTGCGCTCCGAGGACCGGCGCTCTGCGCTCGAAGCCGCACACCTGTTCGTCCAGACCGCCGACCCCGAGACAGACCGCTGGTTTGGCACCGGCTCGCAGACCGACCGCGAGCTCGCCGCGTACCGCGCGTGGAGCCTCCTGGAAGAAGGCGGCTCTTGGCTCAAGTCGCTGGAAGACGAGGTCTGGGCGCGATGGTGCCCGCTCCTCGTCGACACCCACCTGTTCGGCAACGACCGCCACCTGCGACTGCTGGTGGTCGCGCGGGAGCGGGTGCCCAGCGCGTGGTTCGAAGCGCTCAGAGGCGCAACCGATGGTCGCTTGCACGATGTAGCGGAGCACGTCTGGGGGGAAGACGTCGCCGAGGCCGTTCGGGAGCGAGTGACCTCGACGGAGCCCGGCGCCTGGCGTCGGCAGCTCATCTCATTCGGGCTGACCCACGACGACGCGAAGCTGCGAGTCTGGGCGGAGGCGAACCTGGACCTGCCGGCCGTCCTCGGCGCCTACGTCGAGTCCAGCGAGGCCGCGGCGGGGGCCGAGGCGCTGGAGGCGGTGCTCGACAGGCCACCCAACGTCGCGCGGCGCGTCGTCGAGGATGCGTTCGCCTCGTGGCTGACACCGAACCTGGTCACTGCCTTCGCGAGCCCGGCGCTGAGGCGCTTTGAGTCACTGGCTGCTACAGACCTACCCGCCGACAACGGACCCTCACTTCGACGGGGGTCATCGCGTCGAAGTCCGCGAACTGGAGTCCCGCGGCGCCCATCCCGAGCTGGGCGAGCTGGCAGAGGCGCACCCAGAGCTCGTCGCGCTCGAACGACCGATCAACGCCCCGAGCTGGCTACTGCCGGTCATGGGCGCGGCGGCGTCGCGGGCAGAGGCCGCGATCGACTCACAACAGACCGCGACGCTCTCCAAGGCGGCCAGCGAGGCCGAGCGCCATGGTGACGCAGACAACGCGCTGCGAGTGCGCCTCGTTCTCGCCGATGTCCTCGCTAGATCCGGGGCCCTCCTCGAGGCGGAGACGCAGCTCGAGATGGCATGCGAGTTGGCCGCCAGGCTCGGCGACCATCGCCTGCGGGCAGAAGCCGAGCGGATGTCTGGAGATATCGCGTTGCACATGGTCGCCTACGAGGGGGCGGTGCTCCACGCGGCGTTGGTCCGTCCGCGGCGCGTGGAGGATCCGTGAGCAGCATCATCAACGGAGCGTTCATCGAGGGCCGGGAGCGGCTTCAGACGCTCAACCTGAGAGCCAATCCATTCCGACGCGACGCGTTGCGCGGAGCCGAGCTCGATCACGCGTTCGTCGGGCGCGAAGCGGAGATGAAGCGCGCCGCCTTGGGGTGGCTCAGGGGATGAAGTTCCTGGTGGGCTTCGGCTCCCTCGGCCTGTCGACCCCGCATGGGCTGCACCGGGCCGCGCTCGAGGCGCTGGTTCGGGCGGGTCGGGAGGAGGAGAGCCCGTTCGGGGAGTTCTCGCGCCGGACCCTGGCCCAGCTCGAAGCCGTCGAAGCGATGGCTGATCTCCCGAGCCCAACCGCGGCCTTCGAGCGGGGGGAGGCGCTCGCCCGCGACGCGGGCTACGAGCGGATCGTGATCGGATTGGACGAGCTCGACAAGCTCGATCCCGAGGCCCTGCTCTATGTGCTGCGCAGCGCTCGCCCGTTGCTCGATCTCGATGTCAGCTTCGTCGTGACGGGGCGACCGCTCGACGCCTTCAGCGATGCCCGCTCGGCGCTGCTCGCGGCGGTCGACCATCAGATCGAGCTTCGAGCTTTCACCGGTGCCGAGTTCGACGCGCTGCGTCGGGCGCTGCTGGCATCGAAAGCCATCGAAGACAAGCAGCCAATCGATCCCTTCGACGACGCCGCGAAACGACGAATGGCGCGGAACAGCCACGGCCTGCCCCGGCACTACAACATGATGGCCCAGCTCGGCTTGGACCACGCCATCGAGGTCAACCATCGAGTGGAGGGGCGAATCTCTGTGGGCGAAGAGGAGCTGGCGGCGGGGCTCCGCGCGGCGGGGAACCTCGTCTGGCAGGATCGATCCCACGAAGCGAGGCATCTCCTGGTCGAGTTGCAGAAGCGGCATGGATCGGCGACCGGCCTCGAGCTGAGCGAGGCGCTGGGCCAGACGCCACGCGCCGTGTTGGAGACCTTGAGTCGGTTGGTGGGCGACGACGTCGTGATCCCAACGACCGATGATGGGCGCCAGACCTGGTCCATCGGTGCCCCCGCCAAGGAGACGCTGCGTGCCCAGGAAGCGGAGCGGCAGGTGCTCCGCGAGCTGTGGGCACGCGCCGCCCAGGACGGCACGCCAAAGGAGAAGGGAGACCGCCTGGAGGCCTTCGCCCGCAAGCTACTGTCCGCGGCCTTCGGCTGCGACGGCAACAACGTCAGAACCAACACCGAGGAGTTGGATCTCGTCTTGAGACCTTCCGCGAGCACCCCCGAGTTCCTGGCGCGAAGCGACTACGTCCTCGTTGAGTGCAAGAACGAGGCGAAGGTCGATCAGTCTGTCATCAGCAAGTTCTTCGGGCTCGTCCGCCTGAAGCGCCAGACATTCGGAATCGTCGTCACGACGGGCGCGCTGACGAAGCCCGCCCGGGAGCTGGCACGCCAAGCATGGCAGCGAGACGAGATCGCGATCCTCGATCTGGACGGCGCGACCATCGAGAGCTTCTTGGACGACATGAGCGTGACGGTCCGTCAGATGCTCTCCACCAGCCACCGAAGAGTCGTCCCGCGGGGGTAGCCTGCCAGCGTCACGGTTCACGAAGTCTGACGAGGTGTGTCCGATCCTTGCCTGGACGCGACGGAGGCGGCGGGCGAGGCCGTGGTGAGTCGTCGCGGCGCGCGAAAGCTCCATGGCCGCCCCGAGCGACGTTGACTGCGTGCCGCGTCCGGCGTACACCGCGCCTCCGCGTACGCGAACGAGAACGGAGCGAGGTCCGATGGGGCTGCAGGCCACTGGGTTGGTGAAGCGCTACGGGGCCCACGAGGCGCTGGGCGGGCTCGATCTGGAGGTCGCGGCGGGCGAGGTCTTCTGCCTCCTGGGCGCGAACGGCGCCGGGAAGACGACGACGATCCAGCTCTTCCTCGGGTTCATCGAGCCGACGGAGGGGAGCGCCCGCATCAAGGGGCTGGAGGTCAGGGAGCACCCGCTGCAGACCAAGCGCGCGCTGGCCTACATTCCCGAGAACGTGATGCTCTACCCCAACCTCAGCGGCCTGGAGAACCTCGAGTACTTCACGACGCTGGCGGGGTGCGACGCGGCCCCGGCTCGGATGCGCGAGACCTTGGGGCAGGCGGGGTTGCCCGAAGACGCGGTCGAGCGCCCGGTGGGGACCTACTCGAAGGGGATGCGTCAGAAGGTGGGCATCGCGATGGCGATCGCGCGTCGGGCCGAGGTGCTGCTCCTCGATGAGCCGACCTCCGGGCTCGACCCGAAGGCGTCCAACGAGTTCTCTCGACTGGTGACGGGGCTGCGGGAGGACGGCGTCGCGGTCCTGATGGCGACGCACGACCTCTTTCGCTCACGGGAGGTCGGCACTCGGATCGGCATCATGAAGCACGGGCACCTGGTGGCCGAGCTGGCCGCGGCGGACGTCTCGCACACCGATCTCGAGCAGATCTACCTCGAGCATATGCACGACTGAGGATGGGGTGGTCGCTGACTCGATCCGTGGCGCGCAAGGAGGTGCGCGAGGTCGTCCGTGACGGACGGCTGCGCCTCCTCGGTGGGATCGTCGTGGTGTTGGCGTTGGCGGCGTTCGCGTTCGGCGCCCAACAGGCCGCCCGGGCGGAGTCCGCGCGGGCAGACGCCCAGAAGCGGGCCGCGGCTCAGTGGAAGTCCCAAGGGAAGAAGAACCCCCACGTCGCGGCGCACTACGGCACGCACGTCTTCGCCCCAACCAGCGTCGCGACGGCGATCGATCCCGGCGTGACCGCGTTTCTCGGGCGGTCCGTGAAGGTCGAGGCGCATCGGCGCAACCTGGCGGCGCACTCGGCCGCGCAGGACGGCGCCGGTATGAAGCGGCTGGGCGCGTTCTCGGTGGCCACCGTCCTGCTGCAACTGGTCCCGCTGCTGATCATCGCCCTGGGCTACGGGAGCTGGAGCCGGGAGCGGGAGCGCGGGACCCTGCGGCAGCTCCTCAGCACCGGGGTGGACCGGCGCGTCCTCCTGCGAGGGAAAGGGCTGGCGCTGCTCATCGTGGTCGCGGGCCTGATGCTCCCGGCGACGCTGGTGATCGGCGGGGGGCTCTGGGCGATGGCCGGCGGCGACGCGACGACGCTGGTTCGACTGTCGGCGCTCGCCCTGAGCTACAGCGTCTACTTCGCCGTCTTCGGCGGGCTGACCCTGTACGCGTCGGCGGCGGCCGCTTCGTCCCGCGCCGCGCTGGTCGCGATGGTGGCGGTGTGGGGGCTGTTCTGCCTGCTGATGCCCCGAGTCGCCGGTGAGGTCGCGGGCGCCCTCGCGCCCCTGCCGAGCCGGGCCGAGCTCGCGAGGCAGGTCGCCCACAGCCTGCACAAGGGCGTCGACGGTCAATCGGATAGGACGGTCGCCATCGACGCGATGGTGACCGACATGTTGGCCGCGCGGGGCATCGCGGACGCCGGGATGCTGGTCGACGAGGCCCAGGTCGCCGGCGTGGAGCTTCAGGCCGAGGCTCGCTGGGAGGACGCCGTCTTCGAGCACCATATCCGGACCTTCGAGGACCGGATCGCCGCCCAGGAGCGGATGGTGACCTGGGCCGGCCTGTTGTCGCCCTACGTCGCGATGCGCGCGCTCTCGGCGGGCCTCTGCGGCACCGACTACGCCCACCACCGACACTTCACCGGCTACACCGAGACTTGGCGCCAGGCCCTCGTCGGCCAGCTCAACCAGGCGTTCGCCGACGAGGCGGGGACCGAGGGCTGGTCGTACCGCGCGGGTCCTGAGCTGTGGAGCAAGGCGCCCCCCTTCGCGTACGCCGCGCCCGGCACCGGCTTCGCCCTGCGCACCCACCTCTTCAGCGCTGGGGTCCTCGGCGGCTGGCTCCTCCTGGCGCTCGCCCTGGCGCGCCGCTCCTCGCGCCGAGTGACGGTCGCATGAACGGCTGGCGCACCGTCGCGCGCCTCGAGTGGCGCATCCTCCGTCGCGACCGGGCGGTCTTCGTGGTCCTCGGGCTCTTCGCGGCGTTCCTGCTGCTCGCGGCCCTCACCAGCGGGCGTCAGGCCAACGCCGTCGCGGCCGGCCTCGCCCACGCTCAGACCGTCGACGCCGACCGCGCAGACGCCCTGCGCGCGCGGCTCACATCCCTCGAGGCCCGCGGCGCCCCGCTGAGCGCGAAGGACCCCCGCGACCCCGTCTGGATGGGCCAGAAGGGCGCCGCCCGCCTCGCGCTCTTGCCCCCGGCGCCGCTGGCGGCCGTGGCGGTCGGTCAGCGCGACCTGCACCCCCAGGCCATCCGGGTGACCACCGGCGTGCACCTCACGGCCGAGCGCGAGACCGAGACGCCGATGTCGGGTCCGACGCAGCTCACGACCGGCGCCTTCGACCCGGCGTTCCTCTTCGTGGTGCTCTTCCCGCTGTTGGTCATCGCCCTCTCCTACGAGCTGCTCAGCGGCGAACGCGAGCGCGGGACCCTGGCGATGTTGCTCTCCCAGCCGCTCTCCCAACGAGCGCTGGTCTTCGGCAAGGCGAGCGCGCGCCTGCTCGTGTTGTCGGCCGTGACGCTCGGCTTCGCCCTCATCGGCCTGGTCGTCGCCGGCGCCACGCTCGCCCCGCTGCCGGTGGCGCTCTACGCCGCCGTGCTGCTCGCCTGGACGCTCTTCTGGTTCGCCGCCGCCATCGCGGTCAACGCCTGGGGCCGAACGTCGGCGAGCAACGCCCTGCTCCTCGTCGGCCTCTGGTTGTTGGTCGTGGTGGTCGTGCCGGGCCTGGTGAGCGTCGCGGTGGACACCGTCCACCCGGCGCCCTCCACCGTTGAGCTCCTGCACGAGGCGCGGGAGGCCGCCCAGGAGATGGAGCGGGCGCTCGCCGGGCTCGAGGGCCGCCACGACCGCGACACCAAGACGAACGCGTTCGCCCGCGAGGTCGTCAGCGCCCAAGAGGAGATCAGCCGCCGATCCGCCCCGGTGCTCAACGAGCTGCGCGCACAGGTCAAGCGCCGCCACGATCTGCTCGAGCGCCTGCGCTTCGTCTCTCCGGCCATCGTGGTTCAGCTCGCGCTGGAGGACGTCGCCGGCTCAGGCGCCGCCCGCCACCAGCGGTTCGAGGTGCAGACGGACGGCCTCCACGATCGCTTCCAGGCGTACTTCAACGCGCGGATCCGCGCCGGCGACCCGCTACGGAAGGCGGACCTCGACGGCGTGCCGCAGCTCGTCTTCCGAGAGGAGCCCGCCACGGACCTCGTCTGGCGCGTGGCCACCGGGGTGCTGGGCCTGTTGTTGGGCACGGCGGCGCTCTTCGGCCTCGCGCTCCCGGGCCTGCGTCGCGTCGGTCGCCTGGCTGGCTAGCGAATCTCGAGCAGCTCCACATCGAAGACGACCATGCCCGGGGGTCGGCCTGGCTTCCCCTCGAAGGCGAGGTTCTGCGGGATCCACATCCGCCGCTCCTCCCCCACCGTCATGAGCTGGATGCCCTCGGAGAACCCGGCCGGCATCCGCTTCAGCGGGAACGTCGCCGGCCGACCTCGCGCCACGCTGCTGTCGAAGCCCTTTCCGCCACGGGTCCACCCGGTGTAGTGCGCGCTGACGACGCTATCGGCCCCGGGCTTCTTCTCGCCGCTGCCCGCCTTCAGCATGCGCGTGGCCAGGCCGCTGTCGGTCCATTGCGCGTCCTCCGGCGGGTCGGAGACGTCTGACGGAGCGGGCGGCATGGGCTTCGGCTTCAACCCGCCGACCATCTCGGTGGCGCCCATCGCCTCCATCACCTGGGCGTACGACGCCACCCCGCCGCCAACCTTGTGGCAGTGGTTGCGGTGGCAATTCACGTAGCCGGGCGGCGGGTTGCGCGGGTCGAAGACGACCTTCTTGATCGGCGCGGGCGGCGCAGGCTTCGCCGCCTCGATCTTGGCCGCGCTCTTCCCCGGCGTCGGGGGCGTCTGCACCGGGTCACGCCCGCAGCCCAGGGTGACGACCGCGACCAGGGGAAGCAGGACCAGGACATGTCGGGACACCAGCTCTCTCCACATTCGAGCGACGCCCCATATCACGAGCGCCCCCGAGCGGTCACGAGCCACCCGCGAGCCAGCTTGTATGTGGACGTAGTCAACCGACCCAGTACAACCCGCATCATGCGACATCGACTCAGATGTCCGGCTCGGGCGACTCCGGCGCGGCGGGGGCGCGGCTCGCGCTCAACGAGGTGGCGGCGCGTCCGGGCGCGGGCGTGAACGACTGGTTCGAGCTGCGGGTCGTGGGCGACGGCCGCGTCGAGCTCTCCACGTTCAGCGTAGTCGAGGACAACCCCGAGCACGACCCCTTCGCGCTCCCGGCGATAGAGGTCTCGGCGAACGATCTCGTCGTGGTGACGGCCGGCCGACGAGCCGGGCGCGGGCCGGATCCACTTCCCCTACGGGCTGGGCCGGTCCGACGCCCTCACCCTCTCGTCGGGAGGCGCGGTGGTCGACCACGTCTCGTGGGAGCGACGCATGGGGCCGGGCGGCGGCATGAACCCCGGCGGCGACCACCCCCGCGGGGACGGTGATCGCGACGCCGCCGAGCAGAGGAACCCGCGGCTGTGCCCGCGCGACTGCGAGGACCGCCCCGACGACTACGATTATCGAGGGTCTCCCCCTCCTCGTAGCCGCTTCCATACGTGCTCAAAGCCCAGTATCCTGCCGGGCGTTGACCTGCCTGCGGGTGGGTCGAGCGCTGGAGGGAGATCGCCCATGCGGTACCTGCGACAAGATCGGCTTCCGATGTGGGTGCTCCTGGTCCTCGGGTGCCTGGCGCCGGGCTGCGTTGGGGATGACGGCGGCGACGGGGCGCTGGCGGCGCCGAGCGCGGACGCCAGATCCCCTGAGCCGGCGTCGGATGGGCCTGTAGGGCGCGGGCGCCGCGCCGAGGACGGCGGTGAGGTTCTGCCCCGTGATGGTGGAGTCCAGTCGGCGGACAGCGCGAGAGACGGCGCCGATTGCACGCCGGACCGGGACGCGGGCACTTTGTATCGCGGCGCGGACGCGGCGGTCGTGCGCGAGCCGATCCCGCCCTCGACCCCCATCGACGAGACGGGCCTCGCGAGCTATTGGCCCCTGGATGGCGACTGGCAGGACGTCGTCGGGCGACGCCATCTGATCCCCACGCGGCCCGGCGGCTTCAGCGACGCCGACTACCCTCGAGGGCCGACCAATCGCGCCTACGGGCCGACCGGCTTCACCGAGGAGAACGGCGCCTTCGCACCGGACTTCACCGAGCTCGACCTGGACCGCCTGGACGGGTTGACCATCGAGGGTTGGGTCCGGGTGACCGGCAACTCGACCCACGGCGTGCTCTTTGGTTTTGGTGAGCCAGGCTGGGAGCTTCCGAAGCTCTATGTGGCCATCGACTGGGGTCACCTGAGCGTGAGAATGGGCAGCCACCAGGGGAGCGCCGGAGCGCGGTTTGATCGCATCGGCTCGGACCGGTGCTGGCACCACGTCGCCCTGACGCTGCCGCCCGGACTCAGTCAGGACGAGGACCCGCGCTTCGGGCTGTACCTCGACGGTGAACCGGCTACGCCCGTTGACGATGAGCAGAGCCTCGCCGCCTCGACCGAGAACCTCTTTGGGCTGCCCTTCCGCATGGGAACCTTCACCGGCGATCAGGGCGGCGGTACGCAGCTCGACGAGGTCAGGCTGTGGGGTCGGTCACTCTCCCCCGCCGAGCTGGGGCGACTGGCGGAGCCCCGGGGCGACGAGGGCGACGCGTGCGCAACCCAGAGCGCCCCCGATTGGGCACCCGGCCCCCGGTGCCGCGCCCCGGAGGGGGAGATCCCCGTCGAGGTCGAGCTAGGCGTTCGCGTCGTCTCCGACGACACCGTGGTCCTGATCAGTGATCCGAACCGCTGGATGAAGGAACGCATCGTGGCCGATTGCGGCGCCTACCTTCGGGCCATGGCCGAGGCGGATGTGCTGGACCGGCGCGAGTATTTCTACGCGGCCATGGAGACCCTCGAGACCTATCGCCCCACCGTCGCTCGCGCCGTCTACGCCGCGGGACACTTCCGGGTGGGACGCTCGCGGCACGACCGCTGCGAGTCCGTCGTGACGCACCAGCAAAGCGCCTGGCCCCAAGGTACCCGCGAGCTTCGGGTGCCCCACGTGACCCCTGGAGAGGCGCCGGTCTGGACCCATCGAGGGGAGGTCGTCTACTTCAGCTACCTCACCTTGGACGAGCCCATGGTGGATGGAGAGCACTATGTCTTCGCTGACCGCTGGGGCAATCGCGTCGGTCTGGACTACTCGGCCACCGAGACTCGGTCATGGGCCATCAAGCTCAACCAGGTCGGCTACGGTCGAGAGGGTCCGAAGTATGCCTATGTTGGCTTCTGGCAGGGGGGCGCGGGGCCGATGGACCTGTCTCGCATCGAGGGGGCTGACTTCCAAGTCAGACGAGTGGGTGATGACGAGGTGGTGTACACCGGCCCGGTGAGCCTCCGCGGGCACACCGTCGTGCCGCTGCCGGAGGACATGCCGGACGCGACACCGCGGAACCCGGAAGGAGAGGACGTCTACGAGCTGGACTTCAGCGCGCTCGAAGCGCCGGGCGACTACTACCTCTACCTCGAGGGCCTGGGCCGCTCGTGGCCTTTTCGGATCGGCGCCGAGGCCATCGGTGAGGCCTACTACATCCACTCGCGAGGGCTCTATCACCAGCGCTGCGCGCCCCTGGCTGCGGCGCACACGGCGTGGCCCCGGGGGGATGTTCACGCGACCTACAGGGGTCTCTATCCGCCCATCGACGGGCCCTTCTACGAGGCGGTCGACAAAGCGGCGGACCACTCGGCGGAGGGCTGGGGCTTCCTCGACTCCGAGGGCAACTATCTGGCGCCGCCACCGACCTTCACGCTGATCGACTGGAGCAAGACCGACGAGCTGCTCCCCGACGTGGTCGGCGGTTGGCACGACGCGGCTGACTTCGACCGTCGGCCCCAGCACCTCTACGTCACCAAGGAGCTGGCCCAGACCTATCTCTTCTTCCCCCAGAACTTCCACGACGGGCAGTTGAACCTGCCGGAGAGCGGGAACGGGGTCCCCGACATCGTCGACCAGGCGGCCTTCGGGGTGGAGATCCTCCGGCGAGCGCAGGGGGCGGACGGCTCGGCGACCATCAAGATCGAGGCGACCAGCCACCCATCCGTGGCTGATCCGGGCCTGGACACGCAACGGTACTACGCGGCCATCGCCACCCGGGCGTCGAGCCTCTGGTACGCCAACCACGCGGCCATCGTCGCTCGGGCCTTCGCCCACGCCGGGTCCGAGGAGCTGGCGGCCCGGTATCAGCGGAGCGCCGAGCGCGCCTGGGCCTTTGGTCGAGATCCGGAGGTGCGGATCTCGACGGAGTTCGAGGGCCCGGACGGACAGCGTGTCCGCTGGGTGGAGCCGCCGTCGCCGCACCCTCGGCGCGTGATGATGGCCGCGATCCAGCTACGTCTGTCGAGCGACGCCCCGGCGTACCTGGAGGCGTTGGCGGCGCCCGGCGTCGCGGCGGCCTTCGACGAGGAGCTCCTCCACTTCCAGGCCCGGCACTCGACCTACGACATGGCCGCGATCGCCGCGGCGCCGGCGCGCTTCCCAGAGGGGTGGGGTGCGCGGGCGCGAGGGGCGATCATCGCCCTCGCCGAGCAAGCCCTCGTCGATGCGGAGTTGCACGCCTATCGCCGCCTCCACGCCAACCCGGAGAGCAATCAGTTCAGGGTCACCGCGTGGGGCCGGCACCACGGGTCGCGTCAGGCCCTCGCCCTCCTGAGCGCGTGGGCCCTGAGCGGAGACACGCGCTATCGGGAGCCGCTGGCCTACGTGTTGGACTGGTTCCAGGGGGCGAACCCGCAGGGGCGGTCCTACACGACTGGTCTCGGGCACTACGCAACGGCCAACCTGCTGCACCTCCCCGCCGACGCGGACGAGCTGCTGGAGCCGCCGCCCGGAATCACCCCCTACCTGATGACCACGGGCAACGCCTATCAGGTGCGAACCCACCTCCACGGCCTCTTCGAGGGGCCCCGCGCCGCCTATCGCTACGAGGGCGTAGCCGAACCGCTGATGCCACCGCCCTTCGACAACACCGACGCCGACCCAGCTCGAATCGGAGAGCTGATCCTGCATCGCATCCCGCTGTGGCGGCGGTATCTGCCCTTCGAGATGGCCGTCGTGAGCCAGAATGAGTTTACGGTGAGCGAGACATTGGTCACCAAGGCGGCGGTGGCGGGCGCCTTGCTGGAGCCGGGATGGGCGCCGCCGGCGAGCCTCTTGGAGAAGCGGTCTTACGGCCCACAGCGGTTTCAGCAGGACCTCTGGCTCCTGCCCTGAGCTATGGGCCTGTCCAACACTAAATAGGTAGGCTCGCGCCGCGAGCGTGGGTCAGATTCGTTCGCGGCGACCGAGCTCAACCGCAGGCGTACCGGAGGTACGTTGAGGATTGGGCGACCGAGCTGCGGGCGAAGATGGCCTGCGCTCGTGGATGCGAGGCGCCTATTTAGTGTTGGACAGGCCCTATGGGAGGCCCATCGCCTCGAGGACCGCGGGGAGCGTAGCCGCCGCGGAGATGGGCGGGTTCGGCCAGCTCGGCTCGATGCCAGGGAGCTTGTCCTGGTGGTAGTTCACGACCATGTCGGGGTCCTTGAGCAGGTGACCCGTAAGCACGCCAGCGACCGTGGCCCCTCGGGGGATCACGCCGCCCTCCACGAGCTTCTTCAGGCCCGCGACCGTGGCGCAGGAGGCGGGCTCGGCGCCGATGCCCGCGGCGTCGACCTGGGCCTTGGCGTCGGCGATTTGCTGGTCTGTGACCTGCTCGACGACGCCGTCGGTGGCGGCGATCCCCCGCAGGCTCTTGCGCCAACTCACGGGTCGGCCGATCTGGATGGCCGTCGCGAGGGTGGAGGCGGTGACGGGCGCTACGTCGGTCCCCGTCTTCCACGCCTGGTAGAGGGGGTTCGCGCCGGCGGCCTGGATGACCGCGAGCCTGGGCAGCCGGTCGATGAGCCCGAGCTGGTGTAGCTCCAGCAGGCCCTTGGAGATGGCCGAGTTGTTGCCGAGGTTGCCGCCGGGGAGGACGAGCCAGTCGGGGACCCGCCAACCGAGGTCCTGGAGGATCTCGATGCCGATGGCCTTCTGGCCCTCGATGCGGAAGGGGTTCACGGAGTTGAGCAGGTAGATGTCACGCGCCTCACAGACCTCTGCGACCAGGGCCATCGCGGCGTCGAAGTCGCCGTCTATCTGGATGGTGCGGGCACCGTAGGCGAGGGCCTGGCAGAGCTTGCCGAAGGCGATCTTGCCCTGGGGAATGAAGACGAAGGCGTCGGCGCCCGCCTGGGCGGCGTAGGCGGCCATCGAGGCGGAGGTGTTGCCGGTGGAGGCGCAGGCGACGCGGGTCCGACCGAGCAGGCGCGCGACGGTCATGCCGCTGGTCATCCCCCGGTCCTTGAAGGAGCCGGTGGGGTTCTCCCCTTCGTGCTTGAGCAAGAGCCGGTCGACGCCGGTCCACTTCGCGAGGCGGGCTGAGTCGTAGAGGTTGGTGCCGCCCTCGGGCTTGGTGACGATGGCGCCGGGATCGACGGGCAGGACGAGCTCTCGGAAGCGCCACACGCCCGACCGATCGACGGGCTCGCGGCTCGTCAGGCGGGCATCCCAGCGGTCGAGCAGGTCGCGGCCCAGCGGCTCGAGCCGGCTGAGGTCGTGGACCACGTCGAGGGTGCCGCCGCAGGTGCAGGTATAGCGCGGGTCGAGCCCGGCGTAGGTCGCCTCGCAGCGCACGCAGCGCAGATGCCAGGACACGCTCATAGTCGTCGGGCTCCGGGGCTGTCGGCGGGGGAGATGATCGCGGTGTGGCCGTGGCCGACCTCGTCGAAGGCCCGCTCCATCACCGCCCGGACCTCGCGGGCGCTGCGCTCGGACCGGCACAGGGCGAAGACCGACGGCCCGGAGCCGGAGATCGAGCTGCCGAGGGCGCCGGCGTCGCGCGCGGCGTCCATGGCGGCGGCGGCCCCCGGCACGAGCTCGGCCCTGCGCGGCGCGACGAGCTCGTCTGTGAGGCATCGGCTGAGCAACTCGAGGTCGCCGGTGTAGCAGGCGCTGACGAGGCCGGCGAGGTCCGCGGCGTGGCGGACGGCCCCCCCCAAGCTGACCTCGGCGGGCAGAATCTCCCGAGCACGGCGGGTCTCGACGACGAGGTCCGGCGTGATCACGACCACCCGGAGCTGCTCGGGGATGGGCAGCCGGATGATGTCCAGCGGATCCAGGGTGCGAACCATCACCAGCCCGCCGAGGAGCGCCGGCGCGACATTGTCGGCGTGGCGCCCGCTGACCCGCGCCTCGGCCTCGACGCAGGGCGCGACGAGCTCTCGGCGCCGCAAGGGCGAGCCCATCAGCAGGTTCGCGGCGAGCGCCCCCGCCGCCGCGCTGGCCGCCGAGCTGCCCATCCCGGAGCCGATGGGCAGCCCCTTCGTGAGCCTCATCTCGACGCCGAGCTCGATGCCCGCCGCCGCGAGCGTCAGCCGCGCGGCGACGCCTGCGCAGTTCTCGTCGGCGTGGAGCGGCAGAACCCCGCCGTCCCCCTCGACGCCGACCAGCCGCACGCCGGGCTCGGGGACGCGCCGCGCGATCACCGTGTCGCCGGGGCCGGCGACCGCCAACCCCAGCACGTCGAAGCCGGGCCCCAGGTTCGCCACCGTCGCCGGCGCGAAGACCGAGACCTCCGATCCCATCGGGCTCGCCACGCTAAGCCCGCTCGGCCGCGATGCGGAAGATGTCGCCGAGGACGCCCATCGCCGTCACCTCACCGCCTGCGCCGGGGCCGGTGATCACCAAGGGGCGCTCGTCGTAGCGGTCGGAGCGGAAGACGACCAGGTTGTCGCTGCCCCGCAGGCCGCCGAGGGGCGACTCACGCGGCACCTCCGTCGGCCCCACCCGGATGCCCTCGGCGTCCACGGTCGCCGCGAAGCGAATCACGTGGTCACGTTGGGCCGCCGCGGCCACCCGCGCCGCCATCGGCTCGTCGAGCTCGTCGCGGATGCGGGCGAAGAGCGCGTCGTGGTCCATCCCCTTCCAGCGGGGATCGACGAAGCCCTCGAGCTGCACCGGGCGCTCGTCACGGACGAGCCCCGATAGACGACCCAGAATCACCGCCTTTCGCGCGACGTCGCCCCCCGCGAGATCCTCCACCGGATCCGGCTCCGTGTAGCCGAGCCGCACGGCGCTGGCGACGGCCTCGGACATCGGCACGCCGCGCCCGAGCTGACTGACGAGGTAGCCCAGCGTCCCGGAGAAGCAACCCTGGGCTGACTTCAACCGATCGCCTGTGTGCAGCAACATCTCGAGGGTGTCGACCACCGGCAAGCCGGCGCCGACCGTAGCCTCCGCCTTGAGCAGCAAGCCCCGCGACGCGGCGAGCTCGGACGTGCGGCGCCAGGCAGAGAGGTCCCCGGCGAGTGGCTTCTTGTTGGCCGTCGCGATGTCGCAGCCCAGCTCGAGGGCCAGCTCGAAGGCCGCGGCGCCCTCGTCGGAGTCGGACACGTCCACCAGCACCGGGTGGGAGAGCCGCCACGCGAGGGCCGCCCGCAGCATGTCCGTGGGGTCCCCCGGAAGCCCGCCCATCTCGACGAGCGGGCGCCCGGCGGCCTTCCCAGCGAGGTGGCTGGCCAGCTCATCGGGATCGACGCCGGTCGGGTCGAAGACGTAGCCGCTGCGGTCGCAGATCGCCACGACCCTCGGCGTGAGCCCGAAGCGGGCGCGGGCCTGGGTCCGCCGGGCCTCGATCTGGGCGATGAGCTCGCGGCCCACGTTGCCGCAGCCCAGGAGCAGCAGGTCGAGGCTGCGCGGGGCGTCTTCACCGGTGTCGAGGCGGTCGAGGCGGAACTCGGCGTGGACCGCGCGGGTCGCGGCGGCGACGTCGGGTGTCCCCACCGCGAAGCTGATGTTGAGCTCGGAGCTGCCCTGGGCGATGGCCAGGATGTTGACCCCCTGGGCGCCCAGCGCGCCGAAGACCCGGGCCGCGACGCCGGGGATCTCCGCCATCCCCAGCCCCACCGCGGCGATGAGGGCGACCCCCCGCCGCACGGCGATCTCCTCCACGTCGCCGCGGGACATGTCGGTGGCCATCGCCCGCTTCAGCGCCTGCTCGGCCCGATCCGCCAGGGACTCGGGGACCGCCAGACAGATCGAGGACTCGGAGCTGGACTGGCTGATCATCGTCACGCTGATGCGGTGCTCGGCGAGGGTGCCGAAGACCCGCGCCGCGATGCCGGGCACACCGGCCATCCCCTTGCCCTCGATGGAGAGCAGCGCGTGGCCGCGGACGGCGGTGACGGCCTTGACGGGGTGGGAGCCGGGCGTGAACCGCCCATCGACGCGGGTGCCCGGCGCGTCGGGCCGAAAGGAGCTCCGCATGAGCACGGGGATGCGCTTGCGCGCGACGGGGATCATCGTGCGCTGGTGCAGCACCTTGGCCCCGAAGTAGGACATCTCGGCGGCCTCGCGGTAGTGGAGCTGCCGGATGACGCGAGCGTCGGCGACGAGGCGAGGATCGGCGGAGAAGACACCGTCTACGTCGGACCAGATGCACACCGCGTCAGCGTCCGTGGCGGCGGCGAGCAGGGTCGCCGTGAAGTCCGAAGCGCCTCGCCCGAGCGTGGTGGTGGCGCCGTCGGGGGCGCGCCCGCAGAAGCCCGTCACCACCGGGATCGCCCCGCGATCGAGCAGGGGGCCCAGGGCGGCCATCACGTGGCGGTCGGCGACCCCACCGATGGGGTTCGCGCTGCCGAAGTGGGCGTCCGTCTCGAGGAAGCGGTCGGCGTCCATGGCCGGCGCGTCGACCCCCCGCGCGCGCAGCGCCGCCGCCACCAGCCGCACCGCCAGCTTCTCGCCACCCGCCAGGATGCGGTCCCGCGTGCGCGGGCTGAGCTCCCCGAGGGAGAGGGAGGCACGCACCAGGTGGTCGAGATCGGAGAAGAGCGAGGAGAGGTTCGACAGCAGCGCCGCGTGGTCGTCCCGATCGGGGAGCGCGAGGTCGGCGAGGGTACCCAGGTGCGCCTCGCGGAGCCGCGCTACAGCATCGAGGGCGGTCGTCTCGTCCCCCACCTCGGTGGCCGCCGCGAGGGCGACCAAGGCGTTGGTGACGCCGGACATCGCCGAAGAGACGACGACGAGCCGCCCCCGCGCCGACGCCTCATGGGCGAGCTCGGCGGCCCGCGCGATGCGCGCCGCGTCGCCGACGCTGGTCCCCCCGAACTTGTGGATCTCGGTCCGCATGCGCCGCCGATGGTGCCTCATGTGGCGCCCGGACCCAAATCAGCCGCCCGCGGCAGGCGACGCGGGGTTCAGTCGCAGCTCGAGATTTCGCAGGTGTTGGGGACCTCGCAGGTGTTGGGGACATCGCAGGTGTTGGCGACGTTGCAGGTGCGGGCCACGTTACAACTGCGGGCGACGTTGCAGCTGTTGGCGACCTGCGGGCAGTCCCACCAGCAGTTGGGGGCGTACCAGGGGCCCGAGCAGTGCAGCGTGCAGCTCAGGACCGAGGTCCCGCAACGCCAGGCGTCGGTGACGTAGTCGCTGCCACAGCGCGCCGCGTCGGTGACGTAGTCGCTGCCGCAGCGCGCCGCGTCGGTGACCGCGTGGGCCCCGCAGACCGCGGCGTTGGTGACCGCGTGGGCCCCGCAGACCGCGGCGCTGGTGACCGCGTGGACGCCGCAGGCGCCGGCGTCGGTGACCACCTGCACGCCACACTGCGCCCCCTCGAAGACGGGCACCATCGCGTCGCCGATGCGCTGCAGATCGAGTCGTCCACAACCGTCGTAGGGCAGGCCGACGGCGCCCAGATGAGCCGTGACGCCAGCGACCGCGCTGACCCCGACCGCGGCGCCAGGACCCGCCGCCGGAGCGACCACGATCCCCAGGAAACGACCGTTGTCAGCGGCGAAGTACACGCCGACCTTGACCCCCGCGGTGACGATGACCGAAGCCTCCCCTCCGACGAAGTTGCCCGCCAGCCGGTCCGCGTCGTCGACCCAGAAGCCCACCGGCAGATAGCCGTCCGCGCCAGCGGCGATTCCGACGCTGAGCGCCCCACCGGCATAGGCGTGCATCTGGTCGGCGCCCCCCGTCAAGCTGCGAGCGAGGGAGACCTCACCGCCAAAGCCGTAGACCAACGCGGCTTCGAGGCCGATGCCCACGGTGGTCGTACGGAACCCCGCCGCCACGGCGGCTTCCTGGAGCGCGCACGACTGAGCCTCGTTGGCGGCGAACAGCGCGGTGGCCTGCTCGATGAAGGCGTCGTTCGGGGTGCCGAAGTCGCGCACGGGGGGGCAGTGGATCCGCCAGGTCTCCCAGCCGCCGATGGCACCTCGGTTGGCGTTGACGGAGTTGTCGGCGTCGCCCTCCGCCACCAGATAGCGGTCGTGGGCGATGGAGCGCAGCGCGACCTCGTCGTTGCAGCGGACACTGCCGCTGCCGTTGACGGCGACGATCTCGAACCGCTCCCAGGTGTAGGGCGTATCGGCGTTGGCGTTCGCCGCGCCGTCGGGGCGGGCGATGACCCAGCGCCCGTGGTGGGTGTTGAGCGAGATGGTGTCGCCGTAGCGCACGTCGCCGCTGAGGTCGGCGCCGTCTTCACCGTGGACGCTGAAGGCCTCCCAGATCGACGGATCCACGGCGCGGGCGACCAGGGTGCCGTCCGGGTAGGCCATCAGATAGCGCGAGTGGTAGGACTCGAAGCCGATGGCCGCCCCGTATTGCACCGTCTGGGCGGCGGCCGGGGCGGCGGTGAGCAGGGCGAGGGCGAGGATGGTGGTGCTTCGCATCGGGTGACTCCCAGTCATTTTGTCCAACAGGGAGACCGGGTCCGATTTGGATGTGAGGAAGAAACGCGAAAAAAGTATCAGCCTCCCTCCGCAGCGACCCGCATCCAGCGGCGCAGACCACGGGGCAGCGCCGCCAGGTGCTCGCCGCGAAAGAGCTGGCCACCGCCGTCGAAAGCGCCTTGGGCCGCGCGCAGGCGGGCGAGCACCGCCCCGTACTCGTTGGGCGTGTCGGCTCCGATTCCCAGCTCCCCGAGGATGGACGAGACCTCGTCGAGCCGCGCCCGGGCATCTCGACCGCGGGCGAGCTCGACGTGCCCCAGCTCCGCCAGCGTGACCGCCCGGTAGAACGCGCCGGAGTTGGCGTGCAGTGAGAGCGCCCGGACGAGCGACCGCTCGACATCGTCCAGATCGGCGCCGGTCTGCCGCGCGAGCGACGCCTGGTAGGTCAGGCAGGAGGCGAGCCACCGCGGGTGACCGACGACCTCGAAAGTCGCGAGCGCCGCCAGGTATTCGGCGCGGGCACGCACGACGTATCCGAGCTGGTGCCGCATCGTCGCGGTGTTGAGCAGCGTGATGGTCGCCAGCCAGTCGTCGCCCACGGCCTCCGCGAGGTGGTTGGCCTTCATGAACGCGCCCAGCGCGCTCTCCAGATCGCCACGCCCCTCCGAGATGATCGCGAGGTTGTTGGCGACGATCGCCCGACCGCGGCCATCACCGGCGCGCACGTAGTCCGCGTCCGCGGAGCGGTAGTGCGCCGCGGCCTCCTCGAGAGCCCCGCGGTCCGCCGCCAACGCCCCGAAGCCGGAGCGCGTTCGGCCACGAGCGCCCCAATCGCCCAGCGCCGTCTGGATCGAGTCGGCGAGGAGAAGACGACGCTCAGCGGCATCCAGCGCGCTCGCTTCGAGGTCGATCCACCCCAGCGCGGTGAGCGCGCTCGCCTCGGCTCGTCCGTCCCCAGCGCGTCGTGCATCGTCCGCCAGAGCGTCTGCCACCGCCCGCACTTCATCGGGGTCACCCACCCGGGACATGGCGCCCAACCACTCGACGCGGATGGTGAGCGGGCACCCTGTCAGCCCCGCCGCGTGCGAGAACGCCGCCTGCGCATCCGCGTGGGCTCCGCGGCTCAGATGCTCTCGGGCCGCCTCCGCCCAGACCTCGGCGGCTTGCCGCGTCCACCCGGCGCCCGCGAGGTGGGCCGCCCGTCGCTCGAGGGGCGCCTGCGGCCCGATCACCGCCGCGGCGCGCGCGTGCAACGAACGTCGGCGGGCGGTGTCGGTCGTCGCGATGACCACCTCGCGGAGTTGGTGGTGGACGAACCGCAAGCCCCCCCGCGCCCGGGTCTCGAAGACCGCGCGCCGACGCAGCTCTTCGACCCCGTCGTCGAGCACCTCCGCGTCGGTCTCGGTGGTGGCGCGCAACAGCTCGAGGGGGAAGCTGCGCCCCAGGACAGCGGCGGCCTCGGCGATCTGCCGCGCCGTGGGCTCCAGGCGTTCGATGCGCTCCGCCAACACGTCGCGCAGATTCGACGACAACCGGTCGCCGGCGGTTCCCAGCCAGCGCCAGGCGCCGCCGTCGCGCAAGAGCTGCCCGGCCTCGATGGCCGTGCGGAGATGCTCACCGATGAAGAACGGGTTGCCGCGGGCCTGCTCGGCGACGTGGCGGGTGAGGCCCGGCGGGACATCGTCGGTCGCCAGCATGTCGCGGACCATGCCGCCGATGGCTCGCAGCCCGAGGCGCTGGAGGGAGATCGTATCGAGCGACGGCGGCGGCTGGGCGTGGTGGTCGGTGCGCCACGTGAGGACCCAGAGGATCGGTCGGCCGGCTAGCTGCGTGCGCAGCATCTCGAGGATCCTGGCGGTCAAGGAATCCGCCCATTGGAGGTCGTCGGTTATCAGCACCAGCCCGCGCGGTCGAGCCGCCAGCTCGAGCACCTCGAGCACAGCCCCACACAGTTGGCGCAGCGCCGCCTCGGGCGGCAGGCCGGCGAGGCTCGTGGCCTGCGCGCCAGGGAGGTCGCGAAAGCCCGGGTGGTGCGCCGCGAGCAAACCGGCCGCGGCGCCGGCGTGACGGGCGGTGAACGCGGCGCCCCGGGCCCGACACCGGTCGGCGATGGCCTGGAGCGGTCCGCGCAGCCCCTCGAGCCCGCCTCCACCGACGTCTCGACACGCCCCCGCCAGGACCGTCATGCCCGCATTCACCGCCTGGGCCGACCACTCCGTGAGCAAGCGCGTCTTGCCCACGCCGCTCTCACCGGCGAGGAGGATCGCGCCACCTCGCCCGACCAGAGCCGCCTTCAGGGCGCAGTTGAGCCCGTCAAGGGCCTCCGACCGACCGACCAGCACCGGGCGGTGGAGGAATGCGCCGACGGACGGTGGGGGCGGCCCGGCCAGGGGGGCCAGACGCAGCGCCACCGCTCCCGCGTGGCTCGGCCGCGCCGCGGGTGCCTTCGCGAGCAGGTCACCGATGAGCGACCGCAATCGGTCCGGCACCAGGTAGAGGGGCGGTGCCTGAGTGAGGTGCGCCTGGGGGACGTCGACCCCCGCCTTCGCGGGGAACGGGGAGCGGCCGGTGACCATCTCGAACAGGATGCAGCCGACGGCGTAGAGGTCGGTGCGCGGATCTGCCAGGGCCCCGCGGATCTGCTCGGGCGCCATGTAGCCGGCCGTCCCGGCGGCGTGCCCAGTGGTCTGAACCTGCTCGCGGGTCTGGCGGTCACCGCCAAACGGCGCCATCAACCCGAAGTCGATGATGACCGGGACGCCTCCGCACACCACGACGTTGTCCGGCTTGAGGTCGCGATGCACCACGCCCGCGCAATGCAGGTAGTCCAAGGCCCCGCAGATCTGCTGGATCAAGCCCAGCTCCGGGGTCTGCGCGGCGTCCATGCAGGCTCGCAGGTTGGGGCCCTCCAGGAGCGGCATCGCGTACCACGGCAGGCCGTCGTGGATGCCATGCTCGACGAGAGGCACCACCGAAGGATGGTCGAGCCGGCGCAGCACCTGGATCTCCAGGCGCAGCCCGGCCAGCGCGCTCTCCTCGACACGGCGGACCGTCTTGAGCGCCAGGCTTCGGCCGTCGGCGTCGGTGGCTTGGTAGACGGCGCCCATCCCACCCTGACCAAGGACGCGGTCGATGCGTATGCTCCCGATCCGGGTGCCCGGCGGGAGCGTCGGGCGCGGTTCGTCACGAACCAGCGCCTCCAGGAGATCCTGGAAGAGGGAGTCAGACTCGGGCGCTTCGGTCAGTTCCAGCGGCATGTTGGAGCTATCATGCCGCGAACGCCGACCGGAGAGGAACGGATGGAGCCCGAAGACCACATTCGAGAAGCGTTCGACGACGGCGACATGGACGAGGCCCTCACCCGGCTGCTCGAGGCCTACTCCATCGAGGTCGTCCGCTACCTCGCGGGCCGGCTCGAGGACGCCGATGACGCCGCGGAGGTCTTCGCGATCGCGACCGAGAGGGCGTGGCGCTCGCTCCCGACATTCGAGTGGCGGAGCAGCGCTCGTGGCTGGCTCTACGCCATCGCCCGCAACGCGGCCAACTCGTACACCAGCGCTCCCCATCGGCGGGTCCGACGCAACGTCGCGCTGTCGCGGATCACCCGGGTCTCCCAGCTCGTCGTGGCCGCCCGCGATGAGACCGCCCGCTACCGCCAAACGACGAACAAGGACCGTCTCCGCGCCCTGAGAGAACAGCTCCCCGAGGCCGACCAGACGCTGCTGGTGCTGCGCATCGACCGCAACCTCGCCTGGCGAGATCTGGCCGTCGTGCTCGGAGAGGGCGACGATCCGGAGCGCGCCGCGGCTCGCTTGCGGCAGCGATTCAAGGCGGTGAAGACCAGGCTCCGGGGACTGGCCGAGGAGGCCGGCCTGCTCTGAAGATGTGTCCATGGACCAACGACCTCACGCACTGGTGACGCCGGACATCGCCGCAGCGACGACGACGATCCGCGCCCACGCCAACGGCGAACCTGGCTCGCGGGCGCCTGTTGACGTGGCCATTCCAGACGTGACCTCCTCGCCAGAGGCCAGACATCAGAGCACCGCCGCCACACGCGTGAAGCACCCCGGATGACGACGCGACACAGACTCAGGATCTCCAGCCCCAGCGCCGCGCCCCGCGGCAAGTTCAGGGGCAAGCGAAGGTACTTCCGCGCGCTGCGACGCGACGCCGACGCGTTCCAGCTCGAGTGCCCACCCGACCATTGGTGGAACTTCTGGCACCACCACGTCGACTGGCGGGGCTGGGGCAACCTGTCCTGGCGGTACCGGGTGGAACATCTCCGCGCGCTGAGACGTGTCTTCGCCACGTGCGCCGCGTCCCTGGAGACGTACCCGCACCCGTTTCAACTCTGGCTGCACCTCGACTTTGAAGACGCCGCCCAAGACGCCGTCTATGTCCACTCCCTCAACCCGTATGAGACGGAGTTCCCTCACACTCGCGATGAGCTCGAGTGGGGCGACCCGGAGCTGGCGCAGCTCCTCGCCCCGTTCGAGGCGCGCGCGGGCTCTATCGAGTACGAGGGCGGCGTCACCGCGGTCCTGTACGTCCCCGGGATAGGGGTGCCGATCGAGCCGCACGAGTGACGGCCGAGCTCACGGGCCCCGCCGCCGTGTTCAGGGCGTGGTAGGTTCCCGCTCCTTCGAGGGGAGACCACCGTGATCGTCCTGCTCTCACCGGCCAAGAGCCTGGACCTGACACCGCCGCCCGCGGGGCTCGCCCACGCGCAGCCGCCGATGCTGGACGAGGCGGAGAAGCTCATCGTGACGGCCCGGCGCCTCTCGCGGCGCAAGATGGCGGCGCTGATGAACGTCAGCCCGAAGATCGCGCAGCTCAACTACGAGCGTTTCCAGGCGTTCACGACGCCGTTCACGCCGGACAACGCCAAGCAAGCGGCGCTGGCGTTCGCCGGGGACACCTACCGGGGCTTCGACGCGGGCACGCTCTCGATCAACGATCTGAACTATGCCCAGGAGCACGTGGCGATCCTCTCGGGGCTCTACGGCGTGCTTCGCCCCCTCGATCTGATGCAGCCCTACCGGCTGGAGATGGGCCTGCCGCTGTCCACGCGGCGCGGACGCACGCTGTACAAGTTCTGGGGCGACCGCATCACCGCTCAGCTCAACACGATGCTCGCGACCCGCTCCGACGCGATGGTGCTCAACTGCGCGTCGAACGAGTACGCGAGCGCCGTGAAGCCCAAGAAGCTGGCGGCTCGGTTGGTGAACTGCCACTTCAAGGAGGACCGGGGCGGCGTGCTGAAGGTGGTCAGCTTCAGCGCCAAGCGCGCGCGGGGGATGATGGCGCGCTACGTCGCACAGCGCCGCGTGGAGACGGTCGACGGCGTGCGCCGCTTCGAGGAGGCGGGCTACGGCTACCGCGAGGACCTGTCGGACGAGGCGAACGTCGTCTTCGTGAGGGCCCAGCCGGGCACCTCGAGCTGACCGAGGCGCTGCGTTCTGGGGAAGCGCCCGGGGACGAAGCCGCCTCGCCACAGGCTCTCCAGGCCGAGGTCCCGCGCGATCTCGTCGCCCTGGAAGTCCGGGCGCTCGAGCCGCCGCAAGCAGCGCGTATCGACCTGCATCGGGTCGTGGAGAAAAGACGCGATCATCAGCAGGCCGCAGCTCGTGGCTCCGCCGTCGATGGGTGACTGGATGATCACGCCGTGGGCGGCCCAGTCGACGGTCACGAAGTGTTGACCGGGGCGATCGAAGTGCTCGCCCGCGGGGGCCGCGATGGCGTGGGGCGTCTGGGGATCGAGCGTCCCGTTGAGCATCAACAGCGGCGTGTCCGACTCCGCCCAGCGACGCACCAGCGGATCCGGCTCGTAGCGGGGCCACCCGGGCCGCAGCTCGGCCGTGGCGACGGGACCCCCGGTGGCGAAGAGCGTCCTGGACTCGAGCTGCGCGACGCGCTCCGCGTCGAGGTCGTCGGGGCCCCACATCTCGCTGAGCAAGACGTGGTGCTGTAGGACCACCGAGTCGAGCCCCTCGTCTCTCCGTACGCCGTCGCCGACCCACGAGAGCAGCTCGTTTGCGACCGCCACGTCGTCGGCGTCGCAGCGCTCGAGTCGATGCACCAGCGGCGCGATGAGGACCCGACCGCTCCAGCTCGCGAGCAACACCGTGACGAGCCTCCGAAGCCGCTCGGAGGGGGGCTCGCCCGGGGAGTTGATGGACCCGCAGTGGCCGCCCTCGAGGTCCCGATAGAGCGCCCGCATCCGCGCGGCGGGGTCGTCGCCGAGCTTGCGATTGCAATAGGGGTCGGCGGCGCACATCTCGAGCCACTCACGGCCGACCTCGTCGAAGCGCAGGTCGTAGAGCCCGTAGAGGCAGCCACCCGGTGGACAGATCGAGTCCAACACCACGCCGTCGGCTTGCTCCGGGAAGAGCTGGAGGTAGCGGTGGGCCCAGTAGGTCCCGTAGGAGACGCCGTAGACGAAGACCCGCGACGCCGGCCCGCGCATGAGCGCGACGAGGTGGCCCAGATCCCGCGCCGCCGCGGTGGGGTTGAACTCGGCGAGCCCATCGCCCCATTGGCGCTCGAGGGCTCGCACGCAGCGGATCCCGACGGGGTGCCCGCTCCACTCGCCGCAGCCGAGCCGCGTGGAGTGACCGACGCCGCGGTGGTCGACGAGGTAGATGTCGAGGGTGGGCGCCGCGGCCCGGAAGTCATCGATCAGGAACTCGAGGCCCTCGGCGGCGCCGCCGGGTCCGCCCTGGAGCAGCCAGAGCTGGCCCGCGGAGCGCCGCGCGCGGTATCGCTTGACCCAGAGCGTGATGAGCTCGCCCTCGGGCTCGCTCCAACGCAGCGGGACATCCACCCAGGCACACTCGCCTCCCCCCTCGCAGACGCTCCACTCGACGGGGGGATCGGACGTGGGCGGCGGCGCGGGCGGCGGCACCGGGGGCTCGGACCGACGACGAGCGGGCGGGATGGCGGCGGGCGCCTCGAGATCGTCGTCGGGCGCGGACTGTGGCGGCGCGTCACACGCGATCACGAGCGCCGACGCCAAGAGGAAGAGCCGCATCTACCCATACGGACGAGTCGCCGCCCGCCCCCTTTCGCTTTTCCGATACATTCCCGCCGTGAATTGTCTCACCTCGATACTAGCGGCCCTCGCCCTCGGGCAGGGCGTCATCGTCGCGGAGCCGACCCACACCTCGGCCACGCTTCAGGCCCGGCTCACGGACGGCACGATGCTCGTCAACGACGATCTCGACGGCCTCGCGGGGGTGGCGCGCTTCGAACTGAGCGAGGGGGCGGACTTCCACGCGGTGCGGAGCTCGAGGTGGCTGCGCGCGTCGCCCGACGCGGACTTCGTCCTACGCCACCTCTTCGACGGCCTCGCCCCCGGGCGCACCTACTACTATCGGGTCCGGGTCGGCGCCGATCGCTCTAGCGCCCGGCCCATGGGGCACGGCTCCTTCCGCACCCTCCCGCGACGACGACCGGTCCACTTCGTGGTCGTCTCCTGCCTCAACCTCGAGACCTTCCGCACCGGAAAGCGCGGGCCCAAGCGCGGCCGTGAGCTCGGCCTCCCCGCCCTCGACACCATCGGCGAGCTCCAGCCGGACTTCGTCGTGTTCACCGGCGACACGGTCTACTACGACTCCGGCGAGCGCGCCCGCACGCTGCCCCAGATGCGGGCACGCTGGCACCGTCAATTCGCCACCGCGCGCTTTCGTTCGCTGTTCTCGAAGACCGCCACCTTCTGGCAGGTGGACGACCACGACTTCCGGTACGACGACGCCGATCTCACCTCTCCGCGGCGCCGGAGCCGACCCTCACCGGCGCTGGGTGAGCGGGTCCTTCGGGAGCAGGTGCCACTCCCCGAGACGACCTGGCGCACCTTCCGAGTCGGCGAGCACGCGCAGGTCTGGCTCCTCGAGTCGCGCCTGCATCGCAGCCCGAATCGCATGCCGGATGGCCCCAGGAAGTCGCTGTGGGGGGCCGAGCAGCGGGAGTGGCTCAAGGTCACCCTAAGAGCCAGCCCCGCGCGGCATCGCATCGTGATCACGCCCACGCCGTTGGTCGGTCCAGACGACGTGAGGAAGCGCGACAACCACACCAACCCGCGGGGGTTCCGGTACGAGGGCGACGACTTCCACGCCTGGGCCGCCTCGAGCCTGCCGCCCGGCCGGCTGCTGGTGATCACCGGCGACCGGCATTGGCAGTACCACTCGATCCACCCCTTCGGGACCGAGGAGATCAGCGTCGGCGCCCTGACCGACCAGAGCTCGCGGATGGGGCGCCGGCCCGGCGACCCCAAGGGCACCGATCCCGACGCCACCGTGCGCCAGCCCTACACGGCGCAGCGACGGAAGGGCGGCTTCCTGGAGGTGTCGATCGACGGCGAGCGCTTGAGCCTCACGCTCCGTGACGTGCGCGGTCGCGTGACGTACCGGACGACGCGCTGATCACTTCAGCCCGGAGCTCTTGCCGAGCTCGATGAGGTTCACGGCCCGTGGATCGCTGGTCTCGAAGGACAGCACGTCCATCGGGCAGACGTCGATGCAAATGCCGCAGTGGATGCAGACCGAGTTGGAGTTGTCGAAGGGCTGCGTGTTCTTGGCGAAGGCCATGACATCCACCCCGACCTGGCAGTACTTCGAGCACTGGGTGCAGGTGATGCACTTGTCGTTGGAGACGATCTTGAGCCGCCCGTACCACCGCGAGAGGACCTGGTTGTAGGCGGCGAGGGGGCACCAGTAGCGGCACCAGACCTTGCCGCCGAAGAACGGGTAGAGGGCGATGGGGATCACCGCCACGAGCCAGAAGTCGACGAGGTAGTTGTAGGCCCGCCACCAACGGTTGCTTCCGTCGGTGCCGTAGGCGCCCACGACGACGAGGCAGACGAAGAAGGCGGCGACCATGATCACCGCGCCCTGGAACTCCCAGGCTCGCGCGCGGTCGCCCTTGGGCGAGAGGTGACGCCACCGATCGCCCAGCGTCTCGGCGAGGCCACCGCAGCCGCAGACCCACGTGCAAAAGCGCTTGCCGTGGTTCCGCGCCGCCCACGGGATGAGCACGAAGGTGCCGATGAGCCCCGCGCCGACGAAGCCCCACATCAGCGCGCTCGGATCGCCGGGGTACCACCAGAAGTAGGTGTTGAAGAACAACGGAAACGGCTGGTAGAGGCCCCAGGCGCGCCACGCGTACTTCACCGAGAGCGCGTGGACGCCCACCAGGTTGACCAAGAGGAAGAAGCCGACCTGGAAGCCCAACAGCGTCCGGTAGCGCCAGGTCTGGTACCTCGCGTCCGTCGCCTTCGCACGCCAGCGCACGAGCGCCTGCCACCCGAAGACGACCATCAAGACGGTGTAGGCGAGGCTGTAGAGATAGCCCTGCTGGAAGCCGCGGTCCTTCAGGATGTCCGCCATCGCCGCGTCGTCGAAGGTCCAGGCGAAGGGCGCGAAGGCCGCCGAGAAGAGGGCCCGCAGCGTGGCGTCGTACGTCTCCGCGCCGATGAGCCCCTGGTAGGGCCAGGCGACGATGCCCTTCCCGTAGCTCTTCAGCGCGTAGAGCGAGTAGACGAAGAGCGAGACCGCCACCAGCGCGATCCAGCGCTTCGGATACCAATCCGTGTTGAGCCGCACGCCGGCCTTGCGCAGAAACGCGATGGGCAGCTCGGCCCCGATCATCTCGAAGACCGTGTCGTAGGCGATGTCCTCCTCGCGGCCGTCGTCGTGGACCAGGTGCGCCGTGTCGTCGTCGAAGCGAGACACCTTCGAGGCCAACGCGATGCGCAGCCGCCCCTCCGCCTCCAGCGCGCGCACGGCGTCGATGTTGCGCTTCTTCGGGAAGGTGAACTCACGGTCGATCGCGGTCATCGTGACCCGGTTGCCGCGGCGCTCCTCCGCCAGCGCGATGGCCGCCTCGCAGGCGACGTCCCCGGCGCCGACGATCACGATGTCGCGGTCCGAGAAGTCGTCGGCGTCGAGCAAGCGGTGGTGGACGCGGTCCCCGTGCTCCCGCTCCCCCGGCACGCCGAGGCGCCGCGGATTGCCCGCCTTGCCCAGCGCGAGCAGGACGCGCCTCGCCTTGTACGATCCGGCGGCCGTGACCACCTCGAAGGCCCCCTTCGAGCCGCGGATCTCGATGACCTTCTCGTTCTCCCGGACGTCGAGGCCCTCGTCGGCCACGAGCGCCCGCCAACGCTCGAGGAGCGTCTCCTTGGTGCACTCCTCGAACCACACGCGCGACCGCATCGGGACGCTGCTGGGCTCCGCGAAGAGCCACTTCCCCTTCATCATCGTGACGAAGGTGTTGGCGAAGGCCGCGGCCTCCAGCGTCACGGTCGAGAGCCCAAGATCCTTGGCCGTCACGGTCGCCGCCAACCCCGAGCTTCCGCTCCCCACGATCACCAGGTCGAGCCGCTCACCTCCACCCTCCGCGAGCTCCGGGGCGATGCGCGTGACGAGGTCGTGCCCGGCGTTTAGGCCCAGCTTCACCAGCGGCGTGCCGGCGAGCTCCCCCACGGCGTAGATCCCGGGGACGTTCGTCTCCCCCCCCTCGTCCACGGACGGCAGCACCGGATACGAAGGACCGCCGCGCTTCCGCGCGCGCAGCCGGCTGAGCAGGCTCTGGTCTGGCATCGATTCCCCACACGGCTTCTCGACCGGCTCTACGGCACCGCGCCCCGGAGGATTACACGCTTCGAGCGTCGAGTGGACTGTCGAGCGCTATGGGATCGGCCCGGGAGCGTGACCCGAGCCTAACCCCCACGCGCAGACATCCCGATGAACCAGGCAGGAGGGACGACCATGGTTGGAGCGGCTCGCGCGCGGTCGCCGGGACGCGATTGAGACGATCGCACCCATCGGTCCGCATGCTCACGGCCATCGCCGTCGGCAGCATGCTCGTCCACGCGGCCTTCCTCATCGCGGGCGAGACATTCCTGGCTTCCTGGCGATGGGCTCACGAACCATTCCATGCCCTCGTGGAGGGCATCGGCTCCTACGTTGCGCTCAGCCTCGTTCCGCTCCTGGCGAGCCAGGAGCGCCGCGGCCGGGGGACCAGCTACAACATCCGCATCGCGGGCGCGCTGGCGGCGATGGGCATCCTCGACGGCCTCCACGCCGCGGTCGAGGTCGGCAACACCTTCGTCTGGCTGCACAGCACCGCGACGCTCGCCGGAGGCCTCCTCTTCGCCACGGTCTGGCTCCCCGCTCGGGTCACCCTCTCCACGCTCGAAGTCGCGCCCGCGCCGTCATCGCCCCCGGCCACCCACGCCCCCCATTCTCCCCTCAGCCGCCGGGCGAACGGGACCCGTGCCGGAAGAGGGAGCGACTCAGGCGGCTCAACGAGGGCCTTGACGGGCTACCAGACCTCCTCCGCTTCCTCGCGTACGCCGTCGCGCTCTGGTACGTCGCGCTCTCGTTGCGCGCTGAGGGGCACGAGTTCGCCGAGCTCAACGCTTCGCTCGCGGTCACCGTCCGACGACACGTGCTCACCCAGCAGGCGCTCTCCATCGAAAAGTCGCGGGCCGAGACCGCCTCCCGCGCCAAGAGCGAGTTCCTCGCGAACATGAGCCACGAGATCCGCACCCCGATGAACGGCATCATCGGCATCACTCAGTTGCTCGAGGGGACCAAGCTCGATCCGGAGCAGCGAGAGTACGTTCAGACGATCGACTCCTCCGCCGAGGCCCTACTGGCGATCATCAACGACATCCTCGACTTCTCCACGATGGAAGCGGGCAGGACACGGCTCGAGGTCACCGACGTCGATCTCCGTCGGCTGATTCAGCAGATCGCCAACCTGCTGCGCTTCGATGCCGAGCGCCGCGGCCTCGCCCTGCGAGTCGCGATTGAAGACGGTGTCCCCGAGACCCTCCAGGTCGATCCCGTCCGGCTTCGACAGGTCGTCGTCAACCTCGTCGGAAATGCCCTCAAATTCACCCGCGAAGGCCACGTCGCCCTGCGTGCCAGTTGGGAAGCGGACGGCCGAGATCTTGGCGTCCTCACCGTCGAGATCCAGGACACGGGCGTCGGAATCGCGCCAGCGAGCCTCGACCACGTCTTCGGGCAGTTCAACCAGATCGACACGTCGCGCCGCCGCAGCCACGGGGGGACCGGGCTCGGCCTGGCGATCACCAAAGGGCTAGTGGAGCTAATGGGCGGCTCGCTCCGCGCGCGCAGCCAAGTCGGCCACGGCTCGACCTTCTCCTTCACGCTCCCGCTCGCGGTCAGCCACGACTCCACGCATTTGCGCGACGACCCGACCGGGTCCGGCACCCCAGACATCGAAGGTCTCCACGTCCTCGTTGCAGAGGACAACCCAGTCAACCAACGCGTCGCAAAGCGCCTCCTTGAGCGGCTCGGGTGCCGCGTGACCATCGTCGGCAACGGAGTCGAAGCCCTCGCGGCGCTGGCCGAGCAGATGGGCGCCGATCCCTTCGACGTCGTGCTCATGGACTGCCACATGCCCGAGCTTGACGGCTTCGAAACCACCCGCCGAATTCGCGCGTTGGATCTCCAAGAGCAGCGCATCCCGATCATCGCCCTGACGGCCGACGCGATGCAGGGAGATCGAGAGTCCTGCCTCGAAGCCGGCATGGATGACCACGTCGCAAAGCCCGTGCGCCTCGAGTGCCTCGCCGAGGCCCTCGCGCGCCACGTGCAGCCCCGGCCCCGGGCCTACCGCAACGTAGGCTGACCCGCGCGCGGCCCCCTACACCTCGGCAGAGTCGCGACGCGGCGCGCTGCACGGGCACGCACCTGGCTGCGTCGCTTGGTCTGCCGCACCGCCCTCGCGGAAGCGAAGGGCGCAGCGAATGAAAAGGATGTAAAGTCGCGCGCGTGACTGACCCGGCAGGCAACGGCGCGCGGCGCCTGGGGACGTTCGGCGGGGTGTTCACACCGAGCATCCTGACGATCCTCGGCGTCGTCATGTACATGCTCCTCGGCTGGGTCGTCGGCAACGTCGGCCTCGCGGGGGCGCTGCTCATCGTCGGCCTCTCCCACGCGATCTCGCTGGCGACGGGCCTCTCCGTCTCGAGCATCGCCACCAACCGCACGGTCGGCGCTGGCGGCGCGTACTTCATGATCAGCCGCTCCCTCGGGGCCCCCGCCGGCGCCGCCGTCGGCATCCCGCTCTTCTTCGCCCAGGCCCTCAGCGTCACCTTCTACGTGGTCGGCTTTACCGAATCCCTCCACCTCCTCTTCAAGTACCTCGACTACGTCCCGACCCAGCCGGGGCTGGTCTTCCTCCTCGACCCCCGCGTCCTCGGCACGCTGACCATCGGCGGGCTGTGCCTCGTCGCGGCCAAGAGCGCCGAGGCAGCCATCAAGGCGCAGTACGTGGTGATGGCGGTGATCGTCCTCTCGCTGGTCTCCTTCGCCCTCGGCCGCGGACCCACCCCGCCCCAGGAGATCCAGTGGTGGGCCACCGAGCCGGACTCGGCGTCCTTCTCGGCCGTCTTCGCCATCTTCTTCCCCGCCGTGACCGGCATCATGGCCGGCGTCTCGATGTCCGGCGATCTCAAAGACGCCCGTCAATCGCTCCCCCGCGGCACCTTGCTCGCGATCCTCGCGGGCCTCGTGACCTACACCGCGCTGCCCGTCGTGCTCGCCCTCAACGCGGACAACCGCACGCTGATCGACGACAAGCACTTCGTGTTCACCATGGCCGCCTTCCCCATCGCCATCTTCCTCGGCGTGTGGGGCGCCACCATCTCCAGCGCCCTCGGGAGCATCCTCGCCGCCCCGCGCACGCTCCAGGCGTTGGCCGTCGACCGCCTCGCCCCGCGCGTCTTCGCGAAGGGCCACGGCCCCGCCAACGAGCCCCGAAACGGCCTCATCTTCACCTTCGTGCTGGCCGAGATCGGCGTGCTCTTCGGCAGCCTCGCCACCATCGCCCCGATCCTCACGATGTTCTTCCTGGCCACCTACGGCGTCACGAACCTGGCCTGCGCCCTCGAGGGGTGGGCCGCGAGCCCGAGCTTCCGGCCGACCTTCAGGGTGTCGGCCCTCGTGAGCTTCGCGGGCTTTCTGGCCTGCTTCTACGTGATGAGCGTCATCGACCTGCCGATCATGCTCGCCGCCTCCTTCATCTGCGCCGGCATCTACCTGAACATCCAACGCCGATCGCTCAACATGGCCTACGGTGACGCGCGCCACGGGATGTGGGCGGCGCTGGTGCGCACCGCGCTGCGCCACCTCCATCGCACCGAGTTCCACCCCATGAACTGGCGGCCCAATCTGGTCGTCTTCGGGGGCCCCCACGACCGCCGCCGCCACCTGATCGAGCTCGGCTCCGCCATCGTGCAGGAGCGCGGCATCGTCTCCTACATCCAGATGCTCGAGGGCGAAGTGCGCGAGCACGCCGGCTCCCGCCGCATGGTCCAGAGGCAGCTCGACGAGGAGCTGGGCGCCGGGTTCGCCAACGTCTTCTGCCGCGTCGACATCGTCCCCGAGCCCTACCGCGGGCTGGTCACCGTCGCGCAGTCCTACGGGATCGGCGCGCTGGAGGCGAACACGGTGATGCTGGGCTGGATTCACAAGCGCGAACGCGCGCAGCGCTACTTCTCCGCCCTGGACGAGCTCCACCGGCTCGACAACTCGCTGCTCCTCGTCAACCACGACCCCCAACGCGGCCTGGGCAGCTACCGGCGCATCCACATCTGGTGGGGCGGCCTCCACGGCAACGGCGCGATGATGCTGCTGGTCGCCTACTTGCTCACCTCGCATCACCGCTGGCGTGGCGCGGAGGTCACCGCGATCACCGTGGTGGAGGACGAAGCGCAGAAGGTCGTCGCCGAGGCTGGCCTGGCCCGCGTGCTCGAGAGCGCCCGCCTCGACGCCAAGCCTCGCGTCCTGCTCTGGGAGGGCCGCAACATCGAGGAAATCGTTCGCGCCGAGTCCGCCGCCGCCGACCTCGCGCTCATCGGTCTCCGCCTCCCCGAGGCCTACACCACCGAGGAGACGAACGCGCTTTTCGACCGCTACGAGAACCTCCTATCCAACCTACCCACCACGATCCTGGTACACTCCGGCCCCGACTTCGAAGGCGCGCCGGTCCTCTTCGACGAGTAATGGCAGACTCCACCGACCCCATCACCGGCGCCGCGCGCCGAGAGAGCCTGGAGGCCTTCGTCGCCGCCGCCGGCCCTCGGTGCGCCCTGCTGGTCCTCGATCTGGACCACTTCAAGACCGTCAACGACGGCTTCGGCCACCCCCGCGGCGACGCCGTCCTGCGAGAGGCGGCCGACCGCTTCCGCGCCGCCATCCGCGACTCCGACCGCCTGTTTCGCTGGGGCGGCGACGAGCTGGTCGTCGCCCTCCCCGGCGGCGGCCCCGCCCAGGCCGCCCGGGTCGGGCAGCGCCTCGTCGACGCCATGCACACGCAGCCCTTCGCGGGCGATCCCCCCCTCATGCTGACGGTGAGCGTCGGCGCCGCGTGCAGCCCGGACGATGGCCAAGGCGCCACGGCGCTCTTCGAGGTGGCCGACAGCCGCCTCCTCGCCGCCAAACGCGCCGGCCGCGACCGCCTCGTGGCCGACGACAGCCTCCAGGTCACGGCCGCCGACGACAGCGGACGCCTCATCGAGCGCGAGCTCGCCATCGACACCGCCCGCCGGCTGGTGCTGGACCTGCCCCAGTCCGGCCGCGCCGCGCTGCGCGTCGATGGCCCCCGCGGCGCCGGCTTCTCCCGCTTCCTCGCCGCCGTCGAGCACACGGCGACCACCGCGGGCCACCGCGTCCTCGTCCTCCCCACGAGCGCCGGCCTCGGCCTCCGCCTCCACGGCGCCGTCGCCTGCGCGCGCCTCTCGGGCGACGACGCGCCGCCACAGACCACCACCAACTCGGTGCGCGCCTGGGCAGCGTCCGGGCACCCGCTGGTGGTCCTGGTCGACGACCTCCACCGCCTCGATCCCGGCTCGCGCACCTTCGTCGACCACCTCCTCGTCGCCGAGCGCGACACCCCCGTCCTGCTCGTCTACGGGACCCCCGACGGACCCGACGCCGCCCTCCCGGCCGTGCTCGAACGCGCGCGGGTCGAGCTGCACCCCTTCTCGCCCGCGGGCGTCCAACGATGGATCCGCCAACACCTCCGCGCGGAGGCCCCGCCGGAGGTCATCGACAGCCTCCATCGAATCAGCGCCGGCCTCCCCGCCCGTCTCGCGAGCGCCGTCGATCGTCTGCGCACCGCCGGAACCCTCACCTGGGACGGCGCCGGCTGGGATCTCGACGCCGCGCCGACGCCGCGCCCCGACGAGGCGGCAAAGCTCCAGCCCCCATCCGGCCTCTTCATCGGTCACGCCGCCACCATCGCCGACGCCAAGGCCGCCCTCCGGGGCAATCGCCTGGTGACGCTCGTCGGCCCCGGCGGCGTCGGCAAGACGCGCCTCGCCCTCCAGATCGCCCACGAGGTCCGCGACGCCTACCGCGGCGGCACCGCCTTCGTCGCCCTGGCCGACCGGCCCCTCGACGAGTCCGCCGCCTTCCCCATCGCCTCCGTCCTCGGCCTGGACATCGGCCCCGAGATGCCGCTGCGCGCCGTCACCGAGCACCTCGCCGCGTGGCCGGGCCTCTTGGTCCTCGACGCCGCCGACATCGCCCCCGACGCCGTCTCGCTCATGCGCGACGCCCTCGGGCGCGACGAGGGCGCGCGCTTCCTCGTCACCAGCCGCGAGCCGCTGCGCGCCGACGGTGAGCGCTCGATTCGCGTCGGGCCCCTCGACGACGAGGCGGCGATCGCGCTGTTCCGCCACCGGGCGCCGGGCCCAGTCGCCGCCGAGGACGACGCCGTCGGGGCGCTCTGCGAGCGGCTGGGCAACCTGCCGCTCGCCATCGAGCTCGCCGCGGCTTGGAACGCCCTCGCGACCGTCGACGCCCTCGACGCCGAGCTCCCCGAGCAAGCGGGCCTGGGCGGCGTGCTCTCCTACTTCTGGGCGCAGCTCTCCGACGCCGAGCAGGTCACCGTCGGCACCCTCGCCGTCTTCAGCGGTGGCTTCGACGCCGACGCCGCGGCGAACGTGGCGGGGGCGTCGCGCTTCCTGCTCTCCGGGCTGCTCGACCGCGCCTTCCTCACCCGGGACGCGGCCAGCCGCTTCTACCTGCACCCGCTCCTCGTCACCGACGCCCGCCGCCGACTGGAGCCCAAGGCCACCGCGGACGCCCGCGAGCGCCACGCCCGCTACTTCGCGGCCCGGCTCGAGCAGCTCCACGCGAGGTTCGGGCTCCGAATGGCGGCCTTCGCCGACGTGCAAGCCGAGCTGGCCAACGCGCTTCAGGCCTGGCGGTGGGCCCTCGAAGGCCGGGAGTGGGCCCTGCTGCGCGAGATGCTGCCCACCCTCGAGGAGTACTTCGAGGCGCGGCACCACGCCTCGGTCGGGGCCCAGCTCTTCGCCGCGAGCTGCGGGGGCGTCGACGACGACTTCCTGCGTGGGGGCCTGCTGGCGGCCCGCTCGCGCATGCTCCACCGGCTCTCACGCGAAGAGGAGGCGCAGGCGCTCGCGGCGGAGGCCGTCGCGCTGCTTCGGCCCCATGGCCCCACCCGGCGCCTCGGCGACGCCCTCAACCGGCTCGCCGCCTCGAATCACACCGCGGGCCTGCGCCCCCCGGCGCGTCTCCACTACCTCGAGGCCCTCGAGATCTACCGGGCCCTCGACGACGACGAGGGCGCCACCAGCGTCCTCGGAAACCTGGGGCGACTGGCCGAGGAGGACGGGGACTACGACTCGGCGGCCCTCTACATCACGGCCTGCCTCGACCAGGGCCGCCAGACGGGGGACCGGCGCAGCATCGCCATCTACCTCAACAGCCTCGGCGTCGTGCGCTACGACCAGGGTCGGTTCGACGAGGCCCGTGAGTGCTTCGACGAGGCGCTGTCAACCTGTCGCGCCATCGGCTTCCCGGTGCTCGAGGCCTACGTGCTGCTGGGCTGCGCCGAGGTCGCGCAGGCGACGGGGGACACCGCCGCCGCCGAGCGAGAGGCGCGCGCCGCCCTCGAGCTCGCCGGCGCCGGCGACAACGTGATGCTCGCCAGCTACGCGCGCACCACGCTCACGCGGGCCACCGGCGCGCTCCACCACACCGAGACGGCCCTGCGAGAGGCCCGCGACGCCGGCTCCGTCCCCACCATGCTGCGCGCCCTCGCCGTCGTGGCCGAGGCGTGGATCCGCGCCGGCGAGATCTCGCCGAGCCAGCCGCTCTTGTCCTTCGTCGCCGAGCACCCCCACACCACCGGGCACCTCCGCGACTGGGTGGGCGCGATGCAGACCGACGTGGGCGCGGTGGCGGTCCCCGACGAGCCGGTCGCCGACGTAGCGGCTCGCACCTTGGCCGCCTTGGGGACCCACCGATGAGCCTAGCGGCGATTGAGCGGAAACACCGATGAGCCTAGCGGCGATTGAGCGGAAACACCGATGAGCCTAGCGGCGATTGAGCGGAAACACCGATGAGCCGTCGCAAGATCCTGCAGCGCCCGGATGCCTCGCTTCTCACCCCCGCGCGGGTCGCCGCGGTGGCGCGACGCCTGGGCCTCGAGTGGGCCATCGGCCCCGACTTCCCCCCCGAGACCATCCCCTCGGTGGTGGAGAGCTTCGACGGCGAGTGGTGGGTCGGCGGCGACGTGACGGTGGGCTACATCGGCAGCTCCGAGGACTTCCCCACGCGGGGCGGCTGGGCCTGCCAATGCCAGCTCGGGACCCCGGCGCGGTGCCGACACGTGGCCACCGCGATCCTGGTCCACGCCTGGAACGATCCAGACCTGCGCCCCGTCTTCGACCAGCCCGCTTGGGCCCTCGACCTCGAGCCGCTGCTGGCCCCGGCCCCGGAGGAGGACGCGCCGCGCCGCCGGCCCCACGAGGGTTGGATTCGCTACCGGCTCTCGGCGGGCCCCGGGCTGGCCCTCGAACGAGAGGTGGTGCGGCGCTCCAAGCGGGACCACCGCGAGCTCCAGCCGCAACCGGTGCCGGATGACCTCGCCACCGTGCGCGAGCGCATCGACGGCGTGACCGACCTCGACGCGCTGCTCCACGACCTGGTCGCCGCCCGCGCCGCGGCCCGCGAGCCGGCGCTCCGAAAGCGTCTGGCGGCGCGCATCCTGACCGTCCTGCTCGATGCGCGCGACCTCTGGTTCGGCGACGAGCCGCTGCACCCGAACCCCACGCCGCTGGCCCCCGTCCTGCAGGCGACGGACGGGGGTGAAGGCGTGCACCTGTCGTGGCGAACGGGCGTCCGCCACGTCTACGCCTTCGGCCCCGGCTACGCCGTGACCCACGAGCACGAGCTGCGCCCGCTCTCCGGCCACGTCGATCCGGAGACGCTGGTGGGCGATCTCCCCGCCGTGCGCCCCGAGGAGGTGGAGGGCTTCCTCGACCGCTTCGTCCTGCACTGTCGCGTCCCCGTCGAGCTCGAGACGCGGCACCTGCCGCTGACGCGATCGCCCGACCACCTCGATGCGCGCGTGATGCTGTCCGAGGAGGACGAGGCGCTGCAGGTCGACCTCGTTTTCGGCTACGCGATCGGCGAGGAGGTCACGACCGTCCCGGTGGACACACCGCAGACGGTGCTGCGCGTGGGCGACACGCTGGTCGCGCGGCAGACCGAGGAAGAGCTGCGGCTGCGGCTGGACCTGTCGCTGCGCCTCGGCGGACGAACCCCCCCCGTGACGCTACGTGGCGAGGACGCCTTCGGCTTCCTCACGGGCTCACTGCCGAGCGAGCCCCCGTGGACCGTGTACGGCGCCAAGGATCTCGTGCGCCACCGCGTCCGCGGCCAGCTCTCGGCCCACGTCGGTGTCCCCAGCGGCATCGACTGGCTCGATCTCGCCGTTGGCTTCCGCGTCGATGGCGAGGATCTCGATGGCGAAGCGGTGCTGCGAAGCTGGCTCGACGGACGCCGCTTCCACCGCATGCCCGACGGGAGCGTCGCCGAGCTCCCGATGCGCTGGCTCGAGCGCCACGGCCGCGCCGCCGCGGAGCTCGTCGATCTGCGCCGCGCGGCGGGGCGCGTCGGCGAGTTCGCAGCCCCGCTGGTCGCCTCGCTCATCGAAGAGCTGGCCGACGTCGAGCAAGCCCGCTGGCGGGCAGCGGTGGACCGGGTCGCAGACGTCGGGCACGTCCCCGAGCGAGATCTGCCCCCCGGCGTGCAGGCCGAGCTCCGCGACTACCAGCACTCGGGCTTCCGCTGGCTGTGCTACCTCCGCGACGGCGGACTCGCAGGGGTCCTCGCCGACGACATGGGGCTGGGCAAGACGATCCAGGCCATCGCCGCGCTGGTCGACACCCACCGCCCGCGGACGGACGGACCGCCGTCACTGGTCGTCGCGCCCACCTCGGTGGTCTACAACTGGGCCAAGGAGTTCGAGCGCTTCGCCCCGGATCTTCAGATCCTGGTTCACCACGGCTCCGACCGCGCGGGCATGAGCTTCGACAACTTCGACGTGGTCGTGACCACCTACGCGCTGCTGCGCATCGACTCACCGTTGTTCATCGAGCGCCCATGGCGCTACGCGATCCTCGACGAGGCTCAGCAGATCAAGAACCCCGCCAGCCAGCTCGCCCAGACCGCGCGCGCCATCCCCGCCGCCCATCGGCTGGCGATGACCGGGACCCCGCTCGAGAACCACCTCGTCGAGCTGTGGAGCCTCTTCGAGTTCTTGATGCCGGGCTTCTTCGGGAGCCGGAACGCCTTCCGCAAACGCTACGTCGGTCCGATCCAGGTCGAGCACGACCCCAGCGCGATGGCCGCGCTGCGTCGCCGCCTGCGCCCGTTCGTTCTGCGCCGGCTCAAATCCGAGGTCGCCCGCGAGCTCCCGCCGCGCCAGGAGCAGGTGCTCTACTGCGAGCTCGGAGAAGGCCAGCGCGAGCTCTACGCCAAGGTCAAGGCGACCTACCGCGCGTCGGTGATGCGCCGGGTCAACGAGCGCGGCGTCGGGGGAGCTACGCTGACCGTCCTCGAGGCCCTGACGCGGCTGCGCCAAGCCTGCTGCGACCCGGCCCTGCTCCCCTGGCCCGAGGCCCAGACCGTCGGGGAGTCGGCCAAGACCGATCTGCTGATGGAGATCCTCGAAGAGATCATCGACGCGGGCCACCGTACCCTCGTCTTCTCCCAATGGCCGTCCCTGCTGCGTCGTTTCATCCCGCTGCTGGAGAGGTCCGGCTGGGACTTCCTCTACCTCGACGGCCGCACGACGGAGCGGCAGGCCTTGGTCGAGGAGTGGAATCGCAGCGACGGCCCGCCCGTGTTCCTGATCAGCCTGAAGGCCGGGGGCGCGGGCCTGAACCTGGTGGGCGCCGACCACGTCATCCATGTCGATCCCTGGTGGAACCCAGCGGTGGAGGACCAGGCCACCGACCGGGCCCACCGCATCGGGCAGACGAAGCCCGTGGTGGCCTACCGGTTGGTGGCGCGCGACACCGTCGAGGAGAAGGTGCTCGAGCTCCAGGCGCGCAAGCGCGCGCTCTTCGAGTCGACCCTCGACGCCGACCGAACGGTCGTCGACCAGCTCACGCGCGCCGATCTGGACGCGGTCTTCGCCGGCGACGAGGACGCGACGCCGCTGGCGCGATGAGGTATCTCTTCGCCGCGGTCGTCGTCCTGGGCGGCTGCCGGAGCGATTCCCCCGAACGCGCCCCCCAAGTGGGCACCCCGCCCGCCGCCACGCCCACCTTCGAGATCACCAGCGCGCGCCTGGGCACGGTGCGCGCCATCGACGGCGCCCGGCTCCCCGGCCCCGCCCTCCAACTCCACCTCGAGGCCCGCGGCCCCGAGCCGCCGTTCGCCCTCGCCGTCGGCGCGCGCTGCGTCTCGGGCACCCAGCACCTCGCCCTGGATGGTCTGCTCCAGCGCCCGACCCCCGGGGCCCTCACCATCCGCGTCGGCGCGCCGCTGGCGGCCCTCCCCCAGCGCTGCCAACTCCACATCGAGGCGCGCCCGGCCCCCGGCACCGGCCGCGCGCCCCGTACGCTGGGCACCTTCTGCTACACGCCCGCCGGCACCCGATCCGGGCCCTGCGACCCAGCGCCCGCGCCCCCCGCCGCCGACGAGACCCGGGTCGGCGACGTCATCCGATGGCCCGGCTACGTCGCCTTCACGGCCACCGGCCCCGCCCGTCGACTCACGGTCCAGGCGGGGCCCCAAGCGATCCACCTCAAGCTGCGCACCACCCCGGCAGGCCATGGCCGCCGCTACGTGGTCCGGGTCGCGGAGCCCCCCGCCCCCATCGTCATCCGTCTCGCCGAGACCGCCTCGGTGCTGTACCCATGAGCCCAGCGGCGATTGAGCGGCAACAATGAGCCCAGCGGCGATTGAGCGGCAACCATGAGCCTGCATGGCCACCTCTGGACCCTCGGGCCCCACGTGGTCTCGACGCTGCGGCCCCCGTCGACCCCGCCGGCCGTGGCATGGAGCACCGGAGCCCAGCATCCCGAGGGCGGCGCCATCCGCCTCACCGGCCTGTTCACCCGCGCGTCGACCCGGGACCTCGTGGTCCTCGTCCATGGCCTCGGGGGACACCCCGACGCCGACTACATGCGCCGCGCCGCCGCCGCCGTCCATCGTGCCGGCCCATCCACCCTGCGGTTGGCCCTCCGCGGCGCCGACCGCTCGGGCCACGACTACTACCACGCGGCCCTCACCGAGGACCTGCACGCCGCCCTCGCAAGCCCCGCCCTCACCGGCTTCGAGCGGATCTTCGTCGTGGGCTTCAGCCTGGGCGGCCACATGACGCTGCGGGCCGCCACCGAGCCGGCCATCGATCCGCGCGTCGTCGCCGTCTGCGGGGTCTGCCCGCCCCTCGATCTGCGCGCCGGCCAGCGCCACCTCGACCAGCACCGGCTCAAGATCTACCGCCACCACGTACTGCGCGGCCTCAAGGCGATCTACGCCGGCGTCGCCGCCCGTGGGCCCGTGCCGCTGCCCCTCGCCTCCGCCCGCCGGATCACGACGCTCTTCGACTGGGACGAGGCCGTAGTCGCCCCCCGCCACGGCTTCAGCGGCGCCCGCGACTACTACGAGCGCGCCTCGGCGGGCCCCCACCTTCCGGCGCTCCGTCGACCCGCGCTGATCGTCGCCGCCGAGCAAGACCCGATGGTCCCCGCCGCGAGCCTGCGCCCCTACCTCGAGGCCCCGGCGGTCACCGCGAAGATGGCCCGCGCCGGCGGCCACGTCGCCTTCCCCCGCGACCTCCACCTCGGGCTCGGCGGCGCCCCGGGCCTGATGCCACAAGTCCTCGCCTGGTTCGACCTGTAGCCGGTAGCATCCACGAAATGCGCTACCTGCTCCTGCTCGCCCTGACGCTCCCCGCCTGTGACGACGACGCCGAGGCCCCCACCGCCACCTGGCAATCGACGCTCCGTCCCATCGTCGAGGCGGAGTGCGTCTCCTGCCATCAGCCGGGGGGGATCGGCCCCTTCTCGATGGTCTACGACCCCGGCGAATGGGCCGACGGCGCGCCTCACTGGGCCACGGCCGCCGTCGACGCCGTCGAGGCCGGGCGGATGCCCCCCTGGTCTCCCGACACAGACTGTCGGGAGTATCGGGGCCAGCGGGTCCTGACGGCCGAGGAGCGCGAGGCCTTCACCGCCTGGCGGGCGGCTGGCTTCGCCGAGGGCGATCCCGCCAGCTTCGTCGCCCAACAGCCGCAGACCGTCGATCTCGGCCCGCCGGACCTCGAGCTCGTAGCCACCGCCGACTACGTCCCCGACGTCACCCGCCCCGACGACTATCGCTGCCTCCCGCTTCCCCAGACCTTCGAGGCCGACACCTGGGTCAACGGCACGGACTTCGCGCCCGACCGCGCCGAGATGGTGCACCACGTGGTGGTCTTCGTCATCCCGCCGGAGGACGCGCGCACCCTCGAAGAGCTCGACGCCGCGGAGGACGGCCCGGGCTACACCTGCTTCGGCGACTCCGGCATCGACCGGGCGAAGTTCCTCGCCGTCTGGGCCCCGGGCGTCCAGCCCTCGGAGACCCCCCCGGGGTCTGCCTTGCTGGTCCCCGCCGGCGGCCGGCTGGTGATGCAGATGCACTACAACGTGCTCAACCTCGCCGGCGCCGAGCCCCCGCCGGACCGCACCGCCGTCCGGCTCTGGACGCTGCCCGCCGGCGAGACCCCCCAGCACCGCATCACGCTCATCCCCCACGCCGACCTCTTCATCGAGATCCCCGCCGGCGAGTCGGACATCACCAGCGAGCGCCTCTTCCGCGTCACGGAGGCGGCGGAGATCGTCGGCGTGGCCCCCCACGAGCATCTGCTCGGCGCCTCCATCCGGGCTGATCTCGTCCGCGAAGGTGAGCCCGACGCCTGCCTCGTCGACATCCCCGACTGGGACTTCAACTGGCAGGACATGTACTACTTCCGCCCCGATCAGGCGCTCCCCGTCCAACCCGGCGACCAGGTCCGCCTCACCTGCCGCTTCGACAACTCGGCGGAGGTCCAGCCCGTCTTCAACGGCGAGCGCATGACCCCCCGAGACGTGGCCTGGGGCGACGGCTCCACCGACGAGATGTGCCTCAACTTCCTCATCGTCCGCACCCCGTACGAGGCGCCCTACAACCAATGCGCCTTCGTCCCCGAGTGCGAGTCGGACTGCGCGCCGGGGGACAGCGACTGCTGGCTCGCCTGCCTCATCGAGGGCGGCGCCGACTGCGCGGCCTGCACCGTGCCCAACTGGATCGGTTGCGCCGCGGGCCCCTGCGGCGACGAGGTCAACGCGCTGCTCGAGTGCGTCGGCGACGGCTGCGCGTCGGGCATCTGCCTGCTCCACGAGTGCGCCGACCTCACCGGCCAACTCCACGCGTGCAGCGCCGAGCACCTCCGGGCCGGCAACTGCAACGCGGGCTTCCGCGGCTGCGGCTTCGAGCTATAGGACCGAAGGCGGCACGCCCCCAAGCGCGTGGTTCGTCGCGCACCGGCACTGGGCCAGGAGCAGCCCCGTCAGCGCCTCCCGGGAGACCGGCTTGCCCGCGTCGAGCCACTCCAGGCTCGCGCCCTCGACGGACCCCAACCAGCCGCGGATCGCCAGGCCCAGCAACGCGTTCTCCGGGGCGCCGAAGGCCGCGCCGATGCGATTCACGAAGCTGCGCCGGGTGGACTCGATCAGCGCCAGCACCTCGGGATCGGCGCCCACCCCGCCGCGCAGCAAGAAGGCGTAGGCCCCGTCGTGGCGCTCCACGTATTCGAGGTAGGCCGCGAGACCCGCCCCGAGCGGGTCGGGCTCGTCGTCGGCGGGCACCGTCGCGGCGAGCAGACGCGCGGCCGCCTGCTCGACGGCGGCCACGTAGAAGGCGCGCTTGCTGGGAAAGTAGTGGTAGAGGAGGCCCTTCGAGATGCCCGCCGTGGTCGCGATCTCACCGATCGAGATCTCGTCGTAGGTGCGCTCGGCGAACAGCGAGAGCGCCAGCTCCAGTAGCTGCGCTCGGCGCTCGTCCACCGGTAACCGCGCTCGCTTGGCATCCCCCACACGGGGAACATAGGCCAGTATTGACCATGGTTCAACGGAAGTTCGAGGAGCAGCGCGTTGAGGACCTCACCGACCAGGAACGCCACGCCCGGCGGCTGGTATCGCCCTGGTCGGCGTGGGCGGCTACGCGCCGCGCGCGCCGCCCCCGGACAAGACCAGCGCCGCCTTCGACATCACCTGCCCGTGCGCAGATCGAGCCCCGCCGGGAACCCGTAGGACACGGCCCCCGAGTAGCCGTAGGCCGACAGCCCGAAGGGGGCGTCGCCCAGCACCGTGTGGGGCCCGTCCTCCACGGCGATCCAGGCCATCTCGAAGTCTCCGGTGCCGAAGGCGACGAAGGCCGCGTCGGCGAGGGGCGCCCCGTCGAGCTCGACGGTGGCGCCGACCGGGCGCACCACCGTCAGCCAGTCTTCCTGGTAGTCGGCGGGCGTCAGGATCACGTAGTCGGAGCGAAACTGCGCCACCGGGACCGCCAGGATCAGCGCCGGATCGCCGATGAAGTCGCCGGTGTCCTCCTGGCTGCGCAGATACTGCCCGACGAGGACCGGCGCGTCGGCGACGATCTCGAAGGAGTCGGCGGTGTCGATCTCCACCCACTCGCCGCGCCCCAACACCACCATCCCGGCCCCCGGCTGCGGCGGCACGGTGCTCACGCTCGTGCCGTCCCGCGCCGCCAGGATGCGCCACACATCGCCGGGCCCTTCGCGCGTCTCGGCGCGCGCCGCCAGGTAGTGGGCGCCGAGCGTCTCGACGGGGAACATCTGCTGCTCGAGGTGCTCGGCACAGCAGCCGTCGCCCACCGTCGCCTCCTCGTGGCCCCCGAAGACGGCCACCGGCTGATTCGCCGTGACGATCGAGCCCGTCAGATCCTGGACCGCGAAGAGGTTGCTGCCGTCGGCCTCCAGGTTCAGCACCTCGAACTGCTCCAGCTCGAACTCGTGGGCGGCCCCCGCCGCCAGCGCCGGGATCTCCCCGCCCGGCTCCACCAGCGCCGAGGGCTCGACGGTGACGGTCGTGGTCCCCTGGCTGGTCGCGACCACCGTGAGGTAGCCGTGCTGCGGGGGCAGCCCGAACTGGGGGGGGATGGGCACCGTCGGCCAGCTCATGACGAGGTACTCCCGGCCCAGGGTGCCGGCGGGTAGCAGCAGCGACGCGTCGTTGCTCGCGACGCCCTCGTTGTTCAGCGGGTTGAACTGGTAGACGACCACCGGCCAGCTCGCCTCCAGCTTGAAGGAGTGGTTCGTGATGCCCGTCCCGTCCACGTCCAGGCGCGGGAAGGTGTAGACGCGGACCTCCCCCGGCGGCACTTCGAAGGCGTCGGCGGCCAGCCGCACATTCGCCCGCGTCGACACCGTCACCCGCGCCAGCTCCGAGCTCGGGTTCGCCACCACCACCGCGTGCGGCACCGCCGACGGATCACCGAAGGGGTCGGGGTAGTTGTCGAGATCCACGCTCCAGTAGGTGCAGCCGATGTAGGTCGGGTCCTTGCCGCGCAGGGTGCACTCGGACACACACGCCCCCCCACGACAGGCCGCCCCCCCGGGACACGCCTCACCGATCTCGAAGCCCATCCCGTCGGGGTTGCACACCGATCGGGTGCGGCGGTCGGCGCAGGCCGGCTGGCCGGGGGCGCAGACCGTCACGTCGGGCAGCATGTCGGGCGGCGGCACGAAGGCGTCGCGCGCCATGTCCCTCGCGACCATGTCCGACGCGCCCAGATCCGCCCCCGCGTCGCCCAGATCGGTGGCGCGAGCGTCGCGCGAGGCGTCGCGTCCGGTGCGTGGCCCCGCCCCGTCGGGGTCGTCGTCGTGGCGACCGCCCGAGGTCGGCGCGCAGGCGGAGAGCAGCAGCAGGGGCAAGATTCGTCGCATGGGCGAGACTATAGCGCCTTCGCGCTCCGCCGGCCCGGTTGCACCGCCAAATAGAACGTGTTCCGCTGCCTCGCCACACCGCTCCTACAGGAGAAGACGATGAAGCTGGGCCTCACCCTCGGGTACTCCGGCGCTCAGATGTATCTGCCCACCGACCTCGTCCTCGAGGCCGAGAAGCTCGGCTTCGACTCCGTGTGGTCCGCCGAGGCCTGGGGCTCCGACGCCGTCAGCCCCCTCGCGTGGATCGGCGCCAAGACCACCAAGATCAAGCTCGGCACCGCGATCATGCAGATGCCCGGCCGCTCCCCGGCCAACACGGCGATGACGGCGATGACCCTCGACGCCCTCTCCGGCGGACGAATGATCCTCGGCCTCGGCACCTCGGGTCCCCAGGTCGTCGAGGGCTGGCACGGCAAGCCCTGGTACAAGCCGCTGACCTGGCAGCGCGAGTACATCACCATCGTCCGTGAGATCCTGAAGCGCGAGAAGCCCCTCGAGTTCGACGGCGAGATCTACCAGATCCCCTTCCGTGGCCCCCGCTCCAAGGGCCTCGGCAAGCCGCTGAAGTCGATCCTCCACGGCCGCGCCGACATCCCCATCTACACCGGCTCGATGGCCCCCAAGGGCCAGCAATTCGCTGGCGAGATGTGCGACGGCTGCCTGCTCACGTGCATGCACCCCGAGCACCCCGAGGTCATCCTCGAGAACATCCGCATCGGCCGCGAGCGCGCCGGCAAGAGCATGGACGACTTCGACCTCTCCCCGATGGTCGCCGTCGTGATGGGCGACGACCTCGACCAGTGCCGGATGCCCCTGAAGTGGCAGCTCGCCCTCTACATCGGGGGCATGGGCGCCAAGAAGAAGAACTTCTACAAGGACTACATCTCCAAGGTCGGCTACGAGGAGGTCGCCGAGAAGGTCCAGGCGATGTACCTCGAGGGCAACAAGACCGAGGCCGCGATGCTCATCCCCGACGACCTCATCGACGCCCTCTACCTCGTCGGCCCCGCCGACCGCATCCGCGACCACTTCCAGAAGTGGAAGGACTGCGAGGGCATCGGCACCCTCAACCTCGGCACCCTCCAGCCCGAGGCCATCCGCCTCCTGGCCGAGCTCGCCTTCAGCTAAGGGCCCGCGCAAGAATAACTTCCGCTTTTAGTCTGGTCGGATTGTGTA
>CAYOBQ010000025.1:7186-65624 GCA_964402225.1 uncultured Nannocystaceae bacterium | reverse complement strand
GCGCGGGCCTCCGACTGGGCGGCGCGCCCCTCGGCGGCGCGGGCGCGGGCCTCGGCCTCCTGGGCGCGAGCCTCGGCCGCGGCGCGGGCGCCATCGGCGACCGTCCGACCCGAGTCGGGGGCGGCGGCGACCGGACGCTTCTGCTTGCGGTGGCTCGCGTCCACACGCACCAACAGGTCGTTGCCCCGGGCGCGCACCGAGTAGAGCGCGTCGGCCTCGAGGCCGACGATGACGCGGCCCACTCGCACCAGATCGTCGCTGAACTGCAGCGCGACCACGTCGTTCACGACGCCGTTGTCGACTTCCACGGGCCCCTGGCCTTGGACCGCGGAGATGTCGGCATTGGAGACGTCGATGAACAGCCGGATCGGATCGCTGAGCTTGAAGACGGTGAAGGTGGGCGGGCTGGATCCGCGGACGACGATCTCAGTCGCCGAGTCGGTTTCGCGCACGTCCACCCGAGAGAGCCGATTGAGCGGTTGCTCGTCGGCCTGCGCGGGAACGCCGATGACCATCAAGGCCATCAGCGCGGCCAGCCGCGCTCCTGGGTTTCGTTTCGAGAGTCGTCGCATCAGCTTCGTCTACCCCCCTACGGGAGGAGCTCCTCGAGCTCCGCTTGGGTGAGGAGGACCTTTCGGACCTCTTCTTCCTTTTCGTTCGGATCCTCTGGCGGCGTTAGCCCCTTGAACAGAACCTCGTTGCGCGTGATGCGCGTAATGCGCATCGGCGGCTTCCCGATGATCTCTCCAGCGCGGACGATATGCCCCACGCCGTCCTTGTCGACCACCATCGCCTTGTGCACCGCGGTGCCGGTGATGATGGCGATGAGTGAGAGCCCCCCCACCGGCTCGGGGATCTTCACCCCGAGATCGGTGTCATCGTCTGGACCGATCTCGCCCTTCTGCTTGAACAAGTCGTCGACGTGGGGCTGGAAGGGGTCGCGGATCCCGCGGGCGAGGTCGATCGCCTGACTCTCGATTTCCTTCCAGTTGGCGTTGCGCAGCTTGGCGGGGATCATCGACTTGTCGATCTCCTCCGGGCCGGCCTTCTTCGTGACCTTCTTCGTCGCCCCGCTCCCACGTCGCCGTGAGGACTTGGGCGCGTCGCTACAGCCAGCGATGGGGGCGCCCGCAAGGACCAACGCGGCGAACGCCAGCACGTGAAGCAGGGTGCGCATCTCAGTGCCCCCCCTTCTTCTTCTTGGCGCCCTGCTGGAGCAGCGCCGCCTTCTCCGGCGAGAGGTACATGAAGGTCGTCGCCGTACATTGGGCGACCAGCTCGGGCTCGCCCTGCGGCTCGCGCTTCTGCACCGCCAGCGAGATGTCCTCGACGTTGACCAGACGCGTCAGCTTCCCCAGCGAATAGAAGAACTGCGTGATCTGGGCGAAGGTGCCCTTGAGCACCATCTGCACCGGAATGCGCGCGTAGAGCTGCTCGGCGACGGTCTCGCCCCGCTTGAAGAGCGCGATGTCCAGCCCGACGTACTTCGCCTGCTGGTGGATGCGGTTGAGCAGGTCGGCGATCTCGGCGTCCTCCGGGAGCCGCTGCTGCATCTCGGCGCGCTTCGCCTTGAGCTCGGTGATGCGCTTCTCGGCCTCGGCGAGCTTCTCAAGCTTGATCTTGAGCGCCTGGCGCTCCTCGTTGAGCTGCGGCGTCTTGCGGGTCTCGGCGGCGATGCCGTTCATCGTCTCCTCGAAGAAGACGAAGTACCACGCGGCGCCGATCCCGCCCATCAGCACGACCAACAGCGCCACCTTCTGGGAGGTGGGGACGGCGAGGAACTTCTCGAAGGAGTCACCCATCAGTGGCCCCCCGCCTTCTTCTTCACTCCCAGGGTGCCCTGGGCGAGCTTCCCGACGTCACTCTTTCCATAGATGCAGTCCGCCTCGATGTGGAAACGCACGAACTCCGCGTCCTGCACGATGGAGAGCTTCACGAGCTCGGAGAAGTCGAGGTTGATGTTCACGAAGTGGATCGAGGTCCCGAGGCGATGGAGAAACTCGGCGAGGTCCTCGTTGGTGCGCGCATGACCATGGAAGTCGACGTGTCGCGCCTCTTCCTTGAAGGAGTCGATCCACAGCCTCTTGCTGTCCCAGTCGAGGTCCCAGCCGAGCTGCTGCTTGTTCAGGCGCTCGCTCGCGACTTCGATGGGGCTGAGCAAGGTGGCGAGGGCCGCAAGCACCCGAACCGGGCCGGTCTGGCCATCGACGAGCCCGTCGAGGACGAGCTGCTGCTGCTCGAGCTCCACGGCCTCCTTCTCGAGCTGGTCGATCTTCTTCGTCTGCGTGGTGAGCTTCTTGATCTCGGCGGAGAGCTTCCTGTTGCGGGCCTGGGCGACCGCCAGCTCGGCGTCCTTCCCCGACTGGTAGTAGAACAGCCCCGCGGCCTCTGCGATGAGCAGCACAGCGAAGATCACGAGGACCTGCTTGCCGGCCTGGGCGGAGGCGCCCTGGCGGACCGGGAGGAGGTTGATGCGAATCACTTGTCGCCGTGCCTCCGCATGCCCAGGCCCACCGCCACCGCCGCGAGCGGGCGGACCTCGTTGATGTAGTCCATATTGAAGAGCTTGGGATCGACCTGGACGTTGCGGAACGGATCGATGTTCTCGACGGCGACGCCCACCCGATTCTCGATGGTGCGCCCCAGCGCGGGGACCTTCGCCGTGCCGCCGGAGAGGTAGACGCGGGACATGCGCCCCTCGGAGCTCGTGGCGAGGTAGAAGTCCAGCGAGCGATGAATCTCGCTGGCCATCTGCTCGCTGACGGCCTGCATGACCTGCTCGACCTGCTGCGGCACCACCGAGTCGGCGTCGACGCCGCGCTCGCCGCCGAGCTTGTAGGCCTCGGCCTCGTCGTAGCTGACGTTGAGCTGCTTCTGGATCTCCTCGGTGAAGAGGTTCCCGCCCATCGAGATGTCGCGGGTGAAGGTCGTGATCCCGTTGGAGATGACGTTGATGTTGATGGTGGACGCGCCAATGTCGATGAGCACGATGGCCTCACCGGGGGGGAAGCCGTAGTTCACCTCGAAGGTGTTCTGGATCGTGAAGCAGTCGACGTCGACGACCACCGGATCGAGGCCGGCTTCCTTCACGATGCCGGTGAACTCGTCGACGATCTCGCGCTTGGCGGCCACCAGCAGGACGTCCATCTGCCCTTGCTCGGGGCGCGACTGGAGGATCTGATAGTCGAGGTAGACGTCGTTGACGTCGAACGGGATGTACTGCTCGGCCTCCCACTTGATGGACTCGTCGAGCTCGTCCTGGGTCATGGCCGGGAGGCTGATCTTCTTGATGATGACGGAGTGCCCGCTGATCGAGACGGCGACCTCGCGGGTCTTCAGCTTCTGCGCGGACACCATCCCCTGGATGGTGTCGACCACCGCCGTGGCGTTCATCAACGCCCCATCAACGATGGCCTCCGCCGGCAGCGGGGCCATCGAGAAGTTCGCGAGCTGAATGCCCTTCTTCGACTCGCGAAGCTGGATGAGCTTCACCGAGCTGGAGCCGATGTCGAGCCCCAGGGCGTTCTTGCGACGTGCCATTAGCGGTCCGGTCCCCCCTCAGTAGGCGGAGATAGAGACTCGCAGCGAGTTTCGTTCGCTGTTCGTCATTCAGTCAAGAAAAGCGAGTCGCACATATACCTACTGTTACTCACAAATCCACCTCGTAGTCCTTGATCTTGTAGAGCAACGCTCGGTGCGAGATTTCGAGGAACTCCGAGGCGCGCGTACGGTTGCCCCCGGTCTTCGTGAGGGCCCGACGGATGAGCTCCTCCTCGATTATCCGGGTGGTCTTTTTGATGCTGAGCTCACCGCTGGCGAGCGTCTGGCGGATTCGGTCCTGGCTTTCGCGGATGCGCGAGAAATCGGTGACCGTCAGCCGGTCGCCATCGGCGAGGACTATCGCCCGCTCGATCGCGTTTTCGAGCTCCCGGACGTTCCCCGGCCAGGGGTACTGCACCAGCAGCTTGATCGCCGCCGGCTCCACACCTTGGATCGCCGTGCCCAGGCGCTCGTTGAACTTCGCGACGAAGTGCTCGACGAGCACCGGGATGTCGCCTCGTCGCGCGCGGAGCGGCGGCAGCGGGAGGTTGAGCACGTTGAGCCGGTAGTAGAGGTCCTCGCGGAAGCCCCCCTTGCTCACCTCGTCGGCGAGGTCGCGCACGGTGGCGGCGACCACCCGCACGTCCACCGGGGTCGTTCGGCTGTCGCCGACGCGGCGGATCTCCCCCTCCTGGAGCACGCGCAGCAGCTTCACCTGGAGGCTGAGCGGCAGCTCACCGATCTCGTCGAGGAAGAGCGTCCCCCCGTCGGCCTCTTCGAAGAGCCCGCGTCGGGTGCGTGTCGCGTCGGTGAAGGCGCCTCGTACGTGACCGAACAGTTCGCTCTCCAGCAAGTTCTCGGGGATGGCGCCGCAGTTCACGGCGATGAAGGGCTTCTCGCGTCGCACGCTGTTGAAGTGCAGCGCTCGGGCGACCAGCTCCTTCCCCGTGCCGCTCTCCCCCTGGAGGAGCACGGTGGTCTTGTAATCGGCCACCTTGCGGATTGTGTTGAAGACCTTCTGCATTTCTTCGGAGCGCGCGATGATGCCGCCGAAGTCGAGCTGTTCGCCCAGCGTCTCTCTTAGCCGGCCAATCTCCGCGACGAGCTGCGTCTGCTGGATCGCCTTGCGCAGCCGGAACAGCACCTCCTCGGTGCGAAACGGCTTGGGGATGTAGTCGAAGGCCCCGGCCTTCACCGCTTGGAGCGCCGTGTCGACGTCGGCGTGGGCGCTCATCAGCACCACCGGCGTCGTGTCGCCGCGGTCGCGCAGCGCCTCGATGACCTCCAGCCCGGTCGTGCGGGGCATCACCAGATCGCAGAGCACGCAGTCGAACTGACCGTCTTCTAGCGCTTCGAGGGCCTCGGTGCCGTCGTCGGCCGTGTCGACCTGGAAGCCCTCGCGGTCGAGGTGCAACCGGAGCATGTAGCGGATCTCCTCTTCGTCGTCCGCTACCAGAATGCGTGGCGCTGCCATTGCTCCGTATGTTCGGCTAAAGCCGGACTTCGATGAAGGCCTTCTGCTTGAGCTCCTCGATCCACTTGGCGATCGCGTCCTGGAGCTTCTTCTCCTGGAGCTCGCGTCGGAGGCGCGCCTCGACCTGTTCGAAGAGCGGCGCGTCGAGGCGCTTCTTCCTCTTGGCGTGGAGCACGTGGAAGCCGAACTTCGTGCGGACGGGCCCGCCGACGCCACCCTCGTCGAGGGCGAAGAGGGCCTTCTCGAGATCGGCGTTCAGGCTCCCGCGACGAACGGTCCCCAGCGCGCCGCCACGGTCGGCGCCGGGGCCGCGGCTGTACTTCCGCGCGAGGTCGCCGAAGTCCTCCCCCGCCTTGGCGCGCGCCAAGAGCTCACGGGCCTCCTGCTCGGTGGCCGAGACCTGGGCCGCGGTGGCGTCTTTGGGGACCGGCAGCACGATGTGGGCCGCCTCGAGCTCGAAGTGCGTGTTGCTCCGCGTGAGCTCGTCTTTGTAGTAGGCCTCGAGCTCCGCTCGGCTGACCTGGATGCCGCCGACGAGCTTCATGCGCACCACCTTCTGGCGCAGCATTTGCTCGCGCATCTGCCGGCGGAAGTCCCCCAGGCGCATGCCCTGACTCGTGAGGTAGATGTGGAGCTGGTCGTCGTCCCAGCCCTGGCGCGCCTTGAGCGCGTCGATCTCGTGGGTGACCTCGGTGGCGCGGACGTTGATCTTCAGCGTGACGGCCTGCTGGAGCACGAGGCGCTCGCCGACGAGCTTGTCGAGGCCGAGGCGCAGGAACTTCTGCTTCTGCTGCTCGCGCGTGACGGGATCGCTGATGTCGGCGAGCTTCTGCAGCGTGGGCCGCACGACGTCTTCGAGCTCGGACCACACGATGACCTCGTCGTTCACCACGGCGACGACGCGATCGATGATGCGCGCCTGGGCGGCGGGGACGCAGAGCAGCAGCGGGAGGAGGCGCGTCACGGTACGCGGGGCCGCATACCACGAAGTCCGCGAGGGCGCAGGCGCATGTTGGGCGGATCGAGGCTTGGGCCGGCGGGGGCGCCCTTGTTCACCTTGGCCTCGCTGAGCACCGCGTCGTCGATCGTGATCGTCGACGCCGCCGTGAGCGCCTTGACGTAGTTCTCCATCGCCTTGCCCTTGCGCACCCGGAAGAGCTTGTTGCGGATGGTGGTCTTCACGTCGGCGAGCTCGCGCTTGTAGGGGCGGCGGAACCCCGTCTTCTGGATCAGGTGCCAGCCTTGGCTGGTCTTGATCGGCTCCGGGTGGAGGTGGCCGACGCCGGCGAGGCCGAAGGCGGCGGTGGCCACCGCGGGGGGGACCGAGGGGGCGATGGGGCTACGCTTGACGCGGGACTTGCCCGGCTCGCCGAAGAACTGGAGGTCGCCGCCGCGGTCGCGGGTGGCCTTGTCGGTGGTGTGCTTGCGCGCGAAGTCCTCGAAGACGCCGCGGGCCTTCTTCTTGTCCTTCGCGACGGCGGCCTGGAGCTTCGGGAGCAGCGCCCGCGCGGCGGCCTCGTCGGGGAGCAGGATGTGGGAGGCGCGGACCTCGGCGGCCTTGTCGAACTCGTCTTTGTGCTCGTCGTAGTAGGCCGTGATGTCCGCCTCGGTGATGTCCGCCAGCTTGACGAGGTCGCGGATCTCGGTGGCCGTGAGGCGCTTGACCATCGCCTGCTTGCGCGCGAGCAGGACGTCGGGATCGCGGTCGAGGCCCTTCGCCTCGGCTTCCTTCGCCAGCAGCTCGAAGCGCACCAGGCTGTCGAGGAACTCGCGCTTGCGGTCCGGGGAGTTGTAGCGCGCGCGGGCGAAGGGGGACTGCTGGTTCAAGCGGCGCTCGAATTCATCGAGGGTGATGACGCGGTCGCCGATCCGCGCGACGACCTTGCCCTTCTCCTCCGGCGTGAGATCGCCTTCGGCGGCGATCTGGATCCCCTTCGCGGCGTTCTCGGCGGCGGGATCCGCGCAGGAGGCGAGGAGCGCCAGGGTCGAAATCAGGATCGCGTTGCGCATCGGGCTCAATTCTCTCGCTCAGTCGCCGCTGGGCTTATTCGAGTGAGGCGGTCGAGTCGGTAACGAACTCAGCGAGTCGCTGCAAGCACATTCGCGTGCTGGGGACGGTGTCGCGGCGCTCGTGGGCGTCAAAGGTGTAGACCAGCTTGAAGTCGGCGGGGGCGTGGAAGCGAGACGCGGGGTCGCTGACGAGCTGGAGGATCGAGGCCACCGGCAGCGGCGTCTTGCGATGGAAGGTGAGGCTGACGCGCTGGGCGGCGTGCTGCACCGTGTCGAGGCCGACGTAGCGGGCCAGCGTGCGGATGCGCATCACCTCCACGAGGTTCTGCACCACCGGCGGCAGGGGCCCGAAGCGGTCGGCCATCTCGTCGGCGACGGCGAGGACATCTTCCTCGTCGGCGGCGTGGGCGAGGCGCTTGTAGAGCACGAGACGGAGGTGGTCGTCGGCGACGTAGTCCTCCGGGAGCCGCGCGTTGACCTGGAGGTTGATGTCGGGATCGAACTCAACCGGCGCCTCCTCACCCTTCAGCGTACGCACCGCCTCGTCGAGGAGCTGCGCGTAGAGCTCGAGCCCGACCGCCTGGACGTGGCCCTTCTGCTTCATGCCCAACAGGTCGCCGGCCCCGCGGAGTTCCATGTCGTGGGAGGCGACCTGGAAGCCGCTGCCGAGCTCGGTGAACTTCTGGATGACCGCCAGCCGCTTGCGGGCCTCGGAGGTGAGCGTGGCCTCGGAGGGGACCAGGAGGTAGCAGTAGCCGCGCTCGCGAGAGCGGCCGACGCGGCCGCGTAGTTGGTAGAGCTGGGCGAGGCCGAAGTGGTCGGCCTGGTCGACGAGCATGGTGTTGGCGGTGGGGATGTCGATGCCGGACTCGATGATGGTGGTCGACATCAGGACGTTGAAGCGGCCCTCCGTGAAGTCGACCATCACCTTCTCGAGCTTCTGGCCGTCCATCTGGCCGTGGCCGATGACGATGCGCGCCTCGGGGACGAGGGCCGTGAGCCAGGAGGCGCGGGCCTCGATGCTGTGGACGCGGTTGTGGACGAAGAAGACCTGGCCGCCGCGGCCGAGCTCGCGCAGGACGGCGTCGCGCACGACCTGGTCGGTGGCGCGGCAGACGAAGGTGCGGACGCTGAGGCGGTCGTTGGGCGGGGTGGTGATGACCGACAGGTCGCGGATGCCGCTGAGGCTGAGCTGGAGCGTGCGCGGGATGGGCGTGGCGGTCATCGCGAGGACGTCCACCGAGGCGCGGACCTCCTTGAGTCGCTCCTTGTGGCGCACGCCGAAGCGGTGCTCCTCGTCGAGGATGAGCAGGCCGAGGTCGTGCCAGCGCACGTCCTTGCTGAGCAGGCGGTGGGTGCCGACGAGGATGTCGACGCGGCCGAGCTTCGCGTCGCGCATGATCTCGCGCTGTTGGCCGGGGCTCTGTAGCCGGCTGACGAGGGCGACGCGGACGGGATAGTCGGCGAAGCGCTGCGTGAAGGTGCGGAAGTGCTGGAGGGCGAGGACCGTGGTGGGGACCAGGACCGCGACCTGCTTGGCGTCGGTCACGGCGCGCATCGCGGCGCGCAGGGCCACCTCCGTCTTGCCGAAGCCGACGTCGCCACACAGGAGGCGGTCCATCGGTTGCTCGCGCTGCATGTCGGCGAGGACCTCCTCGATGGCGGTGGCCTGGTCGGGGGTCTCGGTGAAGGGGAAGGTGCCCTCGAAGGCGCGGAAGTAGTCGTCGGGGGCGGAGAACGAGAAGCCGCGCGCGACCTCCCGGCGGGCGTAGAGCTCGAGGAGCGCGAGGGCGTCCTCCTCCGCCTGCTTCTTCGCCTTGGCCCGGACCTTCTGCCACGACGTGCCGCCCAGCTTGTCGATGCGCGGCGCGCCGGTGCCGCCGGCGACGTACTTCTGGAGGCGGCCCAGCTTGTAGACGGGGAGGTAGAGCTTGTCCTTGGCGGCGAACTGGACGACCAGGAAGTCCGCCTCGTGCCCGCCGAGCTGGAGCTTCTGGAGGCCGACGTAGTGGCCGACGCCGTGGTCGGCGTGGACGACGTGGTCGCCGGGCTCGAGCTCGCGGAAGCTCTGGATGAAGGGGCTGACGTTCTCGGCCTCGGTGCGGGCCCGGCGCTTGCGGGCCTTGCGACCAAAGACCTCTTCCTCGGTGATCAGCGCGAAGCCGTGGGAGAGGAGGCGGAAGCCGCCGCCGACGTCGCCTTGAACGAGGACCGCGCCGGACTCCGCCGAGGGCTGGAGGTAGGTGTGGGGTGGGCGATCGCCGCGGGCGACGTCGACGCCATAGCCCTTCAGGACGCGCTCGACGCGCTCGAGCTGGGTGAGCTGTCGGCAGGCGAGGACGACGCGGGCGCCCTCGGCCGTCCACTCGCGCACGCGCTCCGCCAGGGGGCGCAGGGGCTCGCGGTCCGCGCGGGACTGCTCGAGCTGGAGGGTGAGGTCTCGGTTATCGGGGACGTGGAAGGCCAGCGATTCGGCGGGCCCGTCCACGGCGCCGTCATCGCTCATCTGGAGGACGTGGGCGCGGACGCCGGCGCGACGCTCGAGGGCGTTTGCGACCTCGCTGGGCGTCAGCGCGTGGGCCTCGGGGGCGAAGGCCGCCTGCTTCGTCTCGACGGCGCCCTCGTAGCCGGAGGTGAGGCGCTCCCAGTGGTCGCGGAGCCGCTCGCCGACGCCCATCGGGTCGAGCAAGAAGAAGATGGAGTCTTCGGGCAGGTACTCAAAGACCGGGGCCAGGCCATCGTAGAACGCCGGGCGGAAGCCCTCGATGCCCATGAAGGGGATGCCGTTTTCGAGGTCGTCGAGGAGCGGCTGAAGCTTGCGAGTGGGCATCTCCACGGCGGCGCCCGCGTCGAGGATGCCGAGGCGGGCGCGCTTGCGGATGGCCGGCACCCCGAGCAGCTCTTCGCGCACGGGGGGGATCAGCAGGGCGTCGCCGGCGTCGTCTCGCGTGCGCTGCGTCTCGGGATCGAAGAAGCGGATCGTCTCCACCTCGTCACCCCACAGCTCGATGCGGACGGGGTTTTGGAGGTGAGGTGGGTAGACGTCGAGGATGCCACCGCGAACGGCGAAGGTGCCCGGATCGCAGACGGTGCTCACGGCGTGGTACCCGGCGCCGGCGAGGGCGTGCAGGCAGGTGGCGCGGTCGAGGGGCTGCCCGGCTGCGACGAGGTAGCTGTACTCGACCAGCGTGTCGCGCGGGACGGCCCGGCGAGCGAGGCTCTCGGCGGTCAGCACCGTGAACGGGCTGGCGTCGTCCCAGGCGAGGCGCGCCAGGGCGGCCAGGACGTCCATCACCGCGTTGCGATCCGGGCTGAGCTGCCCGTAGGGGTTCGTATCGACGGCGGGGAGGTGGGTGACGGCCTCGCCCTGGAAGAAGCGCAGATCGGCGGCGACGCGACGGGCCTCGGAGGGCGTCGGCGTGACGATGGCGCACGGACGGCTCGTGCGCCGATGGACGGCGACGGCGATCCAGGCGAGCAGCTCGAGGTCCACGCCGGTGACGTCCACCAACCGGCGGCCGCCGTGGACGGCGTCGACCAAGGCGTCGAGCGGCAGACGCTCGTCGATCAACGGGTGGGTGTGACGAGGGGCAGGGCGCGTATGGGGCTCACGTGGGGCGGAAGTCTCCGGCGCGTGTTCGAAGCAGGGCGCTGTACCGCTCCTTCAGCGGCTCGGGCAAGAGAGAACGCGAGAGCATGTCGAATGAACCGTCGATGGTGTCGAGTACGCCCTCGATGATCGCGTCGCGCGTGGCGGACGGGATCTCGCAGTACTCGGCAAAGCGGCGCCACGCGGGGTAGCCCAAGCGATCGTGGCGCCCTCCCATCTTGAGCACCATCCGGCGACCGCCTTCCGCACGAGGGCACAGGCCGGGACATCGATCCCGGCCCGGCGCGCGAGTTGCGTCGTGAAGTGCTCATTCGCCGGAAGATCGGGCCACGCTCGGGGCTCCGGCTTCAGGATGTACGTGCCGCCACGCTCCACGGCGACGAGCTCACCGTCCACGGGCTTCATCGAGAGCCAGGGTTGAGCTCCCGATAGCGAGAGCCTCTCGTGCGACGCCGCGGCGACGGACTCCAGATCGTCGGACCCGATCGCCAGCCGCAAGGAGACCGGGCCGTCGAGAATGTCCTCGAGGCTGGCGCGGTGGACACGGGCTGCTGCACACAAGCAAATGGGACAGCCGTTCACGCCGTGTGGTCGGGGACGACCACGACGGCCCCGATGCAGTCAGCGCCAACGGCGAGCAACAGGCCAGATTCGTCACCCTCGGCGAGCCGGTGGGTCCGTAGCTGGATGTCCCGCAGCCAGCCTTTCGGGCAGGAGCCCGGCGAAGATTGGATGAAGGCCCGACGACTCGAAGGGCTCTGATCGGTAACGGAACACGCATCGGCCATCGGCTCGCCGCTCGAGGGTGCCAGCTCCCCGTCCGCCGCCTCGAACGCACCGGCGGTCTGCGCCAAGCCGTCGAGGTGGTTCAGGTGCCCATCGCGACCCGGCCTGAGCCCTCTGCGCGAGTGGGCGAGATAGCTCCAGACGATTGCTCGCTCGTCTGGTCTCAGCCGGTCCGACCAGCGGCAGGCGTGCACTGCAATCGCTCTCCATGGAGGACTACCCTCGGGCCAGCCAGAGCCTATTCGGGCCACGGCCGTCTCCACCTCGGCCAAGCTGGCATCGAGCCCCTCGAACCTGGCGCCGACGAGTGGGGGAGAGAGCAGCCCGGATGGATCCACCATCGCGACAAGCCTTGAGCCTCGAAGGGAGGGTTGGATCGATACAGCGAGGTCGATCAGCGCGTCAGCGACCGTGGCGAGCGCGGCGTCCGGGCGTGCAGGATTCGCCCAGGCTCGACGTCCGAACCAACAGGTTGGCGACCCATCGTGCGACGTGCTCCAGAGGCGATTCGCCTCGGCACCTCTCTGCCATGCTGCGCAAGAGCCGCCGACGCGAGGCGTTGAGCAGCTCGGGCGGCAGACCCTCGAGAGCGACCTCGACGAGGTCGCGGAAGCTGTCGAAGTCGACGGACCAAAGGCGCCCGACCGCGTCATGAGCAGGGGTCGGTGCTCGGGCGCAGCCCACAGCGTCGAGAGTTGGCCCGCAAGCAGCGTCAACTCGACGGTGACCGGTCGCTGCCAGACTGACTGAGAAACGGACGGGAAGTTGCGGCGGCCCCCGTCGTCGGCGCAGGCCGCGAGCAATGATCCGACTTCGCGTCGCGGCGTCGAGCGGTCTGGCCCCGTCACCCGCGACTCCAGAAGCCGGCGCAGACCACAGGGCGCTTTCGCAACGATCAGCCCCTCTCGGGCCGGATCGTCATCGTGCCGCGCGTGCCACCACCAGAGCTTGCGAAGGTGGAGCTTCGATCGCGCGCGCCTCCAGGGATGTCCGAGGGCCGTGAGGCAGCGCCGAAGATGGTCGATGGCTTCCTCGGCGAACGGATCCGCTCGGTCTACGAGGTGCGCCGCCTCAGGGGTCGAGGGGTGGGCCTCATCGAGTTGGTCGGCGGCGAATCTGCGGTTCTCCGGGGCGGCATCGCCGGTGCTGACCACACGCCAAAGCGCCTCGGGCAGGTCGGCACGGTGTCGTCAGAAAGGAGCCGCATCATCGGGCACGTAGCGGCCGAGCTGAAGGGTGCCTCCGCGCCAGCGCTCCCATGGACTCGATGCCCCCATCTCGTCCCGCCGCGTCGAACGGACGTGCCTCGTTGTCGTCGTGGAGGACGAGCGCTTCGAAGGGCGCGCCACCGGGGAGCCGGGCCCCGTCGGGCTCGGTCACGACCAGAGTGCATCAGGCGCTCTGCCCAGAGGGGGAGGTGCGGTAGTGTCGCTCAGTTCGGCATCGGGCTCAGCGGGGGGTGTCCCCAGTTCCGCGACCGCGCCGTGCTCTCATTCGAGTACTCGATGGAGGTCAATATGTCGGAGCTGGAGCGACCGGCGTTCAGGCGAGGCGGCGACCGGATGGAGGAGGCCGTCGCGCGGGCCTGCGCGTTTCTCGACGGGCGACCGCCGCGCGACGGGGGGGAGTTGCGGGCTCATGCCGAAGACGCGTTCGAATCGATAGGCGACCACGCCGATCAGGTGGTCGACGACCTCGCGGAGCGGGAGCGTTCAGGTCTCCGCGCGTACAAGATCGCTGGTGGCCTGGGTACGTGGCTGGCGGAGATGGCCAGCGCCGTTAGCGACAGCACACCCGCGCTTGGGCAGCTCCCGACGCAACTCACAGGTGAGCACGACCAGAAGCGCAGCTCCCGCGACCATGTAGCTGCGGCCCTGTACTTCCTTGCCGAGCTGGATGTCGAACTGGCCAACCTCGAGTTGCGCGACGATGGTGACCTCGTCGTCTGCCTGAGCGCGTCGGCGCACCCCTCGCGCAAGGGGGCGTGGCCGACGAGGTGGGCTCGTCGGTACGCGCTCGTGATCGCGGCGCTCCACCATCTTCGCGGCGATCACCACATATTCGAGCCCACCGGTGAGGTGGGACACCCAGGTGGGGCCGGACGCATCGGCTTCCGAGTGATCTGCGGACGCGCTCATGCGAGCGTGCTCGAACACCCTGGGCCAGGAGCCGGGGCCGGCGAAGCAGAGGCCATCTTCGGGCTCGCGAAGCGTTGCAAGCAGAGGGGCCGCGGCTTCATCCAAAGCGAGCAAGAGGTCGGCCACCGCCTGCTCGCAGTGCTCGAGGGTGAACGGCGCCGATCGCCCGTCTCCGATGCTGCGCTGGTCGCGGGCCTCGACGGTAGCTTCTTCGCGACCTACGCCCTCGATCTGGGAGCGACACCCGCCGAGATCTCGCGCTGGGTCGAAGGCGATGAGGCTCGTCTCGAGCTCGGGGAGGAGCACCCCGCGTTCGCGGAGTCGGCGCGCGAAGTGCTGCGAGCATCCTCCCCGAACTGGGAGCAGAGCCCCTTCGGCATCGGCCTCGCCTCCTCGGCGCTGCTCTTCGCGCTGCTGATCGGAGTGGCCTGGTCGTTCATGCCGAGCCCGGCCCATCTCGACCGCCGCGACATGGCGGAGCCTCCCCCCGTGGCGGACGCCTCGTTGGACAACGACACCCCTCGAAAGGCCCCGCGGCGAGGACGCGCTCCGCGGATTCCCGCACCGCGGGGTGTTTCGCAGCTCCCGCACAAGATCACTGGAAAGGCCGAGTACGTCGTGAGCCCAAACCCACAAACGGCGAGCTTCTTCGTCTGGTCTGAGCAGTGGCGCCGGGGCCAGCCCATGCCGCCCGAGTGGGTCCGCTTGGAGGAGTTCACCAACGCCGTCGCGCTGGAGGGCGACAGCCCGGAGAATCAGACCTTCGCGGTGCGTTGTGAGGCAGCGCCTTCGCCGACCGACCCAACCGCGGTGGCGACGGTATGCACCGTGCGGAGTCGGAGTAAGGAGGACGACCGGCGCGAGCCGCTCGTGCTCACCGTCGTACTGGACACCTCGAGATCGATGGGCGACGAGTTTCCGCTCGTGAGACGTGCGGTCCTCGCCGTGTTCAAGAAGCTGAGACAAGGTGATCGGCTGCTCCTGACCTCGTTCGATGAGGGCACCGACCAGCGGATCATGCACTTCGACTCGCGCGCAGCAGACGAGGCCTCGTTGAGAGAAACCCTCGCCGGACTTGCCCCCGAGGGGCGCAACACCAACGGATACGATGGACTCCGCCGCGGGTACGGACTCGCCGAGGAGCACTACTCGGAAGGCGCCACGAACCGCGTCGTGCTCATCACAGATTGCGCGTTCAACGTCGGGGTCGATGAACCCGACGAGCTCCGACGTTGGGCAACGGGGCCACAGGGCCCAGACAACGAGCGCATCGGGGTGACCGTCCTCGGTGTGGGCTACAGGCGCGCGAGGGCGCCCAGGGCCCGGGCCAGGCTGGACGTCTACGACGATCAGATGTGCGACTTCGTCGGCCTCGCGAATGGCCGATATCTGCACCTGCGCAACGATGCGGACATCGAGCGAGTGGTCGGTGACCTCGAGTTGCTCCCGTTCCGGAGCGCCGCCCTGAACGTCACCGCGACGTTCGAGTTCGACGGGGCGATCGTTCGCGAGGTCCAAGTACTCGGACACGACCGCGAGCGGTCTCGACGTCTCGACGAGGCGGGGCTTCTCACAACGCCCGATGGCGATCTCGGACCGGGCGATATGTTCACCGTTGCGGCGAGCATGCGCCTCGTCCCCGGGGAGGAGAGGATGAGGCAGGTTGGGGCTCTCCGACTCGACTGGATCGACGTGGAGTCGGGCGAGCCACGCGAACAGAGGGTCCCGTTCATTCTGGACGAGGAGAGGGTTCGTAGCAGCTTGGGGTTGCGGTGGTCGTGGCTGGCGCTCGAGGTCGCGAGCTATCTGCGGGGAACCCCGCTCGATGGCGCGAGTGTCGCACAGACCCAGAACCGAGCGGCCCAGTTGATGATCGACTCGCAGGGAACCCTGCCACCGAACGGACAAGGGCTCGTGGACGGCATCGGCTCGATGCAATCCAAGTAGTCTGCGGCTTCGGGACGCCCCCGATACCATCGGCGCCAATCGGCACAAGCGGGGCGGCCCGGGTTGTGCTTGGATAGGACCTCGAGGAGGGGCTCGATGGACAGCTACGAGGTGGTCTTCGAGGTCACGCCCCCGACGGAGACGCTGCGGGTCTGGCGCGACAACCTCGATGTCGTCGAGCCGGGCCCGCGCATGGCGTGGCTCTACGAGGGCTCACCGAATCCACCGGAGGGGGTGTTCTGCCTGTACGCGCAGGGGGCGGAGGGATCCCGGCTGGTGGGCAGCGCGGGGCTGTTGCCCCGGCGATTCCGCGTTGGCGAACGCACGGTGTCGGGCGCGCTCCTGGCTGACCTCGCCGTCGACGCCGAGCACCGCACGCTGCGGCCGGCGTTGATGCTGGCCCGCGCTGTTCGGCGGCACGCCTTGGAGCGCTACGACCTCGTCTACGGAGTGGCCAACGCCCAGTCGGCGCCGGTGCTTCGGCGGTGCGGCTACCGGGTCAAGGACACGATCGTCCGCTACGCCCGTGTGCTGCGGCACTCCGGGTACTTCGCACGGGTGACGGGGATCTCGGGACCGGCGGCGGCCGTCGCGGGGCGGGTCATCGACTTCGGCAATCGCGCCGCGGGGCTGTCTCAGATTCGAGCGACGCGCCGGTTTCGGTTGGAGTGGGACGACGCCATCGACGCGCGTCTGGCGGGGCTCTTGGCGACCGCCCACGAGCCGAACCTCGTGACCGGGGCGCGCTGCCGCGAGTTCCTGCGATGGCGCTTCTTCGAGTCGGGCGTGCCCCATCGCGTCGCGGTCCTGTACCCCCGACGCGGCGGCGAGCCCCTGGCCTGCGCGGTGCTGCGGCGAGACGGAGGGCTGGCGCTGGTGCGCGATGTGGTCGGACGGCCGGATCACGTGGGTCGACTGCTGGACCTCGCCGGCCCAGCGCTGCGGCAAGAGGGGGTCGGCACGCTCTCGTTTCATACCGTGGCCTCCCCCGCCCTTCGGGCGACGCTCGACGACTGCGACTTCGTGGAGCGCGAGCGCCCCGACACGCTGCTGGTCGACTCTGCCGACGAGTCGCTGGCTTCCATCCCCGCGGATCGGTGGCAGATCACCGACGCAGACCAGGACACCTGACGATGCTCGACCCGAATGTGCTCGCTATCGACGCCGCCGCCGAGACGGAGCGAATCGTCGCCCAGCTCCGCCACCAGGTACGCGGGGTGCTGAGCCGCCGAGGCGCCGTCGTGGGGGTCTCGGGCGGCGTCGACAGCGCCGTCGTCGCGGGGCTCTGCGCCCGTGCCCTCGGGCCGGAGCGGACGCTGGCCCTCCTGATGCCCGAGCGCGACAGCTCGCCGGACTCGCTGGCGCTCGGCCGCGAGGTCGCCTCTGCCTTCGGGATCGAGGCCCGGCTCGAGGACGTGGATCCGGCCCTCGAGGCGGCGGGCTGCTACGCGCGACAGGTCGACGCGATCCGCGAGGTCTTCCCGGAGTACGGGGAGGGCTGGGCCTGTAAGCTCACGCTCCCCCCGCTGCGGGCCGGCGCGCGCCTGCGGGTCTTCAAGCTGACCGTGCGCGGTCCCGACGGCGAGACGCGTAGCGCGCGGATGCCGCCCGACGCCTACCGACAGCTCGTCGCCGCGACGAACTTCAAGCAGCGCACCCGCAAGACGATGGAGTACTACCACGCCGACCGCCTGGGCTACGCGGTGGCCGGGACGCCGAATCGGCTGGAGTTCGACCAGGGCTTCTTCGTGAAGCAAGGCGACGGGGCCGCCGACTTCAAGCCCATCGCCCACCTCTACAAGACGCAGGTCTACGCGCTGGCGGCGTGGTTGGGCGTCCCGGAGGAGATTCGAGAGCGCCCGCCCACGACCGACACCTTCTCGATGCCCCAGACGCAGGACGAGTTCTACTTCTCGCTGCCGTACGCGCAGATGGACCTCTGCCTGTGGGCGCGGGACCACGACATCACGCCGACGGAGGTGGCGGCGGCCCTCGAGGGCGTGAGCGAGGGGCAGGTCGAGTGCGTCTACGCCGACATCGACGCCAAGCGCCGCGCGACGCGGCCCCTCCACCTGGCGGCGCTGATGATCGAGGCGGGCTGATCGGTGTGCGGCTTCGGGGGCGTCCTCGACATCGGCGGGCAGGGCTCACCCTCCCTGGAGGCGTTGGGACGGATCGCCGCCGCCCTCGAGCATCGGGGCCCTGACGAGGCCGGCGTCTACCTCGATGACCGGGTCGGTCTGGCCCACGCGAGGCTCGCGATCATCGATCCCGACACCGGCCAACAGCCACTGTGCAGCCCCGACGGGCGGGTCTGGATCGCCTTCAACGGCGAGATCTTCAACGACCTCGAGCTGCGAGAGACGCTGGCGGCTCGGGGCCACCGGTTTCGCACGCGGAGCGATACGGAGGTGTTGGCGGCGGCCTGGTCGGAGTGGGGCGACGCTTGCCTGGAGCGCCTCCACGGCCAGTGGGCGTTCGCGGCCTGGGAGCCGGACCGCCGTCGGCTGGTCCTGTGCCGGGACCGCGTGGGGATCTGCCCCCTCTTCTTCGCGGAGCACGGCGGCCGGCTGCTCTTCGCGAGCGAGGTCAAGGGGCTCTTCGCCGCCGAGCCGGGCCTGCGTCGCGGCCTCGATCCGACGGTGGTCGCCGAGACCTTCGTCCTGTGGGCTCCGATCGCGCCACGATCCGTCTTCACCGGCGTCTCGGAGCTTCCGCCGGGCCACCTGCGCGCCTGGGAGGACGGGCGCACGTCGGGTCGACGGTATTGGGATCTGCGCTTCCGGGAGGCGCCCGCGCCGGCGAAGCCCGTAGAGGCGGTGCGGGCCGCGCTGGAGCGCGCGACGGCGCAGCGCGTGCTCCGGGCCGACGTGCCCGTCGGGACCTACCTCTCCGGCGGGCTCGACAGCTCGCTGCTCGCTGCCCTCGGCCGCCGCGTCGCGATCGGACCCTTCCACTCGTTCTCGCTGCGCTTCGAGGACGCCGATCTCGACGAGACCTCGTTCGCGCGCACGGTCGCCGAGCGGCTGGGCACGGTGCACACCGAGATCACCGTGACCGAGACCGACGTCGCCCGGGTCTTCCCCGACATGGTCCGCCACGCCGAGCGGCCGGTGATGCGCACCGCCCCCGCCCCGCTCTTCCTGCTCTCAGAGCGTGCGCGGGCGCAGGGCATCAAGGTGGTGCTCACGGGCGAAGGAGCCGACGAGGTCTTCGGCGGCTACGACCTGTTTCGCGAGGGCAAAGTGCGCCGCTTCTGGGCCCGCCGCCCCGACTCCCCCCTACGCCCGGCGCTGCTGAAGCGACTCTACCCGTATCTGAGTCGCTCGCCGGTGACCCACGGCGCCTTCGCGCGCCGCTTCTTCGGCCGGGATCTGCACCTCTCAGGTGAGCCCGGCTTCGCCCACGCCCTCCGCTGGCAAAACGGCGCGGCGCTCCTCCGACTCCTGGTGCCGGGGGCGCGCGAGGACGACGCCGTGGCGCGCTTGCTCGCCACGCTACCCGCCGAGTTGCGTGGCTGGAGCCCGCTCGCCCAGGACCAGTACATCGAGGTGCGGACGCTGCTGTCCGGCTATTTGCTGGCGGCCCAGGGCGACCGGATGCTGATGGCGCACTCCGTGGAGGGGCGCTTCCCCTTCCTCGATCAGGCGGTCCTCGACGTCGCCGGCCGCCTGCCCGACACCTGCAAGCTGCCGGGGCTGGCGGAGAAGGACGTGCTCAAGCGGGTCGCGGCAGAGTGGGTCCCCGAGGCGGTCATCCGACGACCGAAGCAGCCCTATCGGGGTCCGTCCTCGGCGTGCTTCGTCGCCCCGGACGCGCCGGCGTGGATCGCGGAGGTGACCACCGAGGCGGCGCTGGCGGACGCCGGCGTCTTCGAGGCGGAGCCGGTACGGCGCTTGCTGGAGAAGTGCCGGACGCTCGCACCGCGGCGCCGACTCTCGAACGCCGACGAGATGGCGCTGGCGGGCGTACTCTCGACGCAGCTCCTCCAGCGGGAGCTCATCGAGCGTCCACCCGCGGGCGGGGGCACGAGCGGCTTGCGCGTGATCGATCGGAGGACCCGGTGAAGACACGACCATTGGTGCAGGGCTACCTCGAGCGCTCGGCGAGCCGGCTACCCGACAAGGTCGCGATCGTCTGCGGTGATCAGCGGTACACCTACGCCGAGATCGAGGCCGACTCGGCGGCCCTCGCGCGGCGCTTCTTCGCCCTCGGCGTCCGTCGCGGGGACCGGGTCCTCGTCCTGGCCGGGAATCGGGTGGAGACGGTCGTGGCCTTCTTCGGTGCGCTTCGCGCCGGGGCGGTGGCGAGCCCGGTGAGCCCACACACACGGGCCGACAAGCTGGCCTACTTGCTGCGGGACTGCGAGCCGGCGGCGTTGGTCGTCTCCGCGCGGTCCCTGCCGGCGCTGCTCGAGGCGGTGGAGCGCGGCGGCCCCGCGCCCCCGGTGGTCCTCCTGGGCTCCGAGGTCGAGCGGTACCCCGGCGCCGTCCCTTGGACCGAGGCGCTCGCCGACCGGGGGGCCGCCCCCGACGTGGCGACCCTCGATATCGACCTCGCCTCGATCATCTACACCTCCGGCTCCACCGGCGAGCCGAAGGGCGTGATGCTCACGCACCGCAACATGCTCACGGCGGCCACTTCGGTCTCGTCGTACCTCGACAACCGGTCCGACGAGGTCATCCTGTGCGCGCTGCCGCTCTCCTTCGACTACGGCCTCTACCAGGTCATCATGGCGTTCCGGGAGGGGGCCCGGGTGGTGATCGAGCCAGGCTTCACGTGGCCGACGAAGGTGCTGCGGCGCATGGAGCGGGAGCGGGTCACGGCGTTCCCCGGCGTGCCGACGATGTTTGCGCTGCTCGCGGCGCAGCGGACGCTGGCGGGGTACGATCTCGGCTCCGTCCGCTACGTCTGCAGCACCGCCGCTGCGCTACCGATCAAGCACATCCGTTTCCTGCGCGACACGTTCGAGGGGGCGCGGATCTACTCCATGTACGGGCTCACGGAGTGCCAGCGCGTCTCCTACCTCCCGCCCGAGGATGTCGAGCGCAAGCCGGAGTGCGTGGGGCGCCCCATCCCCAACACGGAGGTCTGGATCGTCGATGACGAGGGCGAGCGCCTAGGACCCGGGGAGGTCGGCCAACTCGTCGTGCGCGGGGCCACCGTGATGGCGGGCTACTGGCGCAAACCCGAGGCCACCGCGCGGCGCCTCGCCCCCGGCCCCCTGCCTGGGGAGCGGGTCCTGATGAGCGGGGACCTCTGCCGGATCGACGAGGAGGGCGACCTCTACTTCGTGGCGCGCATGGACGACGTCATCAAGTCCCGCGGAGAGAAGGTGCCGCCCCAGGAGGTCGAGAACGCCCTCGTCGACATCGAAGGCGTACGCGAGGCGGCGGTGATCGGGCGCCCCGATGAGGTCCTGGGGCAAGCGATCGTAGCCTTCGTCGTCGCCGCGCCGGGGGCCACCCTCGACCCCGCTCAAATCCGTGTGGAGTGTCGTCGCCGGCTCGAGGCGCATATGGTCCCCGCGGAGATCGAGATCGTGGGCTCGCTTCCGCACACAGCGAGCGGCAAGATCAGCAGAGCCGAGCTAGAGGCGAAGGGAGACTGAAGGTGGACGCGAAGGCGACGATTCGCGGTTTCGTGGCGCGGCAGTTCTACGTTCCGGCCGGCGAGGTGCCGGGCGACGACGAGTCGCTGCTCGACCGGGGCATCGTGGACTCGACGGGGGTCCTCGAGGTGGTGATGTTCCTCGAGGAGACGTTCGGGGTGGTGGTGGAGGACGACGAGATCGTCCCAGAGAACCTCGACAGCGTCGCCGCGATGGCCGCCTACGTCGCCCGGAAGGGTGAATACGAAGGACGACACCAAGCCGCCGATGGAACGGTCTCCCTCCCAGAGTCTACGTAGCCGCGCTTCCCGTCTCCCGGGTGCGCCAGGGCGCCTCTCATGAGGTTGGGCTGTCGGTTGAGCGTCTTATCTCCGGTGGAGCTGTCGCCCTATGGGTTGGGCGCGCCCTCCTCGCCGTTCGTCGGCCTCGAGGGAGCTCGCCTCCCACCGGTCTCCGCCGCCGTCTGACGGGCGGCTTCATCCGCTCTTCGACTTCGCCTCCTCTCCAGAGTTCGACACGACCACGCTGCCGCCCAGGCTCCGGGGCGACTCCTCTCCCAGGGTTCTCGGGCCCCTTCAGCGCCAGCACCGCGAGTCCACTCAACGCAGGCTTTGCCTGCCTGCTTCGTTCCGCCCCTGGGCTTTCCCAGCCCTCCGGCGGTTTACGCCTCGCGGAGCACCGTGGGCTTGTTTCATCCCGCAGGCACTCGTGGGGTTCCCTATCCTTGTCGGGAGCAGGGCACGTCTTGACCCGAAGGTGCGAACGACGAGCCCTGTTGGCGCCATCGTGGCCCTCGAGCTCAGGGCGGGTAGAGCGCGTCGAGGTCCGGGAGGCGGCTGAGATTCCCCCCGGCGCCCCACCTCGATTGAAGACGGGCGTCGGCGGGCGTAGCCTGCGCGTCCGAGCAAGGAGACGCCCGCATGACCGACCCGTTCAACGCCGCCACCACCCTGAAGACGCCCCTCGGTGAGCTGATCGCCTACGACCTGCACGCCTTGAAGGCCGCGGGCGTGGGGCACGTCGACCGCCTGCCCTACTCCATCAAGGTCCTGCTCGAGGCGGTGCTGCGCAACGTCGACGGCTTCGCGATCACCGAGGACCACGTGCGGGCGCTGGCGAGCTACGACGCGAAGGATGTGGGCGAGACGGAGATCCCGTTCCTGCCGGGGCGCGTCGTGCTCCAGGACTTCACGGGCGTCCCCGCGGTCGTCGATCTCGCGGCGCTGCGCTCGGCGATGCACCGCCTCGGCGGCGACGTCACGAGGGTGAACCCGCAGGTACCCTGCGACCTGGTCATCGACCACTCGGTGCAGGTCGACAACTTCGGCGACCACGACGCCCTCGACCTCAACGCCCAGATCGAGTTCGAGCGCAACAAGGAGCGCTACGAGTTCCTCAAGTGGGGGCAACAGAGCTTCGAGAACTTCCGCGTCGTGCCGCCAGCGACGGGCATCGTGCACCAGGTCAACCTCGAGCACCTCGCCGGTGTGGTCCTGCGGCGCGAGGTGGGCGGGCGCACCGAGGTCTTCCCGGACTCGCTGGTGGGGACCGACTCCCACACGACGATGATCAACGGCCTGGGCGTCGTCGGCTGGGGGGTCGGCGGCATCGAGGCCGAGGCGGTCATGCTCGGCCAACCGATCTACATGCTGATCCCCGAGGTGGTGGGCTTTCGGCTGAAGGGCAAGCTCCCGGAGGGCGCCACCGCGACGGATCTGGTGCTGACCGTCACGCAGCAGCTCCGCGCCCACGGCGTGGTGGGGAAGTTCGTCGAGTTCTTCGGCCCCGGGCTGAGCTCGATGTCCCTGCCGGACCGCGCCACGATCGCGAACATGGCGCCGGAGTACGGCGCCACGATGGGCTTCTTCCCCGTCGACGACGAGACGCTGGCCTACCTGCGCCGGACGGGGCGCAGCGAGGCGCTGGTCGAGACCGTGGAGGCCTACACCAAGAAGGTGGGGCTGTGGCGTGACGACGAGTTGCCCATCGCCTACACCGACACCCTCGAGCTCGACATGGGCACGGTGCAGCCGTCCCTGGCGGGGCCCAAGCGCCCGCAGGACAAGATCGTGCTCAGCGGGATGCGCGAGCAGTGGCACCTCGATCGGAGAGCGACCTACGGCCACCCTGAGGTGAGGACGGTCGACTTCGAGATGGACGGTGAGACGCACACCATCGGCGACGGCTCGGTGGTGATCACCGCGATCACGAGCTGCACCAACACCAGCAACCCGAGCGTCCTGGTGGCGGCGGGCCTCGTCGCGCGGAAGGCGCGGGCCTTGGGGCTGAACCGACGCCCGTGGGTGAAGACGTCGCTGGCGCCGGGCTCGCGGGTGGTGACGGACTACCTCGACCGGGCGGAGCTGACGGCGGATCTGGAGGCCCTGGGGTTCCACACCGTGGGCTACGGCTGCACGACCTGCATCGGGAACTCCGGGCCGCTGATCCCAGAGGTCAGTGAGGCGGTGCGCACCGGCGGGCTGGCGGCGGCGGCGGTGCTCTCGGGGAACCGGAACTTCGAGGGGCGAATCAGCCCGCAGGTGCAGCCGACCTACCTGGCCTCGCCGCCGCTGGTGGTGGCCTACGCGCTGGCGGGGACCGTCGACATCGATCTGACGGAGGATCCCCTGGGGACGGGATCGAATGGAGAGCCGGTCTACCTGCGCGACATCTGGCCGACGACGGCGGAGGTGGAGGCGCTCATGGAGGCGTGCCTCGACCGGGCGCACTACGAGCAGCGCTACGGGGATCTGACGGGCCCCGAGCTGTGGCAGCGGATCTCCGTGAGCGAGAGCGCGGTCTACGACTGGGATGCGGAGAGCACGTACGTGCAGGAGCCGCCGTTCTTCGTGGGGCTGACGAAGGAGACGCCGAGCATCGAGGCGATCTCGGGGGCGCGATGCCTGATCCGGGTCGCCGACTCGGTGACGACGGACCACATCAGCCCCGCGGGGGCGATCGACGGTGAGAGCCCCGCGGGCGCCTACCTCGACGGGCGCGGGGTGCCGCGACAGATGTTCAACAGCTACGGGTCGCGCCGCGGAAACGACCGTGTGATGACGCGCGGCACCTTCGCGAATATCCGCCTGCGCAACGAGCTGGCGCCGGGGACGGAGGGGGGCTTCACGACCTACTTCGGGCCCTCGAACGGCGGACCGGCGCCGAACAGCGTGACCACGGTCTACGACGCGGCGATGGCCTACCGCGAGGCGGGGGTGCCGTTGGTGGTGCTCAGCGGCAAGGACTACGGGATGGGCTCGAGCCGGGACTGGGCGGCGAAGGGGACCTTCTTGCTGGGCGTCCGGGCGGTCATCGCCAGCAGCTACGAGCGCATCCACCGCTCGAACCTCGTGGGGATGGGCGTCCTGCCGCTGCAATACGTCGAGGGGGAGAGCCGAGAGTCCCTGGGACTCGACGGCACCGAGACCTTCGACATCGCGATCGACGACGCCCTCGAGCCGCTCCAGCGGGTCGCGGTGACGGCTACCCGCGGCGACGGCAGCACGGTGGCCTTCGAGACGACGGCACGCATCGACACCCCGGTGGAGGTCGACTACTACCGAAACGGCGGCATCCTCCACGCGGTCCTGCGCCGCATGGCCAACGAGGGCTGATGCGCTACGTCGCCCTCTGCGTTCTCCTCTGCGTCGGCTGCTCCTCGTCCTCCAAGGCGCCCGACGCCGCGAAGGCCGCGCCGGCGAAGCCGAAGCCACCTCCGATGGCGACGGCGGAGGATGTGGCGAAGCTGCTCCCCGCGAGCGTCGGGCTGCCGGTCCCCGCGGCGAAGCTGACCTTCGCCACTACCAAGGCGCAGGCCAAGGCGGCCATCCCTGCCCTGGACGCCGAGGGGCGCATCCCGCTGGCGACCAAGGCGCTCGGCCTGGAGCTCGGCGTCGCGTTCCACAAGCGCAGCGAGCAGCTCCGATACGTCGTGCTCTCGATGCCGAAGGCCGCCGCCGCGGCGATCGCCGCGCGGTGGGGAGCGCCGACGACGGCCAAGATCGGGCGGCGTCGGACCGGCGACTTCTGGCTGGCGGGGGGGGTGCAAGCGGTGCTCGAGGCGGCGGAGGAGCCGGCCCGGCTGACGCTGTGGCCCTACACGCCGTGGAAGACGTTGCTCGGCGACGCCGAAGACCGCTTCGGCTTCGAGACGACCCCGCTTCTCGGCCTGACGCGCGGGGCCGCGTTGGCGGCGGTGAAGGACTACCGCCCCAAGTTCCGGGGCGAGGAGGGCATCCGTATCCGCCTGCCGCGCCACGAGCTGCGGGAGGAGCCCACGTGGGGGCGGCTCACGCTGGAGGCGGGCCACGTCGTCGCGGTCTCGATGCGCCTCTCCTACCGGGCCGATCCGAAGCTGCGCGACGCCTACCGCGCGGCGGCGGCGGCGAAGTGGGGCGAGCCGGTCAAGACCGAGGGGCGCACCGCTTGGTACGGCGACGGCACGGTGAAGCTCACCGACGAGGAGCACGCCCTGCGGCTGACGCTGACGCGGTCAGCCAAGCGAGTCCAGAAACCCGAGTGACGCCTCGGCGAAGGCATCGTTGCGGTCGCCGGCGACCATGTGGGCGGCGTCTGCGAGATCGATGAGCTGGGCGGTGGGCACCAGATCCAGGAAGGCCTGGGCGCCCTCCGGGCTCAGCACATCGCTGCGCGCGCCGCGGATGAGGAGCACCGGCAGGTCGAGGGCGCGGGCGGCGGCTTCGTAGCGGACGCCGAGGGCGTTGGGGTCTCGGTAGTCCCCCCACAGCTTGGGGTCCCAATGCCAGACGTAGCGGCCATCGGGGCGGCGGCGCAGGTTGCGCGCGAGCCCCGCGGTGTCGGTGGGGCGACGGCGGTGGGGCAGGTACTCGGCCACCGCGTCGGCGGCCTCGCCCACGTTGGCGAAGCCATCGGGCCGTGAGGTCATGAAGCGGTAGACGCGCATGATGCCGGCCCACTCGAGGCGGTGGGCGACGTCCACCAGGACCAGGGCGCGCAGCAGGGGGCCACCGTGTTCGCCCTCGGCCAGCAAGCCGGTGAGCCCGCCGAGGGAGGCGCCGACCACCACCGGGGCGCCGTCGAGTTGGGCGACGATGGCGCGGAGGTCGCCGGAGAAGGCGTCGCCTCCGTAGTCCGAGGTCGGCGACCACTCGCTCTCGCCGTGGCCGCGGAGATCCACCGTGATCGCGTACCAGCCGCGGGCGGCGAGCTTGCCTGGCGCCGCCCCCCACGCCCCGCGGGTCTGTCCGCCGCCGTGGAGGAAGAGGACGGGCGGGGCGGCGGGGTCGCCGTAGCCGTCGGCGGCGAGCGTGAGGCCCTGGTGGCCGCGGAAGGTGAGCCGGCGGATCACAGGATGGCGATTCGGATGGTGTTCCAGCCCTCGCCCGACAGCTCGTCGACGGTGCCGCGCTGGGAGAAGCTCAAGGTCGCGCGCTCCAGCGGGTCGGGCCGGTCGTCTCTCGGATCGCCCGCGAGGGGCAGGCAGGTGACGAAGGGGAGGGCGACCTAGTGTATCGCATGGGCCATTGTGGCTCAGCGCGGCGAAGGATGACCACCTACTCGCAGGCGGGCCCCGGGGCGGGGGCCGCCCAGCCTTCGCCGTCGCGCTCCAACGGGACGTGGAGGCGTCCCCGCTGGGCGCCGTAGGAAAGATCGAGGTCGAGGCCGTCGTCGGGCACCACCCCCGGCGGCACGGAGTCGACGTCGAGGACGAAGGCGCCGGTGGCCGGGTGGAGGCGAAGCGACCAGCCTCCGTCGGGGGCGGGGCTCGGGCCGGAGTAGTAGCTTCGACGGGGGGCGAACTCGAAGATAGGCCGCCGGTGGCGGACCTCGATGGGTCGGCTCGACATCAGCGTGATCGAGCCGCCATACACGCCATTCGCGAGACCGGTGATCCCGTCGGCGCCAGGCTCGAGGGCGATGTTGCGCCCATCCGACGAGCGCAGCACGAGCCGGCCCGCCGCGTCCACCGTCGCGGTGACGCCGGTGAAGCCGGCGGTCGCCCCGAAGGCGTCGCGGAGCGCGCCGTCGGCGTCCGCTGGCTGGACCGAGACCGCGCCGAGGGAGACCGCGTTGACGACCAACTGGTCAGCCTCGATCTCGCCCCCCGCGATCGGCGCCGCTCCCCGGATCCACGCCGGGTTCGCCCGGGCCGTGACGCGGGTGTAGGTCGTCGAGTCGTTGATCGCCGCGGCCTTGGCGATGGCCGACGCGCCGACGAAGGCGGTGCTGACCGAGTCGTCCACCCACCCGGTCGAGGCGCGGATGATCACGTTGTTGATCTCGAGCGCCGCGTCGCCCAAGGAGAGGTTGGTCGCCGGCGCCGTGGTGTGGGCGACGAGCCCGTCCCACTCGGAGACGCCGATCCGCTGCGGGGTGGACAGACCAGCGTCGGCCCCGACGCCAGCGAGCTCGATGGGCCCGTCGGACTCCAGGATGATCGGGGCCGCAGAGACCGTACGCCCAGGGGCGCCGAGGCCGCTGGTGGCGCTGCTGCTCGGGGTGGTCTCGATCACGACGTCGCGCCCGTCGGGGGCCGTGAGTACGAGATCGTGGGCGCGGTCGAGGCTCGCGTGGACCCCGGTCTCCGGCGTGAGCGCGTTGATGGCGCCGCGGAGCGCGCCATCGGCGTCGTCCGGCTGCACCACGGTCATCGGGAGCACGACGTCGTTGATCCGCAGCGCGCCGGCACCCTCATCGAGCACCCCTCCGCGGACGTCAACGCCCGCCGCGACGCGGGTGACGCCGGCCCGCGCGTGGACCCCGGTCTGCTCGAACAGGCTGTTGATGGCGTCGGCCTTGGCGATGGCCTGTGGCGCCGCCGCGGGGACGGGGAGGTCGTTGACCAGCAACGCCCCGGCCTCGAGGGCGTCCGTCGTCACCGGCTGGCCGTGGTGGATGGCCCCCGCGCCGGGGGCGGTGATCTCCGGCCGGTGTTCTTCGCGGTCGCCGTACATCGTGATCGAGGCCGTCGAGATCCCGTCCTCGAGGCCCGAGAGCGCCTCATCGGTCCGCACGTGGACGTTGCGGCCGTCGCCGGCGACGAGGAGGAGCACCCCGTCGTCGTCGAGGGCGGCCACCACGCCCGTCTGGTCGGTGACCTCGTTGAGCACGCCCGGAAGCCCGCCGGGGGGGATGGCGACGTCGTTGATCCACAGCGTGTCGGCCTCGGTCTCCCCTTGCCCGACGGGGCCGGCGCCCTCGACGCGGGTCGGGTTCACCCGCGCGCGCAGGCCGGTGAACCGGCTCGAAGCGTTGAGCGCCGCGGCCTTGGCGATGGCGGATCCGGCCCGCGCGTGGCTGCTCACGGGGTCGTTGACGGCGTTCGTGGGGCGGATGGGCACGTCGCGGACGCGGACCTCCCCCTCGACCCAGGCGACGGCGGGCTCCGCGGGCCGCACGTGGGCGAAGTCGCCGGACCATTGCCCCGCGTCGACCCGAAGGTGGCTGCCGTCGATGCCCAGGAGCTCGAGCTCACCGTCGAGCTCGAAGCTGGCGTCTGACTCGAGGACGACGTGACCGGAGTAGACCCGGCGCCAGGAGCTCAGCCCAGTGATGGCCTCTGCGCCCCTGCCGTACACGATGGTCTCGATGTTGCGGCCGTCGCGGGCGACCAGATCGAGCCCACGGTTGCGTCTCATTCGCGCTCGGACGCCGGTCTCCCCTTCCTTGGCGTTGACGGCGTCCACCAGCGCACCGCCGGCGTCGTCGGTGTTGGCGACCAGGTTGACCACCGATTCATCGTTGATGATCACGAAGTTGGACGCGTCCAGCGTCCCGCCGTTCACCCGCCCACCCGTGACCACCGCGGCGCCGGCGCGGGCGCGGACCTGCGTCTCGTCGGCGACGCTGTTGATCGCGGTGGCCACAGCGATGGCCGAGCTGCCCGCGAGGCTCGTGCTCACGCAGTCCGGGACGGCGGCGGGCACCGGGATGTCGTTGATGAAGACGACCCCCGCGGGCAGAGACGCGGTGGTGACGGGCGCCCCCGCGTGGCTCGCGTCACCGCGCCGCTGGACGCGTGGCGTGTAGCGCAGCCAGCCCTCTCCGTCGGGCTCGAAGCCACCGGGCGGCACGTTGAAGACGGTCCGGTCGACCCGCAGCAGCGCGCCGTGGGCGTCGGGGTCGGGCTCGTCGCAGCCGCCGGCGCGGATCTCCCCCGCCACGCGGAGCACCGTGTCCAAGGCCCGACGCACGCTCGCCGCCTCGACCCGCGCACAGTCCAAGCCCGAGCGGGGCACGTGGACCTCGGCACGGGTCGTCACGCAGCCGCCGGTGTCACCGCAGGCCGTCAGCTCGACGGTGTGGCTGCCGACGCCCTCGACGCGGGCCCCGACGACCGCGCCCTCGCCCGCGGGCGCGCCGTCCACGGTCCATCGCCACTCCGTGACCTCGCCGCAGGCATGGCGGGAGTCGCTGCCGACGAGGCGCAGGTCGACCCCACAAGCAGCGTCGGCGCTCAACGCCGGCGTCGCGGTGATGCGAGGCTCCGGTGGCCCGTCGAGAACGGTGACCGTGAACTCCCGGCGCGTCTCGGCCCCCTGGGGATCGGTGGCGGTGACGGCGAGCTCGGTCACGCCGATCGGAAACTCGCTGTTCAAGAGCCAGGAGCATCCGGCGAAGGCCCACGGCTCCCAGAGGATCTGCAGCTCCTCGCCCTCCGGGTCGAAGCTGTCGCAGACATGGGGCGAAGCAAGGGCGCCGCCCTCGTGCAGGCACGGGAGCACGAGGTTCTCCACGATCACCACCGGCGGCAGGTTCTCGCCCCCCGGGGGCGGAGGCGGCGGAGGTGGATCCGGCTCGCCGCAGCCGACATCGTGGTCGCCTGGGCCGTCGGGCTCGGCCGCGTCGGGCAGGGGACCGTCGGGCGCGGCCGCGTCGGGCGAGGGACCGTCGGGCGCGACCGCGTCGGGCAAGGGACCGTCGGGCGCGACCGCGTCGGGCACGGGTCCGTCGGGCGCGACCGCGTCGGGCAAGGGACCGTCGGGCGCGCGCACGTCGGCCACGCTCCCATCTGGGGGCGGTCCGTCCGGTGCCGCCGCGTCCGGCAAGACGACGTCCGGCCGCAGCCCGATGTCGTCGAGAACCGGCACGTTCAAGTCGAAGGCCCCCGCATCGGTCTGGACGTCCCCGCCCGCATCATTCTCCGTCGTGTCGACTGCGCAACCCGAGGCTGCGCACGCGCCCACGACCACCCCCACTCTGATGGCCATTCCCCCCCCTGTTTTGTCCTGCGCGACCCACCCTAGCGCACGCCGAGAGCGGGCCGAATCTTATGGTGCCGAGAGACGGACCCCGCCCCCCCCGAGTTTTCGCCAACTCACTTCCTCCGGTGGTAGGTTCCGCCCATGTCCTGGTTGACCGAGCTCGCGGTGAAGGGCCACTACTGCGCCCCCGACTTCGAGGTCGCGCTGCAAGAGGGCACGCCTGCCCGGCCCCACCACGTGGTTCTCACAGGCCCCAACGGGAGCGGCAAGACGACCCTCTTGCGCGGGATCGCCTACCGGATGGGCGAAGCCCTCGGGAACCAAAAGGGAGAATGGGAACCGTTGGGAGAGATGGTCCGGATCGGGTGGTCCGAGCCCCCTGACCCAGAGGCGTGGCGCCGCGGTGATCTCCTGCTGGCGGCGCTGCTCGCCCAGCGCAGGCTGAACGTCACCCAACCGGGCGGCCCGATGGTCGTCAGGTATGGAGCCGCCGAGCCCACCGGTGAGCTCTCCGCGGGCTTCCTCCAGTACCTCGTCAACCAGCAGGTCCAGGCGCGACTCGCGCGACCCGAGGAGCCCGAGGTCTACGACAACATCATGGCGTGGTTCAAGAGGCTCGAGGGGAGCCTCGCCGAGCTGCTGGGGATCCCGTCCCTCGAGCTGGTCTTCTCGCGCCAGGACTACAACATCCAGTTCCGGGAAGAGAGCAGGCCGCCGTACTCCTTTCAGCACCTGCCCTCGGGGTACGCGTCGATCATCCGGCTGCTCGCCGAGCTCATCCTCCGGGTCGACGCCCGCGGGCACGAGCGCGGCGACCCCCGCGGGGTGGTGCTCATCGACGAGATAGACGCCTTCCTGCACCCCGCTCTGCAAGAGCGCGTCATGCCGTTCCTCGTGAAGATGTTCCCCCAGGTGCAATTCGTCGTCGCGACGCACTCACCGGCGGTCGCCGTGAGCATGACGAACGCGACGGTCGTCAACGTCGGCCGCGGCGAGTGCTTCGACGCGACGACGCTGGTCGGCACGCCGTACGGACAGTTGATGGTCAGCCTCTTCGGGATCGAGACAGACGTCGACCTCGAGACGACGCAGCGGCTCCACGTGTTGAAGGACTCAATCGATCCTTGGCCCGACTCCGGGCCGGAACGCGACGCGCTACGCCAGCTCGCCGTGGATCTCGGACGGACCAATCACCTCCTCGTCCACGAGACGATGACCCGGCTCCTCCTCGAGGATCTCGATGATTGACGTGGAGCGGGAGCCCGCTCCGGGCAGCTTGGCGCGCCGGACCGGATGGGGCGGGAAGGATGTCCGTGCCGCGCTGCAACGTACCTTCAAGAAGAAGTGCTACCTCTGCGAGAGCCCGCTGGGGAGGAGCTGGCACGTCGACCATCTGAAATCCAGGTGCGCCGGGGGCCCCGAATACGAGTGGGGCAATCTCTTCCCCGCCTGCCCTTCGTGCAATATGCGTCGTCGGCGCAACTGGCCGGCGGGAGGGATGCTCGATCCGGCGGGGGGGGACCGGGTCGAAGAGCGCCTCTTTCAAGAGCTGATAGTCGGCGTGGGGCTGGAGGTGACGACGGTCAGCTTCGAGGCCGCCGACGAAGGCGATGCGGCGGCGGAGAATACGGCGGGCGAGTTGCAGCGCCTACACAACGACGCAAAACACGACGATGCCCACCAGTTGACGCAGCTCATCATCAATCACATGACCGCCCTCACGAGCAGGCTAACCGACGCCCTGGCTGAAGAGGACGCGCGTGAACGAAAGCGTGCGCTGCGCAAGCTCCGCAAGCAACTGGGACCGAGAGGGGCCTACTCGGCGCTGATGCGGCGCCGGGTGCGCGAGATAGTGCGCAGCCACCAGCACGTGATGGATGCCCTCGGGCTCTGACGAGTCGCGCAACACGAATTGACTCGGCTCACGGCGACGCCGGATGATGCTCGGACGGCTTTCTGGGGGAAGCGGACATGTCCGTACGTTGGTTGGCGTGGGCCTTTGCCTGCGCGCTGGTTTTCAGTGCTTGCGACGATGGTGGCGACACCTCCACGGAGGCGGACTCCGGTCGCACGGATGACGCCACCGTAGAAGAGGACACGGGAGGCGGCGGCGGCTTCGCGATGGCCGACCTGGGGGCGGACGCGGCCGACGCGGCGTTGGACTCCGCCGCCGACTCGGCGACGGACTCGGCGACCGATGGGCCTTCGCCAGACGCCGTCACCGACTCCGGCGCCGACGGGGGGCCCGACGCGACCCCCGACATGGACCCCGACGTGGGCCCCGACGCCGTGCCGGACGAGGGGCTCGAGCCCGACGGGCCGCCCCCCGATCTGGGGCCGCCCCCCGAATGCGAGGAGGCCGACGACTGCGACGACCAGGATCCCTGCACCGTCGATGGTTGCCGCGGCGGGGTCTGCGAGAACGACGGGCAGGACGGCTGCTGTTCGGACGACGACGACTGCGACGGGACGACCTGCCTGCGGCTCGCGGAGTGTGCGGACCCGAGCGAGCCCGGCGTGGTGGTCATCTCGGAGCTGATGGTCGATCCCGACGCCGTCGGGGACGGCTTCGGCGAGTGGGTGGAGCTCACCAACCGCAGCTTCCGCGACGTGGTCCTCAACGGCTGGGTCCTCGCGGGAACCGGGGGCGAGGCGGCGCTCATCGATCTGCGGGACGACCGCGTCGTGGTGCCGCCGGGCGGGGTCTACGTCCTCGGAGGCAGCCGGGACCGGGCGCGCAATGGCGACGTGCGGGTGGACTTCGAGTGGGAGTTCTTCTCGCTGAACAACGAGAGCGACCGGGTCTCGCTCTTCGACGCCAACGGCGTCCTGATCGACGAGGTCGTCTACGGCCGCGGCTGGCCGCTACAGCCCGGCGCCGCCCTGAGCCTGAGCGGCGACCGGCTCGACGCCTTGGCCAACGATAGCGCCGAGAACTGGTGCCCCGCCGATCGGGTGCGTCCCAACGGCGACTTCGGGACCCCCGGCGCCGCGAACCCCATCTGCGAGGTGCCCGACGCCGACACCGAGGTCGACGACTGCCGCCTGATCTCGCCGGCCAACGCCCAGGGCCTCGCGGGCACACACGCCGACTTCGTGGGGCGTCTGCGCGAGGACGGCATCACCGACCGCAGCCCCGCCGTCGACGCCGATCCCAACCTGCGCGCCCAGGTAGGGCGTGGCCCCGACGGTGACGATCCCGACAGCCCGAGCTGGCGCTGGGCGGTGGCGGAGGCCGACCGTGACTGGGACGACGGCCCCCAGCGTGGCTGGGACCAGTACCTCGGCCGCCTGCAACTGCCGCGACCCGGTGAATACGACACCGCCTTCCGCTTCTCCCGCGACGGCGGCGAGACCTGGCGCTACTGCGATCTCGACGGGCGCGGCTTCAACCGCCCGGGCTCGCTGGTCGCCGAGGAGAGCCCGTGCCAGGTGGGCCCCTGTCTGCGGGGGCCGCCCGCGCGGTGCGAGGACGACTTCATCCTCGCGACGCCCCAGACCCCCGGCGAGTGTACGGTCGTCGACGACCGGGCGAGTTGCAGCTTCGAGGGCGTCGATCTCACGGACTGCGGCGCCGACGACCTGGTCTGCGTCGGAGGCGCCTGCGTCCCCTCACCGGAGCCACGACCCGCCGCCGGCGAGGTCGTCTTCACCGAGCTCATGTACGACCCCGAGGGCGCGCTGCCCGACGACGCGGGGGAGTGGATCGAGGTCCACAACATCGCGGGGCATGCGATCCGGCTCGACGGCTGCGTGCTCGCCGACTCCGTCAGCGAGAAGCGGATCGATCGGCTCGTCGTGCCCGAGGCCGAGGTCGCGCTCTTCGCCCGCAACGGCTCGCCGGAGGAGAACGGCGGCCTGGACCCCGATCTGGTCTTCGGCTTCGGGCTCAACAACGTCGGCGAGGCCATCTCGCTGCGCTGCGGCGAGGTCGAGATAGATCGCGTCGTCTACGATGTGGGCGACCGCTTCCCCGCGGCCCGCGCCCGCTCGATCCAACTGGATCCCGCGTCCCGCGACCGTCAGGCCAACGACGACGGCGCCAACTGGTGCCTCGGCGAGCGCGCGTATTTCGGCGAGGGGACGCCCGACGAACACCTCGGCACGCCCGGCGAGGCCAACCCCGCGTGCGGCGCGCAGGACACCACGATCGACTTCTGCCGCCTCCAGCCCCCCGTGGAGCTGCGCGCCCAGGCGGGGAGCGTCTGGACCACCTTCGGCCGCGTCTTCGAGGCCGGCATCACCGACCGCAGCGAGGCCACCGATCTCGACGAGGGCGTCTTCGCGCAGGCGGGCTACGGCCCCCGCGGCGAGAACCCCAACGCCGAGTGGGTCTGGCTCGACGGTGAGCCCAACCCCGCGTGGATCGACGCGGCCGAGCCCGGGGCCGACGAGTACCAGCGCACGGTGCGGGTCCCCGCGCCGGGGGCGTACGACTTCGCCTGGCGCTTCTCCCGCGACGGCGGCGTGAGCTGGCTGTATTGCGACAGCGAGGCGGGCAGCGAGGACGGCTACGCCCCCGCCAACGCCGGTCAGCTCCTCAGCGTCCCCAGCCCGTGCGCCCTCGAGCCCTGCGACGATCCGGGGGCGCCACGCTGCGACGACGCCCTACGCCTCTCGCCCCGCGCCCCCGGCGCCTGCGAGGTGGTGGACGACGCCGCGGAGTGCACCTACGCCGACGACACCTTCGACTGCGCCCTCGACGGCGGGCGGTGCGTCGCTGGCGCCTGCCTCGACGGCGCCCCCCAGCCGCGCCCCGGCGAGGTGGTCATCACCGAGATCCTCTACGACCCCCACGGGGACCTCTCCGAGTCCGACGCCGAGTGGTTCGAGCTGCTCAACGTCTCCGGGGAGCGGCGCACGCTCCACGGCTGCACCCTCGGTGCCGGGAACGACAGCTCGGCGGTCAGAGGGCTGACCCTCGACGCAGGGCGCCACGCCCTCTTCGCCCGCGGCGACGACCTCGCCATCAACGGCGGGCTGCGCCCCGACGCGCTGTTCCACTTCGACCTCTCGAACCTCGGCGACACGCTGCGCCTTCGCTGCGGGGAGGACGTGATCGACCAGGTCCGCTACGACGACGGGGACGTCTTCCCCGACGCCCGCACCCGCTCCATCGCCCTGGATCCAGAGGCCACAGACGCCGCCGACAACGATCTCGGAGCGAACTGGTGCATCGGCGTGTCGCCCTACTACGACGCCGGGGGGCCCAACACCCACTACGGAACCCCCGGCGAAGCCAACGAGGCGTGCCCGGCCCCCGCCGTCGACTTCTGTCGCTTCGAGGCCCCCGCGGACGCCGAGATCGAGCTCGGCGCTGCCCTCCCGGTCTTCGGCCGCGTGCGGGAGCTCGGCGTCACCGACCGCTCGCCCCAGGTCGACGCCCACCCGGACCTCGTCGGCCAGGCCGGCTGGGGCCCCGACGGCGCGGACGCCGATCCCTCCTGGGCCTGGTTCGACGCCTTCCCCGACGCGCGCTGGGACGGCGCCGAGGCGGGGGCCCCAGACCACGACCAATACACCGCTGAGATCCGCGGCCCGCGCGACGCCGGCGAGTACGATCTGGCGTTCCGCTTCAGCTTCGACGGCGGCGAGAGCTGGACCTACTGCGACCGCGGCGAGGGCAGCTCGAACGGATACGACCCGGGGGACGCCGCCACGCTGCGGGTCACCGAGCCGTCCCAGTGCGAGCCCAACCCCTGCGTGCGGCCCCCCGCCCCGGAGTGCGACGGGGAGGTGCGCGTCTCCTACGCCGCCGAGGGCGTCTGCTTCGACGAGGGCGAGGCCGTGCGCTGCGAGTACGCTCCGCGCCGAGCGCCCTGCGGCGCCGACGAGCGCTGCGACGGCGGCGCCTGCGTGAACCAGGGGATCCCCAACCCGCGGGCGGGCGACGTGATCTTCAGCGAGGTCCTCTACGCCCCGGAGGGTCGCCTCGACGACGCCGACGCCGAGTGGTTCGAGCTCTACAACACCACCGACGAGCCCCTCTCGCTCCACGGCTGCTTGCTGAGCGACGGGGACTCGGAGCACGAGGTCCGGGGGCTCACGATCGACCCCAACGGCCTCCTCCTCTTCGGTCGCAGCGCCGACGTCGAGGTCAACGGCGGGATCGCGGTGGACCAGGTCTTCGACTTCGAACTAGCCGACTTCGGGGAGACGCTCACGCTCCGCTGCGGCAACACCCTGGTGGACGCCCTCGACTACTGGGGCGACTTCCCCATCGCTCGCCGCCGCTCAGTGCGCCTCGATCCGGGCGCCTACGACGCGCGCCTCAACGACGACGGCGGCGCGTGGTGTCTGGGCGAGCGGCCCTACTACGACCCCGACGGCCTGATCGACGACCACCTGGGCACCCCCGGCGCGCCTAACCCGCCGTGCGACGCCGTCTCGCCCATCGATCTATGCCGCTTCCAGTTCCCCCTCGCCGCGGAGGTGCCCGAGGGCGACGACCTCGCCCTCTTCGGCCGCGTGGTGGCCCGCGGGATCACCGACCGCTCGCCCCTCACCGATCCCGACGACTCCCTGGTCGCCGAGGCGGGCTACGGGCCGCCGGACTCCGATCCCCAGGACGGCGGCTGGCGCTTCATCGACGCCGCCCCCAACCTCGACTACGACGGCGGCCTCGCCGGGGAGCCCGCCGCCGACGAGTACCGGGCCGGGCTGCGCGCGCCCTCGGCGGGACGCTACGATCTCGCCTACCGCTTCAGCCGCGACGGCGGCGACACCTGGACCTACTGCGACGCCGACGGCTCGGCCAACGGCTACGACGCCGACGAGTCGGGCGTGCTGGTCGTGGTGCCCGCGGCGACCTGCGAGCCCAACCCCTGCGTGAACCCCCCCGCCGACGACTGCGACGGCGACACCGCCCTGCGCTACGGCGAGGGCGAGTGCGCGGTGGCCGACAACCAGGCCGGCTGCACCTACGAGCCGGAGCGGGTGGACTGCGGGGCCGGCGCGTCCTGCCGGCTCGGCCGCTGCGTCCGAGACGCCCCGCTCCCCGACTCGGGCGAGGTGGTGATCACCGAGATCATGTACGACCCGCCCCTGCCCGACGCTGGCGCCGAGTGGTTCGAGCTCTACAACGCCGGCGACGCCGCGGTGGGCCTGACGGGCTGCACGCTCGGCAACGGCGCCGGCGCCTCCACCGCCGTGGTCGGCCTGGTCCTCGACCCCGGCGGGCGCGCGCTCTTCGCCCGCAGCGACGACCTCGTGCGCAACGGCGGCCTCGCCCCCGACCACCTCTTCGACTTCAACCTCGACAACGGCGGCGACACGCTGGGTCTGCGCTGCGGCGAGACGGTCATCGATCTCGTCGCCTACGACCGCGGCTTGGACTTCCCCGAGGCCCGCGAGGTGGCCCTCGCCCTCGATCCCTCGCTGCGAGACGCCGCCGCCAACGATCGCGGCACGAGCTGGTGCGCGAGCGGCGACGGGACCCCCGGTGAAGCCAACCCCGCCTGCCCGAACCCGTGCCAGCCCGACCCCTGCGACGCGCCCCCCCCCGCCGGCTGCGATCCCGACGGCGTGGCCCGCCTCCTCTACCCGTCCGGCGAATGCAGCGCCGACGGCGTCCGCGCGTCCTGCGCCTACCCGCCCCAACGCCAGCCCTGCGCCGCCGGCGCCGTGTGCGTCAACGGCGGCTGCGTCGATGGTGGCGCGGATCTCTGCGACCCCAACCCGTGCCGCGTCGCGCCGCCCTCGGTCTGCGCCGACGAGCGCACCCGCGTCGACGGCATCGCCCCCGGGGACTGCGCCGCCGAGGACGACGAGGTGAGCTGCCGCTACGAGGCGCGGGCGGTCGACTGCGGAGCGGATCGCCGCTGCGAGGACGGCGCCTGTGTCGCCCTGCCGGATCCCTGCGACCCGAACCCCTGCGGGATCCCGCCCGCGCCGGCGTGCAACGCGGACGCCGACGCCGTCGTCGTGGCCCGCGCCCCCGGTGAGTGCAGCGGCGACGGCGAGTGCGCCTTCGACCGCGCCGAGATCCCCTGCGGAGCCGGCGAAGTCTGTCGGGACGGGCGCTGCGTCGACGGTGGCGACGACCCCTGCGATCCCAACCCCTGCGCCGCGCCGCCGCCCCCGCGGTGCGAGGGAGACGAGCGCGTCTCCTTCGGCGACGACGGTCAATGCCAGGCCCAGGGTGACGCGCCCTCCTGCACCTACCCACCGAGCCGCGACGCGTGCCCCGAGGGGTGCGCCGACGGCGCGTGCCTGGACGATCCCTGCCTGCCCAACCCCTGCGACGATCCGCCGGCGGACGGATGCAGCCTGGATGGACGCGCCACCGTCAGCTACGGCGCGGGTGAATGCCTCGGAGACGGGGAGTGTCGCTACCCGCCGCAGCCGACGCCCTGCGCCGACAACGAGATCTGCCGCGCCGGCGTCTGCGAAGCCGTGGTGGGCGACCCTTGCGATCCCAACCCCTGTGATTCGCCACCGGCCGCGCGCTGCGGCGATGACGGCACCAGCCGGCTGCTCTACGCCGACGCCGGGATCTGCGCGACGGCGGACGGCGTCGTCGAGTGCCGCTACCCGTCCCAACGGGTGGCCTGCGCCGCCGGCGACGTGTGCATCGACGCCGAGTGCGTCGCCCCGGGGGACGACGTCTGCGACCCCAACCCCTGCGCCGATCCCCCGCCGACGGCCTGCGTCGACGAGGTCACGCGGGTCAGCTTCTCGGGGCCGGGGGCCTGTGACGGCGCCGATGGTCGGCCGTCGTGCACCTACGACCGCGAGGAAGAGGCCTGCGGCGCCGGCCAGGTCTGCCGAGGCGGACGCTGTGTCGACGCCGGGGAGGACCCCTGCGACCCGAACCCCTGCGATGCCCCTCCCGCGCCGCGCTGCGATGGCGCGGTCCGCGTGACCGCCGATCCAGAGGGGATCTGCGCCAACTTCGACGGCGTCCCCGTCTGCCAGTACCCGCCGCGGCGCACGCCCTGCGCCGAGGGTCAGGTCTGCCGGAACGGCGCCTGCGAAGCCGCCGGCGTGGACGTCTGCGACCCGAACCCCTGTGAGGGCGTCCCGCCCCCCACGTGCCGAGAGGATGGCCGCACGGTCGTGCGCTTCGAGGGCCCCGCCGTCTGCGCGGTCGTCGACGCGCTGCCGCAATGCCGCTACGAGGAGCTCGAGACGCTGTGCGACGCCGGCTTCGTCTGCGCCAACGGGCGCTGCATCGACGGCGCCGGCGACGTCTGTGAGCCCAACCCGTGCCTCGCCGAGGCGGCGGTCGTCTGCGACGGCTCCGATCGCCTGATCCCCAGCGCGCCGGGGATCTGCGGCGACGACGAGGGCGTCCCGCTGTGCCGCTACGACTACGAACGCGTCGCGTGCCCCGAGGGGCAGGTCTGCGCCGAGGGCGAGTGCGTGCCCCAGGGCGATCCGTGTGATCCCAACCCCTGCGAAGAAGACGGCCCGCGGCGGTGCCTGCCCGACGCCTCCGGCTCGATTCAGATGGTGTCGGTGGGGATCTGCGAGGAGGTCGAAGGGCGCGCGCGGTGTCGCTACGCCCCGGATCTCGAGGTGTGCGAGGAGGGCGAGCTGTGCTGGGGCGGGCGCTGCATCGCCGCCGGCCAGGACCCCTGCGAGCCCAACCCCTGTGTGGTCCCCGTCGTCGCCTGCGACGGGGACGCGCGCCTCATCACCCAGGCGCCCGGCGAGTGTCTGGCCGATGGCGACCGTCCGATCTGCGACTACGACACGGTGCGCGAGCCCTGCGCTGACGGGCAGGTCTGCCGCGACGGGGCCTGCGAGGACGCCGGCGCCGACGTCTGCGATCCCAACCCCTGCCTCGGGGCGCCCCCCTCGCGGTGCAGCCCCGACGGCGCGGCCCGCATCGACTTCGCCTCCCCCGGGGGCTGCGACCCCGGCGCGGACGGCCCCGAGTGCTTCTACCCGCCCGACGAGGTGCCCTGCGGGGCCGGTCGGGTCTGCCTCGGCGGCGAGTGCGTCGAGGGCGGCTGCGAGCCGAACCCGTGCCGCAACCCGCCCGAGGACCGCTGCGATGGCGCCTTCGTGATCGCCTTCAGCGGCCCCGGCGCCTGTGATCTCGTGGCCGGTCAACCCCTCTGCGACTACCCGACACAGCGCCTCGCCTGCGCCGCCGGTGAGGTGTGCCGCGGCGGCGCCTGCGAGGACGCCGGCGCCGATGTCTGCGACCCCAACCCGTGCGAGAGTCCCCCCGAGCCCCGCTGCAACGCGGGGGAGGACGGCGTGCTGCTCTTCGGTGCGGTCGGGGACTGCACCGACGAAGACGGCGTGGCCGCCTGCCGCTACCAGCCCTTCGAGAACCCGTGCCGGGGATCCGAGACCTGCGTGGCCGGGCGCTGCGTCGACGCCGATCCGTGCGATCCGAACCCCTGCGGCGAGCCGCCGGCCGTCTTCTGCCGGGACGAAGGCGTCCTGCTCGACTACCTGCCCTTTGGCGAGTGCCGCTTCGGCGACGATCGCCGCCCCGTCTGCGAGTACACCGAGCGCGCCGTCGCCTGCCCGGACGACACGCCGGTCTGCCTCGACGGGCGCTGCATCGCGGCGGGCGACGACCCCTGTGATCCGAACCCCTGCCAGAACCCCGACGACCCGGTCTGTGAGTTCGGCGGCGACGCGCGGATCATCACGCGCGGCCCGGGGATCTGTGAGGCGGTCGACGGCGAGGCCTCCTGTGCCTACGAGCGCGTGCGACAGCTCTGCCCGGAGGGTGAGCCCTGCCGCGACGGCCTCTGCCAGGCCCCGCCGCCCGCCCCCTGCGACCCCAACCCCTGCGACGACGCCCCACGGGACGTCTGCGACGCGGGGGCCACCGCCATGCTCGACTACCCCGCCGTGGGGCTCTGCCAGGACCAGGGCGGGCGGGCGAGCTGCAGTTACAGCCCCGACCGCGTCCCCTGCGGCCAGGGCGAGGTTTGCCGTGACGCGCGTTGCGTGGCGGTGGCCGGCGACCCCTGTGATCCGAACCCCTGCCAGAACCCGCCGCCGAACGCGTGCAACGAGTTCGCCGACGCGGTCCTGGTCAGCCGGGCACCCGGCACCTGTGAGGTCGTCAACAACGCACCGTCGTGCACCTACGAGGCCGACGAGGCGGCGTGTCAGGCGGGGGAGAACTGCCTGATCGACCGCTGCGTCGCCCCCGATCTCTGCGACCCCAACCCCTGCGACCAGCCGCCCGATACCCGCTGCGGGGATGACGCCGTCAGCGTCGTGAGCTTCCCGCCCGTCGGCGCGTGTCGCCCCGGAGATGGGCAGCCGGAGTGCTTCTACGGGCCGGTGGTCCAGGCCTGCGGTCCCGGTCAGGTCTGCCGCGACGCGGAGTGCGTCGAGGTGGGGGACGACCCCTGCGCGCCGAACCCGTGCCAGAACCCGCCCGCCGCGGCGTGTGACGAGGCCGGCGACAGCCGGATCGGGTTCCGCGTGCCGGGCATCTGCGCCCCCGACGGCGACCGGCCCGACTGTCGCTACGAGGAGCGCGTCACGGACTGCGGCGACAACGTGTGCATCAACGGCGAGTGCGTGCCCCCCCCCGACCCCTGCGACCCGGATCCGTGCGGCGAGGCGCCTCCGCCAGCGTGCGCGGCGGACGGCAAGACGCGGGTGGTCTCCGGCGGCGCCGGCGAGTGCGTCGACCTCGGCGGGCGCGTCGAGTGCCGCTTCGAGGAGGTCCGCGAGGTCTGCCCCGGCGAGGAGATCTGCTTCGACGGCCAGTGCGTGGCGCCGCCGCCGGACCCCTGCGACGGGGTGGACTGCGACGAGCCGCCGGCGGAGGCCTGCGGGGAGGATGGGCGCAGCATCGTGCGCTCGGCCCCCGCCGGCGCGTGCCAGGCGGTCGCCGGGGAGGCCGTGTGCCGATACGACACAGATGTAGTGGCCTGCGGCGTCGACGAGATCTGCGTCGACGCCGCGTGCGTCGCCATAGGCGTCGATCCGTGTGATCCGAACCCCTGCCAGAACGCCCCCGACAGTCGCTGTGAGGTGGGTGGCGGCGCGGTCTTCGACTTCGAGGCGCCGGGCCGCTGCGTCGACGCGGACGGTCAGCCCTTGTGCGAGTACGATCCCCAGCGCCGGCCCTGCGAGGGTGGTCAGGTCTGCGAGGGCGGTCGCTGCGTCGATCCGCAGCCCGATCCCTGCTTCCCCGATCCCTGTGATCGCCCGCCTCCGGCGGAGTGCACCCCCGACGCGCAGGCGCGGATCGTCTACGCCCAGGGGGGCGAGTGCCAGAACAACAACGGACAGGCGAGCTGCGAGTACGTGGGGCAGCGTCAGGACTGCCCCGACGACCGGGTGTGCCGAGACGGGCTCTGCCAGCCCGTCGGCGAGGACCCCTGTGAGCCGAACCCCTGCGTGAACCGACCCGTCGCCCAGTGCAGCGGGGACAACCGCCTCGTCTTCGAGGGCGTCGGCGCGTGCAGCGTCGTGACCGGGCGGGTCGAGTGCGCCTACGACAGCCAGGAGGAGGCGTGCCCCGTCGCGGAGATCTGCAACGCCGGGCAGTGCATGGTCGAAGACGCCTGCGAGCCCAACCCGTGTGTCGGCGCCCCGCAGGATGAGTGCGCCGACCAGCGAACGGTGCGCTCCTTCAGCGCCCCGGGGGCGTGCCGGCAGGGGGCCGGCGGGCAGCCCGAATGTCGCTACGACCCGGAAGAGGCGCTGTGCGCCGCCGGTCAGGTCTGCCTCAACGGCGGGTGCATCGAGGAGGGCGAGGATCCGTGCGATCCGAACCCCTGCAGCTCGCCCCCCGAGGCCGCGTGCGACGCCGACGGCGGCGGGGTGCGGCGCTTCGCCAACGAGGGGATCTGCCTCGTGGTCGACGAGCGCGTGCGCTGCACCTACGAGGAGCAGCACGAGGACTGCGAAGGCGAGGCCGAGTGCCGCGACGGGGTGTGCGAGGCGCCCAACCCGTGTCTCCCGAACCCGTGCGTCGAGGCGGGGCTACCCTTCTGCGGCTTCGATGGACGGCTCGTGGTGCCCCAGGCGCCGGGCGTGTGCGAGGTCATCGGGGTCGACGCGCTGTGCACCTACCCGGAGCAGTTCGTGGTCTGCGACGAGGGGCTGGTCTGCCGCTTCGACCAGTGCGTCGAGGACGTGCCCGACCCCTGCGACCCGAACCCGTGCGACGAGCCGCCCGCCTCGCGCTGCAATGGCGACGGCTCGGGGGTGATCAGCTTCGACCAGAACGGGCTGTGTCAGCCCGACGGGGGCGAGGCCCAGTGCCAGTACTTCCAGAGCGTGCAGGATTGCGAGGCCGACGAGGTCTGCATCGACGCCGAGTGCGTGCCTCTCGGCGACGATCCCTGCGATCCGAACCCGTGTCAGGCGCCCCCCGATCCGGTGTGCGACTTCGACGGAAACCGGCGCGTCTTCAGCGCCCCCGGGACCTGCGAGCCCTTCGAGGGGCGGCCGCAATGTCAGTACGACTTCGAGTCCGCGGCCTGCCCCGGGGAGCAGGTCTGCGTCTTCGGCGCCTGTGAGGATCCGCCGGAGGACGCCTGCAACCCCAACCCATGCGACGCCCCGCCCCCCGCCGAGTGCTCTGCGGACGCGCGCGTTCGCGTCTTCTCCGAGGTGCCGGGCTTCTGCATCGACCTCGGCGGCGAGGCGCTGTGCGACTACTTCGAGCAGCGCGAGGCCTGCGCCGCCGACGAGGTCTGCATCGACGCTGAGTGCGTCGCCCTGGGCGAGGACGTCTGCGATCCGAACCCGTGCCAGAACCCGCAGCCCGCCGACTGCCTGGACGGGCAGCTTCGGGCGTTCGAGGCCCCCGGGCTCTGCGAGGATCTCGCCGGACAGCCACAGTGCACCTACCCCCCGCAGCTCTCGGACTGCGACGTCGGGCTCTTCTGCCAGGGCGGCGAGTGCGTCGATGGGGCCCTGGCGTGCGAGCCCAACCCCTGCAACCTGCCCCCGAACTCCGAGTGCGACGAGGACGGGCGCCTGGTGCGCTTCGCCGCGCTGGGGGGCTGCGAGCTCGTGGACGGGGAGGTGTCGTGCACCTACGAGCGCGAGGTCGTCGACTGCCCGCCGGGGGATCGTTGCAACTTCGGTCAGTGCGAGCTCGACCCAGCGCAGGTCGAGGCGCCGGACGAGGCGGGAGATCTCGTGATCAACGAGATCATGTACCACCCCGAGGCGCCGCTCGACTCCGCCGGCGCGGAGTGGTTCGAGCTCTACAACCCCTCGGGCGCGCCGTTGGATCTGCAGGGGTGCCGGGTCCGCACGGGGTCGGGGGAGACGGAGATCGGGGCACAGCTCGTCATGCGCAGCGGCGGCTACCTGCTGTTGGGGCGCAGCGCCGACTTCCTGGACAACGGCGGGCTCTCACCCGACGTGCTCTTCGACTTCGATCTGTCCGACGCCGGGGCGACGCTCTCGGTGGTCTGTGGCGGGGTGACGATCGACGAGGTGACCTACGACGACGCGGCGCCCTGGCCCGCGCCGGCGGTGAGGCGGTCCCTCAACCTCGATCTCTCGGCCCGCACGGCCGGGGCCAACGACGCGCCCGCGAGTTGGTGTCTGGCGGACGAGGCGGACCAGTACTTCTTCGACTTCGCCAACAACAACCACCACGCCGGCACCCCCGGCGCGGTCAACAGCGGGTGTCCGACGCCCGTCGACTTCTGTCGGCTCCAGTTCCCGCTCGAGGTCCTCGCCGACGCGCCCGGTGAGCAGACCACCTACTTCGGTCGCTACTTCCACGAGAACATCACCGACCAGTCGGCGGGCAACGACGCCTTCGAGGGGCTGCGCGCCCAGCTCGGCTTCGGCCCCGACGGCAGTGACCCGGAGGTGGACTTCGCGTGGCAGTGGACCAACGCGGAGCCCACGCCGAACTGGAACGGGGCCAACTTCGGCGAGCCGAACAACGACGAGTACCGCGTCGTGCTCGCGGCGCCCTTCCCCGGCACCTACGACTTCGCGTTCCGGTTCAGCGTCGATGGCGGGCGCACCTTCACCTACTGCGACGGTGGCGACGAGGGATCGAGCGACGGCTACCAGATCGCCAACGCCGGTCACCTCGTGGTGCCCCAGGGAGGCGGGGGCGACCTGTGCGACCCGAACCCCTGCCAGAGCCCGCCCCAGGGCGAGTGTGTCGGCAACACGGCGCGGGCCTTCGTGCCCATCGGCCAGTGCCAGGTCGTCGACGGGCAGGCGGACTGCGAGTACGCCGTCGAGCAGGAGCTCGACTGCGAGGCACAGGGGCAGGTGTGTCGCAACGGGCTCTGCGCCGACGACGACAACCAGGTCGACTTCTGCCGCTACCAGCACCCGGCGAACGCGAACGTCAGCCCCGGCGACCAGATCACGATCTACGGTCGCGTCTTCGAGCCGGGGATCACCGACCAGACGGCGGGGACCGACGTAGATCCGCAGCTCCAGAGCCAGGGCGGCTACGGCCCGGATGGCAGCGATCCGGCCGGCAACGGGAACTGGGAGTGGTTCGTGGGCTCCGCGAACCTGCTCTACGACGGCAACGCCCCCGGCGCTGAGCCCAACAACGACGAATACGAGGTCATCTTCAACGCGCCGGCGGCCGGCGACTACGACATGGCCTACCGCTTCACCCTGGACGGAGGTCAGAGCTGGGTCTATTGCGACGGCGGCGACATCGGCTCGAACGACGGCTACCAACCCGCCAACGCCGGCCAGATGTCCGTCGTGCCGTAGGTTCTACGCCGTCGTCTCGTTCGGAACGAGCGCGGTCGGGATTCTCCATGCTCCGGGCCGTCCCCCGAGACCTCCCGCTCCCCATCCGCCTGGGCGGCGGCGTGAAAGACTGGCTCTTCAAGGGAGCCGACGCGGCCGACCGAGCCACCATCGAGGTGGTCTCGAGGGCGTCGTGACCCGCCCTGTCGGGGGCAGCCCCGCGGTCGCCTGTCCTTCGGCGCGCAGGGCGACCGGTTCACGGTGCTCGACGAGCGAATCGAGAACGAGTCTGCTGTTGCCGGGCACGATCGGCAGTACTTCTACTTCGGCTATGAACACGGTCACCCGATGCTCAATGTCCACGAAGGAGCGCGGCAGCTCCGACGCGAGGAGATCGATCCCACGCAGTCGATCCTCTCGCAGCGCCGGGATCCTCGTGTACAGGAGCTGGACTCTCGGGCCGGGCTCCGCGCTCCGCATGAGTTGCGCGCCGGACGTGCGCACCGATTGTGTCGCCGAGGACTTCAGCAACCTGCCCGCGCGGCTGGCGGTGCTCGAGCGGACGCCCGCGATCAAGCAGCGCTTGATCGAGCTGCTCGGTGAGTTGGCGCCAGGCTTCGATGATCTCGAGATCGTGCCCGAAGGTGGTCAGCTCCAGCTCTACCTCGCCGAAAGTGGACGGATGATCCCGGCACGGAGGCTGTCCGACGGGACCCTTCGCTTCCTCTGCCTGTCAGCGATTCTGCTCGATCCGACACCTCCGCCGCTCGTCGTCATCGAGGAGCCGGAGCTCGCCCTGCACCCGTCGTCACGACGCATTCGACGCAGCTCGTCGACGCCATGACCGGGCACGCCGACTCCGTTCTCGTCTGCGAGAAGCCGGGCGACGCCACCCGCTTGACGCGGCTGTCGCAGGAGGAGGTCGACCGGTGGCATGAGCACGGCGGCCTGGGAGACCTGTCGAGGGAGGCGGCAGAGGCGACCGTCCCCTGAAGACCGAGTGCCGCCGTGGTCTCCGGAAGCTCCTGGAGGAGGCGGGGTTCACGGGCCGGATGCCGAGGATCGTCCTGGTCGACTTCGAGGCACCGGTCTCCGCCAGCTCAGCGTGGGACCACGTCGAGTAACGCCAGGGCGACGGCTGAGAGAGACCGGACGAGGCTGGCGACGAGCACCTGCACTTCATGGTCGAGTGCATGGAGAGCTGGTTCCTCGCCGACCAGCAGACCCTCGCGTCCTCTTTTGGGGCAAGACTTCCGGGCAAGCGCGGGCCCGGTCTCAGGGCAAGCCAGCTACGTGGCCGCTATCGCCGTCGCCGCCCTCGTCGCCGACGCCGTCGTCGACGTTGCTCGAGGCGCCGCCGGGGCCGCCCTCGCCGTGGGTGTCGTCGGCCTCCGGGATCACGAAGACGTTGCCGTTGGCGTAGGCGGCGGGGAGCCGGTCGTTGTGGTTGTTGACGAAGATGTCGTAGCTGATGCCGCCCTGACCGCCGCCGCCACCCCCGCCGTGGCCGCCGCGGCCTCCGGCGCCACCCTCGCCGCCGTTGAACGAGCAGAAGGCCATGAACAGGGTCCCGGGGGCGCCGCGTGGTCCGCCAGCGCCGCCCACTCCGCCTTCGCCCCCGCGTCCGCCGATGCCGCCGGCGCCGCCGGTCCCTCCGAGCCCACGGGCGAGCTCGTTGTCCTCGAGGGTGGGGAAGCCCGCGCCGTTGTTGGGCCCGGCCCCCGTGAAGGTCACAAAGATCGAGAAGGACGCGCCTCCGGGGCCCGCGCCGCGTCCGCGCCGACCGTGACAGCCACCGCTCCCGCCGCCGCCGCCGCTGGCACCGAAGTCCACCGCGGGCGGGAGCCACCCGATGTCTACGCCCGCCGCGCCGCCCCCGCCACCGCCGCCGCTGCCGGTGGTGCCGGCGGTGCCGTTGCCGCCCGTCGAGCCGCGCCACTCGTTGCCGGCGACGGAGCCGAGCCCCCCCGCCGCGGGCCCACCGCCCTGCCCATCGGTGCCGGCGCCGCCGTCGCCGCCGGGGGAAGCATCGGCGGGGCGATCATTGTCCGAGACCACGCAGCGCGATGGGATGTCTGACAGGAAGCCCCAGGCCCCGGCCCCACTCGCGCCACCGTCGGCGCCACCGCCCGCACCACCAGACCCCTCCTGGAGATTCTGAGCCGGGCAACGCGTGTCGCCGCCGCGGCCCCCGGAGACGTCGGCGCCGGCGCAGAGCCGGGCGCCGCCGCTGGCGCCGATGGAGCCGGAGTCGTCGTTGTCGGGGTCCGCGCCGCAGACCGGCGCGACCTCACCGTGGGAGTTGAACCCGTCGCCGCCGTTGGTGCCCGCCGCGCCGTTGACGCCGTCGTCGCCGTCCGCCCCGCGCCCGCCGTTGCCAGCGAAGACCCGGTTGTTGCTGATCTGCAGCGCGCTGGTGCAGTCGCGGATGTAGATGGCGTAGGCGTTGCCGCCCTCGAGGGAAGACTCGCCGTTGACCACGAAGCCGTCGAAGGTGGTGGCGGCGTCGATGTCGATGGCCGCCACCGTGCGCTTGTGGCCGTCGCCGGCGGAGGTCCCGGAGATGATCGTCACGTTGAGGGCCGCGTCGCGCAGCCACGTCGTGTTGTGATGTCCGCCGAGGACGTCGATGCCCTCGCGCAGCGTGATGTTCTCGCGATAGACGCCGTCGGAGACGCGGACTCGGACCTTGCCCGGCGTGTTCACCGCCCGGTTGATGCCGCGTCCGATCGTCCCGCACGGACGATCCACCGCGCCGCAGTCGTTCTGATGGACCCCGCCGTGCTCCGGCGTCGCGACGTAGATCGCCCCCGGATCAACCTCTAGCTCACAGCCGTTATTGGCCACCCGGTCCGCGTCGACGAAGCCGTCGAGGCAGTCGAAGCTGCACTGCGCAACGCCGGCGATGACCGCGCAGCGCGGCGCGACCCCGAAGGCCGCGGGGTTCGGATCCCACAGCCCCGTGCAGTCGGTGCCGCACGCACCGCAGTTGGCCAGCGTCACATAGCGCCCCTGACCATCGACGAAGGTCTCGTCCGTGTCGCCGTCGCAGTCATCGTCCTGGTAATCGCAGGTCTCGCCGCCGGGGTTCGGATCACCGGCCTCGCCGTCGCACTCAACGGGGGCCGCGGGGTTGTCCTCGTTGCACACCAGCACCCCGGAACGCCGGCACAGACCGAGGCCCACGTTGCAGGCCTGGTTCAACGTCGGCCAACCCTCGTCGGTCTCACCGTCGCAGTCGTTGTCCAGCCGGTCGCAGACCTCCGCCGCCGGATCGCCGGCGTCGGCGTTGCAACGGGTCCCCTGGCCGTTGCCGGTGCAGACGCGCACGCCGACGCGCTCGCAGATGCCTTGCCCAACGGTGCAGGCACGCCCCTTCTGGCCGTAGTCCTCGTCGATGTCTCCGTCGCAGTCGTTGTCGAGGTTGTCGCAGCGCTCGTCGGCCGGATCGCCCTCCACCGCGTCGCAGACCACGCTGGCACCGTTGGCCGCGCAGACCCGCACGCCGGCGGCCTGACAGACGCCTTGCCCCCGCGTGCACGGCGTACCCAGGTTGGCGAAGCCCTCGTCCGTCTGGCCGTCGCAGTTGTTGTCGAGACCGTCGCAGATCTCCGCCCCCGCGGGACCCGGCTCAGCGTTGCACTCGACCCCGTCTCCGTCGCCGTTGCAGACCCGCACACCCGCGCGCTGGCAGACCCCGTCACCCTCGGTGCACGCGGTGCCGAGCCCGGCGAAGGTCTCGTCCGTCCGGCCGTCGCAGTCGTTGTCGAGCCGGTCACAGACCTCAGCGACGGCCTGGCCGGCCTGCGCGTCGCACTCCACCGCATCCCCGCCCTCGGTGCACACGCCCACGCCGAAGCGTTGGCACGCACCGAGCCCCTCGGAGCACGGCGCCCCGAGGCCGTCGAAGCCCTCGTCCGTCTCCCCATCGCAGTTGTTGTCGAGGGCGTCGCAGATCTCCGCGGCGGGCTCGCCGGGGGACACGTTGCAGACCACCGCCGCGCCGTCACCCGAGCAGACGCGCACGCCGAACCGCCCGCAGGCGCCGACGCCGACCTCACACGCGGTGCCGAGCCCGTCGAAGATCTCGTCCGTCTCGCCGTCGCAGTTGTTGTCGAGCCGGTCGCAGATCTCCGGCGCCTCGGCCCCGGCGATCGCGTCACAGACCACCGCGTCACCCTCGGGAGCGCAGCGCCTCACGCCGAACGCCTCGCACACGCCGACGCCGACGGTGCACGCCGTGCCCAGCTCCGCGAAGCCCTCGTCGGTCTCACCGTCGCAATCGTTGTCCAGCGCATCGCAGACCTCAGCCCCGTCGTTGCCCGGCTGCACGTTGCACATCGTCCCGTCCCCGTCGGGTCGGCACACGCGCACGCCCCCCCGCGCGCAATTCCCCACGCCGACGTTACAAGGCGTCAGCAGGTCGTCGTAGTCCTCGTCGGTCTCACCATCACAGTCGTTGTCGACCCCGTCGCAGAGATCGTCGGCCGCCGCCCCCGCCTCCACGTTGCACTCCACGTCATCCCCGTCCTCGTTGCACACGCGGATCCCCGAACGCAGGCACGCGCCGACGCCCACCGAGCACAGCTCGTCCTTGGTCGGGAACGCTTCGTCGGACTCACCGTCACAGTCGTTGTCGAGCCCATCGCAGACCTCGTCGACGGCCTCCGCCGCCTCCGCGTCACAGAGCACATCATCGCCCTCGTCGTTGCAGCGGTAGATCCCGCTGCGCTCGCACAAGCCGACCCCCGCCGTACACGGGCGGTCGCGCAGCGGGAAGTCCTCGTCCGTCTCGCCATCGCAGTCGTTGTCGAGGCCATCGCACACGTCATCGGCGGGCTCCGCCGCGCGCGCCGCGCACACCGTCCCCATCCCGTCGGGGGCGCAGTCGAGCACCCCGACCCGGGCACACGCGCCCACGCCGACCTCGCAGATCTGGTCGAGCTCCGGGAACGCCTCGTCGGCGACCCCGTCGCAGTTGTCGTCCAGGCCGTTGCACACCTCCTCGCGCGCCTCCCCCGGCCGCGCGTTGCACACCACCTCCGTCCCGTCCTCGCTACACGCCGTCACCCCCGCGCGGTTGCACAGGCCAACGCCGCTGGAGCACGGCTCGTCGAGCCCCTCGAAGTCCTCGTCCGTCTCCCCATCGCAGTCGTCGTCGACGCCGTTGCACGACTCCTCGTTGGGCTGCGCCGCGTCAGCGGTGCACTCGATCCCTGCGCCGTCCTCGGTGCAGAAGAGGAAGCCCTGGCGCAGGCACGCGCCGACGCCCACCGAGCACGGCTCGAAGAGCCCCTCGAAGCCCTCGTCCGCCTCACCGTTGCAGTTGTTGTCGATGCCATCGCAGACCTCGGGGCGCGGCTCGCCGGGGGTCGCCGTGCACAGCGCCCGATCCCCCTCCGGCGTGCACCGCAGCGCCCCCGCGCGTCGACACGCGCCGACGCCCACCGAGCAGAGATCGTTGAGCCCCTCGAAGTCCTCGTCCGTCTCGCCGTCGCAGTCGTTGTCGAGGGCGTCGCACAGCTCGTCTTCGGCGGGCCCCGCCTCGGTGTTGCACACCGCCGCGTCGCCGTTGGGCGTGCACTCGAAGACCCCCACGCGCTGGCATTGCCCCACACCGGCCACGCAGACCTCACCGCGCTCTTCGTAGCCCTCATCCGTCTCCCCGTCGCAGTCGTCGTCGAGGAAGTTGCACAGCTCGCCCATCGGCTCCGGGGCGGTGCAAACGGGGGCCTCCTCGGCGCGGGTGCACACCAGGCGCCCGGTGCAGGCGATGGTCTCCCCGTCGAGCTCGACCTCACGCTCGCAGACCTCGCCGATGCCCTCGATGTCGTCGGTGAAGCCGTTGCAGTCGTTGTCGATCTGGTCGCAGACCTCGGCGGCGGGCTCGGGGGCGTTGCACCCGACCCAGCCATTCTCCGCGTGGCAGGTCTCACGCCCAAAGCAGCTCCCGAAGCCATTGCTGACCTCGCAGATCCGCTGCTCGCCGTCGTTCGAGTCGTCGCAGGTGCAGGAGCGCGTCTGGGGCACACACTGCTTGTCGCCGTCGCCCAACACGTCCTCGCAGGTGTTCCCCGGGGGGCACGTCGAGTCGTCGTTGCAGTTGATGCCGCACACGAGCTGACCGTCGAGCTCGTGGCACCGCCCGTTGGCGCAATCGCCGTCGCCGAGGCACACGCCGCAGAGCCGGTTCCCCGGGGGGAAGCAGATGAAGACCACGTCGGGCTCGGTGTTGGCCACCGCGTGGCAGCCCCAGTTGTCCGGGCAGCCCTCGTCGAGGCAAGTCTGGGAGCAGACGTTTCGGTCCTCGAAGGGCACACACCAGCGACTCGCGCAGTCGAGGTTGTCCTCGCAGGGCTCGCGGAAGGCCCCGAGGCGACCCCCGTCCGGGCCGACGCGGGCGTCGAAGCGGACCGTCGAGTCCGGCGGGACGAAGCCCCCGTTCCCTCCAGTCGCGCCGTCGAGCTCCTGCTCGCCGGCGTCCCCGCCCGCCCCTTCGGTCCCTGTCGACGCGTCGTCACAGCCGAACGACGACAGGACACAGCAAAGCGCGATGATTCGTCTGCTCATCGGATCCCCCCCGGGTTGACCGGTACTGGAATGTAGCCAGAAGCCGGAAAACGCAACAAATCGATCCGAATCCGGTACCGTGCCTGCGCCGCGCGCCTAGGGAGGCTCATGTTCGAGAGGTCACGCAGCGTCACGCTGAGCTTCGGTGAGGTCGGCCCCGCAGACATCGCCGCGCTCACGCCGGAGCAATACGCGGAGGTAGCCTTCATCGACGTCCGTGAGCCCCACGAATGGGTCGGCGAGCTGGGGCACATCGCGGGCGTCCACCGCGTCCCGCTCCAGGCGTTTCTGCGCAGCGGCCCGCTGAAGGGGAACGACCCCGCGCTCGCGGTGGTGATGATCTGCCGGAGCGGTCGCCGCTCGGCCTTCGCCTGCGGCGCCCTCGCCTTCGCCGGCTTCACCAACGTCTTCAACCTGGCGGGCGGGATGATCGCCTGGAACCAGGCTGGCCTCGACGTCACCCGCGAGCCCTGAGCGGATGGCCCGGCGCGACGCGGTGGTCTATGGCCTGCGCGCGGTCCTCGCGGTCGCGCGCCATCGCCCCCAGGCGATCCGCAAGGTCTTCTACCATCGCCGGCTCCGCGTCGAGGTCGGCCCGCTGCTGAAGGCCGCCGCCGCCCACCGCAGGCCGTATCGGGAGGTCACCAAGGACGAGCTCGAGCGCCTGTCGAGCGGGGTGCATCACGAGGGCGTGATGATCTACGCCGATCCGCTCCCCCTGCACGAGCTCGCCGCCCTCGAGCTCCCCGCCGACGCCCTGGTCCTGGCCCTCGACGAGATCGGCAACCCCCACAATCTCGGCGCGATCCTGCGCAGCGCCGCCTGGTTCGGGGTCCACGCCGTCGTGATGCCACGCACCGAGGGCCAGGCCGCCCTCAGCGCCGCCGCGGTCCGGATCGCCCAGGGCGGCGCGGAGGTGGTCCCCGTCGTCGCCGTCGATGATCTGCCCTCGGCCCTCGTCGTGTTGCGCGGTCGTGGGTTGCGCGTCGTGGGCGCCGACCAGCGCGCCCGTCCGCTGGAGCTCGGTCGCCCGCTCCCCCGTCCCCTGTGCCTGGTGCTCGGAAACGAGTCCCGCGGCCTGCAGAAGGCCACCCGCAGCGCCTGCGACCTCCGGGTCTCGATCCCCGGCGCGGGCCCCGTCGAGTCGCTGAACGTGTCGGTGGCGGCGGGGATCCTGCTCGCCGCCGCCTACGCGGCCGACTCCCGGGCGAGCCCCTCGTAGATCCGAATCGGCGCCCCGTGCCAGAGGGTCCCGAGCGCTTCGTCGAGGGTCGGACCGAGCCCGCTCGGGGCGTCGCGCTCGATGAGTGACGCGAGGCCCCCCTGGTGGAGGGGGCGGTCGACCCACGTCGCCGGGTCATCGGAGCATACCAGCACGCGCAGCACATACTCGGGATCGAGGCCGTAGGGCTGGGACATCAGCGTGTCGTCGATGACGAACTCGGCGGCGTCGGGGGTGGTGAGGATGCGGCCCGTCGCGAGGGCGTAGAAGGCCGCGGCCATGGCGTCGAGCTGGTGGGTCACGTCTACGGCGACCCGCGCCACGGCGCCCAGGCCGTAGGCTGCGCAGAGCGTGCCGACACGCATCGCGCGGTGCTCCACCGCGGCCCGCGTCCAGCGCCGGACTCGCCCGTTGGAACGGTAGAGCAACACCGCGGGCGCATAAGGGCCTTGCGCGAGCAGCGACTCGAACCTGGCGGGCACCGTCGCGCCCGTCTTCGATAGAACCGTATCCAACAAATCTCCACGGGGCGGACCTGGGTGAGCAGACCTGCTGAAGCTGTATTGTTCCAGTATACCCGTTATCGGGCGGAAACGTCGCCCCCTTTGTCCGTCTGGTGTGTCGAGTAGGCCTCGGACAGCGCGCCCAGGAGGGCCGCCCCGAGGGCGTCGTAGCCATCGCGCGTCAGATGCACGAAGTCCCCCCGCGCGCGCCCGCTCCGCTTCCACGCACGGATGCTGTTGCGACCGCCCATCGCCTCCTGCGCATCCCAATACGCACAGCCGTGGGCGGCGGCGAGGGTGCGCTGGGTGGAGCGCAGCGTGGGACCGAGCTCCGGCTGACGTCGGTCGCGCAGCATATCCGGTGGGCCCGTGAGCAGGCAGGCGCTCGAGGTGCCGCGGCGCACGCGGGTGAGCACGCGCGCGAGACCTGCGGCGTAGCGTTGCGGATCGAGGTTCTCGTCGTACAACTCGTTGGCACCGTAGCTGAGGACCATCAGGTTCGGCCCCAATCGTTGTAGCAGATCCGCGAGCAGCTCGGCGTCGGGGCGCAGCAAGTCGCGGGCCTGGGCGCCGTTGGTCCCCAACGCGTCGTAGACGATCCCCGGCGCGCCGCTGCGAAACGACACGCCCAACAGCCGGGTCTCACCACCTCCGAGCGGTCGCAGCTCGACGCTCTTGGCGCCGGCGGGGACCTCGATCCGCCGGTCCCCCGTGAGCAGCCACGGCCCGCGGCTCGACACCCGCGCGAGGCGCCGGTCGCCGACGCGCACCTCGAAGCAGCCGCCGCCCGGCTGCCGGAGGTAGTGCACGTCGAGCTCGGTGAAGGGTGTGGACGACTCGACCCTCGTGGTCGCCGCGGGGTCGCTCGTGGCCAGGGAGCAGCCCCCCGGCGCCCACAGCCCGTCATCGAGGCCACCGCGCAGACCATCGACGCGCCAGCGCCCGGGGCTGTCCATCCGCACGCCCGCCTGGCCGTAGCTGCGCCACGCGCGTCCCGCGAGCACGAAGCCTCGCCCACCGTCGCCGAAGCGCGATTGCAGCCCGTCACGCAGGTGCGCCGTCCACATGTCTGCGGCGATGTGCGAGTCACCGAGGTGCGTGACGCGCACCGTCTCCTGCGCCCCGGCTTCGAGGCGCGCGAGGGCCTCGAAGAAGGGCCCCAGACGGGAGGCGCCCTCGATGGAGGCGAGCTGCGCCAGCGCGACCAACCAGATCATTGGATCACCGCCGTGGCCCGAGGCTGATGGCCAGCGACGCGCTCACCGGCCACCCAGAGCCTCACCGTCCCGTCCGCGTCGGTGTCGGTGACGAGCACCGTGAGGGCCGGCGGATCACCCAGGAGATCCCGCGGGATCGTCGCCGACACCGCGTAGCCGCCATCGACGGGTCGCCAGTCGGCGCGGACCGCCTCCGCCAGCGCCCGTCGCTTTCGCCGCCGCCCGTGGGGCCGCAAGCCGTCGGGGGAGACGGTGACGCTCGCCGGGCGACCGCCGCCGAAGTAGAGCCGCACCGCGTCGCCGCGCTCGCGCTCGGGGTCGCGAACCACGACGCGGACCTCCGCCGCCTCGTCGAGCCGAAGCCCCGCCGCCGCCGCGAGATCGGAGGGACCGCCCCAGGCGCGATCCACCTCGTCGGTGCGGCAGCGGTGGGCGGTGGGCGTGCCCGCGCCGCCGACCGCCAACGCCGCGAAACAGTCGCCGGTCCGCGCCGCGAGGAAGCGGGTCGGCACCAGGCTTCGCAGCGGGTCATCGGAGTCCAGCCAACGCGCGCCGTCCAGCCGCGCGACGCGCCCCAACTCGGCGGGGGGTCGCCCGGCGCGCCACAGCAGCAGGCGCCGTGCGTCGCAAGGGTCGTGCAGGCCCAGCAAGTCGTCGTGGCGCCAGCCCTCGTCGCCGAGGCGCGGCCCCTGGAGGGCCAGGGCGAGGGTCCCGTCGGGTGAGGGCCGCAGATCCGCGAGCTCGGGGAGGTCGATCGCCGGCTCGAAGGGCGGCGGGCGGTCCAGCGCCAGGGCACGGACGCCCCCCCGGTCGTCGGCGAGGACCAGCCAGCGTGACCAGCGCCCCCCGGCGAGCTCGCGCTCGACCACCCCCCGGGCGGGACGGGGCGCGATGCCCGGGAGCCGCGCGACGAGGTGCTCGACGGCGGCGTCGGCGTCGCGCGGGGGCGCGAGCGGTCGCCCGTCGGGGAGACGCCAGGTCGTCGCCGACGCGGTTCGCCCGTTCGGGCCTCGCGTGAACCGCCCGACGGTGGCGCGGCTCCCCGTGAATTGGAGCACCACGCGCTCGTCCTGGTGGAGCCCGTCGCCGGCGGAGTCCGACGTGATGGCCCGCCACGTTCGGGAGCCCACGACGTTGTGCTCGAGCACCGTCCAGCGGACGGGGTGGGCCGAGGCCCCGGCGCGCGAGGCGTCGGCGCGCATCCGATAGCGATGCACCCGCTCGCCCTCGCTCGCGTACCAGCCCGCCGCGAAGTAGAGCTCACCGGCGTCGGCGTCGACCACCCAGGTGCGCCCGCCGGACCAGAACACGGCGGCGGGGCCCGACAGCGAGCTGAGCACCGTGGCGATGAGCGCGAGCGTCACGGTATCCTCGCCGCCATGCGACCCCTGCTCCTCGCCCTGATCGTCTCGTGCCCCGCGTGGGCACAGCAGTCCTCCGACGACTCGCCGCTGAAGAAGGAGCCGGCCCTCACAGCCGACGATGTCAAGGCGCTCGAGCACACGGTGCGCGCGGGCCGACCGCCGCCGTTCCTGGTGCGCAAGGACGGTACGCTCTTCGGCGTCCGACCCAAGGCGCCAGCGGACGCACGCCTCGGAGAATGGCTGAAGTACATCAACCGCACGCTGAACCCTCGCTCGAGGTAAGGCGCCAGAGCCCGTCCGAAAGGGTAGCGCGTCCTTCGCCGGCGAGCTTGTCGAGGTGGGCGCGCAGGGACCGACCGGCGACGCCGCCGGACGGGCCCGAGCGCATGACCTCCGGCACGTCGGTGTAGACGCGCGCCACCAGGGTCGCGAGATCCGCGGCCCCCGCCTCGAGGGCGTCGACGGCCTGCCGTTCCCGGTCGTTTCGGTGGTCGATGTACTCCGTCAGCTTCTCGCGGACGCCTCCGACGACCGGCCCGTGGGCGGGCATGAGACACGAGAGCCCCAGCCCCCGCAGGCGGTCGAGGGACGCGAGGTACTGCGCCATGTCGCCGTCGGTGGGCTCGACCAGGATGCTGCCGAGCCCCGCGACCATGTCGCCCACCGCCGCGCTGCGGGTGGCCTCGTCGATGAGGCAGAGGTGCCCCGGGGCATGCCCGGGGGTGTGCACGATGTGGAGCGTCTGAGCGCCCGCGCGCAGCGTGTCGCCCTCGCGGAGGGTGCGCGTGACCTCGAAGTCGACGCGCGCCGCGGTCTCGGGGTGGGCGGCGATGGGCACCCCGAAGCGCTCCGCGACGTGGGGCGCCCCCTGGATGTGGTCGTAGTGGTGGTGGGTGAGCACCAGGCACTCGATCCGGGCGCCGGCGGCGATCCTCGCCTCGAGGTAGGCGTCGAGCCGCGCCCGCTCCTCGGGGTAGGGGGAGGCCGGGTCGATAACGACCAGCGCGGTGTCGCCGATCACGTAGCAATTGGTGTGCGTCGCCGGGGGGATGGTGGGCGTGCGCACCGGGAAGAGCGTGATGTGGGGGCGGATCGGAGAGCACTCGAAGACCGGCAGGTCGAGGCCGCGCAAGATCTGGAGGGTGGGCGGGGCGAGCAGCACCTCGCCGGCATCCCAGCGCGCGATCGCGTCGGCGGGGCGGATCCACGCGCCGCTCTCGAGCTCGGCGTTGTCCGGGTCCACCCGCGGATCGGCGTCCGTCTCGACGGTGTAGAAGCGGGTCTCCAGATCGATGACGAGGTACGGCGGCGCGATGACGCGACCGGCGTCCACCAGGCGATGGAGGCTCGCGCCGAGATCCGCCCCCGTCTCCTCCAGGGTCTCGCGGATCGCGGCCCGCGGGCAGGCGTCGTCGGGATCGTCGCCGTCACCGGCTTCGACGAGGCCCCCGGGGAACGCGTGGAAGCCGCTCAAGAAGCGCGCGTCGCCGCGGCGCTTCACCCAGTAGATCTCCGGTCCGCGGCGCATGATGAGCGAGGCGGCGTATCTCATTGTTTCCGCTCAGTCGCCGCTGGGCTCATTGTTTCCGCTCAGTCGCCGCTGGGCTCATTGTTTCCGCTCAGTCGCCGCT
>CAYOBQ010000025.1:0-7086 GCA_964402225.1 uncultured Nannocystaceae bacterium | reverse complement strand
GGGCTCATGGTCCCTTGGCCGCCGAGTAGCCGTCCATCAGGGCGGCGAAGAACATCGCGCCCAGGCGGTTGGCGCCCTTCTTCGTCGGGTGCGTGAGATCGCTGCTGGCGAGCTGTGGCCGCGCCTTGTACCAGCGGACGACGGAGCCCTCGCCCCCCATCGCCAGGTAGGCGTTCCAGAACGCGCAGCCCTGCTCGTAGGCGACGCGGCGCTGAACGTTGACGATGCGCTTCACGACGGGGCGGGTGACGAGGCGCCCGGAGTCGTTGCGCTCGGCGCGGTCCATCGGGCCGATGAGCAGGCAGGAGACGCCGGGGAGCGCCTGGCGAAGGTGGCCGACGGTCTGGGCGAGATCGGCGTGGTAGCGCGACGAGCTGAGGTTGCGCCACTGCGTCTCGTTGGTGCCGTAGTGGAGCACCAGGAGATCGGGCTTTCGCAAGCGGAGCTGCTCGTGCCAGTGGGGCGGATCCATTCGCTTGAGCAGCTTCGCGCGGGCGCCGTCGATGCCGAGGCTGTCGTAGACGACGCCGGGGCCGTCGCGCTCCATCACGACGCCGAAGAGGCGGACCTCCCCCCCGCCGAGGGTCCTCACCTTCAGCTCGTGACGTCCGTCGGCGACCTGGATCTCGGCGGTCCGAGAGGCGGTCTCTGCGCGGTTGGTGTCTACGGTGACGCCGCGGCCATCGATGGTGAGCTCGAACTTCCCGCCGTAGGGCTGCGCCAGGTAGAAGACCTGCATCTTCGAGACGTTGGCGCCGATCAGCTCCTTGCCACGCGGGCGCAGCTTCACCCATTGGCCGCGCTTCTTACTGCGGAAGGTGGCGCCGCCGAGGCCATAGGCGCCGTCCTTGATCGTGGGCTTCGTGAGGCGATTGACGCCCCAGCCCTCGCTGTTGGTGAGGCGCATCTGATTGCGGCGGTACCACTTCGAGGGGTGCCCCGCGAGGACAAAGCCATGGCCGGCGTCACCGAACTTCTTCTGCAGGAGGCGGCGAACGGTGGAGGTGACGTAGTCGCCGGTGATGAGCGAGTCGCCGTAGTGCACGACGCGGGCGACGGCGCCTGGGCGCCGCTGGGCGACGCGGTCGAGGGCGAAGTAGAAGCGCCGCAGGCCATGCTGCGGGTCTTCGATGGGCAGCAGGGCCAGGCCGGTCTGCAAGGTGAGGCGCTCGGGGTGGGGCGGCAGGTCGAGCTGGCTGTCGACGACCATGCCGATGGCCTCTTCGAGGTCGTCGTCGGCCACGCGGCCGAGCTCGAGGGCGGCGGCGGCTTGCTCGGGGCTCACGACGGGGGCGCTGGTGTCTGTGGAGGGCCCCATCGCCACCAGGACGTCGTCGTCAACCTCCGCGGGGAGCTCCGGCGTCGGCGGCGCCGCGGTGGTGGGCCGGAAGACGCGGGGCAGGAGCGTGGTGGCGTCGGCGGGGACCCAGTCGTAGGACTCGAGGCCGGGGATCAGAGGCGCCGAGATGCCCAGGGCCAAGGCCAGCGCGATGGCGCGGGCCGTCTTCTGGTGCAGCGCCGCGGGGCTGCCGTGGGAGCTCGGTGCGTCCATCAGAACTGAAAGTAGATGAAGGGCACGACGTCGGTGCTCGCGAGCTTGCGCAGGGCCAGCCCCACGGCGACGAGGGAGGCGCCCTGCCAGGCCCAATGGAGGCGTGCATAGCCGGCGACGACCGCGTCGAAGGCGCGGCGCGGCCAGAAGTGGGTGACGAAGCCCGCCGCCATGACGGCGAGGATGTGGGGCGTCAGGTTCGCGGCGCCCACGCTGAGCTGGGAGAGCTGCACCAAAACGCCTGTTGCGCTGCCAAGGTCAGGTGCCCGGAAGAAGATCCAGGCGAAGCATACATAGTGAAAGGTGAAGCAGGTCGCCAGGGCTCCGCCCAACGGGCCGCGCAGGAGCGGTTGGCGGCCGGCGGCGTCGCGGCGGCGCTGCCACCATCTCAGGATGGCCAGGGCGAAGCCGTGCAGCGCCCCCCAGATGATGAAGTTCCAGCCCGCGCCATGCCAGAGTCCGCCCAGCAGCATCGTGAGGGCGAGGTTGCGGTAGGTCTTCCACGCGCCGTTTCGGCTGCCGCCGAGGGTGATGTAGAGGTAGTCGCGCAGCCAGGTCGACAGCGAGATGTGCCAGCGGCGCCAGAAGTCCTGGAGGTTCCTGGCCTTGTAGGGGCCGTTGAAGTTCTCGGGGAAGGTGAAGCCCAGCAGGAGGGCCGAGCCGATGGCGATGTCGCTGTAGCCGCTGAAGTCGCAGTAGATCTGGAGCGCGTAGCCGTAGACGCCGGCCAGCATCTCGACGCTCGTGAAGTGCTCGGGGCCGGAGAAGGTGCGGTCGACGAGGTTCAGCGCGAGATAGTCGGCGACCACCACCTTCTTGAACAGGCCGAGGCCGATCAGGAACAGCCCGCGACCGCCCATCTCGTCGGTCAAGCGAGGGCGGGCGGCGAGCTGGGGCAGGAGGTCGCGGGCCCGCACGATGGGCCCCGCCACGAGCTGCGGGAAGAAGCTGACGTAGAGCAGGTAGCGGGGGTAGCTGTCGATGGGCTCGAGGCGGTCCCGGTAGATGTCGATCGTGTAGCTCATCGACTGGAAGGTGAAAAACGAGATGCCCACGGGCAGCAACACGTCGAGGCGCAGGCCCCAGGCTTCGAGGCCGGCCATCCCGAGCAGCGAGTCGGCCTGATTCATGAAGAAGTTGAAGTACTTGAAGACGCCGAGGACGCCGAGGTTGTAGGCCACCGAGGTGACCGCCCACAGCTTGCGTCGCTTCGGGGCGCCGCGGGCGATCCGGCGGCCGATCGTGAAGTCGACCAGCGTGGTGGCGACGATGAGGCTCAGATACCAGGCGTTCCACGAGGCGTAGAACACGAGGCTCGCGGCGAGCAGCACCCCCAGCGCGACGCGGGCATATCGCACCGTCGCCCAGTAGAGAGCGAAGACCGTGAGCAAGAACGCGACGTACTCGAGTGAGTTGAAGAGCACCGGAAGCGAAGCGAAGCGGCGGGATTGCTGTAATATCGCACGTTCCCAGCATCGGAGGTACGTTGACGACGATGATTGTCGATCCCTTTACCGCCGCGGAGGCGGCCGCCGAGCATCTACGCGCCGTGTGCGCCGCGCCGCGGGTGGCGGTGATCCTCGGCAGCGGCCTCGGCGCCTTCGCCGACCGACTCACCGATCCGACGGTCGTCGGCTACGAGGACCTCCCGGACTTCCCCGAGCCCGCCGTCTCCGGCCACGCGGGCCGCATGGTCATCGGGCGGCTCCCCAGCGGCGCGACGGTCGCCGCCTTGTCGGGTCGAGTGCACCTCTACGAGGGGCACGACGTCAGCACGGTGGTCCACCCGATTCGGACGCTGGCGCGGTGGGGTGTGCGCGCGGTCGTGGTGACCAACGCCGCGGGGGGGATTCACCCGGACTTCCGGCCCGGCGAGCTGATGCTGATCACGGATCACGTCAACCTGAGCGGTCACAATCCGCTGACGGGACCCAACGACGAGCGGCTCGGCGTGCGGTTCCCGGACATGAGCCGGGCCTACGATCCGGGGATGCGCGAGCACCTGCGCGCCGCGGCGGACCAGGTCGGCGTCGCGTTGCGCGACGGCGTCTATGTGGGGCTCTCCGGCCCGAGCTACGAGACGCCCGCCGAGATTCGGATGTACCAGCGGCTGGGGATCGACGCCGTGGGGATGTCGACCGTCAACGAGGTCATCGCCGCGCGGCACGTCGGGCTCCGCGTCGCTGGCATCTCGTGCATCACCAACGTCGCCGCGGGGCTCACCGACGCCCTGCTCGACCACGCCGAGGTCAAGGAGACGGCGGCCCTGGCCCGCGAGGGCTTCGTGAACCTGCTGGCCGATGGCATCTCGCGCATCGAGGCGGAGTTGCTCGTCGATGCGTGAGGAAGACCGCCTCGTCAAGGCGGCCCTCGCGGCGCGCGAGAACGCCTACGCGCCGTACAGCGGCTTCCTCGTGGGCGCGGCGATCCTGACGGAGGACGGCTCGGTCTACGCCGGCTGCAACGTCGAGAACGTGACCTACGGGATGACGACCTGCGCCGAGCAGACGGCGATGCTCAAGGCCGTCAGCGAGGGGCATCGGCGCTTCACGCGCATCGCCGTTTGTACGGACAAGTCGCCACCGGCCACGCCCTGCGGCATGTGCCGTCAGATGCTCGCCGAGTTTTGCGACGACGTCGGGATCATCCTCGCGAACCCCCAGGGGGAGCGGGACTACACCCGGCTCTCGGACATCCTCCCGCACGCGTTCCGCCCGCGTGACCTGATCGGTGATCCCGCGGTTTGAGATCATCGCGGTGGCGCTGTGCGTCGCCGGGTGCAGCCTCGCGATCGGCGACATCGCGTTGCCGAGCCGCAGCGGTCCACGGGACGTGATCAACCTGACGCCCCGCGACCTCGGCGCCCCGGACGTGCCCATCGCCCTCGATCTCGCCGTGCGGGACGCAGGAGCCGACTTCGAGCAACCGGACGCGGCTCGAGACGCGGGCAGCGTTGATGTCCGCGTGGCCGACGTCTCGGCACCCGATGCGGCGCCCGATCTCGGACCCGACGCGGCCCCTCCGCCGGTGGTCGACATCGCGGGCTTCGCGGGGGTCTGGCATCTCTACGGCGCCATCTCCGAGGACGCCGACGACTTCGTCTTCGAGGCACAGCTCGTCGTCAACGCCGTGGGCGTCGCGGGCCTGCTCGCCCCGGACGGGAGTCCGCTCAATGATCCGGCGCCGCTGCGCCCGGACCCGGAGGACGGCGCGCTGGTCCAGCTCCACCTCTTCCCCATCGGCGGCGCCGTGCGCGGCACGCTCGATCCCGTCTCGGGGGTGGGCGTGCTCGTAGCCGAGGATCCGCCGGCGCTGGTCCTGGCCGTGCGCCCGGGCGACGCGCGGCTCGAGATCCCCACCGGGGTCTTCGCCCAGAGTTGGATGGCGGCCGATCCGGGCTACGCGGAGCTCGGGGTCCTGAGCCGCGTCGACGAGATCTATCGAGAGGGGGACCGGCGCACCTCCCGAGGCGAGGGGCCGCCACCGCAGGTCTTCGTGCGTGAGGACGCCGCGCCGGTTCGGCATCGGCTGGCACCGGGTGACGGGACGCCGCCGGATCTCGACCGGGTGCTGACGGCGGTGGGTGGCTTTGGGGCGGTGGGGTTGGTGCGAAGCGCGGGCGCTGGGGTCGGGCTCGCCATCGCGTGGTCGGCGCAGGGGTCCGACCTGCCGACGCCGTCGGAGCACCGCGCGTTTTGCGGAGGGCTGGTGCGCGACGCGGTGGGCGTGGGCTCGCGCGCCACCGACGCCCAGTTCCGGGCGGACTCCTCGATCCTCTTCGAGGGGGGGGAGGTCGCCACCGTCGCTCGCCTCGGTGGGCTCTTCGACATCCAGGGCGCGGGCGTCGTGATCGGGGTGGACAGCGGCCTGGCGTTGGTGTCCCCCGATGAGCGCGCCTACGTGTTGCTGCCGGCCACCATCGCGCCGTCGGTGGTCTCGTGGGGCCTCGGCGCCTGCGTTCGCGTCGACGAGCCGGTGCCCTGATGGAGCAGTTCGCGATCTTCGTTGGCGTCGCGCTCGCGCTCATCGCACTGGACGTCGTGGTGCCGTCGGGCGGTCTGCTCAGCGGGGCGGGGATAGCACTCCTGCTCGAGCGCGCGCTCGCGGAGGCGGGCGTGGCCTGGGCGGTGCGCCTCCCGCTCGCGGGGGCGGGGATGCTGCTCACGGTGGGGCTCGCCGTCCGCTACGGAGAGCGCGTCAGCGAGTGGCTCTCGCCGTTGAAGGAGCGGACCAACGTGGATCGGTTGGTGGGGCTCCGAGGCACGGTGCGCAAGCTGAGCGACGGCGGGCCGGTGGTGGAGATCGAGGGCGATCTCTGGACCTGTCGCGCGGAGGGGGAGATCGCGGCGGGGGATGAGATCGAGGTGGTGGAGATGGCCGAACAGGTGCCCATCGTGAGGAGGGTGTAGTGGCGATCCTGTACCAGGTACCGCAGGCCACGGTTTTGGTCTTCGAGCGGTTGGGGCGATTCAACCGCGTGGCGGCGACGGGGCTGCGTTTTCGGCTGCCGATGCTCGACTCGCCCAAGGCGCTCCCGGATTGGCCGCAGGGGGTGCGTGACCACCACGGCGAGCCGGTGCTGGTCGAGCTCAGCGAGCAGCAGAGCGACACCAAGCCGCGCACGATCATCACCCGCGACAACGTGGAGATGCTCGCCGACGCCAGCGTGTTCTGGCAGATCGTGGAGCCGGTGCGCGCGGTCTACGAGGTGGACAACCTCCCACGGAGCATCGTGGATCTCGCCGTGACGACGCTGCGCAACCTGCTCGGGGCGCTCTCGCTCAACGACGCCCTCGGGGCGAGGGCGCGGATCAACGAGGGGTTGCTCGCCGAGATCGAGGCCACGAGTCGCAAGTGGGGCGTGCGCGTCAACCGGGTCGAGCTGCAGGAGCTGCGGGCGGCGAACCCCGAGGCGAGCGGCGCGATGCTCCAGCAGATGGCGTCGGAGCGGGACCGCGAGGCGCGGGTGCATCGGGCGGAGGGTGAGCGCCGGGCGCGGAGGCTGCTGGCAGAGGGGACGGCGGAGGCGCTGCGGACGCTGCTCGAGGCGGATCTCGAGGTGTACGAGCGGGCGGCGGAGGCGATGGGCCGGGAGCACGCGCTGCAATACCTGCTGACGCTGAAGTACCTGGAGACGTTGGAGCGGGTCGCACAGAGCCCGTCGACCACGCTCTTCCTTCCCGCGGGCACCGACGTGTCGCCCTTGCTCGCCGCGGCGTTGGCGGATCCACCAGGGGTCAAGCCGCGTCGCCCAGGGGACGAGACGGGTGTCTGAACCATTTGTCACGTCCGTGTTAGGTTTCGGCGCGCCAAAACGAGGCTCTTCGGGGGAAAGAATGAGCGGAATCTGGAAGTGGATGCTGGTCCTGGTGCTCGCGTTCGGCATGTCTGCCTGCGACGACGACGGGGGCGATACCGGGAGCGACGACGCCGGCATGGCCGACGGCGGTGAGGGCGAAGGGGAAGGCGAGGGCGAAGGGGAAGGTGAGGGCGAAGGGGAAGGTGAGGGCGAGGGGGAAGGCGAAGGGGAGGGT
>CAYOBQ010000024.1:0-66965 GCA_964402225.1 uncultured Nannocystaceae bacterium | reverse complement strand
CTGAGTGCTGAAAGCCCTCCACACTCCCTCCGTCAGAATCGGGATATGCACCCAAGTGGATTCGGAGGTACGCGTGACTCGACCGCTCGTTGCCGCCGCCCTCGCCCTCGCGGTTCTCGCCTGCTCCCCACCGGCGGAGGTGGCGGATCCGGGCACGTCCCCCGCGGTTCAGGCGATGCGCCAGGCGCTCCCACGTTCCGAGGAGATGGCGCTCCGGATCCCCGCGGTGGAGGCCCTGGCACCGGAGCAGGCGCTCTTCTACGGCTTCACGCGGGGGGTGACCGTTCAGGTCAACGGGTTCGTGCGGGTGATCGCCGGCGCGGTGCAGGACGTGACGGAGCTCCCGCCGACGGAGAGCGACGACGAGACCTACGCCGTCTGGGGTCCCCACACCGCCGCCCTATCCCCTGCGACCTGGCGAGTGCGCGTCGATGTCGTCGAGGCGGACCACTACCGCTACGTCGTCGAGGCCTGGCGCAGAGGCGAGACCGAGGAGGCCGCCCGCACGGTGCTCGCGGGGGCGCACACCGAGAGCGAGGGCGCGGCCTCCGGGAGCTGGACCTACGACATGACGATCGCCCACGAGCTCGAGCCCATCGCCCACGACTCCACGGGCCGGGTCTCGGTGGCCTATGCCCTCGGTGAGACCCGCTGGCTGGAGGTCCACTTCGACGAAGTCCAGAGCCGAAACGACCCGAACGTGACCTCGACCCTCTACCGCTACACCGAAGCGGCGGACCGCGCCGGCGCCCTGGACTACATCGCCAACCTCGACATCCACGCTGACGACGACCCCGAGCTGGACCGTCGCGAGCTGCTACAGGTGCGCTCGCGCTGGCTCGGCGACGGCCCTGGTCGCGCCGACGTCATCGCCACCCACGGCGACCTCCCCGAGGGCCTCGCCGCGGAGCTCGCCGAGTGCTGGGACGACGCCTTCGGACGCAGCTACCTCCGACTGGCCTGGGCCGACTTCGAGCAGTTGGAGGGTGATCCGGCCGCGTGCCCCTACTCGGACGTCGAGCGGCCCGTCTTCGACGGCTTCGACGCCGACGCCTTCGCCGACGCCGATCTCGTCGCCGCGCTGCCGACCCCCGCCGATCTCGATGTCGAGCCGACGGCCGTCTCCGACCCCGTCGACGAGCCCGCCACCTACTACCAGCTCGGCCAGGACGTCGGGCGTGGCATCACCCGCCCGGTGGAGAACGTCCTCGCCTTGTTGGGGCAGATCACGCTCAACCCCCCGACCGACTGCGAGCCCCTGCGTTGTGTGTGGGGCCCCTACACCGACTGGGAGAAGGGGACCAGCTTCCAGCTCACGGTGGAGCGTGACGACGACGCGGACGGCTACGCCTTCGAGGCGTTGGCGTGGCGCTTTGGTGATCCGCCCGAGGCTCGTCGGCGGTGGCTGCGCGGTGGGTTCGAGCCGGGCGCTGCAGCGGACGAGGGGCGCGGATGGTTCGACCTCGACTTCAACGTCACCGCCGATCTCGACCCCGCCGAGCCCACGCGAGGCGAGCTGCGGGCCGAGTTCGCGCGGATGGGTGGTGAGCGCCAATTGGCCGTCCGCCTCGAAGGGATCGCGGACGGCGACACCGACGCCCCCGCCCACGGCCGCTACTTCATCGGCGCCGACCCCTCCGGAGGCCTGCTGGAGCTCCGCTTCCCCATCGAGGTGGGCAACGGCGACGCCACAGAGACCGTGGAGGGCACGATCCGCTGGCGCAGCGACGGCGCCGGGGTCGCCAACATCCGTGCCCTCGATGGCGATCTGGGAGAGCGTGTGGCCCTGGCCGTCGAGTGCTGGGACGAGCGCGCCGCGCAAACCCACGTGCGGTGGCTCGAGCAGGCGGCGAGCGACGAGGAGCGCCCCGAAGCCCTCCCCGAAGCCTGCATCTTCGAGGATTGGCTCGAGCCGGTCACAGCTCCCCTCGCCGACGAGGGCTGACCGAAGTACCCTCCCGGTCGTGTCACTCAACGACCAGAGCCTCCTCGACCTCGTCCGCGACCGCCTCGGCGTCCCCGGGCCCCTGCTCAACCAGGTCCGCCGCCAGCACTTGACGGGCGGGCGCCCAGTCTCCGAGCTGTTGGTGGAGATGGGCCTGTGCACCGTTGAGCAGCTCGCGTCCTTCGCAGGCGCGGTGCTCACGCCGGTGCCGATGCCGCGCGCCGACCATCCTCGGTCCGAGCCCCCGCCCCAGCCCGAGCCCGAGCCCGAGCCCGTCTCGACGCCGCCGCGCTCGAGCCGCCGCGACGCGCGCCACTCCGCCGGGCCCCTCCCCGTCGAGCTGCCCTTCGAGGTGGAGCTCGTGGCCGACGAGCTGGCCATCGACGAGTCGGAGCCGCCCAGCGACAGCGGCGACCCGACGGGCGTGATGTCCATCGAGCCGCTGATCTTCCTCGACGGGGAGCTCGACTCTGCGCCCTCGTCGGAGTCCCTGCCGGGCGAGGCGGTGGCGTTGTCCCTCGACGCGCTCGCGTCGGTTCTGGAGCCGGCCCCCGAGGTCACCGAGGAGGTCCCCCCCCGAGCAGCGTCGGCCCCCGCGACGCGCACCGCCGACATGCTCGCAGAGGCCGCCGACGCGAGGAAGCAGGAGCGCACCGACGCAGACAAGCGCAAGCGCGACGTCCTGCCCGACCTCGTCAATGGCCCCGACCGCTACACCCTCGGCCACGAGATCGCCCGCGGTGGGATGGGCCGCATCGTCGAGGCGACAGACGGGAACCTCGACCGGTCGGTGGCGATGAAGTTGCTCATCCGCGGCGTCGATGAGCAGCTCGGCTTGCAGCTCCGCTTCACCGAAGAGGCGCAGATCACCGGGCAGCTCCAGCACCCGAACATCGTCCCCGTCTATGACCTGGGCACCCACGAGGACGGCCAGCTCTACTTCACGATGAAGTCGGTCGAGGGGCGCACCCTGCGCGACATCCTGCGCGGCCTGCGACGCCACGACGCCGAGATCGAGGGCAGCTTCACGCGGGGACGCCTCCTCGCCGCGTTCCAGCAGGTGTGCATGGGCATCGCCTACGCCCACAGCCGCGGGGTCGTCCACCGCGATCTCAAGCCCTCGAACATCATGTTCGGCGCCTTCGGCGAGGTCCTGGTCATGGACTGGGGCCTGGCCAAGATCCTGAAGCGCGACGCCGAGGGGCGGGTGCGCAGCCACCGCGAAGAGATGAGCAAGTGGGCGACGCGCCACGGGGAGGTCATCGGCACGCCCGGCTACATGCCCCCCGAGCTCGCGTTGGGCCAACTCGACGACGTGGACGACCGGGCCGACGTCTACAGCCTGGGGGCGATCCTCTACGAGATCCTGACGCTGCGACCGCCGTACTCCGGCCGCGAGGCCCGCGCTGTCCTCCGCAAGATGCTGCGCGAGCGGGTGATCCCGCCGCGTGAGCGGGCTCCGAAGCGCAACATCCCTCCCGAGCTGGAGGAGGTGTGCATGCGCTGCCTGGCCAAGGACATCGAGCAGCGCTACGCCGACGTGCTCTCACTGCACGAAGCGGTGGCGGTCTTCCTCGAGGGGGACGTGGAGCGTGAGCGTCGCCTCCACGAGTCTCGACACCAGGTCGAGACCGCCCGCGAGGCCACCGAGCGCTTCCGCGCGCGGCATCAGGACGTCGAGCGGCTCGAGGCGGAGGTCGAGGGGCACCGCTTGATGCTCGCCCCCTGGGACGGGGTGGAGCGCCGTCGCGCCTTGTGGGAGACGGAGGGGGGCCTCGAGCGCGCCCGCCTGGAGCGTGTCGAGGCGTTTACGTACGCGGTCCAGGCCTATCGTCGGGCGCTCACCAACAACCCCGACGACACCGACGCGCGTGAGGGCATCTGCGCCCTGTACTGGGACGCCTTCCTCCAGGCGGAGGCGGAGGGCGAGACGAACACCGCGGTGCACTACGAGGCGGCGCTGCGCCAGGTCGATACGGGCCGCTACGAGGCGCTGCTCGAGGGGGACGGGAAGCTGACGGTCACGACCGATCCGCCTGGGGCGCGCGCGGTCCTGTTCACCTACGACGAGAAGGACCGCATCCTCACCCCGCGGGAAGCGCGCGACCTCGGGACCACGCCGGTCACCGTCAACCCGCTCGCGATGGGCAGCTACCTCCTCGCGCTGCGGGCCCCCGGCCTGCGCGGCACCCAGCTCCCTCTGAGGGTGGACCGCCTCGATGACCTCCACCTCGAGGTCCGCCTCCGCACCGACGCCAGCCTCGGCGCGGGCTTCGTCTACATCCCGGGCGGTCGCTACACGCTGGGGGGCGACCCCCACGCCTCGTGGTCCCTGCCCCGGCAGCACGTGCAGATCGAGGACTTCTGTATCGGGCGTCTGCCGGTGAGCTGCCTCCAGTATACGAGCTTCCTCAACAGCCTGGAGGACCGTGAGGAGGCCCTCAGCCGGGCGCCGCGGCTCTTCAGCTCCGGCGGCGCCCTCATGGTCGAGCGCGACGGCGCGCTGCACCTGCCGGAGCGGGATCCCTCCGGCGTCCCCTGGGATCCCAACTGGCCCGTCTTCGGGGTCAGCTTCGAGGACGCGCGCGCGTACTGCGCGTGGCGCGGCGCCCAGGACGGCGTCGCCTACCGGTTGCCCGACGAGAAGGAGTGGGAGGTCGCGGCGCGCGGCGCCGACGGGCGCTTCTATCCGTGGGGCAACGTCTGGGAGCCGACCTATTGCAAGTCCGCCCACGCGCGCCCCGGCCCCGCCCACCTCGAGCCCTGCGGCAGCTTCCCCCAGGACCGCAGCCCCTACGGCGTGATGGACATGGCCGGCGGCGTGGCCGACTGGACCGTGAGCGACGTGGTCGGCGCGCGCGACGGTGAGGTCACGGAGCGCATCTATCGCGGCGGGAGTTGGAACCATCTGGACCTCCACGCCCGCGCCGCCTCCCGGCACGCGGCTTCGCCCCAGGCCGTCTCGGTCTCCGTCGGCTTCCGCCTCGCTCGCGACGTTTGAGCCGCCGTCTCGAGGCCGCCATCTGGGTGCTGCTCACCGGCTACGCGGTTGGTGTCGGCTGGACCGCGTGGTCCGATCTCACGGCGCGCTACACCGTGCAGGGGCTCCATCGCGGCTTCGAGTCCCCCTACGAGGTCACCCACGGGCACGTCATCGATCCGAGACCCGGCTCACTGCGCGCCGAGCTCATTCGTCGCTTCGGCGGCGCTGGCGCCCTGCGTCGCTCCTTCGACGCGAAGGGGCTCGGCGACGGCCAGCACCCACGTCTGGTCCGCGTCGAAGACGCCGTCTGGCTGGTGATCGGGGTCTTCGACCGGCGTCATGTCGTCTTCGATCCGGCGGTGGGCGTCGTCCTGCTCCACCCCGGCGCCATCGGTGATGTGCCCGCCGCCGAGCTGACGGACCTGCGGGAGGCGCCGTGGTGATCTCGCGCTCGGGGCGTTTGGCGCTCGCGTCCGTCTCCGCGGCGCTCAACGGCTCGGCCTTCATCTTCGCGGGGCCGCTGGCGCTGGTCGCGAACGTTCCGCTCCTGGTGGCCCTGCGCGACGCCCCCAGCGCGAGCTTCTCGGCGCTTCTGGGCTTCGTCGTGGGTGCCTTCGCCGGCCTCCATATCTACGGCGTCGCGAGCTACGGCTGGTACATCCTGGTCGCCTTCGCGCTCTACACCGGCAGCCAGATGGTGATCTACGCGCTGCTGCACCGCGCGCTGTGGGGCAAGCTCGGCGCCGCCGTGGACCTCGCCCTGCCGGCCCTCGTGTGGACGCTGACGGAGTGGGTCCGCTCCGTGGGGCCGATGTCGATGCCCAGCAGCTACGTGGGCTGCGTCGCCGAAATCGCGTGGCTGCGTCCGTGGCTGGCGCTGGCGCCGATCACCGGCGGTCTCGGCGTGAGCACCGCCGTCGCGCTCGGCCAGAGCGTCATCTACCACGGGCTCTTCCATCGGCGGACGCACGGTCGCGCCGTCTTGGGGGCCGTCGGTCTCCTCGCCCTGCTCTCGATCCATGGCGTCGCACGCCCAGCCCCGCTCGGCGAGCGTGAGATCACGGTGGCGGCGGTCCAGGGTGGCCTCGCGAACTCGCACTACCGGGCGGCGATGGCCGATCCGGCGGCGATGCGCGACGTCGTGGCGACCTACGAGACGTTGTCGGTGCGCGCCTACGAGGCCGGCTACGACCTCGTCGTGTGGCCCGAGACAGCCGTCCGGGCGCCGGTCCTCGACGCGCCCGACCTCCGCGCGCGCCTCTTCCCAGGCGCGGGCGACCGGAGCGTGCTGGTCGCGGGGACGCTCTACACCAGCCGGGACGGTCGGACCTACAACCTCGCCAGCGCCGTGGTCCCGCCCGACGACGTGCGCGACCACTACGCGAAGGTGCGGCTGGTGCCGGGGATCGAGACCAGCTACATCACGGCCGGTGAGCGTTGGAAGCCGCTCGAGACGCCGGTGGGCAAGGTCGGCGTCATGATCTGCCTCGAGTCGGTCTATCCGAGCATCGGGCGGGCGGTGGTGTCCGCGGGCGCAGAGATCCTGGCGGTGATGAGCAACGACGCGGGCTTCGGGCGCTCCCCGATCACGCAGCACATGACGCAGCGCGCGATCGTGCGCGCGGCGGAGACCGGACGCTGGCTGATCCGCGCTGGTCAGGCGGGCGTGAGCCTCCTGGTCGATCCGCGCGGGCGCGTCCATCGGCGCTTGGGGCTCTTCGAGCCCGGGATCGTCCACGGCACGGCGCGGCTTCGCGCCGACAAGACGCCCTACGTGCGCTGGGGTAGCTGGTGGATGGGGGTGGTCGCCCTCAGCTTGCTCGCGCTGGCCTTCGCCGCATGGCGCGGCGCAAGAGCGCCTGGTTGACGACGAAGATGAACCAGAAGACGGGCAGGAAGGTGAGGTAGGCGCTGCGGTCGTGCCAGGGGCCCATCGCCAGCTCGTTTCCACCGTAGTGCCCCATCAAGTAGAGCATCGCTACGCGGACGCCGTTGGCGAACATCGCGACGGGCACGACCAAAAGCAGCAGCTTGAGGCGGTCGCGGAGCGCTGGCTGAGCGACCCAGGCGAAGACCAAGGTGTACATCGTCAGCGTGGTGAGGAGGTTCATCCCCGAGCACGTCTCGTTGACGATGATGTAGTACTCGTGCGTGTAGATCGTGTAGGCGTCCCAGTAGCGCACGCCGTAGCCCGCGAGGTTCAGAAAGGCCAGCGCGATGTCGGCGGTCCAGCCCTGGAGCGGGATGTCGATGGTGCGGCGCAGGAAGTGCTCCCAGGGGAGCGCGAAGTAGCCGAAGAGAACCGGCATCAGCAGGGCCTTGGCTCGGGTCCAGCCGTAGGTGCCCCAGCACCAGACCCAGACCGCGGGCGGCAGCGCGATGGCGCTCAACATGAGGCTGTCCCAGCGGCTCCGGGCGAGCAGCAGCCCGAGGGCGAGCAGGCCCACCAGGCCGACGAGGGCCCACTCGGCTCCCGGGCGCTCTTCGGGCGGGGCCTCCCACGCTGGGCGGCGCGAGGCGAGGGTGACCAGGACGAGGCAAAAGGGGACCGTCAGGAGCCCGGCCGCCGCCCCGCCAAGGACGCCTCCGAGCCAGACTTCAGTGATCCAGAAAGGAACGGGCAGGAAGGCGAGGCAACCGACGCACGCGACGAACGCGGCGAATGCCGGGGACCAGCGCGTCGCATTCCCCCCGGTCAGCGAGATCGCAGTCATCGGCTCGGTTGCCCGCCGTTCCTGCCCGCACGCCCGTTCCCCCGGGCGAACTCTCGGTAGCTCTGGACCTCGGGGCGGCTGTGCCCCGACGTCGAGCTCAGCTCTCCTCGACCTCGCGGCGCGCCGCGAGGGCGCGGCGGGCGAAGAAGACGCCCGGCACGAGGCTGAAGAGGATCAAAGCGAAGACCTCGGGCTCGGGACCGCTCCCGCCGCCACCGCCACCCGGCGGTGAGCTGGAGCTACCGGCCCACGCTGCGCCAACGCTCATCAGGAAAACCCCGAACGAGGCGGCGATCGTGCGCAATCTCATTTTCCCCTCCCAGCACGCTCGATTCCAACTCTCATCAATGTAGGTGACCACCCACAGACCTGTAAAGCGAATTTACAACAAACGAGGAAAAATCCACGAATCCTGGATCGCTGCGGTCAGCCTCACGTGTCTACCTACCTACTTCTTGCTCGCGCCCAGCAGGCGCTCCAGGACCGAGGCGATGCGCGCGCCGAGCTCCGCCGGCTCGCTCCCGTCGCCCTTGCGGATGTACCGCGCGTTGCCGATGTCGCGCAGGGCGCTCTTGAAGTCCGCGTCGCACAGCATCGCGGAGAAGAAGAGGATCGGGGTGCGCTTGTCGACGCCGAGGCCCGTCTCGATCGCTCGAATCGCGTAGGCCGTCTCGCGCCCGTCGATGCCGGGCATCTTGACGTCGAGCACGATCAGGTCGGGCTTCTCTCCGGCGATGACCGCCCGGGTGAAGGACTCGATGAACGCCATCCCGTCGTCGCAGTCGATGACCTCGTTGGCCAGCTCGCGCTCGACGAGCAGGTCGCGGGTGATCTGGCGCAGGAGCTCGGAGTCCTCGACGATCACGACGCGCCGCATGTTCCTGGCGCCCGTGCCCGAGGCGATCGCCTCCCGTGCTACGCGTTCGCCCGTCGTCTCCGAGGAGAGCCCGGGGGCCCACTCGCCGCTCGTGTGGATCGACGCCGCGGCCAGCGAGAGCCGATCCGACGATTGGTCGGGGCGGATGGCGGGCTGTTCGACCGACGCGAAGACCGGGTGCTGTGGTCCCGGGGGCGGCGCCGGCGAGGGCGACGCCGAGCGGGAGTCGGGCGGGGTGGGACGCTCGACCGCTGCGGAGACCGCCACCTCCCGCTTCACCACGCCGACCCGCGCGAGGGCTGGATCGGTGGGATCGGGCTCGGTGGAGTCGCCCATGCGGAACCGGCGCACGTGCTCGGTGCTCGCGAGCTTCACGCCCAATCCCAGCCCACAGATGGCGCAGCTCGTGAGCAAGTAGTGGGCCTCGAGCGACGTCTCGAGCGGCACGTCCTGGCCGCAACTCGGGCAGTACTTCTGCTCCATCAGGACTTGCCCCGCACCTGCGCGAGCAGGCGTCCGATGGCCTTGGCGAAGCGCTTCGCCTGGTCTTCCTCGGACAAGCTCGGCTTGCGTTGGAGGTGCACGGCGCGCGTCACGTTCGAGAGGACGGCCTTGAGCTCGTCGTTGGACGGGCCATCGCTGTAGAAGAGGATCGCGGTGGGCTTCGCGTCGACGGCTCGCTCGATGGCGCGCACCGCGAGCGCGGTCCCCCGGCCGCCGATCCGGGGGAGGGGGTCGTCGAGGATCAGCAAGAGGGGGCCCTTGCCCGCGTGCAGGAGCTTGACGAAGGCACCGAGGCACTTGGCGCCGTCGTCGAGGGCCACCAGCTCGGGGGCGTCTGGGACCAGCGCGAGGGCTTGGCGCGCGTGGTCGGCGAGGCCCGCGTTCTCGACCAGGAAGATGCGCTGCGTCGCCATCAGAGCCCGACCCCGATTCCGGTCTTGATCGCCAGCGTCAGCGCCAGCGCGAGTTGGGCGAAGAGCGGCGCGAGCAGCCCGCCGCTGCGCCACAACAACAGCGCGCCCGCGCCGCCGACGAACGCGCCGATCCGCGCGACGTCCATCATCATGGTTTGCCCCGGTGAGTTGAGGATGGCGTAGTAGCTGAGCTGGTAGGCGCCGTAGATGAGGGCCGTGAGGGCGATCGCCCCGGCGGGTTGGTCCTTCATCGCCTTCAAGAGGCCGTAACCCACGAACCAGATGAAGAAGACCTGTTCGGCCAGGGCGTGGAAGGCCGACATGCCCACGAGCGGGCCCATCGGCGTGGCGGACTTCATGTAGGAGAGGAGGCCGACGGCGACCCCGTAGGGGATCGCCGCGGCCACCCAGGCGGGGCGCTCACCCATCCAGGGCAGCTCACCGAACTTCTGGCGGTTGATCGCCAGCATGCCGATGAGCCCCAGCAGCAGCAGCACGCCGCGCCGGGTCCACCACCAGGAGTCGTCGAGCAGATAGTAGTACTCGACGTTGCCTTTGACCTGCTGCGCCGGTGGGATGCGCCTCGTCGCCGAAAGGGCGCTCTTGATCTGCTTGTAGGAGAACGGGAGCAGCCGCTCCAACGCCACGTGCTTGGGCGTGATCGGGGCGTACTCGTTCTTGTTTCGGAGCTCTCGTCGCCGCGCCTCCGCGAGGACCTTCGCCTCGGTGAGCGTGGTGAGCTCGACCACCGCCGTGATGAGCTCCGGCTCGGTGTAGTTGAGGCGCAGATCCTGGAGCTTGGCCTGCTGCTGCTCCCACTCCGTGATGTTGCGGTCGCCGAGGGCCTTCTGGGTGCTCACGTCGGGCCACATCGTCGCCCCGCCGCTGGCGAAGTTCGAGCCGGCGAAGAGCGCACCGACCACCACCACCGCTGCCAGCACGACCTTCGCGGAGTCGGAGCCGATCTGGATGTCGAGGGCTGGCCCCTTGCGCCCGAGCTCACGGGAGAAGAGGAGCCGCAGCTCGCTTTGGGCCACCTGGTTGTGGGGATCCATCTCGATGGCCCGGCGGAGGTTGTTCTCGGCGTCCTGCTCGGCGCCGGCGAGGCGGTGGATCTTCCCGATCGTGAGGTAGGCGTCAGCGAGGTCGCTGGACAGCCGCAGGCCGCGCTCGACCTCGCGGATCGCGCTGGCGGCGGCGTGGGCGTCCTGGGCCGAGCCGAGGAACTGCGCCCACCCGATGTGGACGTAGATCTCCGGGTCGTCGGGCATCTGCTCCGACGCCTTGATGAACGAGGCGCGGGCCTCCTCGTAGCTCTGCTGCGACATCAAGGAGCGGCCCTGGGAGACCAGGTGCTCGTGCTCGATGCGCTTGCGGACCTCGGGCTGGTGGAAGTCGAGGCCGAGCTGGAGCGCGCGCTCGTAGACCGGGCGCATCCCCTCGTCGGCCAGGGTGCGCCGGGCGTCCTCGAGGAGGTTGCGGACCTTTTGTCGCAGGCGGCGGGTGGCCTCGGAGTCCTCTGCCTCCGGCTGCGCGCCGTGGAGCTTCAGCGCCTTCTCGAAGGCGGCGCTGATCTCGTCCCCGCGGGCGGCCATTCCGAGGTCGAGCATCGCGAAGAGGTGCATCGTCTGGAGCTTCTGGAGCGTCGCCTCCAGCGCACCGATCGCCGCGTCGCCGGCGTTGACCACGCCGTAGCGCATCAGGGCCAGGATCCGCAGCCGCGCCTCGGCGGTCGTCAAGCGCGCGACGCCGGCCGCCTCCGGCAGGCATTGCGAGAGTGGTCGCCCGGTCTCGAGCACTTTCAGCACGGCGAGGTCGGTCGGTGACAGCTCGCTCTCGAGCTCCTCGCTCACCTCGACCTTCAGGACCGGGTCGCCGTAGGTGGCCATGATCGCGGTGGCGGCCTTGGGGGCGAGGGCGGTGGCGAGCCCCGTCTCGATGATGTCGCGCGGCGAGGCGAGCAGCAGCATCTCCTCGTCGGCGGCCGTGTCGTCGTGGACGAAGCGGAACGTACCCTGCTCCATCCGAAACAGGTTCATCAGGCGCTCCATCGCCTGTACCGACAGCGCGCGGTGCAGCTCGCGGGGCGAGAGCTTCTCCAGGTGGACGAGGGCCGAGCCGAGCCGAGTGCTGTGCTCGCTCTTGGTGGCGACGGCCTCGTCGAAGGTCTCCTGGTCGATGATCCCGCTCTTGATCAGGACCTCGCCCAGCCACTCCTCCTGGATGTTCGACATCGCGTTGACGGAGTAGCCCTGCTGGAAGATCACGACCTTCTCGTTGTGCGTCCCCTTCTCGGTGATGAAGAGCCGCCCCGTGCTGCGCTTGCGGTACAGCCGGGCGAAGACGCCGGCGAGGGCCAGCGTGTCGAGCTCGCCGGCGAGCTCCGGGGCCGGGCGGAGCTGCGACCCCTCGACGGAGAACTCCCGGGGCAACACCTCGTCGAAGATGGTGGCGAACTCGGGCAGATCAGCGAGGGCCTGGAGGGCCGCGCCGTTCTTGCTGATCCGGTCGGTTCGGAAGAGCCGCCCCTGGCGAATCATCGCCTGAAGAGTGGCGAACGGCATCCCGCCCATCGAATGGCCGGTGCGGTCCGCGAGCTCATAGCGATCGTCTAGCCGTGGCACCGGGGTGGCCCCCGACATCATCGGCTCCTGGCCTTCGGCCAAGCTCTCTTCCCCCCTCCCAGCTCGAACGGGCGCCGACCGCACGGTCGGAAGTCCACGCGCCGAGGAGTATAGAACGCGGAAAAAACGTTTGTCCAAGTTAAAAAGTCGAACAATTTCACGCGTTTCGCGCACTCGGTCGAACGTGAGGCGCCTCCGAAATACGCGCTGGCGTCGAATGAACGACTGGGGCGCCCCGTCGAGGGGGGTGAGAACGCTTCGGAGGTTCGGCCATGCGCCCCATCATCAACATCTTCACCGCCGCCCTGTTGATCGCCCTCTCCGGCTGCCATCCCGATGGCGACAGACCGCCGCCCCCGCCACCGGACGGCTGTCTGCTCGACACGGAGTGCCCCGACGGCGAGTACTGCGCCGACGACCGCTTGTGCTACGCCGAGGTGGGCTGCCGGGCCGACCTCGAGTGTGGGGCGGGCCAGGCGTGCGGCGACCGCGGTCGCTGCGTCGACGCCCGGGGGTGCACCGTCGACCGTCAGTGCGCCGAGGCCGACTTCTGCCACGAGGGGCTCTGCGCCGCCCTCCCGGAGTGCCGGGAGCAGGCAGACTGCGGACGGCGCGAGGTCTGCGGGGCCGACTGGCAGTGTGAGGACATCCCGGGCTGCCGAGGTGACGGCGACTGCGGCGCCAATGAGCGGTGCCGCGCCGATGGTCTGTGCGAGCGGCGCCCTGGTTGCTTCGACCACGACGACTGCGCCGCGGGCTACGCGTGTCGCGCCGACGGGGTCTGTGAGGAGCTGCCCGGCTGCGACTCGAACGCCGATTGCGCCGGAGGCTACTTCTGTCGGCCCGACGGTCTCTGCGAGGAGCGGGCCGGCTGCGTCGCGGACGCGGACTGTGCCAGCGGCTACTTCTGCCGCGGCGACGGACTGTGCGAGGAGCGCCCCGGCTGCGACAACGACGCCGAGTGCGCCCCGGGCTACTTCTGCCGGGGTGACCGCGTCTGCGAGGAGCTCCCCGGCTGCGTCGACCACCTCGACTGCGCCGAGGGCTACTTCTGTCGCGCCGACGGCCTCTGCGAAGAGGTGGCTGGATGCCGCGCCGACTGGGAGTGCCCCGCCGGCGCCCTGTGCGCCGCCGACGGCCAGTGCTACGAGGACGCGGTCGAGTGCGACGATGATTGGGACTGCCCACGCGCCTCGATCTGCGGAGGCGACGGGCTGTGCTACGACGCCCAGAGCTGCCAGGTAGACGCCCACTGCCCCGGCGGCTGGTTCTGCGGCGGCGACGGCCTCTGCTACTTCTGAATCGACCAGCGCCGGAGCACCGTGCTCTCGCGGAGGGCGCAAGAGCGGTGTGGTGGGCCGTCAGGCGGGGGGGGGGATCTCGCCCGGGCCGACGGAGTCGGCGACGTAGCGGCGCTTCTCCTCCACCATGTCGTGGGCCGATGCGAGACAATCGGCGAGCCAGGCTCGGAGCTGGTCGCGGCCGATGTCCCCCTCGAGCCCATCGACCCGGGCGGTCAGCATCGTCAGCGCGCGGTCGACCCGCTCGACGTCCGCTCGACGTTCGTCGGTGAGCGCGTTGGCCATCCGGTTCACGTTGTCGAAGAGCTCTTGGAATTCGTCGCCTTTGCGCAGCGCCCGCGCCCGGACGGGCTCACCGGCCATGATCTTTCGGATGTACATGTCCACGACGTAGATCGGGCCGACGATACGGTGCGTAGCGAGGACGCCGATCATGAACAGCGCCACCACCAACACCAGCAGCGATCCCGCGAGCAACCAGAGGATCGGCGCGTCGTGCTCGGCGAGCTGGTCGCTGAGCTCCTGTTGAAAGGCCGCGTCGTCGGGGGTCGCTCGCGGCGGCGGGGCCTCGACCGCCTCGATCGGCTCGGCTTCGATCGTCACCGGCTGCCGGTCGATCTTCACGGGGGAGGTCTCTGCCTTCGGTCGGATCGGCGCGGGCTGCTGCGCGACGGCCAGATCAATGGCCGCGAGCTGGCTGTTCTCGCGCACCTTGTCGAAGAAGAACCACGCCATCACCGCGAAGATGAGTCCGCCCGTGAGCGCGATGGCCGACGCGTACTTCAACTGGAAGCGCGGGTCGAGCATGAAGTTCTTGATGCTTCGTTTACGCTTGGCCATCGCTCACCTCAACCGATCCAGGAATCCGGAGAAGCCGTCGTAGACGACCGGAACCAGGTACTCCATGCACACCCGCATCTGCCCGGCGATGGCCTTCTCACTGGCCGTCGCCCCCAACTCGATGGCGCCACGCTGGGTCGCCGAGCCCTGCAAGGACCGCTGCTCGTCGTCACGGAGGGTGTAGATCGACTGCGACATCGTGCACTCGATCTTCACCCGTCCGGCGCTGCGGTCTACTTTCTCACCGACGCGGACCATGAGCTCGAGGCGATGGGACACCTCGGCGGAGGGCTCCAGCAGCACCCGGGCGTCGGCCTGAGCCTTGCCGCGGAGCCCCACCTCGACGAACCCGCGATTGGCCGCGTCCCCGCTGACGGCGACGCGCACGTAGACCTTCTGGGCACCGTCGCATGCGCTGACGCCTCCGAAACCCGCTAGCGCCGCGGTCGTCGTGCGGCGAACGAAGTCGTCGGCGTCGCGGCGCAGCGCGCACAGCTTCTTCAACGCCCCGCGTTCGCCCTTCTTTCCCAGGGCGTTGGCCGCCGCGGCGCGCACGAGGTTGTTGGGATCCGTGAGCGCGAAGATGAGCGTCTCGGTGGCGCGCGGATCGTCGAAGCGGGCGAGGGACTTGGTCGCCTTCAGGCGGACCTTGAAGTTGCCGCTGCGCTCCACCGCCTCCACGAGCTTGCCGATAGCGGCGGCGTGGGCCGGCGCGCCGAAGGCGAGTAGGAGCAGGAGCGTGACTGAGCGCACGGGGAGACTATCGGGCCGGGACGTCTCCCGTGGCAATGAGGACGCGTCGCGCCCCCGTCATCGGTGCCCGGTCGTGGGCCCCGACCCGGAGCTCGACCTCGTGCGCGCGCCGTAGCCCTGGGGGCGGCGGCGGATCGGCGTCGTCGATCCGCGTGTAGCTGACGCGCCGGCCGGGCTTCAGGTGGGCGACCACCCGGGTGAGGACCGCCGTCAGCTCCTCGTCGTCGGTGTGGTCGGGGAGCGCGCCGAGGTCGACGCCATCGAGGGGGCCGATGGCGTCGAAGGCCTGGTCGAAGCGTTCAACGCGACCGCGCACGCGCTCGGTGCGGGCGGCGGTGGAGGCGAAGCCGATGGGCTGAAGGTAGGTCGGCAGCGCGGCGAGCATCCCCGCGTCGGTGCAGAAGGCGCGGGCCCACAACGGGCTCGACCAGAGCCCGACGGCGACCATCTTCCGCAACGCCGCCATGGGTTCGCCCCGAGTGAAGGCGTCGACGGAGGGGTCCTCTGGAGCGCTCACTTCGTTGCGCAGGGCGCAGAGCCGGAGCGCCCGCCGCCAGAAGGCCCGCGGCGCGATCCGGGCGTCGAAGACCGCGAGGCGCTCCGCCTTGGTGCCGTAGAGGAGCGTACGGAACTCGCTCGACTCCAGGTGCTCCCACAGCAGGCTTCGAAGGAGGCGTCCCAGGCCGGCTTCGGCGCTGGCGTTGTAGATGCCCGCGTGGATCGCGCTGGCGTGGTCGGACCAGAACGTCTGGGCGCGCCGGTTCACGGCGCGCCGGATGCGGGCGTAGAGAGCGGCCCGCTCGTCGCGGGGGGCGCGCAGCAGCCCGAGCAGCTTCAAGGCGTCGGTGCGGTCCAGCCGGGCGAAGGCCGCGCGCTGCAAGGAGACGAGGGCGTCGACCTGGTCGACGTGGGCCAGCGCGGCGACCCGAACCTCGCACGGGTCCGCGGCGAGGTGGGCGAAGGCAGCCTCGGCGCCACCGCAAGCGTCCACCACGAGGAGTCGACCACCGCGCGGCGCCTCGAGGGCCGCCACGGCGACGTCGGGGTCGTGCATGAACCCGGCGTGGCGCAACGCGGGCGGCGGTGCCGAGGGTGGGAGCTCGATGGAGTCGTGGGCTGACATCATCCGAACCGCTCGCTGAGCTTGCGTACTCGTGGGAGGACTAGGCGTAATGACGCGGTGCGTCAAGTGCAGGATTTGTCCCCCGACCCGGGGGAGGGGGTGGACGATGCGCCCGGCGGCGATTGAGCGACGAGGTCGTCGCGCGGGTGGGCCGCTCAGCTTCGTCCTCGCGTGGCTGGTCTCGGCCTGCGGCGTGGTGCCGCCACCCCTGCCACCGGAGCTGCCCGGGCCCTCCGACGTGGTCCCGACGAGCGGTGACGCCGCGCGGGGTGCCCCGTTGCTGCGCGATCGTGCCTTGGGTCGAACGGGCTACGCCTGCGCGGACTGCCACCGCCTGGAGCCCGGCGGCCCGCGACGCCCGGGGCCACCGCTGCCGAGCCGCGGCGGGGTGGCCCAGCGGACGCTCGCGCGCGCCGTGAGTCGATGCGTCGAGCGTTACCTCTCGCGGCCCGCCCTGGACGGAGCGCGGCTGGGGGACCTGCTCGCCGCGCTGGCCGAGGGGGCGCGGCGCGCTGATGTCGAGCCGCGCGGCCCGCGGGACGGCGGGGCCATCTACGACCGCGCGTGCCGGCATTGCCACGAAGGAGGGCCGGCGGGGCCCGTCGCGGGCTGCGCGTGGCGGCGGGCGGATCTCCTGCGGGCCGTCCGGGGGATCGGGCGGTCCCGCCACCCCGTCTCCTGGATGCCCGCGTACGCGCCCGCGCGGTTTGATGCGGTCGCCTTCGAGCGGCTGTCCGACTGGCTGCTCGACCCGCCGAGGGGGGCGTCGTGCCAAGTGGGCAACGGGAAAATTGAATGATAGGCTCCGCCCGACCCAGGTCGTGCGAGAGGCCTTCATGAAGTGTCCGTGCCCCGAGCAGCAGGAGATCCCGGACGGTTCCAAGTTCTGTGGGCATTGCGGTCAGCCGCTCTCGGCCCGCAAGTCGACCACCGCGTCCTTCGAGACGGCGGGGGAGATGCCGTTCGCGGACTCTGGGGGGGCCGACGCAGGCCCCACGCTGATCGGCTCCACGATGCCGGAGCCGGAGCCGGAGGCGCCCGAGGCCGCGGGCGCCGCCGAGGACGACGATCTCCAGGCGACGTTGGCGATGGAGGCCTTGCCGCTGCAGCCCACCGCCGACGCGGAGTCCGACGACGCCGGGCCCGAGCCCGTCGAGGATCCTGAGCCGGCCGAGGAGGCGAAGCCGTCGGTGGTCATCGATCCGTCGCTCACCGGCGACCTCGAGGCGGGGGCCCCGAAGCCCACGGAGCTCGCGAAGGCGGTCGAGGAGAAGCCGGCGGAGCCTGAGCCCGTCGAGGAGGCGCCGACGGTGGAGGAGCCCGCCGCGGAGGCGCCTGCCGAGGAGGCGCCGACGGTGGAGGAGCCCGCCGCGGAGGCGCCGACGGTGGAGGAGCCCGTCGCGAAGGAGGCCGAGAAGAAGGGGCCGCGGAAGCAGAAGAAGGCCGAGAAGAAGAAGCGCAAGCTCCAGCCCCCCCCTGAGAAGCCCGGGGCGAAGCCAGCGCCCGCTGGTGAGAAGCGCGGCTTCCGCGAGACGATGTGGTTCATGGACGCCCTCGACCAGGACGCCCTCAGCGCCATCGAGACCGAGGACATTCGCGACCGCGCCGAGAAGTTCGACGACGACGGTAGAGAGATCGAGAAGGACGTGCGCCGTCAGTTCTCGTTGCGTGCGGGGGAGGAAGAGGAAGCCCCCGGGCGGACGAAGATGCGCATGGCGCGCCAGAAGTTCGACTCGGCGCAGTCCGAGGCCAGCAGCGCGGGGGGCGGGGGCGCAACGGTGGTCATCGTGCTGGGCATCATCGCGGCGCTCGGCGTCGCCGCGTACTTCCTCTTCCTGAAGTAGTCGTGCGCGCGGCCTTGCTGCTGGTGTTGCTCGTGGCCGGATGCCGCGACAGCCCGCGGGAGGTGCTGCAAGAGGCCACCGAGGCCGCCGCGAGCGAAGACCTCGGCGCCGTGAAGGCGGCCTTCAGCGTCGCCACCAATCAACGCTTGAAACGGCATTGGGCGCAGGAGGGCACGCCGGCCGGCACCGGCTGGAAGAGCCTGGCGGGCAAGCTGCTGACGGGGAAGGGGCAGCCCCTCGATGTGGGCGCCGAGGAGATCCACGGCGAGTACGCGATGGTGACGGCCACCGCGGGGGTCAGCAGGCGCGAGTACTTCCTGCGCAAGGAGGACGGCCGCTGGCGCATCGAGCTGGGCGCCGGGATGCGCTTCCGCAAAGCGAAGCGGGCCGCGGCCCCCCCGGAGGAGAAGAAGGCGGAGGCGAAGGAATAGACGGCTGTTCAGCCGGCTTGCGCCCCAGGGGTGGCCTTCGCCATCATCGGGGCCGTCGAAAGGAGCACGATGCTGGGTTTGGCTGCCACCGCCCTTGCCGGGGCTGCCGCCGCCACCGGGGCGGCTGTCTACAACGAGAAGCGCAAGCGCGAGGCGCGGTTGGCGCAGGTGCGCGCGGAGCTCGCGGACGCGCAGGCCGGGGATGGCGACGCCCTGCGGGAGGCGATGCGTCAGGTAGAGGCGAAGGTCGGCGCCCACCGGGCGCGGCTCGAACAGGATCTCGAGGCGTTGTCGGAGGCGGTCGAGTCCGACGCCTCGCGTCTCGACCGGCTCGACACGACGGTCGAGCGTCGCACGGCGCAGATCGACGAGCGCGACGTGGAGCTGGGTGGGCGTTTCGATGCCTTCAAGAGCCGCCGCGTCGATGTGCGCGCCCGCTTCGACGAGGTCTCGGAGCTCGAGAAGCAGTTGGACGGCGATCTGGAGCGCGCCGCCGGTGTCTCCCGGGACGAGGTGGTGGCGCAGATCGGCCGTGAGTTGGGCGATCGCGCGCGGGTCGCCGCTCAGCGTGCGAGCCGCGCCATGGAGGAGCGGGCAGAGGCGTGTCGCGAGCCCAAGGCGCGCCGGTTGATCGATATCGCGTGTCAGCGCATCGGAGCGCCGCTCGCCGCCAACCGACTGGTGGCCCACGTGAAGTTGCCCACCAAGAAGCGGCAGCTCGAGTGCGTCGAGGCCGATGACCGTGCGGTCTTGCGGGCGATCACCGAGTTCAGCGAGGTGGAGTTCCAGGACCGCGACGAGGGCAAGCTCTACCTGGCGGGGCCCGATCCGTTCACGCGCGAGATCGGGCGTCTCACCTACGAGCGGATGCTCAAGAGCGGGAGGATTCGGGCGGAGGACGCCGAGAAAGGCGTCGCCAAGGCCCGTCGCGATCTGGTGAAGACCGCCCGCGACGCTGGGAACCGCGCCGCCAAGATCCTGGGCCTGCGCAAGATCGATCCGGAGATCCTCTTCCTCGTCGGCAAGCTGCTTTATCGCACCAGCTATACCCAGAATCAGTGGCTGCATGCCATCGAGACCGCTCACATCTGTGGGATGATGGCCCAGGACCTGGGCATCGATCTGCGCCTCGCGCGTCGGGCGGGCCTGCTCCACGACATCGGCAAGGTGCTGTGGGCGGAGACCGAGGCGGTGGGCAGTCACGCGGTGAGCGGGGCGGCCTTCGCGGCGGCCCACGGGGAGCGACCGGAGGTCGTGCACCCGATCGCGGCCCATCATGGCGACGAGAAGCCATCGACGGCGCTGGCGCATCTCGTGGCGGCGGCGGACGCCCTCAGCGGCGCTCGCCCCGGTGCGCGCAGGGAGACCGTCGAGTCCTACACCCAGCGGGTCGATGACCTTCAGCGAATCTGCGGGGACTTCGCGGAGATCAGGAAGTCCTTCGTGATGCAGGGTGGGCGCGAGGTGCGCATCGAGGTGGACCCCCGGCGGACCGATGACGTGGGGTCGGTGCGGCTCTCGGACGAGGTGGCGCGACGCATCGAGGAGGAGTGCGTCTACCCGGGGCAGATCAAGGTCACCGTCATTCGCGAGATCCGGTCGTCGGCGGTCGCGCGTTGACGCCCTCCGAGCGCGCCCTGGGCGGAACGCGCAGGGGACGCCGGGTTGGCCGGGCACGGGTGGTGTGGCGAGGTCGACGCAGGACCGAGCGGTAGGCCGGCCTCATCCGGAGGCGCCCCAGGAGGGGTTCGAGACCACCTCCAGCCTGGGCCTCGAGTCTCCGCTCATCGCGCTCAAGTGGGCGCCCTGGCCGACGGCGGAGGACACGACCTCGCGAATCCTGGCGCGCGCCTCGGCGGCACGTTGCAGTCCGGGCCGGTGGACGCCGAGGTCGAGCGGATCGGCGCGGCGCCCCAGACGGCCGCGGGTGGCGGCGAGCAACTCAAAGGCGGGGGCGGCCAACGACATGAGCTGGCGGAGCCCGGTCAGCGCGCGCTGGAGCTCGTCGATTCGGCCGAACCGACTCTCGCGGTCGGCGGCGAGCCCCTTGAGGAGGACCGTGTGGAGACAGGCCTCGAGTCGACGATCGAGCCCCCGGCCGTCGGCGGGGAGCATTGGCCAGCCGCTCCCGTCGGTGGGCCCGTAGGGGCCCATCTCCGGTGGCGCGACGCCGAAGACCATGAGGTGAACCAGCGCCGCGACCCCGTAGACGTCGTCGGTGGGGTCCGGCGTGAGGCCCGCCCGGACCTGTGGCGCGAGGAGCTGGCCGTCTCGTGGGGGCAGGGGGACGGCGCCCTGGTAGGCGTCGCGGAACAGCCCGAGATCGACGATGGAGATGCGCATGCGACCGCCGGGCAGCTCGTCGGAGATGATCGTGTCGGGGCTGATCGGGACCGGGTGGAGGCCCACGGCGTGGGCGCGGCGCGCGAGGTCGCAGACCTGGATCGCGACCGAGAGCGCCCGGTCGATGCTCAGCCGCCCCTGAGCCCGTAGCGTCGCGGCGAGGGCCGTCCCCTGGGGCCGGTCCACCACCACGAACGGCGCGCCGTCGTCGGCGAGCCCCGCTTCGCGCAGCGTGCAGTACGGCGTCTCGGTGAGGCCCGCGCACCGCTCTACCTCCCCTTGGAGCCGGCGGATGAAGCTCCGCGCCGACACGTCGTCGGTGCGGGGGCGAAACAACGTGACGCGTCCGCCACGCTCGCTGTCGATAGCGACGTGGAACCGGCCCCAGGGCTGCTCCCCGAGCGTACGCTCAATGACATAACGCTCGTTGATCTGGCTTTCCATGAGCTCTTTGCTCCGCACTGGTGAGTGGGGTACGACAGAGGGAATGGAAGCTTTGAGGGGAATGTCCGCGCAGACCCGGTTCTACACTCTGGTGGACCCGCGCGCGCCGGTCATGCCCAACCTGACGACGACCGCCGACTCGGTTGTCCGTCAGCGGGGTAGAATGGGCCCAGCAGCTCGAAGCCGGCTCCAGGTTCGAAGCCCACGGCGAGCACCGCGTGAGGCATGCGAGGGTGTCCTCGGGCGAGAGCACTCGATGTTCGCCGCGGTCGTCAGTCGCCCAAGGGAGCGGGAGGCCCCGGGGCGTTGCCTTCGATTCGAGCAGCTCCGCGACGAGCTCCTGCTCCCTCCATAGCGTCCTCGGCATGGTCCGCGGTGTGATGAGCTGCGCTCAGCGGGCGTGCCCCCCCCCCACGGGGGGGGTCTTCATAGGATTCGCGCGCGGTAGATCTCGGCGAGCTCGGGGGAGCCGATCGCGACCAGGAAGCCGGTGAAGGCGTCGCGGGTGGCGAGGGCGTGGGCGCCCGCGCCGAGGCCGAGCAGGAACCGCATCAGCGCCTCGTAGAAGCCGCGCACCTCCGGGAGGAGGCCGAGGTCGAAGCCCTCGTTGGGGTCGTATTGGAGGTGCTCCTCGAACAGGCCGACGAGCTCGTTGATGTTGCCGGCGGCGAAGGCGAGCTGACGGCACTCGGATCGGGCACGGAGGTACTCGGGATAGGCGCCGAGGCTCAGCAGGTCGTCAAAGAGCTCGTGCAGCTCCTCGAAGACGCGGTGGTAGTTCCCGAGCTCCCGGTTGATCCCGGTCGCGGTGCGCACCGCGTCCAGGGAGCGCCGCCGCCAGTCGTGGAAGGACTCCTGCGTCGCCGCCTCGTCGGAGCGCCGCCGACAGATCTTGGAGATCTCGACGAAGCACTCGTCGATGCGCGTGGTCCCATCGGGCATGTGAGCGAAGAGCTGCACGCACCGCTCGACCATCGCGATGGCGCGCTCGTCGTCGGCCTCTTGCCGGGCCAGCGTCAGGAGGTGCTCGATGCGTATCTCGAGACCCAGCGGATCGAAGCCCGGCGTGCGCTGCTCGAGGGACCGGAAGCGGTCGCGCAGCGAGCGGTAGAGCGCGAGATCGCCTTGTTCGCGGTAGATCTCCCGGAGCTGCCCACCGACGTCCTGGAGTCGCTCGACGTCGCCGACCGCGTCGTAGAGGCGCAACGCCTGCTCGAGGTGGTGGCTCGCCTCGTGGAGGTCCTTGCTACGGAGCAGCACCTCGCCGAGGCGTTGGTGGACGAAGGCCCTTTGCTCGTCGCTGAGCTGGTCATCATCGCGCTCGAGGGCCGCCGCCGCCGCCGCCAGCTTCGGCGACGTGTCGGTGCCGCTGCGCTCGAGGTACCGTATCTCGACCAACTGAAGGGTGACCGCCCCGTAGGCGTCGCCGACCCTCTCGTACGCCTCGGCCGCGAGCTGGAAGAGCGTCCCGGCCCGGCGCGCCGCGGTCGGGAGGTCACGGTCGAGGGCCTCGAAGACCGTGTCGGCGAGCACCTGGTCCAGATCGAGCTTCCGGGCGATGAGGATCGTCTGGTTGGTGAGGTCCTCGATGTTCTCGAGGTCGAAGAAGCCGCGCTCGAGCACGTCGAGGAGCTCCTGCAACTTCACCGGGAGGGCGTCGCGGTCGAACTCCGGCACCCACCGGTCGAGGAGCCGCCCGAGCCGCTCACGGGTCTCGTAGATGACGCCGAGGGAGGTGGTCAGCACGCGGAGCTGCGCCACCCGATGCTCGGACTCGCCGGCGATCGCGTCGGCGCGGCCCAGCAGCACGCACAGGGGCTCCAACCGCTGGTGCAGCGGTGGCAGGTTCGGACCGAAGCCCTCGTCGCGCAGGTCTGGCGCGTAGAACTCGCCGCTGAGCGAGTGGAAGTAGGTGTCGACCACGCCCTGGATCAGATCGGCGGCGTAGAGGGCGAGCAGCTCGGCGAGGTAGGGCAGATCCTCGCTCTCGCGAGCGCCGATCACGATCTCGTCGAGCATCGCCTCGGACTGACCGCCGGGGCCCACCTCCATCGTCGTCGTGAACCGCTCGATCCGGGCGCGGACCGCCTCGCGTCCAGCGCCTAGCGCTTGGAGCTGGTCGACGACGTGCGGGAAGAAGCGGTGGTGGAGCCCGGGCCACTCCCAGCGCGCGATGGCCTCCGCGACCCACTCGTAACGTCGCACGGCTTCGTCGCGCGGGGCCGAGCGAAGCTGGTGCAGGAGCGAGACGAGGCTGTGGCGGCCGGCGTTGTGATCGCCGGAGCTGTAGCTGACCTCGAGGTGGGTGCACACGGCGTCGAGTCGCAGCTTGGGCTCGGCGACGTGGCCCGCGAGGCGTACGGCCTCGTCGGCGGCGCGGCGCGCGGCGGCGAAGTCACCCATGACCTGCTTGAGGCGCGCGCGCATGGTGAGCAGGCGCGCGTGCACGGCGACGAGCTCGGAGTCCGTCGACTCGCCGGCACGCTCTGCCCAGGCGAGCTCGAGCTGCCGGTCCGCCTCCGTCAGCGCCGCGTACAGGCGATAGCGGCGCTCGCGGTCCTCCCGTCGTCCGAAGCGACCCACCAGGTAGAGGTGGGAGCCGCTGCTCTCGAAGAGCCGCTCGGCGAAGGTCACGGCGGCCTCGGCCGACGCCGCGTGGCGCCCCGCGGCGGCGAAGTGGCGTGCGGCCGACCAGAGCTGACCGAGGGTGTCGCGCAGTCGACCCTCGCGCCGCCGGGTCTCGGACCAGGTCTCGGTCACGTCGAGGTGCGGGCGGCGCTCGCGATCCCGACGCGTCGTACGGCTCGCGGCGCGCAGAAGGGCGCCGGCGCGGGCGTGAATCGAGACCCGCGCTTCGTCGTCGATGGCCGCCGAGGCGTGGGCGGCGAGCTCCGCCGAGAGGAACGCGAACCGGTCTCCGCGTGGCCCCACCAGGCCGGTGTCGCACAGCGCGTCGACGCGCTCGAGGGCGGCGGGCTCCGGCACCGCCCAGAGGCGCGCGAGCAGCTCGACATCGAGGCGCGTCCCGAGCACCGCGGCGGCGTGAAGATCGGCCCGCACGTTGGCCGGCATGGGGGCGATGCGCCCGCGCGCGAGGGCCGTGAGGCCAGCGAAGCCGTCGCGCGTGTCCAGGCCGGGGTCATCGAGCGCCTCGGGATCGCAGCCGACGAAGGCGTCCGCCTTCTCGGAGAGCTCGACCAGCGCGTCGGCCACCAACGGGTTGCCGGCGGACGCCGCGACGATCGCGTTGGTGTAGGCCTCTGCGGGTGCTCCGTAGCGGCTGAGGCGACCGCGGATTCGCTCGGCGAGGTCCTCGTGTTCGACGGGCGGGATGGCCACCGTCGAGTGGGGCAGCGGCACCCAGGGTGGCTCGCTCGGGTTCTCGGGGTCGTCGAGTGGGTCGGCGCTCGCGAGCACGAGCAAGAGGCGGTGCTCGTTGGCTTGGGCCAGGCGCTCGCAGATGACCTCAACGAGCCGACGCGACTCCGGATCGGCGCGCTGGGCGTCGTCGACGACGAGCACGACGGGGTGGTCTCGGGTGATGTCGAGCAGCAGCCCCGCGTGGATCTGGGCGCGGTCGGGTGGCGCCTCGGCGTCCGGGAGTGAGGCGAGATCGGTGGCCGCGTTCAGGAAGTCGGCGCCCGGCAGCAGCCAGGGCACCTCCGCCTGCTCCGGCGCGCCCTTGGGATCGGCTCGGGCCGCTTCGACGGCGCGGACGCCCTCCGCCACGCGGACGACGAGCTCCTCGAGGACGCCACGCTCACTGCCTTGGACCGCGTCTTCGTCGAGGCACCGGGCGAGCAGGACCGCGGCCCCATCCGCCCGCGCGCTGCCGAGCTCGTCGAGCAGTCGCCCCAACAGCGTGGTGCGCCCGCAGCCGACGGGCCCCGTCAGGTGCACTACGCCGCCGGTCCCCGTGCGGGCTGCCGCCCACGCTTGCCGCAGGCGCTCCAGGATCGCCGACGTCAGTCTTCCAGGTCCTTCACGCAGCGGAAACCGAGATCGTTCTCGGAGTGTCGGGGGGGCAAGAGCTGGCGACGCGTGACGCGCAGGTCATGGGGGATGTCCTTCCACCCCCCACCCCGAGCGACGTAGTGAACGCCGGCCTTGGTGGCGGTCCATTCGCGCACGTTGCCGCCCATATTGGCGACGCCCATGGGGCTCGCGCCGCGTTCCTGGAAGACCCCGATGGGCGCCGCGTACTTGTGGCCGTCCTTGCGATTCGGGATGCCGCGCTTGCTGCCCATCCGGCCGTAGTTCGCCTTGTGGCGGTCTTCCTCGATCGGCGGCGCGTCACCCCAGGGATAGAGACGTGGATCAGCGTGTCCGCGCGCCGCGAAGAGCCACTCGTCCTCGTTGGGGAGGCGGGCGCCGCGCCATTCGCAGTATTTCGCGGCCATGTGGTGGGTCACCCCCGTCGCCGGCTGCTCCTTCAGATCCCAGTGCAAGAGCAGACGGGTGCAGGGGCCCTTGGCGCGGCATTCGGCCCAGGCGCGCTGGGAGACCTCGAAGCGGTCGATGTAGAAGGCGGACATCTTCACCGGCCCGCGCGGGGGCTCGCCGTCGAACTTGGTGGCGCAGGTCGGCGCGTGCTCCGGGTGGCGTTGGAAGTCCTGCTGACACTGGGTGCCCGCGAAGGCGAGCTGGGCCTCCGCGAGCCCGGGCAGCAGCGTCCCGGCCCGGATCGCGACCATCCCCGCCGGTGGGGGCGGGGGCTCCGGTGCCCGGACCGGCTCCGGCTCGAGCTCCGCGGCTTCGATGGGTCCCGGGCGCGGCGCGATCTCCTCGGGGGCGACCGGCGGAGGCTCCAAGGGAGGCGGGGGCTCCGGGGCAGGCTCGGCGACTTCGAGGGGCTGCGCTGGGGGCGGTGCGGGCGCGGGTGGCGTGTCGGAGAGGCTGACAACGATCCAGGCGGCCAGGGCGACGCCGACGAAGACGGCCGCGGAGAGCACGCCGATCAGTCGGCCGCCGCCGGCCTTCATCCGGTCTTGGGGCCGGACGATGCGGGGGTCGAAATCCGGCGCCGCCTCCGTGGGGTCCTCGGAGCTCTCCAAGAGCAGATCCACCGCCGGCACGGCGAGCGGCGCCTCCGAGCGCGGCGCGGTCTCGAGTGGCGGCGCTGGGGGCAGGCTCGGCGGCTCGGGCGCCGATTGAGGCGGAGGCGCTGGCGTGGGTACACGTGGCACGGGCGGGGGCGCGGCCGGCTCCACCGGCAACGACGCGGCGAAGGCCCCCGCGACGCCCTCGAGGAGCATCTCGAGCTCGACCTCGGCGTTCTGCAGGCTGCGCCGTCGGGACTTGAGCCCCATCGCCCCCTCGTCGACCCGATTGATCTCGGCCTCGTGCTCCCGCAGCCACTCCCGGACCAGCCGTAGCTTGCCCTCGAGCTGCCGGTGGTCGGCGCGCTTGCGCTCGACCTCGCGGACGAACTCCGCGTCGTTCTCCAGGCTCTCGTCGAGGCGCGTGATGGCGTGCTGGACCCGCGCGCGGAAGTGTGGGCGGAGCTCGGCTATGAGCTGGTCGATGGTGTGGAATGGACCGTCGTCGGCCATCGCAGCCATGGCGATCCGGCCGACGGCGCCGACGTCGCGATCGACCTCCACCCAGTCCATCAGGACCCCGTCGAAGGCCCCTCCGCCGCCCTCGTCGTCGGCGGGCAGCGGGAGGTGCGGTGCGGGCGTCATCGACGGCGGCTGGGCGCCGGTGATCGCGGCGTAGAGGAGCCCGCCGAGGCCGCGCACGTCGTCGCGCGCGTATTTCTCGAAGCGGACGTGGCGCGCGGGCGGCGTCCAGCCGACGAGGCGGACCGCCTCCATCGCCCCCGGGCGCGGGAGCAGGATCACCGAACGCGCGGTCAGCGCGCCGTGGGCGACCTGCCGCTTGTGGGCGGTCTGCAACGCGGCGGCGGCCTGGAGCGTGACCGACAGCGCGGCGGACTCCGAGAGCGGCTTGCCGCTGAGGGCCATGCGGGCTTCGAGGTTGGTCCCTTCGACATAGTCGAGGGCGATGAAGGCGGGCTCGGCGACCTCCTCGATGCGCTGCATCCGAGGCACCCCGGGGTGGTCGACCTCCGCCAGCCGGCGAGCCCATCGACCCGCCCGCGTACGTTCCTCCCTGTCGCCGGGGACGATGAGCAGCGACGCGGTCTCGCGCCGGTCACCCAGTCGGGCCTTGAAGCGGCCGGCGCCGAGCCCCGTGCCGACGCGCTCGATAAACTCGATGTCGGCGACGGAGGGGACCGAGCCGATTCGGAGCGGCTGACTCATTGGCGGCAGACGTTAGTTCAGGTGTCTTGAGCCCGCAACCCAAGCGGGCCGCGTGGGATCTGGGCCGCGTGGAATCGAGGATCGTCAACCCGAGAGCGCCCGTTCGAGCGGAGCGCGAAAGCGTGGCTTGACGACGACCCCATCGAGCCACGCCGTCAGCACGCCGGCCTCGACCGCGACCGCGGCCTCCGCCTCGCCGCCGACGTCCTCCAGCAAGCGGTACACGACCTCCCCGGTGTCCGTTTGAGCCCAACCGCCCACGACGCGGCCGTCCCACCACACCGTCGGGCCGGCGTTGCCGTTGCGGTCGAAGAGCGTCGTCGCGTGGTCGCCGAGGAACCAGTCGCGCGTCTTCCACCCCATTGGCGTCGCGTCGAGGGCCGGCAGCAAGGCCGTCTTGGGGGCCGTGGGGACGCGGTCCTCCCGGTCATCCTCGAGGATCCAGGCGTCCGCGCCCTCGTCGAGCCGAATCGACGCGGGCCCGACGGCCTCCAGCGCCCCATGGGTCTGGCGGGCGGTCCAGCCGGTCCACCAGCGGATGTCCGTCGTCGTGGCCGGCCCGTAGGCCTCCAGGTATCGCGTCAGCAGCGCCGCGCTCGCCGCGCCCTTCTCGAGGGGCCGGGGCAGCGCGCCGAACCAGCCCTCGGCGTCGGCCCAGCCGTACTGACCCGAGCGCCAACTCCCCGCCGGCCGCGTCCTCACGATCTGCGCCTCCATCGCCATCACGTAGAGCAGCCGGGGCCCGACCGGGGAGCGGCGCGCCCATTTGCCAGCGCCCAGCGTGACCTCCCTCCCCAGGGCGGGGACCTGCGCGGCGAGGGCCTTCGTCGACTGCGGTAGACCGTCCGCCAGCGCTCCGCGAACGTCGGCTTCTGCCTCCGCCAGCCAGGCGCTCACCCCCGCCTCCGGGCGCTCCGCCTCCAGCCACTTCCTCAACCGCCGCCGCTCCTTGGCGGCCACGTCGTCGGAGGCGGCGGCGCGCACGGCGGGGGCGGCCTCGCGGGTGACGACGAACAGCGTGCGCCGCATCGCGTGCAGCCGCCAGAGGCTCCGTTCTTCGCACAGCGCGTGGTCGAGATCCGCCGTCGTGTACCCCGCGACGCGTGCCCACAGGGCCAGGTGGGGCGTGCACGGGTCGCTCGAGTGCAGGGCCGCGAGGGCCGCGACGGCGGCGATGGCGTCCGCCGCGGTCCGTGACAGGTGGTGCTGCGCGACCAGTCGAGCGCGCCGCTGCGGCGTCGTGATTCGGTGGGTCACCAGTCGAAGAGCCAGCGGCCCCAAGTGAGCGTCCAGAGCGTGATCACCACGGCGGTGCCGATGTTGAGCCAGACGCCGGCCTTCACCATGTGGCCGATGCGGAAGAGCTGTGAGCCATAGACGATCGCGTTGGGCGGGGTGGCGACGGGCAGCATGAAGGCGCACGAGGCGGCGAGGGTCGCGGGCAGCATCAGCAAGGGCGGGGCGAGGCCCATCGCGATGGCGAGGTCGGCGATGATCGGGAGCAGCACGTTGGCGGTCGCCGTGTTGCTCGTCACCTCCGTGAGGAAGGTGACGAGCAGCACCACGCTGAGGACCACCACCAGCAACGGCATGCCTTCGACGGCGGTGGCGAGGCCGCCGCCGAGGAAGCCGGAGAGCCCGGTGGACTTGAAGCCGCCGGCCAGCGCGAAGCCGCCACCGAAGAGGATCAGGATGTGCCACGGCGTCTGGCGGCTGCGAGTCCAGGTCATCAGCGGCTCGCCGTCGGCGCGGACCAGATAGAGCGAGCACGCCGCGCAGATCGCGATGGTCGCGTCGCTGATGGCCTTGGGTGGCAACTCCAGCGCGGTCACGACGGGCTTGCGCAGGACCCACGCCGCGACCGTGATGGAGAAGACCAGCGCGACCCGGACCTCGGCCCTCGACCACGGGCCCATCCGCTCCGAGAGGGCGACCTTCGCGGGGTGGTCCGCGGCGAGATCGGTGCGCGGGACGGCGAAGGCGATCCGCGTCAGGTACCACCAGATGAGGAAGATCAGCAGCACCGAGAGCGGCGCGGCGAACTGCATCCACTCGGCGAAGCTGAGCTCGAAGCCGCGGTCGCGGGCGATGCCGCCGAAGACGCCGTTGGGCGCCGTGCCGACGTAGGTGCCCATCCCGCCGACGCTGGCGGCGTAGGCGACGCCGAGCATCAAGGCGCGGCCGAAGGGGCCGTCTCCATCGGGGTCGATCGCCTTCGCCACCGCCATCGCCACCGGGAGCATCATCAGCGTGGTCGAGGTGTTGAGCAGCCACATCGACAGCAGGCCAACGGCGAGCATGAAGCCCAGGACCAGCCGGTCGGCGCGCGTCCCGACGAGGCGCACCAGGAACAGGGCGATGCGCCGGTGCAGCCCGCAATGCTCCACCGCGAAGGCGAGCTGGAAGCCGCCGAAGAAGAGCCAGATGAAGTCGTGGCCGTAGGAGACGGCGACCGCCCGTGAGCCGTTGATCCCGCACAGCGGGAACAGCGCCAGGGGCAGCAAGGAGGTCACCGCCACCGGCACCGCCTCGGTCATCCACCACGTGGCCATCAGGGCGGTGATCCCCGCGAGGAGCTGCGCCGGGAAGCCGAGCCCTTCGGGGGCGGGCAACGCCACGATGATCACCGCCAGCGCCGGTCCCAAGAACAACCCGAGCTTCTGGCCCGAGCCGAGCGACGCTGGGTTCACCTCAACCACCATCGAGATCCTTCGGGCGGCATCCTAAGTCGGCGTCAACAATCTGGCACTTTTTCCTCACGTTCGCGCGCCGTCGGACGATGTTTTGGGTGGGTCCGCTGCATGGGTGCGGCGGCTGGCGCTTCTCGAAAGGAAACGGTGATGGCGACGGCGTATGCCTATACAGCCGCCGACGAGCTTCTATTCGTCGCTCGACGCGCGCTCCAGATGCTCCGTGATCCGCGCACCAATGCGCGGCGTCTCGCCCGGCTCCTCGATGGGCTCCCGGCCCTCTCGGAGGAGGTCGCAGAGACCGCTGCGCTCCTCTACGCCGGGCGTGGGCGCATCGACTCCACGGCCCACGCGATCACCCTGATCGGCTTCGATCGTACCGAGCGCGTCGTCCGCCGAGCGGTCCGCCGCGAGTACGCCCGCCTCGCCGAGATGGGCGCGGACAGCAACCCGCCCCCGGCCCTCCTCCCCTTCCGGTACGCCGCGATCTGACGCGCGATCTGACCCCGAACTGACCCCGATCTGAACCACATCAGTCCCCGCCGGGGTCGTACTCATCACCGCGTTTCTCGCCCGACCGAGGGGCGCGTTGTTAGGATGCGCCACCCTTATCCGGCGGAGCAGTCGATGCGGTTTGCGTGCGTGTGGGTCCTGGTCCCGGCGATGGTGTGGGCGCAGAAGGCGCCGGAGACCGATGCGCTGGGCTTGCCCGTCGATCCCAAGCCCGCCGCGGAGGCCAAAGCCGCCCCCCCGCCCGACGAGCGCGCCCCGCTGCGGCAGCGCAGCGCGTCGAGCGGCGGACCGCTGGGCACAGACCGCGTCTGGTCCGCGGATCCGGGGGCGCCGGAGACGTTCCGACTCCACATCGGCCTCGGCTACTCGAAGGCCTCCGACTGGCCCCGAGACGGCTTCGAGAACACCTTCGTCGAGACCGAGTACACGTTGGCCTATACGCCCATGGAGTACTTCGAGGCCTTCGTCGGGCTGCGCAACACGAGCAACACCAACGACGGCTCGAAGCCGGCGCACATCGCCAGCCAGGGGGACCTGTCTCTGGGCCTGAAGGGCGGGTACTTCGTCACCGACGCCGTCGGCCTGGGCGCCGCGGCGCAGCTCCGCTTCCTCGGCGGCATCGACGGGGGCGGTCCGGTCGGGGCGGGGACCAGCGCCGAGCTCCGCGCCCTGTTCACCTTCGACATGCACCGGGGCGGCGTGGCGCCGGTGCGCGTGCTCTTCGACGTGAGCTACTACATCGAGAACGGCGAGGCGCTGTACGACGACCAGCCCCAGGAGCCGGACATCGTCCAGGACTGGGCGCTGCAGGCGGGTCGCTACAACCGCATGATGCTGGGCTTTGCGCTGGAGGGCATCGTCGAGCCCTGGGTCGCGCCCTATCTCGAGTACCGGGTCGGCACACCGTTCCTGGTGCAGATCGACCGGAAGGGAGAGGGGTCGAAGGACTTCGCCTTCGGTTCGGTCCCGCACTTCCTGGTCCCCGGCCTCCGCGCCTTCCCCCACGAGACCGTCGCCCTCGACCTCGGGGTGCGGCTGGGCCTCTCCGACCAGCCCTTCACCGGGGTGCCGGCGACGCCCCCGTGGGAGGTCTTTGTCGGGGTGGGCTACACCCTCGATCCGCGCCCCAAGGTCATCGAGCGCGAGGTCGCGGCCCCCGCGCCGCCTCCCCCACCGAAGCCGGAGTACGGCGGCGTCGTCGGGCGCGTGGTCGACGCCAAGACGAAGAAGGCCATCGCCGGGGCGAAGATCGCCTACAAGGGTCGGAAGCTCAGCGCCCAGACCACCGGCGCCGACGGCCGCTTCGGCGGATACCTGCTCGCGCCCGGTGCCGTCGAGCTCCAGGTCAGCGCTCGCGGCTACGCGCCCGCGACGGGGAAGGGCGCGGTCGTGGCGGGCTCCGACGCCAAGGTGAAGGTCGCGCTGAAGCCGCTCGCCAAGGGCAGAATCGAGGTGCGCGTCTTCGACGACCTGGGCAAGAAGATGGGGGCCTCGGTCCGCGTCGGCGACGATCTCTCCGGGGACGCGACCCCCGACGAGCCCTTCAAGGCCGAAGCGAAGCCCGGCAAGTACAAGCTGGTCGTCGGGACGCCGGGCTTCCGGCAAAACGAGCGCGAGGTGGAGATCAAGTCCGGCGAGACGATCACGCTGCGCGTCGCCCTCCAGTCCGATGGTGGCAAGCGGCTGCCCGCCAAGAAGGGGAGGCGGGCCGCGCGCGGGAGCGCCCAGGGTGCCGCCGTCTTCACCGGCAAGGGCATCCGTATGAAGCGTCCGATCCGCTTCGCGGGCAAGACGGCGAGGCTCACGGCCAGCTCGCGCAAGGCCCTCGACGACCTCGCCGCCCTGCTCCAGAGCGTCCCGCAGGTCCGCCGGATGCGGATTATCGGCCACACGGACAACCGCGGGAAGCGTGCCGCCCTGGAGGCGCTCAGCACCAAACGGGCAAAGGCTGTACGCTCCTACTTGACCAAACGCGGGGTTGCAGCGAAGCGGCTTTCGGCGAGGGGCCTCGGATCGAAGCGGCCGATCGCGCCCAACCTCACGGCCCGTGGACGGGCGAAGAACAACCGGATCGGTTTCATGATCCTGGAGCTGGACTGATGCGTAGAGCCCTCGCCGCCGCCTTCCCTCTCTTCCTGCTGTTGGCCGGCTGCGGGCGCTCCGGCCTCGAATGTCGGAGCCACGGCGACTGCAACGCCGGTCAGGCCTGCCTCGCCAACCAGTGCATCAACGGCGACGTGTGTACCGACGGGCTCTGCCCGCTGGACCAGACGTGCATCGCCGACATCTGCATCGACACCGAGCAGCTCCCCCCCGACCACTGCGACGCCGAGCACCCCTGTGGCGCCGGGGAGATCTGCGTCGACACGCGCTGCGTGGCGGACTGTGGCGACGCCTGTGAGCCGCGCTGCGTACCGAATGACGCCGGGCTCTGCCCCGACCGCGCCGTCCCGCCGCCGCCGGAGTGCGCGGGGGACGACGACTGCCCGGCGGACTCCTACTGCGCCGACGGGGCGTGCCGGGTGGGCTGTCGTGACGACGGCTCGTGCCCCGCGGGCGCGGCCTGCGACCGGGACACGCGCGAGTGTGTCGAGAGTCGCTGCCGGGCCCACGCCGACTGCTCCGAGCCGTTGCTGTGCGCCCCCACGGGGGAGTGCGTCGAGTGCCTGGCGGGGGAGGACTGTCCGGTGGGCTTCACCTGCGAACGCAACGTCTGCCGCCCGCGGCCAGAGTGTCGGCGCGACGAACACTGCCCGATGGGCTTCGTTTGCGAGGAGGAGCAGTGCGTGCGCGCCCCGGGTTGCCGCGGCGATCGCGACTGCGGGCGGCTCCAGGCGTGCATCGAGGGTGAGTGCATCGACGTGGGTTGCCGCGAGGACGGTGACTGCGGCCGAGGGCAGGTCTGTGACGATGGCGACTGCGTCGCGGCACCCCAGTGTCGGCGCAACTCGGACTGCCGCGACGACTTCGTCTGCGAGCGCGGCGTGTGCCGGTTCGACCCGGAGTGCCGCCGCGACGGGGATTGCGCCGCGGGCGAGGTCTGCGAGCGCAATCAATGCGTGCCCTTCGTGGAGTGCCGGCGCGACGCCGAGTGCCCGGAGCTCTTCGAGTGCGTGGCCGAGCGCTGCGTCTTCTCGGGTGAGTGCCGGGTGGATCGCGACTGCCCGCCGCGGGAGGTGTGCCGCGACAACTTCTGCGAGCGCGACGTCGAGTGCCGGCGTGACGGGGACTGCGGTCCGGGCTTCGAGTGCGACGACCAGAACCGTTGCGTGCCGGCCCCCGAGTGCCGAGACGACCGGGACTGTCCGTTCGGGACCGCTTGCCAGGGCAACCGCTGCGTGGACGTGCCGGAGTGTCGCTTCGACGCCGATTGCCCCGACGGGCGCCGCTGCCGCGACAACCGGTGCGTGGTCGTGGGCTGTGAGGGCGACGTCGACTGCCCGCCGGACACGGTCTGCGACGAGGGCGAGTGCGTGCCGCGGGTCTGTCGTCGAGACGCCGACTGCCCGCGCCCCCTGGGGTGTGTGCGGCGCGCGTGCGTCCCCGTCGAGTGTCGCGAAGACGGCGACTGCCCCGCCGGCAGCGAGTGTCGGGGGAACCGCTGCTTCCAACCGCCGCGGTGCCGCAACGACGGCCAGTGCCCGCCGGGGAATCGCTGTATTGGCGGCGCCTGCGAGCCGGTGGGCTGCGTGGACGACCGCGAGTGCGCCGAGGCCGAGCAGTGCGAGTTCGGGCGCTGCGTCGCCACCGAGTGCCTCGACGACGCGGACTGCGGGCCCGGGGTGGTCTGCATCGGTCGGAACTGCGTCCCTGAGTTCCAGTGCCGGCGAGACGCCGACTGCCCCGATCCGATGACCTGCGTCGAGGGGCGGTGCCGCATCGGCGACAACTGCGAGGAAGACGTCGATTGCCCGCGCGGGCTCGAGTGCGTCTTCGGCGAGTGCTTCCCGGTGCCGCCGCCGGAGTGTCACCGCGACGACGATTGCCGTCCGCGCTTCCGTTGCGAGTTCGGGCAGTGCATCCCCGGGGGCGACAACCGCTGCCGCGACGACGGGCAGTGCGGCCCCGGCTTTAGCTGCGTGGAGGGGCGCTGCGTGGCGGACGGCTGCGTGGTCGACCAGCAGTGCGAGCCGGGCGAGGTCTGCGACGCGGGACAGTGCGTGCCCGCCCCCGAGTGCCGCGACGACGAGGAGTGCGGCAACGGCGAGGTCTGTCGTCAGGGCCTGTGCGTCTTCGCCGGGGAGTGCCGGCGGCAGCGCGACTGCCCGGACGGCTTCCAGTGCGAGGACTTCCGCTGCATCCCGGTCGCGGAGTGTGGACCGGGGCGACCCTGCCAGGTGGACGAGATCTGCGTCGACGGGCAGTGCGTCTTCGACGGTGAGTGCCGGGTAGACAACGACTGCGGGCCCGGCGATCGGTGTGTGAACCGGCGCTGCCAGCCGGAGTGCTTCGGCGACGCGGACTGTGATGCGGGCGAGGAGTGCCGCGGCGGACGCTGCATCTTCACCGGCGAGTGCCGAAACGACGGGCACTGCCCCGAGGGTCTGGTGTGCACCGACTTCCAGTGTCAGCGGCCCGTCGAGTGCCGGCGGGCCGACGAGTGCGGTCCCGGCTTCGAGTGTGTGCGCAATCGGTGCGTCTTCGTCGGCGAGTGCGACGACGGCGGCGACTGCGCCGACAATGAGGAGTGCCTCGACTTCGTCTGCACGCCGGTGCGCGAGTGTGGGGCCGGGCGGCCCTGCCCACCCGGTGAACGCTGCATCGACGGGGTGTGCGCCTTCGCGGGAGAGTGTCGGGTCAATGGCGACTGCCGGCCCCTCGAGTCGTGCATCGACTTCGTGTGCGTCGACACTGGGCGGTGCGCGCGGGACGAGGACTGCGCGCCGCTGGGCCAGATCTGCGACGGGCTCACGCAGCGCTGCGTCGACGAGAACTTCTGTCGCGACGACCGGGACTGCGACGACGGGACGCAGTGCATCGGGGACCGGTGTCGGCCGCTGAACTTCTGTCGCAACGACGGCGACTGCGAGGCCGACGAGTTCTGTGAGCAAGGGCCACAGATCTGTCTGCCGCGCCCGGACTGTTTCCGGGACAACGACTGCGAGGCCGACGAGCGCTGTGACGCGGGGCGTTGCGTGCCCACTGGTTGTCGCGTCGATGGCGACTGCAACGCTGAGTTCTCCTGCGTGGCCGGGCGCTGCGTGCCGCCGCTGTTCTGCGGGGACCGCTTCGACTGTCCGACGCCGGAGCACATCTGCGAGAACAACCTCTGCGTGGTGCCCGGCGGGTGCGCCAACGACGCGGACTGCCCCACTGGCGAGGGGTGCCTCGCGGGGGCTTGCGTCGCGCTGCCGCCGCCGGAGTGCGAGCGCGATCGAGATTGTCCGCGACGACAGATCTGCGAGTTCGGCTTCTGCCAGCCAAACCCCGGCTGCGACGGCGACCAGGATTGCCCGCAGGGGCAGGTCTGCGAGGCGCGGATCTGCGTGGTCCCGCCCGAAGTGTGCCGCATCGACCGCGACTGCCCGGAGGGCCGCGTCTGTGAGGACGGAGAGTGCGTGGAGATGGCCGGGAGCTGTCGCGAGGACCGCGAATGCGGGCGCCGGGAGATCTGTCAGAACCGGCTCTGCATCGAGGGGTGTCGGGACGACCGGACGTGCCCGCCGGGGAACGTCTGCACCGAGGGGCAATGCACCCCCGTCGTGCAGCGCTGTCGGGCCCACGACGACTGCGAGGAGGGTGAGTTCTGCAACGCCGGGAACCGCCGCTGCGAGCCGGGCTGCCGGGCCAACGACGAGTGCCTGCCGGGGATGGTCTGCGACACCGGACGATGTGTGAACCCCGGGTGCCGCGGCGACGGCGACTGCGAGCCGGGGCAGGCGTGCGTTGGCGGGCAGTGTGTGGGCGAGCCGGTGGAGTGTCGCAACGACGGCGACTGCGGTGAGGGGATGCGCTGCGAGGAGGGCGAGTGTGTCTTGGGCGGCTGCCGCAACGACCAGGATTGCCCCGCGGGGAGCGAGTGCGTCGAGGGGCTGTGCCAGGAGGTGGGTCAGTGTCGTGGGGCCGAGCGACTCCTCGAGGTCGATCGCACGACGACGGTCAACGTGGACACCAGCGAGCTCGAGAGCAACTACGGCGGCTCGTGTGGCGGAGAGCGGGCCCGGGAGCAGGTCGTCGTGGTCACGATCGCGCGCGCCTCTCGCTTCGTCGCGGAGACGTTCAACGCCCTCAACGGGCACGACACGCTCATTCACCTGCGCTCAGGCTGCGACGACGCCGGCTCCGAGCTGGGGTGCGACGACGACGCTGGATCGGGGCTCCATTCGCGCATCGAGTTCGAGGTGCTCCAGGCTGGCACCTACTACCTCTTCATCGACGGGTTCGGGAACAACGCCGGTCGCTCCCAGGTGGAGATCACCATCGACGCGCTCCAGGCGTGCCGGCGCGACCAGGACTGCCCAGGGGTGCAGCGTTGTGTGAACGGCGCGTGCCAGGGCGCGGAGTGCCGCTTCGACGATGACTGCGGCGCGGGGGAGATCTGTCAGGGGGGGCGCTGCGAGGCGGGGGACCGCTGCCGGCTGGACCGTGACTGTGAAGACGGCGGCATCTGCGTGAACCGGGAGTGCCGCCCGCCCCAGTGCATCGAGGACGAGCAGTGCCAGAACGGCCTGATCTGTCTCGAGGGGCGTTGCAGCCGTCCCCAGTGCTTCCGCGACCTCGATTGCGTGGGCGACAACCGGTGCGAGGGGGGGCGCTGCGTGGAGCCCGAGGGGTGTGCGCGCGACGCCGACTGCGGGGAGCGCGAGATCTGCCTCGGCGAGCAATGCGTGGAGGTGCAGTGCACCGAGGACGGGCATTGCGGCGATCGGGGGGTCTGCGTCAACAACGCGTGCCTGGAGGTCGAGTGCCGGCGCGATGGCGACTGCGAGGGCATCGCGATCTGTGAGGACAACGCGTGCGTCCCGGTGGATTGCATCCGCGACGGCCAATGTGGTCAGGGGGAGCGGTGCCGGGAGGGGCGTTGTGTCGAGCGCGAGGACTTCTGCCTGCGCGACGACGACTGCGGCGGCGATCTGGCTTGTGAGGGGGAGTCCTGCGTCGACGTGTCGGGCCAGTGTGCCGACGTCGACGCCTGCAACGAGGGGGACGCGTGCGTGGGCGGGCAGTGCGTGGCGCCCGTGCCCTGTGCCAACGACGCCGTCTGCCGGCAGGTCCTGCCCATCTTCGCCTGCGTGGAGGGTCAGTGCCGGCCGCCGATCAGCCAGTGCCAGCGCAACAGCGACTGCCAGGCCAACGGGAGCTGCGTCTTCGGTATCTGCGCGCCCATCCAGTCACCGCAGTGCGTGCGCGACAACGACTGCGGCCGGGGTCAGATCTGCGAAGGTGACCGCTGCGTCGCAGGTTGACGCGCGGCGCGGGGGTCCCGGAGAGTAGGCCCATGATCTTCCCCGCTCCCCTCGGGATCTCGGACTTCCGCGCGATCCGAGAACGTGGCCTGGCTTATGTCGACAAGTCCGCCTTCATCTCCGAGGTGCTGACCCGCCCGGGTCAGGTCAAGCTCTTCCCCCGGCCGAGGCGCTTCGGCAAGACGCTGAACCTCAGCATGCTGCGGGCCTTCATCGACAGCGGCGGAGACGACAGCGCGGAGCTCTTCGAGGGCCTGGAGGTGTGGGAGGACGCAGAGGCGAGGGCGCACTTCCGCCGCTATCCGACGGTCTCTCTGACGTTCAAGGATGTACGGCACGCGGATTGGCCGGGTACGCTCGAGAGCGTTGGCATCTTGATGTCGGAGGCCTTTCGCGCCCACGCGGCGATCCTGGATCACCTCGACGAGGCTGACTCCGAGGTCTTCCAGTCCGTGTTGGAGCTTCGCGCTTCCGAGACAACCCTCGCGGGCGGGGTGCGCTGGCTCTGCGGGCGACTGCACCGGCACTACGAGGAGAAGGTCTTCGTGCTCATCGACGAGTACGATGCGCCGATTCACGCTGGCTACGCGCACGGCTACTTCGACGACAGCGTTCGCTTCTTTCGGAACCTGTTGTCCGGGGTGTTCAAGGACAACGACGACCTCGCGTACGGTGTCTCGACGGGCATCCTCCGGCTCGCGAAGGAGAGCATCTTCAGCGGGCTCAACAACCTCGCAGTCTACTCCGTCCTCCATCAGGACTTCGGGCGCTTCTTCGGGTTCACGGAGGCCGAGGTCGCGAGGCTCGCCCACGAGGCCGACGCCGACGAGCATCTCGACGAGATGCGCCGCTGGTACGACGGCTACCGTATCGGCGGGACGTCGATCTACAACCCCTGGTCGGTCCTCTCCTTCCTGGGTCGCAGCGATCGGCGACCCGCCACGTACTGGGCGAACACGTCTTCCAACGCGTTGGTCCGGGACCTCCTGGTGCGGTGCGGTCTGGCGGACCTCAGCGAGGTCGAGGCGCTGCTCGAGGGAGAGCTGGTGCCGCGGCAGATCGAGGAGCATCTCTCGCTCCGCGATCTCGACCAGAACCCCGACGCGCTCTGGAGCCTCCTGCTGTACTCCGGGTACCTGACGGCGGAGTCGGCCAGCATGGCCGACGAGCTGGAGGTCTCGCTGCGGGTGCCCAATCGCGAGGTTCAGACGCTTCTGCGGGGGCTGTTTGCGTCCACGATGCGTGACCGTGCGGGAGGGGGGAGCGCGGTCTTGAGCCTCACGCGCGCGCTGTTGTCCGGTGACGTCGAGGACTTCGAGGGCCACCTCGGTGAGATCCTCCGCGACACGCTGTCGAGCTTCGATCTCGGTGGACGCAAGCCGGAGCGCGTCTACCATGCCTTCGTCGCCGGCCTGCTCGTGCACCTCGGCCCCGACCACCGGGTGCGCTCGAATCGGGAGTCGGGCTACGGGCGCGTCGATGTGTGCGTCACGCCGACGCGGCCGGGCCTCTCGGGGGCCGTCTTGGAGCTGAAGGTCCTGCGCGAGGGTCAGCAACTCGACGGGGCCCTCGACGCCGCGCTGGCTCAGATCGTCGACCGGGGCTACGCCGCCGAGCTGCGCGCCCACGGCGCCAGTCCGATCCACGAGTACGCCGTGGTCTTCGACGGCAAGCACGCCCACACGCGGTTGCGCACCGTCTAGTCAGGCTTCTCCGCAGACGTCGGCCATGACCAGGAGGCGGCGCAGATCGTCGAGCTCGAACGGCTTGTTGAGGCACGGGTTGGGCACGGTCGAGAGGAAGGACTGGGCGTCGGCGGTGAAGGCGCCGGCGGTGCAGAAGATGGTCCGCGGCGGGAGGTGTGGGGCGTTGCGCTGCATCCACTCGTGGACGCCGGGGCCGTCGATGCCGGGCATCATCACGTCGCAGAGCACCACGTCGAAGGCCTGGTCGCGGCGGAGCAGGTCGATGGCGTGGCGGCCCCCTGGGACGGTGACGATGTCGTACTCGTCGCGGAGCAGGCGCTCGAAGGCGCGGCAGATGGTGCGCTCGTCGTCGATGAGCAGCACCCGCAGGCGGCGCAGGGTGGGGGGGGGCGTCTCGAGCTTGGGGACCGGGTGGGCCCGCGCGTCGCCGCCTTCGAGGGGGATGCGAATCTCGAAGCGGGCGCCGGCCCCAGGACTGCTGACGATGGAGATGTTGCCTTCGTGGCGGCGGATGGCCTCCGCGGCGACGGCCAGGCCCATCCCCGACCCTTTGTCGGGCCCGCGGGTCGTGTAGAAGGGGTCGAAGACACGACGCTGGACGTCGGTGGCCATGCCCACGCCGGTGTCGCTCACGGCGCACCAGGCGAAGCGGCCGTCGCTCCAGGTCTGAACCCGGACGACGTGGTTGTCGCCGCCGGCCTCGACCACCGCCTGGGCCGCGTTGATGAGCAGGTGCAGCACGGCCTGCGTCAGGCGCCCGGGATCCCCGCGGAACGGCGGCACCTCACCCAGCTCGGTCTCCATTCGGGCGTGCTGGCGCAGCTCGGGCCGCGCCAGGGTGCAGGCGGATTGGAGCAGCGCGTTGAGGTCGACCTGCTCGTGCATCTCCGCGCGCGGCTGGGCGAAGGCGCGTAGGTCCGCCACGGTCGACACGATATGCCGGACGGCGGAGAGGTCGTCGCCGACGATGGAGTGGGCCTCCCGCAGCGCGATCATCGCGAGGCTACCCTGTCCCATCTCGATGGCCCGCTCGATGTCCACCAGCAGGCCGGCGAGGGCCTCCTGGTTGTTGAGGAGGACCGTCGCCGGGTTGTTGATCTCGTGGGCCATGCCCGCCGCGAGCTGGCCGATGGAGGCGAGCCGGTCCTGCTCGGAGAGCTGTCTTTGCAGCTCGATGATGCGCTGCCGCTCGGTGGCGTAGCGCATCGCCCGCAGCAGCGCGTGGCGGCCGAACTGCCCCTTCACGAGGTACTCCTGGGCGCCCGACTGCATTGTCGTGAGGACGCTGCCGTCGTCGCTTCGTGCCGTGAGCACGACCACCGCGGGCGGGTCGCTCGACTCGGCCCGCAGGCGACGGATGAGCTGCACACCGTCCCCGTCGGGGAGCCCCAGATCGCAGAGCACGCAGTCGAAGCGGGCCCCGCGCAGCGCCTCGAAGGCGCCCGCCAGATCGCCGACCTCCGTCAGATCGACGTCGTCGCGCAGCGCGCGGCGCACCAGCGTGCGGTCGACCTCGTCGTCCTCGACCAGAAGGACTCGCAACCGAGCGTCCATGTACGCAGCTTCGGCATGGCCGGCGCGTGGCTTGAACCCCAAGCTACTCGCAGCAGACCGGGACGATCTCGATGGAGGCCGTGAGCACGACCCCGTCGGCGTCCTCTACTCGCACCGAGAGGCGCATCGTGCGACCGGAGCTCGGCTCGACGTCCTCGTTGCGCGCGAACACCACGGCGACGCCCGGGTAGTCCAATCGCCCATCCGACCCGCGCTCGAGCTGGGGCTCGGTGTAGTGGGCGGCGCCCAACTCCTCCCCGTCGAGCTCGAGGGAGAAGTCGATCGCAGCGTCCGTCCCCCGGAAGCCACCGCCGCGGAAGGCACCCCAGACGTGGAATCCGCCTTGGATGCCAGCGATGATCGGCACCTCCGCGCCCTCTTCCAGGGTCTCGAATCGTCGTGCGCCGGTGCCCAACTCGATCCACGGCTCGCCCACGTCGGGCGGCATCGTGACGAAGGGGTCGGCATCGGCGACCGCGCCGACCATCGCGTCGCCGCCGCCGGTGCCGTCGTCGGAGTCACATCCCACCACCGCGCATAGCGCGGCGCACAGCAAGAGCCTCAACCCGCGTCCTCCGACAGCTCCAACAGGATGCCCCCAGTCGACCGGGGATGGACGAAGGCGATCCGCTTCCCCCCCGCCCCGACGCGCGCCTCCTCGTCGATGAGCCGCACGCCCCGCGCCTTGTACTCGGCGAGCAGTCCGTCGAGGTCCCGCACGGCGACGCAGACGTGGTGAATCCCCTTGCGGCCCCGGGCCAGAAAGCCCGCGATGGGGCTGTCCTCGTCGGTGGCGCACAGCAGCTCGAGGTGCGACTCCCCGACGCTGAAGAACGCCGTGCGCACCTTCTGGTCGGCGACCTCCTCGTAGTGCTCCACCTCGGCGCCGAGGAGCGCCTCGTACATCGGGACCGCATCGTCAAGGTCGGGGACCGCCACGCCAAGGTGGTCGATGCGCAGAAAGTAGGGCTTCGGGACCATCGGCGGGAGTCTACCTCAAGGGAGGGGTCTGGAGGAGCCCCGGTGAATTCCCGAGGGAAGCCTTGATCCGGCCATGTTCGGACACGGCGCGGAGGGCACGGCGCCGCGGATCATGCGATCTCCGAACAGGGGCAGCAGGCCGGAGCCCTCCGATTCGAGCTTCGGCGTCCTTCCGGGTGCGCGACGTGCGGGTCGTCGGTCGAGATTGCGGCGTCTGCTCGGCACCGCCTACTCGACCCCCGGTACCAGGGCGCCGAGGAAGGGAATCGATCCATATCGGCCCTGCAGATAGCCGCGCTCGAGGTTCTCGGACTTCCGAGGCTTGTAGTCGGTGAGCGGGTAGATGCATGAAGCACCCTCCGCGTCCTTTTCCGTCAGCCAGGTCTGGTCGCGTCGCAAAGGGGGCGCACCCGTGGTGGTACCCAAGAGGTTGGTGTCGTGGGTCGTGAATACGAGCTGGGCGTTGCGTGAGTTCAGCCTGGGGTCATTGAACTGCCGCACGATGTTCAGCGCTTTCGAGCGGTAGCCATGCCTCCTCTGCGCTGCTCTGGTGGCGTACCAGGATCCGGCGACGGGCCGCCCGTCCAGCGCCTTCACCCCCTCCACCGCCCGCCTTGAAGTCCATGATGCCCACATCGGCGGCCTCGAGCAGGTTGCGAAAGGCCCGAAGCCGTGGAGACATGACCCGGTCTCCGAACAGGCTCTGCTGGTCGGAATCCCGCGACTCGAGGCTGCGCCACAGCCAATTGTCCCACGCCTCCCGCCGAGAGCGGCGCCGTCCGGGCACGTTGACGACTCGCATGCTGTCAAACCACGCGTAGATGGGAGCGAGCTGCTCGTGTCGTAAAACCTGCGCGAGTCGCCACAAGGCCTGGGGCGAGAGGGGCGCTCGCGACCGCGGCGCGTCTTGGGAGGGCCAGTCCGACGCAGCCCTCGACCGATAGGGGCTCTCGGGTCGTGTGCGGCCTCCCGCAGCCCCGGGGCGCCACTGAGCCCGCCGTCGCCTACCCCGAGAATGGGGCGCCCGACCGTATCAGCGCACCCAGGCGACGAGGCGGCCGCTGTAGTGGCCGCCGGTCACCCTGGCCTCGCCGCGGGTGATCCACAGGTTGACGGTGCCCGTTCCCTGGTCGGAGCCGAGCTCGGACCCGGTGTCGCCGTCCGCGATGACGCCCTCGCTGGTGCTGGCGGCGTGCTCCAATGCAACCCGCGTTCTGGGAAGGCGTGCAGCACCGAGCGATCCTTCAGGACGTGGTGGCCGGCTCGACCGCGGCGGTCCGCGCGGCCTGCTCTCCAGCCGCGCTGGTCCACGCATCCGAGGCCACGTACGCAGGGCTGCCCACACGAGCCTTGTGAACTCAGCGGCTCAGCGCGCCCGTCGGGATGCCGAGCTCGTGGCTCGCCTGGGGTCGAGGACGGAGCCGAGGTGGTCGCACACCGCCGCCGACCAGGTCGGCCCGACGCGGTTCTCGAGGTGGTACAGCACACCCGATAGAACCTCGGGGTGACGGGCAAGCCGGTGAGCCTGCGCGGGGAGGCTATCGAGAGGCGCTCCCCGTCCAACTCGCCTGGCCGGTGAGCTGGGCGATCCAGCGCTGCTTCGGGAGGAAGTCGCCGGTGCGCATGACGTCGGCCTGGGCGCTGACGGAGAAGCCCCCGGGGAGACGCCAGGTGAGGGCGTTGTCGAGCTCGACGCCGTAGAGGCGGCCGTCGCCGTGGGGGCCGTCGGCCATCGCACGGAGCAGGGAGACGGCCGCGGTGTGGTCGAGCTGCCTGGCCAGGGTCACGGTGGAGTAGACGCCGGTGGCCGCGACGCCGCGGGCGGCGAGCCCGCCAAGGCTGGCTTGCCGCCCGGCGAAGCTCTGGTCGAGGCCGCCGCTGAAGAAGATGGAGGTGTAGGTGATGTAGGGGACGACGCTGATGAAGGCGCCCAACGTCTCGCGGGCCGTGCCGTCCTGGCGACCCTCGCGCAGGAGTTGAGCGACGTTGCCGAGCCCGTCGGAGCCGCTGAGGGCCAGCCCGTAGGCGCCGAGGGTCCAGGTGTCGCTCGCGGCGTGCTCGTAGCCGGCGTCGGCGGCCCAGCCGGAGATGTCGAGCTCGATGGTGAGCTCGGCGCGGCGCTGGCGGCGGTCTCGGCCCCGGCGTGGGCGGACGCCCACGGCGCTGGTGGCGTCGGCTCTGCCCCAGCCGTAGACGCCGCGGGCCCAGAGGGTGTGGGCGCCGAAGGTCCCGTCGTAGCCCGCGCCGAGCCAGTGGATGGTGCCCTTGGAGGTGGGCGTGCCGTCGGCGCGGACGTCCGGGTCGTCGGCGCCGCGCTCGAGGCGGGCCACGAGCGTCGCTTCGCGCACGAGGTCGCCGGTGAGCTGGCCGAGGTCGTCCTCGCCGTCGTCGAGCCGCGCGACGAAGGCCGAGAGGGTGCCCCCGCCGCCGGCCGTCCAGGCGCCCGAGGCGTGGGTGAGCACGCTCTCGCCGAGCTCGAAGCCGCGCTCCGGCCAGACGACGCCGGCCTCGGCGGTGAAGGGCGCGATGTCGAGGCGCGCGCCGAGGGTCGGGCTGTAGTCCGCGAAGACGAGGCTGTAGCCCACCGCGCTCTCGCGCTTGCCCACGTAGACCGTGACCGGCCCGATGGCCTGGTCGAGGTGCAGCTCCCGGATGAAGCGGGTCTGCGCCCACTCGTCTTCGATGAACTGCCCGTTCGAGAGCCAGACCTCGGTGGCTACGTACTCGCCCGTCTCTTCGTCGGTGACGTAGCTGGTCGTCCGCGACAGCTCGCCGGAGTCGAGGCGGAGTCGCAGCCGCCCGCCGGGCGTCCAGTGGAGCTCGCCGGCCGCCTCGAGATAGTAGGACGGGTACGCGCTGTCGAGGACCGGCGCGAGGTAGTTGTCGAGCCCGGCCTCGTTGGTGTCGGGATCTCGGAACTCGAAGCTGAGGTCGTTGTGGCCCGAGTAGTACTGCGCCGTCGCCGTGGCCGTGCCCTCGGCCCGGAGCTGGGCGTGGCCGGTGCTCGCGAGCAGCAGCGCGACGACGACCTGGGCCTTCATTCCTCCTCCTCGAGCTCCACGTCGTGCAGGTGCACCGTCCGCTGGGGGAAGGGGACCGTGATGCCGTGCTCGCGGAAGGCGGCGTCGACCGCCATGTTCAGATCGCTGACGAGGTCCGGGAGCGCGCGAATCCGCTCGGTCCAGACGTGGAGGACGAACGCCAGCGCGCTCTCGTCGAACTCCTTGAAGTGGACCTTGGGGGGCGGGCGCGAGAGCACCCCGCCGTGGTGCTTCGCGACGTCGAGCAGGACCTCCTGCACCTTCGCCACGTCGCTGCCGTAGGCCACGCCCACGCGGACCTGGGTCCGCACGCGCTCGTTGTGGCCCAGCGTCATGTTCACGATGTTGCCGGTGATGAACTGGCTGTTGGGCACGATGACCGTGACCGCGTCGCGGGTCTCGATGGTCGTGGCGCGGGCGCTGATCTCGCGGACCTGGCCGACGAGGTCGTCGACCTGGATGAAGTCGCCTTTGCGGATGGGGCGCTCGAGCAGGAGGATGAAGCCGCTGATGAAGTTGTTGGCGATGTCGCGCAAGCCGAAGCCGATGCCGATGCCGACGACACCGAAGACCACCGCCATCGCGCCGACGCCGATGCCGACCGACGCGAGGCCGGCGCCGATGCCGACGAGCATCACCAGGTAGCCGATCATCGTCCCCACGGCGTCGCGCACGCCGCGCTCGACGGAGAAGTGCTGGAGCAGGTTGTCGGAGATCCAGCGCCGCAGCAGCCGCCCGGTCCACACCGCCGCGACGCCCCAGACCGCGATCTGCGCCATCGACCAGATGGAGACCCCGCGGTCGCCGATGAGGAAGAGGGGGATGGTCGCCCAGCCGAGCAGGCGGCCGACCTCGATGGGCAGCTCCCAGACGTAGTTGATGCACCACACGGCGGCGTAGAGCCACACCAGGCCCGCGGCCCCCAGGTACACCAGCAGCGCGAGCCCTCGGCGGAGCCGCAGGATCCGCTGACTCCACCCCCCGCCCGTCTCGGGGGCGGCCCACCCCGAGGGGCCGGCGGGCGCGTCCTCCCGGTCGTGCCCCGCGAGTCGATGCGTGACTCGGCCGACGACCTGCGAGAGCACGAAGGCGATGACCGCGAAGATGAGGCTCAGCAGAACCCGCCACGCGTACCAACCGGCGCTGCGCGATTCCCACTTGAGCTTCTCGAAGTGGTAGCGGCCGATGTCGGCGAGTCGGTCCTGGGTGGCCAGCACCCACTCCTCACGCATGCAGACGTCCTGGAGCGCGGCGTAGGCGGCCAGGACCTGCTTCTTGCGGGCGGCCACCTCCGGCGGCGCGGGCGCGCGCTTCACGGTGTTCTCCGCGCGCCGCCAGCCGTCGCACCGGGTCGCCAGGTCGTCGGAGCGCCCCCGGTGCGCCCCCTCGTCGAGGCAGAGACGGTACTTCTGGAGGAAGTCGTCCGGCGGTGGGACCCCGTCGAGGGCGGCCTCGAGGATGTGGATGAGGTCGTTGCGGAACGCGTCTCGCTGGAGCTTCAGCCGCTCGAAGACGATGCGTTCGGCGTAGAGGACGTCCTGGGCTTCGGCCACCGCCGAGAGGGAGAAGGGCCCCGTCCCCGAGGCGGCGAGGGCTGCACGCAGCTCGTCGCGCTTCGCCTCGATGCGAGGGATCGACGCGCCGCGCAGCTCCACCGAGCGCTCGTACTTCTTGGTGGCCCACTTGACCTCGTCGGGCGTGATCGCGAGCCGGTCAAGCCCCCGCCGGAGCGTCTCTTCCCTCTCCTCGAGGTCCCGCTCGGCGGCGATGAGCGCGAGCTGGAAGCGGAGGGTGCGGGCGCGGACCGTGTCCTCCCGAAGATCGCCCATGTCGCGGGCGATCTCGGCCTTGTCCCGGTGCAGCCGGTCGAGCTGGTCGCGCAGAACCTCGGCCTCGCGATGGGACGCCGCGAACTCCACCAGCGGCGTGGCCCCACCCGAGTCGAGGGGCATCACCGACTCCAGCTCCTTGCCGGCGTCGGCCTTGGCCGCCTCCGTCGGATCCGCCGTCGCCTGCCGAGCGCGGGCGCGGGCCAGGGAGAGCTCGATGGTGGCGAGGTGCGCCTCGAGGGCGAGCTTCTCCACGGCGCGCAGCCCGAAGAACCGCCGGCCCCCCGTCTGCTCCCCGGCGCGTGTGTCGATCGCCTTGAGGAGTTGGTCGGCCTGGGCGAGGGCCTCCGTGAGCAGCCCGCGCTCCTCGGCGTAGAGTCGCATCAGCGCGCTGAGGGTCTCCTCGAGGTCGTCGAGGCCCTCGGCGAGCCGATCGAGCTCGGCGATCTGCGCGGGGTGGACCCTCGGACGCAGGAAGAGCTCGCCCACCTGGAGCACGGGCAGCATCGTCGGACCCACGATGGGAGGTGGCGCCGCGTCGGCGACCCCGGCGTCCGAGGTCTCGCCGTCGGCGACGCCACCGTCGGTGACGCCACCATCGGTGACGCCACCGTCCGCCGGGCCGGCGTCGGGCGGGCCGGCGTCGGGCTCCGGCGGCTCCGGCGCGTCGGCGAGGCGCCGGTCGGCCTCGCTGGGCTCGGTGTCGGACACCAATGATCGGCGCAACGTGACCAGGGCGACGCGTCGCCCCCGCACCTCCGTCCGACGCTTCTCCCACCGCTGGGCGTCCTGGGCCCTCAGCACCAGCCCCTGGCGCGCCTCCATGACCGCCTTCTTGAGGCGCGCCACCTTGGAGCGCGGATCGTCGGCCAGCCGGACGGCGGGCTCCTTCGCCTCGCCGCCGCCGGTGGGCGTGAGCCCGGGGATGCCCGGGATCGTCTGGGCGGGGGCGGTCGCCGCGAAGAGCAGCAGCCCCGCGAGCCGGATCACATTCGGACGCACGCTTGCTCGTAGGCCTCTGGTGGCCGGGCACACTCGCGGAGCGCCACGCCGCCGACCTCGTCTCCGGGGACGGCCCGCTCGCGCGCCTGGAGCGCGTGGAGGACCTTCTGGAAGGCGCCGAAGCCGAGGCGGGCCTGGGCCGGATCGACCCCCGAGAGCTCGAGGTCCGGCAAGCCGAGCCGAGCCATCCCGTAGGTCGTGAACATCACCTGCCCGCTCGCTTCCTTCTGGGCCTCCACCACGATCTGTTCGGCGGCCCAGCCCTCGGACTGGAGGAAGGCGGTCAGCTCGTCGGGGGCGTAGGCCCGGCGGGTGCCGAGATCGACGAGGACGCCGCCGAGCGCCACGGCCGCCTCGGACGCCGCGCGGACGTGGGCCAGCGCGGGCAGTGGGGGGCCGGCGTAACGGACGAAGACGACGTCGCGGGCGGCGCCGATCGCCGCCGCGTGGTCCGGCGACGCGGCCCGCAAGGCCGGCAGATCGATGGGCAGAGAGGCGTCGACCGGGGCGGTGACCAGATTCAGCGGGACCCCGCCCGGGGCCTGCGGGTCATCGGGGGCCTCGCCCGCGAGGAAGGCGGCGAAGGTGACCACCGCCGTCCCCGGTGGGACGCGCCCGCTGGTGGCCGCGGCGATGGCCCCCGCGAGGGCGCTCGGCTTCTTCTTCGCGCTGGGTGCGCCGCCGCAGGCGAGGAGCACGACGAGGGGGAGGATGCGCAGCCCAGACGCGATGGTGGCCCGCCGGACCACGTCAGGACCCGGTGGGTTCGTCGTCGTCGAAGCCGTCGTCCGCCATCGTCTCGTCGGTGTCCTCGGGTCCAGGCTCGTCGCCGCCGGCCTCCGTCTCGCCCTTGTCGGCGAGGTCCGGTGGGAGCTGGAAAGCCGGCATGCCCGTGACCACCGTGTCGGTCAGGTCGTCGGCGCCCTCGACCTCGAGGGCGGGCCTTTCGGTGTCGGTGTTTTGCAGATCCTCGTCACTCATGGGGGGACTCTACATCGAAACCCAGCGATTGAGCACCCGCTGGAGATCGCGGACTCGCACCGGCTTGGCGATGAAGTCGTCCATCCCCGCGTCGAGGCAGCGCTGGCGGTCCCCGGGCAGGGCGTTCGCCGTCAGCGCGATGATCGGGAGGTGCTCGTCCCCCGACTCGCGGGCGCGCACTGCGGCGGTGGCCTCGTACCCGTCCATGCCCGGCATCTGGCAGTCCATCAGCACGGCGTCGAAGCGCTGGCGAAGGAGGGCTTCGAGGGCGGCCACGCCGTCGTCGGCGACCTCGACGGCGTAGCCGAGGCGCTCCAGCGCACGCATCGCCACTCGCTGGTTCACCGGGTTGTCCTCGACCAGGAGGAGCCGGGCGTCTCCCGACGCGGGGGGGGCGGAGGGATCGCGCGGGATCTCCGCGACCGGCAGCGGGAGCCGGAAGCTGAAGGTGCTGCCGCGGCCGGCGGCGCTCTCGACGCGGATCTCGCCCCCCATCGCCGCCACCAGCCGCTCGCAGATCGCCAGGCCGAGGCCCGTGCCGCCGTAGCGGCGGGTGGTCGAGCCGTCCGCCTGGCGGAAGGCCTCGAAGATGTGGGACTGCGCCTCGGGGGGGACGCCGATCCCGGTGTCGCGCACCTCGAAGGCGATGCCCTCCGGGGTCGCCTCCAGGGTGACGACGACGCCGCCCTCCTCGGTGAACTTGATGGCGTTGTCGACGAGGTTCGACAGGACCTGAGTGAGCCGCACCGGGTCGCCGAGGACGCGGCCGGGCAGAGGCCCCAGGGCCTCGATGGCGAGGGTGATGCCGCGGCTCGTTGCCCGCGGTCGGAGCAGTGAACACGTGCGCTCGACCAACTCCAATGGGTCCAGGGGGGTGCGCTCCAGCTCCACGGCCCCAGCCTCGACGCGCGAGAAGTCCAGCACGTCCGTCACCAAGCCCAACAGCGCGAGGGAGGCGGTCGCGATGGTGTCGGCGTGCGCCTTCGAGTCGAGGGGGAGCGCGAACTCGGCGAGGAGGTCCGCGCTGCCCACGATGGCGTTGAGCGGGGTGCGGATCTCGTGGCTGATGGTGGCCAGGAACTCCGACTTGGTGCGGTCGGCTGCGAGGGCGGCGTCGCGGGCGGCGAGGGCGTCTTCGGCCTGGTGCTCAAGGGCCCGCAGCAGCCGGACGCGTTGACGGGTGATGACGATGGCCAGGACCGCGGTGGAGCCCAGGTTGATCATCCAGTGGGCGCGCACGTCGGGGGGGTGGCCCGTCGACAACCACCAGCAGCCGCCGAACATGAGCGCCGCGATGAAGGCCGTTTGGGCGAGGCGCAGGAGCATGCACGACAGGGCGAGGACGCAGATGATCGGCACCACCATCTGCGCCGGGTCGCCGGAGTACGCGACGAAGCTCATGGCTTGCAGGGTCGCGGCGGCGGAGACGCCGAGGGCGAGGGCATGGACGAGGTGCGGGGGGAGGCGGGAGACGGCGATCGAGGCCCCGGCGGTGAGTAGGGCGAGGGTCACGAGGCCCACCAGATAGGGGCGCGCAGGCTCGAGGGGAGGGGCGACGAGGTAGAGCAGCGTCAGCGCCGCGTAGAGGGCCGAGATCCCCGGATACACGGCGCGGCCGGTCGCTCGCCCCCGCTCCACGAGGTCGATCGAAGGCATCGTCCCATCGTCTCGTCGATCCGCGCCCGATGCCACTTTGCGGGCGGCTCCACGCACATTTCCGTTGCAACGCCACCTCTGGGGCGCGATCCTTTTTAGCCTCTGAAGGAGGGTCCCGATGAGGGCTGACTACGAAGAACCCGACTTTCCGTCGGACGAAGAGCTCGCCGAGAAGACCAAGCTCTTCCGCGAGCTGCTGATCGAGGAGCGCACCAAGATCCTGCGCAACGCGAACCGCACGCTGACGGAGGAGATGACGGTCGACCAGGAGGATCTGGCCGATGAGGCCGACCTCGCGACGGCCGACTACCATCAGGGTCTGGCGTTCCGCCTGCGCGGTCGCGAGCGGCAGCTCCTCAACAAGATCGATCAGGCTCTCGAGCGCATCGAAGACGGCGAGTACTTCGAGTGCAACGCGTGCGGCGCCTTCATCGGCTACAAGCGCCTCGAGGCGCGGCCGGTCACCACGCTCTGCATCCGCTGCAAGGAGAAGCAGGAGCGGCGAGAGCGCGTCTACGCGAACTGAGAGCGTGTGACGCATTCGCGGCGCTTCGCCGCGCACCGCCCCGAGCGACGATTCCTGCGTCGGTCGGGGTTCGGGAGCCCTCAGCGCGCCTTCGACGCGACCTCCGCCGTCAATCGATCCGCAAACTCCCCCACCGGCATCGCGCCCAGGTCGCCCTGGTGGCGGCGGCGTACGCCCACCGTGCCGGAGTCGGCCTCGCGGCCACCGACGATGAGGGCGTAGGGCACCTTCTCGAGCTCGGCGCGGCGGATCTTGTAGCCCAGCTTCTCGTCGGAGACGTCCAGCGAGGCGCGCAGGCCGGCGGCGCGTAGCTGCGCTGTGACCGACTCGCCGTAGGCCAGGAACTTCTCGCTCACGGGCAGCACGCGGGCCTGAACCGGCGCCAGCCAGGGCGGGAAGTCGCCAGCGTAGTGCTCGATCAGGATGCCGAAGAAGCGCTCGATGCTGCCCAACAGCGCCCGGTGGATCATGATCGGGCGGTGCGGCTTGTTGTCCGCGCCGACGTACGTGAGGTCGAAGCGGTCGGGCTGCGTGAAGTCGAGCTGCACGGTCGTGAGTTGCCAGGTTCGGCCGATGGCGTCGACGACCTTCACGTCGATCTTGGGACCGTAGAAGGCGGCCTCGCCCTCGATGCGGGTGTACTCGATGCCGCGGTCTTCGAGGACCTTGGCCAGCGTGGATTCGCTGAGCGCCCAGATCTCGTCGGTGCCCAGGTACTTGGCGGCGTCCTCCGAGTCCCGGCACGACAGCTCGACCTTGTACTCCGGGAAGCCGAAGGTCTCGTACATGAGCTTGGCGATGTCCAGGCAGCGCGCGAGCTCGTCTTCGAGGCTCGCCTCGGTGCAGAAGATGTGGGCGTCGTCCTGGGTGAAGCCGCGCACGCGCATCAGGCCGTGGAGGGCGCCGGAGCGCTCGAAGCGGTAGACGGTGCCCAGCTCGGCGTAGCGGATCGGCAGCTCGCGATAGCTGCGTTGCCGGGCGCGGTACACGCCGATGTGGAACGGGCAGTTCATCGGCTTGAGCTGGTAGGGCTCCGTCTCCACCTCCATGGGCGCGTACATCGAGTCGGTGTAGTGCTCCGTGTGGCCGCTTCGGTCCCACAGCGTGCGCGGTGCGATGTGCGGCGTGAAGAGCAGCTCGTAGCCCGCCTTCAGGTGGGCCGCGCGCCAGAAGTCCTCGATCTCCTTGCGGATATAGGCCCCGTTCGGCAGCCACAGGACCAGGCCGCCGCCGTACTCCTGGGTGATGCGGAACAGCTCCAGATCCTTGCCGAGGCGCCGGTGGTCGCGCTTCTTGGCCTCCTCCAGCATGTGGAGGTGGGCCTCGAGCTCGTCTTTGGTCGCGAACGCCACGCCGTAGATGCGGGTGAGCATCGGGTTGCGCTCATCGGCCTGCCAGTAAGCGCCGGCGACGGTCGTGAGCTTGAAGTGCTTGATCTTCTTGGTGTAGCGGACGTGGGGCCCGGCGCACATGTCGGTGAACTCGCCGTGGGTGTAGAAGCTCGTGGTCGGCACGTCGTGCTTCTCGATGAGCTCGACCTTGTAGGGCTGCCCGCTCTCCTCGGCCCACTGCAGCGCGTCGGCCTGCGACAGCACCTTGTGCTCGAAGCGCAGGTTCCGCTTGGCGATCTGGCGCATCCGAGCCTCGATCGCCGGGAGGTCTTCGGCGGAGACGGGGTCGGGCAGATCGATGTCGTAGTAGAAGCCGTGTTCGATGTGCGGGCCGGTGCCGAACTTCGAGCCGGGATACAGCTCGGCCACCGCCGAAGCCAAGAGGTGCGCGGCGCTGTGCCGCAGCGTCTCGACGGGGCTGAGCTCGGGGGCCTGGAAGTCGTAGTCCAAAGCGTCGTCCACGGGGACACCTCCTTGAAGGAAGCCGGCAGACTACGCAGGCCCCACAGGCGGGGCAAGCGCTGACCGGCCCGGCGATTGGTCCCGAACTCGGGAGATGCGCCGTAGTGGGGCCATGGCGGTGCGTTCTCCGACCGTGTTCCTCTGGCTCCTGCTGATTGTCGCGGGCGGGTGCGAGTTTGACGGCATCGATTGGCACGGGGAGCCGGATCCGGTCAGTTGTGGCCCAGAAGGGTGCCCACGCCAGAAGACGTGCGACTACAGCCGTGGAGTCTGTGTATTCCCCGGGGGTCGACAGAAGTGCCTGGAGGATTGGGTCTGCGAATCGGAGCGCCAGTACTGCCAGCGTGAGTACGGGGATCGGTTTGGCTACTGCGTCCCGGGATGCCGTCTCGAGCCCGACACCTGCGCGAGTCGGCGGCGGTGCGACGAGGCGACTCACGAGTGCCTCCTCGAGCCGCTTCCCGACCCCGACGTCGGGATCGGCGAGCCAGATGCGATGGTCTCCGACGCCGCCAGCGATGACTCGCGCGTGGAACCCGACGGGGCCGAGATCGGCATCGGCGACGCAGGTCCCGACGCCTCGGCGACCGACGCGTCCCTCGACGCCGACGCCGCTGACTGAGCACCGTCCGCGACGGTGGGGCCGCCGCGCGTCGGTGTGGTAGATTCCGCGACGCCAAAGACCTACGGGAGGACGCAATGTCGGTGCTCATCAAGGGAGGCACGGTCGTCACGGCCGACGCCGAGCGCAGGGCGGACATCTACACGGAGGACGGGGTCATCCGCGCCGTCGGGGTCAACCTCGACGTGCCGGCGGGTGCGCGCGTCATCGACGCCGGCGGGTGCTACGTGATGCCCGGCGGGATCGATCCGCACACCCACATGGAGCTGCCCTTCATGGGCACGGTGGCGTCGGAGGACTTCTTCACCGGCACCTCGGCGGCGATGGCCGGCGGGACGACGATGGTCATCGACTTCGTCATCCCGAGCCCCCAGCAGCGCATGATGGAGGCCTGGGCGTCGTGGAATGAGTGGGCCCAGAAGGCGGCGGGGGACTACTCCTTCCATGTGGCCGTCACGTGGTGGGACGAGTCGGTCCGGGAGGACATGAAGACGCTGTGCACCCAGCATGGGGTCAACAGCTTCAAGCACTTCATGGCCTACAAAAACGCCATCATGTGCGACGACGAGACGCTGGTGAACAGCTTCAAGACGGCGGGGGAGCTCGGCGCGCTGTGCACCGTCCACGCCGAGAACGGCGAGCTCGTCTTCACGCTCCAGCAGGACATCTACGACAAGGGCATCCACGGCCCCGAGGGGCACCCGCTCTCCCGGCCCCCGGAGGTCGAGGGAGAGGCGGCGAACCGCGCCATCCGCATCGCGGAGGTCCTCGGCGTGCCGCTCTACCTGGTCCACACCTCCTGCACTGACGCCCTCGAGGCGGTGACGCGGGCGAAGCTCGAGGGGCAGCGCGTCTTCGCCGAGGTCCTCGCCCAGCACCTCGTCTTCGACGACTCGGTCTACCGCAACAAGGACTGGGACCAGGCGGCCCACTACGTGATGTCGCCTCCGTTTCGACCCAAGTCGCATCAGGCGGCGCTCTGGGCCGGGCTCCAGTCGGGGATGCTCCAGACCACCGCGACCGACCACTGCTGCTTCTGCACCGACCAGAAGCGGGCCGGCATCGACGACTTCCGCAAGATCCCCAACGGCACCAACGGCGTGCAGGACCGGATGGCGGTGCTGTGGCACCACGGCGTGCGGACCGGGAGGCTCACGCCCAGCGAGTATGTGGCCGTGACCTCCACCAACACCGCGAAGATCTTCAACATCCACCCGCGCAAGGGATCCCTCGATGTGGGGGCCGACGCCGACGTCGTGGTGTGGGACCCGGAGGGCACGCGGACCATCTCCAAAGACGAGCACCACCAGAACATCGACTTCAACATCTACGAGGGGATGACCGTCACCGGCGTCCCGGCCTACACGCTCTCGCGCGGCCGCGTCGTCTACGACAAGGGGCAGCTCAACACCGAGCGGGGCACCGGAAGGTACGTGGAGCGGCCCTGCTTCGCCCCCTTCTGGACGGCGCAGCAGACCCGGAACCGACTCGCCGAGCCCACCCCCGTCAAGCGCTGATCATTCGATCAGCAGCGACTCCTTGTCGCGCGGCTCGATCACCGGCGCCTGCCCACGCAGGACGGAGTTTCCCTCGTAGAGCGTGCGCTGGTCGATGGGCTCGGGGTTGAGCCAGTGGTCCGCCTCGATCTGCCCGCTCTTCCCGTAGATGGCCAGCGCGTTGTCGTAGGTCACCTTGCGGATGTCCTCTGGATCGATGCCGCGCAGCTCCATGAGCTTCGCCGTCTTGGGCACCGCCATCGGGTCGCTTATGCCCCAGTCCGCCGAGGAGTCGCAGATGATGCGCTCGGAGCCGAAGGTCTGCACCACCGCGACCATGCGCTCGCTGCCCATCTTGGTCTTGGGATAGAGCGTGAACGCCGACCAGAAGCCGCGGTCGAGGACGTCGCGGACGGTCTCCTCGTTGTTGTGGTCGATGACCACCATCGAGGGCTCGATGCCGTGCTCGCAGACGACGTCCATGCTGCGCATGGTGCCGCGCTTCTTGTCGCGGTGCGGGGTGTGGATCATCACCGGCAGCTCGAGCTCCTTGGCCAGCTCGAGCTGGAGGCGGAAGTACTTGTCCTCGAGCTCCGTCTGGTCGTCGTAGCCGATCTCGCCGATGGCGACGACGCCCTCCTTGGTGGCGTAGCGCGGCAGCACGTCCATCGCCGCCTCGGCCAGCGCCTCGTTATTGGCCTCCTTGGAGTTGAGGCCGATGGCGCAGTAGTGGCGGATGCCGAACTGAGCGGCGCGGAAGCGCTCCCAGCCCACGATGCTCGACAGATAGTCGATGAAGGAGGCCACGTGGGTGCGCGGCTGGCCGAGCCAGAACGCGGGCTCGATCACCGCGACGACCCCCGCGGCGGCCATCGCCTCGTAGTCGTCGGTGGTGCGCGATCTCATGTGGATGTGGGGATCAATGTACATCTCGGTTTCCTTCACAGCCTCTCGACGAGGGTCTGCCAGTTGATGTCGCCGCCCTCGACGGCGGCGGCCAGCTCGGGGGCGGCGCCGAGGATCTCGGCGGCCCGCGGATCGGGGCACGACGTGAGGGCCAGCGCCGCGGCGTGCCGCTCGATCTCGCCGCCGGTCGTGAGCACCCGCTGGAGATCGTCTATGGCCTGCGCGTCGGCCACCGGCCCCACGCAGCGCCACAGCTCGGGGTAGACGTCGCGGCTCGCCGCCCAGCGCTCGTGGGCGTAGTCGATGAGCATCTCGCGCAGCCGAGGGTTCACGCGCGCGTCCAGCCCCACGATGGGGTGGAGCCGCGTCCCGATGAAGATGGCCTTGAGCACCATCTGGTTCCACGCCCCCTCGGGCAGGTGGGCCGCCGGATACGGGTTGTGGTGGGCCACCGACTCGAAGACCCCCTTCATGTTGGTGCGCACCCCCTCCGCGGCCCGGGCGACGTAGCGCGCAGGCTCCGGGTAGAGCGGCAGGCCACGGTGGAAGGCCATCGCCTCGCCGACATCGGAGGTGACGCAGAGCTGCTCGAGCCGCGCCGCGAAGCGTTCGGCGTCCCCCGGCGCGCTCAAGATCAGCAGCACGCGCGCCGCCTGGTCGACGGTCCAGTCCCCGGGCCACCAGCCCGGCGCCAACGCGTCCGCCGCCGCCAGCTCCTGCTCCGTGAGCTCGAGGTCCTTCTTGCCGAGCTTCCGCGGCGCGAGACCCACCGCGAGGTAGAGCTCGCGGTCGCCCTCCTCCTCGGCGCGCACCCGCGAGAGCCGGTCGCACAGCCAGGTGGAGGCCTGGGCGTCGAGCCGAGCGTCGATCCAGCCATGCAGCAGAGCCGTCGCGTTCATCGATTCCCTCCACGAACTACGCCAGGGGAAGCGGGAACGGTAGCATGGCGCCGTGCCCTTCGTCTGCGCAGCGCTCGTATCGTCCCTTTTCGCCGTCTACGGGATCGACTACGGCTACGTGCGCATCAAGGTCGACCCACCCGACGCCACGGTCACTGTCGACGGCGAGGAGCTCGCGAAGTTCCAATCCGGGCGCACGCGGCGACTGAAGGCGGGGCTGCGCCGGATCGCGGTCCACAAGGTGGGCTTCGAGACGGAGTCAATCGAGCTGCGGGTGAAGCCCGCCGCCCGATACAAGCTCGTCGTCGAGCTCGCCCCCGCCAAGCCCGCGCCCCCGCCTCCTCCCCCGAAGCCGAAGCCGAAGCCGAAGGTCGCCCAGCCCGAGCCGGCCCCGTCCCCGGTCGATGTCCGCCCGGCGCGTCGCCCCTACACGCGCCTGACGGACTCCGACGTCCCGCCCCCCCCATCGCTCGGCCCGCCGCCTCGCCCCGCCGCCGTCGCGCTCAGCCTCGGCGCGGTCGCAGCAGCCGCGGCGGTCTTCGCGGGCGTCGAAGCAGACGACGCCGCGCGGTCCTTCGACGCCAGCCTCGACCGCGACGCCAAGCGCCAGCTCCAGTCCCGCGCGGAGGCGGCGGCGACCACCGCCAACGTCCTCTACGGTGTCAGCGCGGTGGCCGTCGCGGTGGGCCTCGGCTGGTGGCTCTCGGGCACCTTCTAGAAGCTCCGAGCCAGCACGACGCAGCCCCGCACGCGGTAGGCGACGGCGCGTTGGAGCCGGTAGGTCTGGATGCCCGCGGGGTGGAAGCGCGGGGTGGGTCCGCCCCGCAGATCCACCCGGCTGAAGGTCCAGGCCTGACGCCCCCCCGGGCTGTGGGTGCCGGTGGTGGCCAGGCGGAGGGTCGAGTCCGGCGCGAGGGCGCCGTAGAGCAGCGCGGGCGTGCCGTCCCGCTCGACGACCCGGGCGCCGTCCTGCACCGGGGAGCCGTCGGCGACGTGGGGCTGCCAGTCACCGGGCCCCGTCGGGCTGTCATTTCGAGCGCGCACGAAGTGGGTCACGTCGGTGGTCACGAGGGCCACGGGCCGGCCGTCGACCACCGCCGCGTCGAGGGCGCGGATGGGCGCCGCGTCGGGGAGCGAGAGCTCGACGCGGTGTCGCCCGCCCCAGTCCGCGGAGTCGGCGGGCTCGGGGACCGTCGCGTGGGAGAACTGGAGGGTCGGCCGGCCGTCCTCGTCGGGGGCGCCGGTGTAGAACAGCGCCGGGCGGCCGTCGATCGCGACGAGGGCGGCGAGGCTGCCGACCGTCGGGGCGGGATCAACGCTGTGGGTCGACCAGCCCTCGGGGGTGGCGCGGGCGAAGTGGACCGCACCCTGGGCGTCACGGGCGGCTGTGGCGGCGCGGCCGTCGACCTCGATCAATCCGGCGACGGGTCCGCCGGGGGGCAAGGGCACCTCCCCCGCCGTCCAGTCGGGGGCCCTCGCCATGCGGACCGAGTCGCCGTCCCGCCAGGCGAGGGACCCGGGCCCCGCGACGAGGCCGGCGGGGGCCCCCGCGGCGATGCGTCGCACCTCCCAATCGGCGCTGTCGGTGGGCGGCCAGGTGGTCGCGACGGCGTGGAAGAGGCCGCGGTCGCCGACGCCGTAGGCGAGCGTGGGGAGATCCCCCGGGAGCAGCGCCGCGGTGGTCGCCCCGCGGATGGCGCCGGCGGCGGGGCGCCGAAACCAGGCGTCCCCGTCGGTCGCGTCGTAGGCCAGCTCGAGGCGCCCGGTGTCTGCGCGATAGAGGTGGAGCCCGGTGTGGGCCCCGACGCCGAGGTCGTCGACGCCGCCGCAGGGGTGGGCCGCGAAGAGCGCCCCGCCATCGACCCTCCGGGGGGTGGCCACGCTATCGAGCCGCCAGCCGTCCGCCTCGCGGACCGCGCGCTTGAGGCGCCCCGCGCGCGCGTCGAAGTGGGTGATGACCAGGCCGCCGAAGGCCGTGTGGATCTGGTTGGCGTGACCCGCGTCCCCCGTCTCGTCCACGTGCTCGGTGTCCCAGCCCTCCGCACCTCGCAGCGCCACCTTCAGCGTGCCCCGCGTGTCGTCTCTGTAGGCCACCAGCTCCCCCGAGGGCGCCAGCGCCGCGAAGCGCCCCACCGTCCCCTCCGCGTCGATGGTCTCGATGGTCCAGCCCGCGTCGTCCCTCCGGGCCAGCTTCAGCACCCCGGCGGTGGCCTCGTGGTAGGCGACGACCGGCTGGCCATCGACGATGCCGAGGGACGCGAAGTGCCCCGCGTCCCCTTCGTCGTCGACGACCTCCACCCGCCAGTGGGCGATGTTCGATGGCGGCCAGGTCGTGGCGGTGGCGACGCGGAGCGCGCCGGTGGTGCCGTCGCGGTAGGCGGCGGCGACGTCGTGGCCCGCCACGGCGAGGTCCGCGAAGGAGCCCGGAGCGCCATCGGAGTCGATGGTGTGGGTCGTCCACGAGGCCGCGTCCGGCGAAGGCCCATCGGCGTGGGCCAGACGCAGCGCCCCCTCCGTGGCGTCGAAGAAGAGCACCGCGGGGCGGCCATCGATGACGGCGACGCTGGGGTAGCGCCCGTCCGGGTGCAGCGCGTACCGCGTCCAGTCCGCGGAGTCGCGGGGCGCGTCTTTGCGACCGATGGCGAACATCAGCGCGCGCTCGCCCGGGTCGTACCAGGCGACGACCGGGCGCCCCTCGATCCAGGCCGCCCCCAGGTGCGGCCCCGCGGCGACCTGGGCGCCGACGACCCCCTCCACCACCGGCGGCGCGGCGTCCGGCGTGGGGCCGTCGGGCAGCGCGTCGGGCGGCGCGGCGTCGAAGGCGGCCGCGTCGACGGCCAGGTCCGCGGCCACCGCGTCGGGCGTGGTCAGGGGCGGCGAGGTCAGCTCCTCGGCGCAGCCCACCGTCAACAGCAGCGTCCATCCCCATCGCTTCATGGCGTCACCCCCCGTTTCTGTGGCGAGATAGCAGGCAGAGCCGGGGGTTGTGAAGATGCGTGTCGCGTGGATCGCGGTGCTGATGTTGTTCGCGGTGGACGCAGGCGCCCGCCGCCACCGCCAGTCGCAGGTGCCAAATGGCGGCGAGTTCGGCTGCACGCTGTGCCACCAGGGCTTCGGCGGGGACGTGCGCAACGAGTTCGGGCTCCAGGTCGAGGCGACCCTGGTCGGCGGCAACGTCGACTGGGCGGCCATCTTCGATCTCGACGCCGACGGCGACGGCTACGCCAACGGCGAAGAGCTCGGAGATCCGGAGGGCGTCTGGCGTCGGGGCCAGCCGCACCCCGCCTCACCGCTCGTCACCCACCCCTCCCGCGAGCACCGCATCCCCTGTGGAAACGAGCGGATGGACGGACCCGAGCTCTGCGATCACGCCGACGCGGGCGAAGTGAGCTGCGCCGACCAGCCCGGCTTCTTCGGCGGCGTGATGGGCTGCACCGAAGCGTGTGACGCCTACATCCTCGACGGCTGCAATCTGTGCGGCAACGACGCACTCGACGATGAGGAGGTCTGCGACGGCGAGGTCCTCCCCGGGGACTGCGAGGGCCTCGGCTTCTTCACGGGCGTCCTCGCCTGCGGTCTGGACTGCGAGCTCGACACCTCCGGCTGCCACGACTGCGGCAACAGCCTGCGAGACGAGGACGAGGATTGCGAGGGGGCGGATCTCGGCGGCTTCGGGTGCGTGGATCTCGGCTTCGACGGCGGGGCCCTGGTGTGTGATGGCGCGTGCGGCTTCGACACATCCGCCTGCACCACCTGCGGGGACGGCGTGGTGGAGGGCGACGAGGTCTGTGACACAGACGATCTTCAAGGGCGGTCCTGTGAGGGCGAAGGCTTCGTCGGCGGGGGGCTGCGGTGCGTAGCCTGTGTGCTAGACGCCTCCGGCTGTCACGACTGCGGCGACGGCGAGCGCGGCGAGGACGAGGCCTGCGAGGGTGATGACCTGGGCGAGGCGAGCTGCGAGGGGCTAGGCTTCGACGGCGGGGACCTGGGCTGTGATGCGGTGTGCGGCCTCGACACATCCGACTGCACGACCTGCGGCGACGGGGTCGCCGAGGGGGCGGAGGTCTGTGACGGGGGGGATCTGCGGGGGCGGTCCTGCGCCGGTGAGGGCTTCGTCGGCGGCGCTCTGGCGTGCGGGGCGTGCGTCCTCGACACCTCGGCCTGCCATGACTGTGGGGACGGCGTCGCCGGGGAGGACGAGGCGTGCGACGGGGAAGACCTGCGGGGCGCGATGTGTCCGAGCGGCGACGGTCAGCCTCGGTGCGCGATGGATTGCACGCTCGATCTGTCGGTCTGTGTGCCGCCGGACGCCGCGGTCGAGCCCGACGCCGCGCCTGACGCGGCGCCGGTGATGGACGCGGCGCTCGAAGTGGATGTGGGGCGCGAGCCCGACGTGGGGCCCCAGGCCGATGTGGGGCGCGAGATGGACGAGGGGCGCGAGATGGACGAGGGGCGCGAGATGGACGAGGGGCGCGAGGTAGACGCGGGCCTCGAGCCAGACGTGGGTTTGGTCGCCGACGTTGGCCCCGACGCCGGCCGGAGGCCCGATGTCGGGCGGACGGAGGACGCGGGCCGGGCGGAGGACCTCGGTCCAGACGTCCTGGCCGACGCCGCGGTCGATGGAGAGCTCGAGCCCGAGGTGGACGGCGGCGGTGGCGGATGCGCGGCGGCGACCGCTCCTTCGGTGGGGAGCGGATTGTGGTGGCTTCTCGTGGTCGTGGTGGGACGACGACGACGCCTGTGACGGAGCGGCGCCGGAGCAACTGTTCATGCGCCCGGCGAGCTGGACCCGAGAGTGCCGGCCACTACATGTTCCTCAATAGCAGCGTCGCCCGTCGAACGTCGCGGCGCGGATAGGTCAGCGGCGAGGGGTGCTCGGATCTGAGCGGGTTCGGTACGCCGAAGAAGTCGGCGATGTCCTCGAACATCGAGGTGGCGAAGGCGATCGCGTGTGGGTGCGCCGGGACGCTCGGCCAGTCCAGGGACTCGAACGCGGCGACCCCGCCGAGGACCTCGTCGTAGTGGGGACCCGGGCGCTCCGCGTTTCGGCTGATCAACCACTCCAGGTACCTCTTTGGGTGGCGCTCCGCGCGCCACCATGGCTCCGGTGTGGGGAGCGCGAGGCGGCGTCTGTTGTCGGCCTCGCAGAGTGACAACCACTCGGGCTCCGTGGACTCGAAGCGCTCCACGTCTGGATCCGCCAGGCACGGTGTAGCGTCTGCTGCGCAGCCCGCACGAACCAGAGCGGCCCGGTCGCCGAAGAAGTAGGCCTCGACCAGCGGGGCCATCAAGTGAAAGGAGCACGATTCGCGGACTCGCTCACGGAGGCGGGCGCGAACCCGCTCCGTCGTGGCCTGCTGGCCGATCTCTGCCTCGACCGCGGCCCGGAAATGGGCGCAGACGACGTTGGGTTGGTCGAAGTTGTGCAGCTCGAGATCATCGACGGCGAGCACCAGTTGTGCCGGCTCGCCGTCCTCGCCGAAGCGCGCCTCCGCGACCATCGCCCGCGCCAGCGCCTTCATCGCCTTGTTAGGCGCGTTCGTCGCAGCGAGGCGGGCGGAGGTGCCGCAGTTGACCTTCCGTGGCTTCAGCCACTCAGCCCTTTCACGGGGGAAGAACCTGGAGATAGACGCAACGATCGACGCTCGCTCCAGGTCTCCCGTCACAATGAGCCGAATCCTCCCCAGAGCGCTCATCCTCGGCTATCGTTGTTCGCGATCTGCCCTTCGGAGTAGAGCGAGCCGAGGCGAAACTGCCGTAGCCACTCGGCGTTCTTCAGGTCGGTCAACCGGGTCGGGCCGGGCCAGCGCTCACGGTCGAGGACATACACCTGCCCCGGAGTCGCGTCGAAGTGATCGAGGAGGACCGTCGAGTGGGTCGCGAGCATCACCCGGACATCTCTGTTCCGGGCGAGTCTGTCCGCGTGACGGGCGAACGCCCGGACGGCGAACGGATGCAGCGCGGTCTCTGGCTCGTCGATGGCGACGATGCCGCCGTCATCCGCCGCCGCGAGGTCGCAGAGGTTGACCAGCATGGCGAGGACGCCGTTGGCCTCGAAGCCGAGCGGGTCCGGCGCCTCGACGCCGGGCCGGTAGATCTGGGCGGCCAGCGTCTGGCCCGCCTCGATGAAGTCCAGGTCTTCGACGAGGCCGGGAAAAGCTGCGCGGAGTCCAGACAGGACGAGCTCGTAGCGGTGCCGGTCCGGCCGCCGCTGCTGCCATTGTCGTAGCATCGTCAGGGCGTTGCCGCCGCGGCTGTGCAGGTGTCTGGTCTGGGCGGTGTTGGAGCCGCCCCGCAACCCGTACAGATCCGGGTCGTGGTACACGCTGATGCGACGGAGAAACGCGGCGATGCGCTCCACCTCCGGCGACTCGAACTGGCTGTCGAGGATCGTCCTGAGGCCGAGCTGCTCGCCGGCTTTCAGTCGGTGCGCACCGAACGCGAACGCACCCAGGGCGTCGCGGTGAAAGACGACGCGATCACCGTCGTGCAGTGACTCCGTGGTCAGGTAGTCGACGGAGGCGCCGCGCGGGGTGAGCTGGACCGCCCAGCGGAGGCCGTCGAGCTCCACGGCAATCGTGATCGGCTCGTCCTCCAGCGCGTCGCGGTGCTTCAAGGCGTGGGCCCCGCCGAGCGTCAACTGCACCGCCTCGGCGAGCCCGCGGTCGACCGCCGCCCGGAGCATCTTCAGCACCAGCAGCACCGTGCTCTTCCCGGCCCCATTGGCGCCGACGAGCAGGCACACCCCCGAAGGGCTCCAACGGAGCTGACGGAGGCCGCGAAGGTTGTCGATGTGGATGGCGAAGTGGCTCATGGCCGTCATTCTTCCTCATCCTATCGACGCGGTCGAGGCCCGGGGGCTCCGCCGGGTGCTTGACTCCCCCGTTACCGCGTTGTCGGATGGCGCCCTGCAAGGAGGCGCGTCAATTGAGCGGACCGAGTTTCGAGGGGCTGTGGCCATGACCGACGTGTTGATCGTCGCCGCGCTGCCGGAGGAGCTGATCGCGCTTCGCGAGGTGTCCGAGGGGGCACGAGGCGACTGGGTCGAGGACAAGGTGGTCGACACGCCGTACCTGCGGCGCACCTTCGAGACGTCGGGGAGTCCGCTCGAGGTCGCCGCCGTTCGGCCGACCCGCATGGCGGGGGTCGCCACCGCCGGCCTGGCCTCCTCGCTCGTCGTTGCGCTTCGGCCCCGCTGGCTCGCCATGTGCGGAGTCTGCGCGGGCCATCCTGATGACACCGAGCTGGGCGACGTGGTCCTCGCCGACCGAGTCTACCAATACGACGAGGGCAAGCGAAAGGAGGGCGGCGTTGTAGAGGGCGACACCCGGACCCATCCGCTCTGCGACGATTGGCATCGTGCGGCCCAGGAATGGCCGAGCCTCGTGACCGGGATCCACGGCTACGCGGTACCCGACGATGAGGCTCGAAAGTGGTGGTTCTTGGGGTGTCTGCTCGACGGACGTGACCCGCTCGCGGCGGCCGGGAGGTCGCGGTACTTCCCTGACTCGATCAAGAGCGTCAGCCTCCGGCGCCTGAAGCAGGAAGGACTCGTGGGTCTCTCGGCTGGCGCCTTTGAGTTGACCGAAGACGGTCGCGCGGCGGTCGCGGCGCATCGTGCCTATGACGCGGTCGACCCGGTGATGCTGCCGTTCGCGATCCACGTAGGCCCGATCGGTAGCGGCAACGAGGTCGTGACGGATCCGGAGGTGTGGTCGCGACTGAAGAAAGGTGGGATGCGGAAGGTCCTCGGCCTCGACATGGAAGCCGCCGCGGTTGGCGCGGTCGCTCACGACAAAAGGCTGGACTTCGTCGTCGCCAAGGGTGTGATGGACCACGCCGGCTCGGGGAAGGGAGAGCGTTTCAAGGCCTTTGCCGCGCGTGCTTCGGCGGAGGTGCTGCTCGGGTTCCTCCGCGAGCGCCGCGGGGCGGAGCCGCAGACGGAGCGAACCCGACCGGCACGCGCCTCGGCCCCACCCGTCGCGGTGGCGTATACTTCGGCGCCCTCGTCACCGGTTGACACCGGGCCTCCGAGAGGAGAGGCGAACATCCATCACGGTCCCGACCCCTCCCGGATTCTCCCGCGGACGGTGCTCGTGGCTGGCCGAGTGAATGATGCGTCCGTGGTGATGGGCAGCGGCACCGTCGTCGCTCAGGGCAGGGTTCTCACGGCTCTGAGCGTGGTGTGTCGAGACGGGACGCCCGTGGCTGGGCTGTGCGTTCGTGGTGCAGCCGCGGCGTTCGATGACGCCAGGGTGCTGTGGCTGGGCTCCGGGGGCGTCGATGTCGCCTTGCTCGGGGTTCCCGACACGCTCGGTGATGGAAGCGGTCCGTTGGACGTGATCGAGGCGCGCACGGTTGCGTGCGGCGACGCCGTCGGTGTCGACGGCTACCTCGGTGCCCGCTGGGAATCGCCTCGCGATGCGCTCCGCAGGGTAGACGCCAAGGTGCGCGGGGATGGTCGCGACGAGGCTGGGTTGGCGCTTCTCCTCGAAGGGGAGCTTCCCGATGCCTGGGCTGGGATGTCGGGCGCCGGGGTGGTCCTCGACGGTCGGTTGGTGGGCGTCGTCGAGCACGTCGTGGAGAACGAGGAGAGGACGATCGGTTGGACGCCCGTTGGGCGGTTCGCTGGGGATCGCGGCTTTGAGGAGGCCCTCGTCACGGACGAGGTGCGGCGCCAATTGAAGTCAGAGATCAAGGCGGTTTCCCGGGAGATCGTGACCTTACTGCGCGACCACGAGACGTTGTGCTTGGCCCTCGCCAAGCGGATGAAGGTCGAGCCGGCGACGCCAGCCAGGATCGCCGACGTGATGCTTTACCATTGCAAAGCCAAGGCGTTGGCCCGCGATCTCGGATACGTTTGGCGTCGAGACGATCTGGCCGAGCATCGTGAACGGGTACGTGAGCTGCTCGAGCTGGTTCTGCGCTATGCGACGGACGTCAGGCACCAATTGGCGGGCGCACGCGCGGCGATGAACGGGGGGCTCGTCCGCATCGATCTGCATTGTTTCAACGCCACGATGGCCGAGGCGATCATGGCTGGCATCGATGGGCGCTCGATGGCGCTGCGCTGGGAGGGCGACGAGCTCTTCGGTGTGGCGATGGTGAAGCGGCCAGCTCGAACCCATGTGCCGGGCTGGGACAAGACCGGTGAAGGGGACGCGAGCGCGGTCGAGGAGGTGGTGAGAGACGTTCTGGGCGAAGTCGAGAAGGCGCTCCCCGGGGGACGGTCATCCACTTCGGGATTGGCGCGTCGCTACGGGGCGGCGGACGCGTGGTTGGAGGAGGAACGCGACGGGCCGCCGGGGTCGGTGTCCTCCTACTACCTGCTCTGGGAGGAGGCCGACGACGAGCGCTGGCGGGTCGTGACCACGGCGATTCACGAGCGCTTGCCATCGCTGGTGACGGTGCGCCTCATGGGAACCGAATCTGAGGCGGGGCGCGACGACACCGCGAAGGCGGTGTTCCACCGGATGTACACGCAGAAGAAGGAGGGGAGTTGATGGGGTTGCCGTACTTCGAGATGCCTGGGGATCCGGTCGTGCGGCTTCGGCCGCGGGCGGGGATGGAGGCTTCGGCGCATGTGATCGACGAGGACTCGGTGCTGGCGATCAACATGGCGTTGGCGACTCGGCGGCCGTTGTTGGTGCGGGGGGAGCCGGGGACGGGGAAGAGTCAGCTCGCGCGGGCGGCTGCGGAGCTGATGGGGCGGGCCTTTGTGGCGTGTAGCGTGGACGCTCGGACGGAGGCTCGGGACCTGTTGTGGAGCTTGGATGCGGTGGCTCGGCTTGCGGAGGCTCAGGTGCTTGGGGCGCAGACGCTGACTCAGGCGCAGGTCGAGGAGCGATAGGTGTCAAGATAGTTGTCGCCTCGGCAACGCGTTTTTCGATGCCCGATTT
>CAYOBQ010000023.1:11441-68322 GCA_964402225.1 uncultured Nannocystaceae bacterium | reverse complement strand
TTGGCGGGCGCGTGCAGCGCGCCGCGTCGCGACTCTGCCGCAGCGTCCTAGCGCATCACCTCGAACTTCAGGCCCTCGGCCCAGAATCGCTTGTCGTTGGTGTAGTAGAGGTAGGCGCTGCTGGCGGGGCCCGTGTAGGTGCCGGGGACCTGGGCCACGAGGTCGAGGGGGACCTCCTTGCGCTCCTTTGGCTGGAGCTGGTCGAAGTACAAGACGACCTCGCGCGCGCGCGTCTCGAAGAAGGCGATGACGCCCTTCTCCCTGAGCTCCTTGAGCTGCCAGTTCTGGAAGGTCAGGCCTCCGGGCAGGCCGATCCGCGCCACGGTCATCGGCTGCCCGGCGTCGGTGCGGTTCGAGACGGTGGCGACGAGGCGAACCGACTCGCCCATCTTCACGCTGGGCTTCTCGATCCGCGTCGATAGGCCCACCGCGGCGTCTGCGGCGGTGGCGGGCTTCAAGGCGCGGTAGTCGATGGCGACGGAGTAGGGGAGCTTCGACTGACCGGCATGGCGGAGCTCGACGGTGTTCTGGCCAGGCCTGAAGTGCTTCCCGAGGCCGACGAACTCGATGGGCTCACGTCGTCCGGCGGCGTAGGCTACCGAGCCGACACGGGCTCCGTTGACGAAGAGCGTCACCTCCCCGGGGTGCCGGGTCTTCCGCGACTTCAGGTTGTATTCCGTCAGCGCCTTGAGGGCGAGGACGGTGGCCTGCGTCGCGCCCCACTGGCCGTAGCCGCCGCGCTTCTTTTGGAGCCAGGCGACGGCCTCGCGAGCGGCGTCGGGAGCGTTGTCGGCCTCGACCAACGCCAGCAGCGCCAGGGCCGTGGTCTCGATCGTGAGGTTCGATCCGCCGCTGCGCGTGACGCTGTGATCGGCCCCGCTCCAGGCGCCATCGGCGCCCTGCGTGCTCGTCAGGCGCTCCGCGGCCGCGAGCCCGGCGGCGCGGTGGGCCGGCAGGACGAGCAGCGTGTTGGCCGCGACCGCGAGCAAGTAGGGGTCCTTGGTGGTGGCGGCGAGCTTGGCCTGGGCGTCGATCTCGGCGCGGAAGTCCTCGGCCAGGCCCGCCTCGGCGATGGCGTAGCGGATATAGGCGTTGGTCACCGCGGGGGACGCGCGCCCGAAGCTGTCGAGGGCCTTCGAGTCCCGCTGGAAGCCGCCCTTCCCATCGCGCCGCTTCTTCAGCCACGCGACGGTGCGCGCGAGCATGGCCTCGTCGACGGCGTAGAGGTCCCGCATGTCGCTGAACTCCAGCAGCCCGTAGGCGGAGAGCGCCTCGTGGGCCGGCGCGCGGCCGAACCACTCGTAGCCGTTGCCCTTCGACTCGAAGCCCACGAGGCGCTTGTAGCCCTTGTCGATGAGGCGGTCGACGCGGGCCACCAAGGCCGGGTCAGCTACGTCGTTGGCGCGCAGGTATTGCAAGACCATGACGTTCGGGTAGTGGGTCGCGCTGGTCTGCTCGAAGCAGCCGTGGGGCTCTCGGATGAGCCCCGCGACGCCGCTCATCAAGGTCGCGACGGGGCTCGGATAGAGCCGCACGCTGGCGTCCACGCTGCCGGGGCTCGTGTCCCCGAGGTCGAAGTCGTGGCGGGCGAACTCGCCGAGCGTCCCGCTGGCCTCGCCGGTCTGCGGGAAGCCGAGGGGGACCACGGAGAGCGTGCGCACGAACTCGTCCGTGAGGCCCCCGGCGTTGGCCGAGAACATCACGGGGGACTCACCGCGGGTGCCCGTCACCTCCAGATCGTAGTAGAGGCTCCGGCGTTGATTCGCCGGCAGGCTGGGCCCGGCGAGAGCCACGGGCTTCTTCAGCGTGAGCAGCTCACCAAAGGAGGCGTTGAGCGAGACGGGTAGGTCGCGCGTCACCTCGTTGGAGAGCGTGAGGGGGACTCGGAGCACGTCGCCCTGGCTCACCTCCAAGGGGAGCTTCACGTTCATGCTGAAGGGCAGCTTCGACTGGATGACCTTCTCCGCCCGGCCTGGGTGCCCGCCACCGACGCCCTCGGCGAAGACGCGGAACGAGGTGATCGCGTCGGAGACGGGGAAGGTGATCGTGGCCTTGCCGTCCTTGCCCGTACGGATCACGGGGCTCCAGAAGACGGTCTCGCGGAAGTCGGTGCGCGGACCTGTGTACTCCAGCGGGTAGGTGGGCACCGGGAAGGTGCGCACCGGCGCCCACCGCGGACGTCGACGTCGCGCCCGCCTCTTCTTCTTGGGCTTGTCGTCCTTGCGGTCCGCCTCGGCCCACTCGTCGTCGTGGTCCATTCCCGAAGCCACGTCCTCTGCGGCGGCGATCTTGTCACCCAGCACCTGCTGCTCGCCCAGCACCCGGGCGGCCATCGGCTCTACCGCGAGGGCCACCGGCTCGGCGGCCGGCGGGGCGGGGGGGGGCGGGGGAGGCGCCGCGGGCTTCGGGCGCGGCGCCGGACGCGCCTGGCGGTTCGGCTTCCGCCCGGCGCCGGGACGCCGGAGCGCTCGCGCGGCCCCCTCGGGCGCGGGAGGCATCGCCCCGCCGGTGGCGACCTCGAGGACCGGCTTCGGCGGCTCGAGCACCGGGCGCCACTCGAACTTGCGCCAACCGCGGGTGCCCATCAGCAGCTCCAGGGCCAGGGCCGACTTCTTCTCCGTGAGGTCGAGGTAGAAGTTCGGCTCCTCCACCTTCCCGGGGATCTCCGGCTCCAGCAGGAGACGGCTCAGGAGGTGACCGGTCTTGTCGTCGGCGAAGCTGATCACCGTGTCATCGACGACGGCGACGGCGAGCTCGGCGGGCTGCGGCTCACCCGACGGCGTGGTGGTCGTGACCTGGATGGCCACCTGCTGGCGGGGCGTGTAGGTCGCCTCGTTCGGCTCGAGCTTCACGGCGAGGCGGTTTCGCCGGTTGCGGAAGACGACGCGCTCCGCGAGGGGCGTGAGGTCGACGTCGAAGACGGTGACCCGCGCGACGCCGATGGCGCGGTCGAGGGTGGCGTCGTCGCTCCTCAAGTACACCACCGCGGGGGCCTCGACGGCGGCGGCGTCGATGAGTCTGTCCCTCTGGACCGCGGCCACGATGACCTTCCGCTTCCCCGAGCACTTCACCGACACGCGAAGGGCCTCCGCCTGGCCGTCCAGGTCATCGAAGGTGCGCAGCACACAGCCCGACTGCTCGGCGAGCGGCAGCGGGTAGCGCTCCGTCACCCCCACCGGGCGCGTGATCTCCGCGTGGTAGGTGCGCCCGGTCCCGGGCGTGAAGTCGACACGGCCGAGTCCGTCTCGCCAGGTGCCGAAACGGGCGACGGCGTTGCCCGCGTCGTCGACCACTCGCCCCTCGACGTCGGCGGGCTTGCCGATGGTGTTTCGGGCCTCGAAATAGAGGCGCGTGGGCAGCCCATCGACCATGCGCCCCCCCTCGGGGAAGAAGGCGAAGCGCAGCTTCTTCAGGATGATCGGGATCCGCTTGGAGACCGACTCGGTGATGCCGCCGTCGTCCACGAGCACCGTGAGCAAGGCGTCGCCGCGGGCGATGTGCTCAGGGAGGCGGAAGCGGATCAACGCGCCGCCTTCCCCGTTGGTCGTCGCCGAGACCGGCGGGAGGTCCTGACCGTCGAGGCGGATGTGGGCGCGGAGCGGGTGGTTGGCGAGGGGCTCGCCGGTGGGCCGCTTCACCGAGATGGTCGCCGTGACCTCGTCTCCCGCCCCGTACGCCTTGCGCGCGAACTCGAGCTTCTTCTTGATGCGCGGCGGCTCGTAGGCGCTGACGATCAGCGGTCGGCTGTGCTTCTGGCCGTCGAAGCTGGTCACCCGGAGCGAGTATTCACCGCCCTGGACGCCATCGGGCAGCCGGAAGTCGTTGGCGCCCGTCCCGGCGTTCGCGCGGAGCCGCTTCTTGCGGACCGTGGCGCCCTTGGGGCTGACGAGATCGACGGTGAAGCCGGCGTTGGGGTGATCGCCCCGCAAGTCGCGCGCCTTCAGATCCCACACCTTGAACCAGATCGTCTCCCCCGGCTTGTACAGCGGCTTGTCCGTCTGGACGTGGAGGCGCCGCCCGACGTGGCCGACGAACCACGTCGTCACCGCCTGGGTGAGGCGCTCGGCGGAGGGCACCCCGGAGAGGCGAGGGGTGGCCGGCGGCGCATCTTCGGCGGCCGTGGCCGCCAGGACGGTCTTCTTCCCGGGGGCCTCGGGATCCACCGCCATCTGCTTCGCCGCTGGCGGCTCCGGCGTCTGCGGTGACGGGCCGTCGTCCGTGAGGCTGCCCCCACCGCAGCCGAAGACGAGGAAGGCGGGCACCGCGATCGAGCCTGGACGCATCACTGACTCCGGGGTCGTGTGGAGGGTGACGCTACTACACGTACGAGGGCGGTCGACGATCTGATAGAACGGCGCCCATGCTGCACGTCGATCTGAATGGACGCACCGCGCTGGTCACCGGCGGCTCGGGGCAGATCGGGCGCGCGATCTGCGTCGCCCTGGCCCGCGCCGGCGCCCGCGTGGCCTTCACCTACTTCTCGAACCACGACGGCGCCGACGAGACGGCGGCGGCGCTGAAGGCGATCCGCGACGAGGACCCGCTGATCGTTCGAGTGAACCTCTCGCACAAGGGCGCCGTCGAAGAGGTCGCCGAGGCCGTACGGGGGGGGCTCGGCGCGGTCGACGTCTACGTCGCCAACGCCGCCTCCGGGGTGCTCAAGCCCGTCGCCGAGCTGACCCGGAAGCACTGGGACTGGACCTTCGGCGTCAACGCGCGTTCGATGTTCTTCCTGGCCCAGGCCCTCACCTGCGGCGACGAGCCGTTGATGGGCCAGGGCGGACGAATCGTAGGGCTCAGCTCCCTCGGCGCGCTGCGCGCGATCCCGCAATACACGATGGTGGGGGCGAGCAAGGCCGCGATGGAGTCGGTCTCCCGCGGCCTCGCCCTCGAGCTCGGCCCGCGCGGGATCACGGTGAACGTGGTCTCTCCAGGGGTGATCGACACCTGGGCCCTGAAGCAGTTTCCGAACCGGGAGCAGCTCCTGCAGATAGCCCAGCTCAAGACCCCCGCCGGGCGGCTGTGCACCGCCGAAGACGTGTCCCAGACGGTGCTGTTCCTCTGCGCCCCGGAGGCCTCGATGATCCACGGCCAGACGTTGACGGTGGACGGGGGCTACGCGATCACGGCGTAGCTCGGTCTTCAGGCGCGCAGCAGCGTGATCTCGCGGCCCGAGGGTGCCTTTGCGGCGTCGAAGTGGGTGCGATCGACGATGGGTGGGCGGCCCTCACGGCGGTCGAAGAGCGCCAGCACACCGGTGTCGAGGCCGAGGCGATCGAGGTAGGCGTCGAGCTGGGAGAGGCCGCGGTCGAGGGGATCGGGCTCGCCTGTGCGCCACACCTTGAGCTCGAAGGCGACCCGCTGCCAGGCGCGCGTGCCGGCTGCCTCGTAGGGCCAGCGGATGAGCAAGTCGACCCGGCCACGGCCGACCCCGTACTCGCGGTCGATGTAGCCCCCACCATTGACGACCCGCTGAAGGTAGGCCATCAGCACGAGCTGCGCTGCGGCCTCGTGGTAGGCGTCCCGCGTGGCCATCCACTCGCCGTGCTCGATCCAAAAGGCCGTGAACTCCCGCAGGAGCCGGTCGATGTCGAGCCGCCCATCTGGGGCGGTGAAGGCGCGGTTGTCCTGGAAGGGCACCATCTCCTCGACGGCCGACGAGAGCGCGCGCGCGATGATCTCCCGGTAGATCGGGTTCGCCACGCGGACCGGCTTGTTCGGCGCGATGAGCCCGAGATCACGCACGTACCGAACGGCGTCGTCGTACTCGCCGTCGAACCCCGGCCGGGTGCCCGCGACGACGGGCTCCATCACCCGGCGAACACGGGTCTCGTGCAGCCGGGCGACCAGCGAGTCGAGGTGCGTCTGCCGCGCGAGGATCAGGCGCTCGTTCGCCTCGTCGAAGTGCGCCGGCGTGATGGGCTCCGAGGCGGGGACGCCGATGTTGCGGACGACCTCCCGCGCCAGCGAGTTGGTGAGCCACGGCTGCCCCCGGGAGAGGTCCCAGGCCCGCACCAGCGCCTCCTCCGTAAAGACCTGCCCCGTCTCCGAGGTGTGCTGGGCGTAGAGCTCGCGAAGCTGCGCCTCGGTGAAGTCGGAGATCCGCAGCGAGTCGTCCTTGATGTTGAACGGGCTCGAGGTCCCCAGGCGGCTCGGATCGCCACCGTTGGCCACCTTGTAGTCACGCACGTCGCGCAACCCGCACAGCGCGACCGCCCAGGGCGCGTGCGCGGGCCGTGAAGGGTAGCCCTCCCGGAGCTGCCGAAGGACGGCGCGCAGACTCTCGCCGCGCAGTGAGTCGATCTCGTCGAAGAAGAGCACGAGCGGGCGTGGACAACAGCGTGCCCAGGCCTCGAGGGCGTTGCTCAGCAGCGTGGCGGCCGGCGCCTCCGGCCAGCTCGGGGGGCGCAGGCTCTCCGGCAGCTCGGTTCGGGCGCGGCGGCCGACGACGTCGAGGATCGCTTGCTGCGCCATCACGATGTCCTCCTGCGCCGACTCGCCGAGCTCGCAGGAGAAGTGGAGCGCGGCGTAGCGCCCCTCCGCCGTGAGCTTCCGCGCCAGCGCCCGCAACGTCGTGGTCTTCCCCGTCTGCCGCGGCGCGTGCACCCCGAAGTAGGCCCGCTCGTCGACCAATTGCCGCGCCTCGGGCAGCCGGGGCTCCGGGGGCAGCATGTAGTGATGCTCGGGATCGCAGGGGCCCGAGACGTTGAAGCGTCGCACACGCCCAGTCTACCACGTCGCGGCGCCGCCTCGGCTTGACCTCGCCCCCCCCGAGCGGGATGCTGATCCCATGCCGCAGCCTGAGCAAGTCGACGATCCCTACCCCCGGGCGCCGGCCCAGGCCGAATGGGACGCGCTGTCGCCCGCCGAGCGCGCGCGGGTCGTCGAGGCCCTGCCCAGCACGATGACCGAGGCCGAGCTTTCCCCGCCGGAGGGCGATCCGCACTCCAAGCCCGTCGACGTAACGGAGGACGTGCTCGGAGGCTGGTTCCGCCGCAAGGGGCGCAGCCTCTACATCGGCAAGGACCTGATGGTCTACTACCCCGACGAGACGCGCTTCGCGCCGGACATCTTCGTCGTCTTCGACGTCGAGCCGGGGGACCGCATGAAGTGGGTCGTCAGCCACGAGGGGCGAGGCCTGGGTTGGGTCCTCGAGGTGCTCCACTCGGGTGATCGCGCCAAGGATCTGAAGTTCAACGTCGCCCGCTACGCCCGGCTCGGGATCCCCGAGTACTTCGTCTACGACAGCAAGCGTGAGCGCATCCACGGGTTCCGACTGCCTGGGCCGGACGCGACGACCTATGTGCCGCTGATGCCCCAATACGGGCGGATCTCCTCCGAGGTGCTCGGCCTGGATCTGGGCGTCGCGGAGGGTCGGCTGCGGTTCTACGACGCGACGGCGCGCCTGGCCGAGACGCCGGAGCTGCTCCAGGACCTCCAAAACGCGATGACCGAGACGGAGGTGAGGCTCGCGAGCCTCGAGGCCTCCCTCGACGAGGAGCGCCGCGAGCGCGAAGCCTCCGAGGAGGCCCGTGAAGCCGCTGAGAGTCGCGCGGATGCCCTCGCCGCCGAGCTCGAACGGCTGAAGCGTCAGCTCGAGTAGCTGCGCATCGCTTCGATGGACCGGCGGGCCATCACCGGCGCCATGTGGCTGTGCCTCGCGAGCTCCACCAGCAGCGCCCCCTCGTAGCCTATCTCGCGCAGAGCCCGGAAGATGGGCGGAAAGTCGATCTCCCCCTCCCCCAGTGGCAGGTGGTCATGCACCCGGCCACGGATGTCGTCGACGTGCACGTTGACCAGCACGTCGGCGAGCTCGCGGATCCAGCGGTCGTGGGGGGGGGGCTCGGTGCACTCCAGGTGGCCCAGATCGCACGTCAGCTTCAGTCGACCGTCGGCGAAGCGTCGACGAAGCTCGCGGAAGTCGGCGAGGCTCTCGACGAACATGCCCGGCTCGGGCTCGAAGCCGAGGGTGACGCCACGCGCCTCGGCGTAGTCAGCGAGCCGGAAGAGCCCCTCCACCAGATGCGCCCAGGCGTCGGCCTCACTCACCTCGGGCTCGCGGACGCCAGACCAGAAGGAGACCACCCGCGCGCCGACGTCGGCGGCGAAGTCGATCGCCGCCTCGAGGTACGCCAGCCGCCGCCCGCGCCCCTCCGGGTCGGCGCTGATCAGGGTCGGCCGGTGCTTTCGGAGCGGGTCGAGCACATAGCGGGCGCCGGTCTCGATGACCGGCTTGAGCCCGCAGAGGGAGGCCCGGAAGTCGCGGAGGGCGGCGACGTCGAGGTCGAAGTGGGAGAAGTGCCCCACGTCGAGCGTGATCCCCACCGCTTCGTAGCCCAGGTCCCGCAGCAGCGGGAAGACGTCGACCAGCCGGTGGTCACGGAAGCCGTTGGTGATGTATCCGAACCGCATCGAGACCCCCCAGGCTCCGTCAACACTCGAGCCCGAACCAAGGAGCACGTGAGCGCCGACGAGTATTCCCTCGGCCCACGTTCGCCGAAGTAGACCTCGATCGCCATTTCCCTCGGGGCGCTTCTGGCTTTGTCGCAAGCGGTCTGGCACTGAGACTGAGTGCGCCTTCTATTCCCGGTCTTGCTCTCGCTCTGGGCCACGCCTGCGCTCGCGGAGCACCGCGCCTTCCGCACCTTCACGGGCACCGAGGGTCTGTCTCAGCTCACGGTGCTGTCGATGGCTCGCGACGCCCGGGGCTACCTGTGGATCGGGACGGAGGGCGGGGTGGACCGCTTTGACGGGCGCCGGTTCCAGAACTTCGGCCCCAAAGAGGGCCTCTCGAAGCCGGGCGTCTCGGCCCTCGCGGCGGCCCCGGACGACGCCCTCTGGATCGGCACGTCGGTGGGACTGGACCGGTACCATGAGGGCCGAATCGAGTCCTTCGGCCGCGCACGCGGCCTGCGGGAGTCGCAAGTCAATGACATCGAGACCACCCCCGACGGGCGCGTCTGGTGCGCCACCGGCGCGGGCCTCGCGGTCCTCGAGGGGGACCGCTTTCGCTACCTGCCGGCCTTCGAGGGGACTCCGCTGCGCCGCCTCGCCCTGGCCCCCGGGGGCGCCCTCTGGATAGGGGCCGCCTCCGGCATCTGGCGCCAGGACGCCACCGGGCTCGAACGCGTCGAGATCCCGGCGCAGACGGCCCCGATCACCGCGCTCACGGTCGGGCCCAGCGGGCGCGTCTTCGCTGGCGCCAAGGGCACAGTCGACGTCTTCGAGGGTGGGCGCTGGCTGCGCCGCGTGGAGGTCGGCGGCGCGAACCGGCCGACGGTCTACGCCCTGAAGGTCGACCGGCTCGGCGTCCTCTGGGTGGCCGACGAGCTGGGGCTGCTCCGCCATCACGCGGGCGAGAGCCGCCGTTTCGGTCCGGCGGACCACCTGCGGATCACGAACATGACCTCGATCGTCGAGGACATCGACGGGTTCCTCTGGGTGGGTGGCTTCGGCGGGATCGGCCGCTTCGTCGGCCGCGCCTTCACCATCTACGACGACACGGATGGCCTGCCATCAGCGAATACCCGGCCAATCCTTCGGACGCGCTCCGGCGATCTCTGGGTGGGCACCGCCAACGGGATCGCGCGATGGGACGGCGGCCACTTCACGCCCTTCGGCGCCGAGCACGGGCTCACGGGGAGCTACGTGCTCTCGCTCTACGAGGACCGACGAGGGCGGATCTGGGTCGGCACCCAACGCGGCCTCTTCATCCAAGGCGAGGGAGAGGTGTGGGCGCGGCGCCCCCTCACGGGCGGCAACGACGGAGCCGTGGGTTCGATCGCCGAGGACTCGAAGGGCCGGGTGTGGATCGCCCTCGACGAGGTCGGCGTCTTTCGAGTGGAGGGCGAGGCGCTCACGGCCGTCCCCGTGCCGGGCAACACCTTCGGCGGCACGCGCCTCCTCGTCGGCACCGACGACCGCGTCTGGGTGTCGGGCGCGCAGGGGCTCTCGATGTGGAACGACGGCGCGTGGAAGACCTACCGCGCAGTGGACGGGCTCGCCCACAAGGAACCGTACCATCTGGCCGAGGGCCCACGGGGCGGCATCTGGTTCGGCTACTACGCGCCCGTCGGCTTCAGCCGCTTCGACGGCCAGTCCTTCCAGACCTGGAGCACCGCCGACGGCCTCGCCCACGCCTCCGTCTACTCCCTCGGCTTCGACTCGAGCGGCGCCCTCTGGCTCGGGACGGCCCGCGGTGTCGACCGCTTTCGCGACGGCGATTTTCTCAACTACGGACCCGCCGAGGGCTACCCCAGCACGGAGTCGAACTCGGCGGGATTCCTCGCCGAGGACGACGGCCGCGTGTGGTTCGGCACAGCGGAGGGGCTCGCCCACTACGAGCCGCGCCTCGACACCCGGCCCTCCGGCCCGGTGCGGCTGCGGTGGGGTGAGGTGACGGTCGGCGCCGTCCGCCTGGACCGAGATGGGCTGAAGCTCTCGGCGGGGAACGCGAGGCTCTCGGCGGCGCTGGAGCTGATCAGCTTCGAGGACGCCCGGCACGTCTCGATGCGCGCCCGCCTGGTGGGCCTCTCCTCCGACTGGATCACGCTGCGCCGGCCGCTCTGGGAGGTCCCGAATCTCGCCCCGGGGCGCTACCGGCTCGAGGTGCAGGCGCGGCGGCATGGCGGCGGCTGGGCCACCGCCCTGAGCCGGAGCTTCATCGTCTCACCGCCGTGGTGGCGAACGCTGTGGGCCACGCTGGGCGCCGGCCTGTGCTTCGCGCTGCTGGTCTTCGGCGCCGCGCGCCTGCGACTCATCGCCCTCGCCCGGCAGAACCAGCGCCTCCACAGCATGGTGGCGCGGCGCACGGCCCGCCTCCAGGTCAAGACCACCGATCTCGAGCTGGCCCAGGAGGGCCTGCGCCGGACGAACGAGGAGCTGCGCGAGGCCAACCGGGTCAAGAGCCAGTTCGTCGCGAACGTGAGCCACGAGATTCGAACGCCGATGAACGGAATCCTGGGCATGACCGAGCTCGCCCTGGCCGAGCCGCTCACGCCGCAAGTCCGCGAGTACCTCGAGACCGTCGAGGCCTCGGGTCTCGCGCTGCTCGAGCTGATAAACGACATCCTCGACCTGTCGCGGGTCGAGTCCGGGCGGCTGGAGCTGGACCCGGCGCCGATGTCCCTGCGCCAGCTCCTCGAGGGCATCCTCCGCGCCCACCAGTTCGCGGCGATGAGCAGGGGCCTGGAGCTGTCGATCGTCGTTGACGACCGCGTCCCGGACGCCTGGCGGGCCGACGCCGGCCGCCTTCGGCAGGTGCTCATCAACCTCGTCGGCAACGCGCTGAAGTTCACCTCCGAGGGCTTCGTGCGCGTCCGGGTCGAGCGCACCGCCGCCAACCTCCTGCGCTTCGATGTGGAGGACTCCGGCGTGGGGATCGCGCCGGAGCACCGGGAGACGGTCTTCGACTTGTTCACCCAGGTCGACGGCTCCACCACGCGCGAGCGGGGAGGGACCGGCCTCGGGCTGAACATCTGCCGGGAGATCGTGCAGCTCATGGGCGGCCAGATCGACCTCGAGAGCGAGCTCGGCGCGGGCTCCACCTTCAGCTTCACCGCCCGCCTCGAGCCCGCACCGGACGTGGTGATCCCGAAGCCGACGTCGTCGGCGGAGACCAGACCGCCGACGCCGCCCAACGCCCTCCGGGTGCTCGTCGCCGAGGACAACCCCGTCAACCAGCTCGTCGTGCGCCGGATGCTCGAGCGCCTCGGTCACTCCGTGGTGCTCGTCGATGACGGGGAGCAGGCCGTCGAGGCGGCGGCGAAGGTCCGCTACGACGTCGCCCTCATGGACGTGCAGATGCCACGATGCGATGGCATCGAGGCGGCGCGAAGGATCCGCGCCAGCGAGCCCGGCGACCGCCCCCGGCTGCCGATCATCGCGCTCACGGCCCACGCGATGCGGGGCGACCGCGAGCGGACGCTCGAGGCGGGGATGGACGCCTACTTGACGAAGCCCGTGTCCTCCTCCGCCTTGGAGGAGGCCCTCGCGGAGCTCACTTCAGGAAGCGCTTCGCCCTGAAGTAGGCCTTCCAGAGCCCCTGCTCCTTGGAGGCGCGGGGCTTCACGCCGACGTCCCAGTAGCTGCGCAACACCTCGAGGTCGTCGGGGTTGTCCTTGACCATCGTCCCCGCGAGGTGGATGGCGACGTGGGCGGGCTCGACGGCGCCGTCGCCGAAGTAGCTGGCGAAGAGCGCGGAGTGGAAGCCCACCGACACCGCCTCGGCCGTCGACATCACGCTGGAGGCGCGATCGAGCTTCACCCCCTCCACCGTCCGGCCGGCGCGGATCTCGTGGAAGGTCGTGACCAGCAGCTCGAGGACCTCCTCGGGGAGGGCGGCGCTGGCGGCGACGTCGCGGGACATGAGCTCGCCGACCTGCTCGCGTACGACGCGGATCTCCTGCTCGAGGGCGTCGATGGGTGGGACGGTCTCGAAGTTGAAGCGCCGCTTCAGCGCGCTCGACATCTCGTTGACCCCGCGGTCGCGGGTGTTCGCCGTGGCGATGATGTTGAAGCCCGGACGAGCGAAGACGACGCCATCGTCGCCGGGGAGCTCGGGGACGTGGAGGACCTTGTCGGACATGCACGAGAGCAGCGTGTCCTGCACCTCGTGGGGGGCGCGTGTGATCTCCTCGAAGCGAACGACCCGGCCGCGGCGCATCCCGATGTAGAGGGGAGCGGGGACCAACGCCCGCGGAGACGGCCCCTCGGCGAGGAGGAGCGCGTAGTTCCAGGCGTACTTGATCTGGTCCTCCGTGAGGCCGGCGCTGCCCTGGACCGTGAGCAAGGAGTCGCCGGAGATGGCCGCGGCGAGATGCTCCGACAGCCAGCTCTTGGCGGTGCCGGGCTCACCGACGAGGAGCAAGCCGCGATCGGAGGCGAGGGTCACGATCGCGCGCTGCACCAGCACATCGTCGCCGTAGAACTTGCGCGCGATGTCGACCTCCTCGCCGTCGTGGACGACCGGATCGACGCTGCCCGTGATGAAGGTCTCGACGGCGCGCGGCGAGAGGGCCCACCCCTCCGGGCGCGGCGCGTCATCCGTCGCGGCCAGAGCGGCGAGCTCGACCGCGCAGCGCCGCTCTGCGGGGAGGCGGATCGCCTCAGCCATCCGCTTGCTCGAAGAGCGGATCGGCGATCCAGGTGCGATAGCTACCCTGGTAGCCCACCGCCGTCTGCCGCGCGCGGGTCCGCGCGAGGAGCGAGTCGAGCTCGGCGGGTGATAGCTCGGGGACTCGGGCCTCGGCGAGGTAGCGCGTGACGAGGTGGTGGGCGACCTGCTCGGCGTGGGTCGTCGAGGCCTTGATGTTGCCCCGCCCGGTCACCACGTTGCCCACCGCGAAGACGTGGGGGAGCGGGCCGTAGGCGCCGGTGGCGGGGTCCTCGATCCGGTAGTACACGCCGTCTCGCTCGATGCCCTCGATGGGCTGGGGGATGGAGCCGATCGAGCTGACGACGCGGAAGGTGGGATGGACGTACTCGGTGCCCGCGACCGGCCGGGCCTCCCCGTCCTCCACCCGCGTCTCGACCAGACGTACACCGCTGATCCAGTCGTCGTCGAAGGTGAAGCCCACCACCTGGCGCTGGGGCACGACCTGGAAGAGGTACTTGCGCAACGCGACCTGCAGGATCTTCTTTCGGGCGAGGGGCGCCGCCGCGAGCGGCATGTCTCGAACCCGTCGGCGGTAGACGAGGGTGCAGTTCCCGACGCCCAGCGTGGCGGGGTCGCCGATCCCGTGCGCCTTGCAGTACCGAGGGATCCCGCGATGCTCCAGCTCCGTGAGGTCGACCTCGAGGCCACGGTTCTCGAGCGCCGAGTAGTAGCAGTCGAGCTGGAGCATCTTCACCACGTCGAGGGAGGCCAGCCCCCCACCGACGACGACCGCTCCTTGGTATAGATCGAACTGCGGTCCCGAGTACTCGACGTCGTCGCGCCGGTTGAACCATTGGGCGTATGCGTTCTGGTAGACGAGGCCGTGGCCCAGCGCCTCGTCGGCGTCGGGCGCTGGGAGGGGGCGGTCGCGGCCCGCGCCGTTGGCCAGGACCACCGCGCTGAAGCCCCAGCGGGTCGCGAGGTCCACGAAGTCCAGGTCTCGACCCAGGCGGGTGTTGGGGACGTAGTGGACACCGGGCCGATCGAGGCGAGCGTCGATTCGGTCGAACGCCTCCATACGGAGCCGACGGTGCCAGAGCGGAAGGCCATCTTCGATCTTGCCGTAGGGGCGTGGGTTCTGCTCGAAGACCACGACCTGACAGCCCGCGACGGCGAGGCTCTCGGCCACCACGGATCCGGCGCAGGCGCCGCCCACGACGGCCACCGCATGGGCGGGCTCGGACATCAGGGGCGACTCTGCCCGGGTCCCTCAGTGGGCACAACCGTCTATAGTGATCCGCGCAAGGAGGATCTGTGACGGTCGAGTTCTCTGACCACGGTCCTTTCGACGTCGAGGAGCGCGCGATCATCCGCGAAGTGGTGGAGGCCGTGGAGCGGCACGGCCACCCCCACGCACCGAGCTTGCTGGCGCGGGTTCGCGAAGACATCGAGCGCCTCGACCAGGTCGGTTGCGCCCTCGAGCGGTACCCGTCGCTCTTCGACGAACAGGCCCTCGGGTCCCGTCGTCGCGGGCTCGACTCATTGGTCGAGGTGCTCAGCCGGAGCAACCTCTCGAACTTCCCGATGTTCTTGCCCACCCGAGCCTTGCTGGGGCGCAACCTCGTGCTCGCAGAGGTCAACTTCTATCGGCTGCTGCGCATCGTCTGCTGTGACGCGCTCCCGCCCGAGACAGCCGGGACGCTGCGCGCCAAGGTCGACCGACTCCTGTGCGCGTGTCTCTACACCCGGCTGGCCGAGGAGGTGCTCACGCACATCGCGTCGGACGGCACCGTGACGCGGCCGACGCGGGAGAAGGCGGTGCTCGCGTTGACCCACCTATGGCAGCGCGCCGCGTATCGCATCGACGGCGTCTTCCCGGTCCTGCAGGCCACTTGGGAGGCGCGGCGGCGGGTCCCCGTGACGCTGGGGACGCTGCTCGGCGCCTCCGAGATGTTCCGTCTGCTCCAGGCAGGCTGCGACGAGCGCTTCGTGGACTACCTGGTCAGCGACGGCAGTGAGGAGCATGCCGCCGCGCTGCGCGAGTTCCTCTTCGGCGCCACGACCGAGCAGCTCGCGCGCATCGAGGCCCGCCGGCTCGCGAACAACGGCCTCGTCGACGCCGACGAGTGCGCCGACATCCGCACCGCCGCTGATCCCGATGCGATGAGCGGAGATCCGGCCCTGGGCATGTTCGAGTTCTTCCTCTCGCGCCACCTCCAAGCGGCGGCCCGGCGCATCGCGGGGCTCGATGGCCCCAAACGCACCGCCGAAGAGTACGTGTTGCTGCGCTACTTGAAGGAGCGGCCAGCTCGGCTCAACGGCTCGACAACACCTGCTTGACCTGCCCGTAGTCGCGGCCGTGGATGGCGCCGACGCGGACGCAGCGGAGGTGGCCCGTGGGATCGACCAGCGCGTGGATGGGGATCGGGGTGCCCTTCTGGACGCCGAGGTGGGCGAAGAAGGGGTCGATGGCGGCCTGAGGGAGCCAGTGGACGGGGCCCGGCAACCCCTGTTCGACCCGGGCCTTCAGCTTCTCGGCGTCGGCGGCGGCGTCGATGGTCCACAGCTCCAGGGCGAAGGGGCTGCCCTCGCGGGACATCGCCGAGCGCCAGCGGGCGAGCAGGCTCATCTCTTCGATGCACGGCACGCACCACGTGGCCCACACGTTCACCCAGGTCCAGGCCCCCTTCTGGGAGGCACGCTCGACCCCCGCCGGCAGCGGCCGCTCGGTGGGCCGCGCGAACCTGCGCGCGTTGGGCGGCCAGGTCTTCTCGCAGAAGCCGCTGCCGAGATCGGTCGGCGCCTGCACGGCGGCTGTGCGACCGCCGGTGGTCGGCGGCGGCTTCGGCTTGCCCCCATCGGGACAGCCCGAGAGCGCGAAGGCGGAGAGGAGGATCAGATGGCGCAATCGATCCACGCGACGAAGGCGGAGCGGTTGATCTCCTTGGCGGTGCAGGTCTCGGTCCGCGACCGGCTCCAGCCGCAGAACTCGTCGCCGAGCTGAGCGAAGCCTTCGCCGAGCCACAGCAGGCCCACCTCCTTCTTGATGTCGGGGTCCTTGAAGCGCCGCTCGAGGTGAGCCAGCACGCTCTGGGCGCGGCCCGCGCTCAGCTCCTCGTTGTACTCCGTCTTCCCGTCGGGGCTGGCGCGGGCGACGACGAAGAAGAAGGAGGCGCCGCCCTGATCGGCCCAGGCCTCCTCGACGGCGGCCATCCCCGCCGGATCGAGGGCGGTCTCATCGGCGTCGTATTGCACGATCCAGGCGCGCTCCCGGAGAGGGAGGAAGAGCGCGTTGAAGTCGGCATCGGAGAGCTGGGCGACCTTCCTCGCCTCCATCGGCTGGCAGCCGCGCCCACCCGCCCCGATGAGCCCACAGGCCCCCGCGACGCGGCGCACGATGGCCTTCAGCTCCGCGGTGCAGTACGCGTCGTCGGCGACGCTCGCGATGGCCACCTTCTCGGCCCCGGGGTTCGCGCGTCGCGCGTCGAGGCGCCCCTGTGCGTCGCCGAGCCAGCCGCCCACGACCAACGCGGGCACCAGCAACGCGACGGCAGCCACCCCAGCGCGGACCGCGACCTCGTTCATCGCTTCACCATGCGCGAGAGCGTGTACTCGAGGCCGAGGTCGGTGTCCTCGTCGCACATGCGCCGGCCGTCGACAAAGAGCTGTGGCGTCAGCACCGGCAGCGCGTTCGCCACCGCCCAGCGCAGGGACTTCACGACCTTGTTCTTGGCCTGCGCGGTGCCCAAGCAGCCCTTCACGGCGGGGAACGCGTGGGCGATGTGCGCGCGGAAGCCCTTGGGGTCTCGCTTCGCCTCGGCCAGCAGCGCCTCCTGGTCGTCGAAGGCCCACTTCAGGATCTCCGGCGCGAGCCGTGGGTTGCACAGCATCGCCTCGCTCACCGCACAGGCCCCCGGATGCAGCGACCTCTTCAGCATCCAGTTGCACTCGGCGTCCAGGGGAAAGAGCACCGCCTTCTGATCGAGCTTCTGCCCGAGCCCGCTGGCGGCGAGGCGGGTGTCGAAGGCGCGGCAGGACGGGCACAGCGGATCGAGGACCTCGATGCTGGGCACCCCCCCCGCCCGCGGCGAGAGGGACACCATCACGCCGGCGGGATCGTCGGGCTGCACCAGCACGCCACAGCCGGCGGGTCCACGCCCCGCGCCAGCGTCGGGGACGAAGCCCAGATAGACGACGCTGAGGGCCAGCACGAAGGCCGTGCCCTCGCCCACCCCGAAGGCGAAGCGCCCCGCGGCCCGGCCGTCACGCACCGGCGTCGCCACCAGCAAGGTCGCCAAGGCGCCGGCAAAGGCGAGCCCGCTCGCGATGTAGATGCCCATGCAGGTGCTACACACCTCCCCCACGCGGTTCACGGCGAGGTGCCCGTAGATCGCGCTCATCAGGACCGGGAGCAGCGTCGCCGCCACGAGGAACCCGCCCTCGTCCTTGCGGGGCCGCCCGCGCACCACGAGGTGGGCGGAGCGATAGGCCAGAAACGCGAACACGGCGATGGCCCAGAGGCTCACTGGCATCCCGCCCCACAGGGCCTCGCGGAAGAAGGAGCTGTAGGGGCTCAGCATCACCGCGCGGCACCCGCTGTGCCCGACCGTCGCCGACGCCGCTGGGGCCAGCGAGCAGTGGATGGCGTGCACGTCGCGATCGGTGTGGGCCACGAAGTCCGCGGTGCTGCGCCCCGCGAAGAAGACGCCGACGACAGACGCGGCCAGCAGGAGCGCCGGCGCCCATCGGGCCGACGGGGTGACGAGGGCGTCGAGGTCGTCGCCGCTCTCCTCCGAAGGGTCGAAGCCCTCGGGCGGGTCGTCGTCGAGCTCCAGCTTGGACCAGTCCCTCGCCATCGGCGCACATAGTGGCGCGTTTCAGCGCGAACTACTACGGGGCTCCGCGCGGGACGGAGAGCGGAGCGTGGGCGCCGCGCCGCAGCCCCACCGCGAGGATCGTCGCCATCTCCGGTACCTCGAAGTCGACCGCACCGCTGGCCATCGCCCCCGGCTCCAGAGCCTTGCAGCGCTCTGGAAGCTCCGAGGCGACGCGCGCCGGCGACGCCGTCCCCCCGGAGTGGGCGAGCCGCACCAGGTTCGTCGTGCATCGACCACGCCGCGATCCTCCGTTGGTGATCTCCAGGCGACCCGTGACCCGCCCATCTCGGCGGGTGGCGTCGGCGAAGCGGAAGCTGAACTGGCCATCCGACCAGCTCGCGGTGAGGAGCGCCGGTCGGGTCGCGGGGGAGACGACGCCGACGCCCCTGAGCTTCGCCATGGGAATCCAGCCCGCGGCGGAGGCGACCTGTATCCAAGCGCGGCCTCGCCGCACGAACTCCACCTGCGCCGTGGCCCCCAGCGGAAGCAGGGGCGACGCGAAGGCGCTATCGAGTCGCGTCTTCGCTCCGAGGGAAGCGGTGGCCTGGGTCGCGGCGCCGGAGAGAAGGCCCCAGCTCAGGTCCTGAGCCCAGACGACGAAGTCGACGGACTCACCGAGCGGGGTCTCGGCCGAGAGGTGCAGCCCGGCGACGAGCGAGTCCGGTTCGTAGAGGCAGTAGACGGCGTCGAGGGGTCGAGTCTCGAGTTCGAAGGCGCGAGGCTCCCCCTTGCGCCACAGATGGTCCGAGTCCACCTCGGTCACGAAGCCCGCGCCACCCGAAGCGCGTCGGTACGTCGCCTTCTCACCGAAGCGCGCGAAGAGGATGCCCGTGAGGGTGGCGCGATGGATGACCTTGCCCAGCGTGTGCGTCACCTGACCGCGCACCTTCAGGTGGACTCCCTTGGAGCGCTTGCGACCTTCCCCGCTGCACTCACCATCGAGGTACGCGTGGTCGATGACCGCCGTCACTCGGGCGTCAGCCGAGCTCGCCACCGGCGGCTCCAACACCTCCGAGCGCCAGCGGGGGCGTGGCATCGCGGGGGGCGATGTCGAGGGCGTGGTCGGCGTCGCGCCCGCGCCAGCCACCACCGCGGGGGTGGGTGTCTCAGCGCCCGGAGGCTCCGATGAGCACGCCAGCGCGACCCCGCACACCACCCAAGCAAGCCTACTCCAGGATCGAGACATACCGGCCCTCCCGCATCGCGACGTAAACGCGTCGCCCGTCTCTGCTCACGGCCAGCCCCTGCGGCGTCGCCGCCAGTCGGATGTGGTCCACCGTGCGCCAGGATTCGGTGTCCACCACGGCCACCCCGGCCGGCTTCGCCGTAGGAACGTAGAGCTGCGTCCCATCGGCGGACGGCGCCGCGGGCCCCGAGCGGCGGCCTGGGAGCCGCGCGTCGCGGACCGCGCCCGAGTTCAGATCGACACGGGTCACGCGCTTCGTGAGGTCGTACTCCAGCCAGGCCAGGTGTCCCCCGGGGAGGCGTACCACGCGCTCTGGCTTGGCGCCCACCGGGATGCGGTCGACGACGCGCCGGGTCACCCAATCGACGACGACGATCGCGGCCTCGCCCCGATCCGCTACCAGCACGTGGCGCCCGTCGGGGTGGAACATCGGCCCGCGGGGATGTCCGAAGCCGTAGTAGGTGTCGACGCGGGCGCGCTCCGCCGGGCGCTTCGGATCCAGCACCAGGAAGCGGTGGCCGATCGCGCGCTGACGGCCGCGGCCGACCTGGTAGACGCCGCCGTTGACGACCGCCAGCGCCCGGTCCGCGCGCACCACCAGGGAGCCCGGGTGAACCCCGAACCGGCGCGTGTCGAGTTGCGAGATGATCGCCCCCGTCGAGAGGCTCAGCCGAGAGACACGGCGGCCCTGGACCGCGCTCACGATCACGGTGCCATCACCCAGGTCGACGACATCGCCGACGTTTTGCCCGACACGCACTCGATGCCGCAACCGCCCCGACGCCCCGTCGACGAGGAACACCTCATCCGCCGCGATGTATCCGTGCTGGCGACGGCTGCGGCGCCCGAAGCCCGCCCACGCCACCAGCGTGTTCCCGCCGTCCGCCGGAACGATGTTGTCCGCCGCATCGCCCGTGTGCACCGAGCGCCGGAGCGTCAGCGTACGCGCGTCCAGCACCGCCAGGCTCGTACGCCCCGAGGCCGCCAGCACGACGACATCCTCGCCGGCGCCAAGCGCCACGGCCGCGGAGCCGAGCAGCGCGATCGCAGGATCGACCGGCACCCGCGCGGTCCGGCGGACCACGTTCCACCGCAGGTGTCCCGCGACCGCGACCCCACTCCCCAGCACCACGAGGGTCATCGCCCACAGAAGAAGACCGAAAGGACGCGTGCCAGCGAACATCCGTGACGAGCCTCAGCGTGTCGGAGAGCGTCGCTGGCGCCCAGCGTCGCCGTCTCCATCCGCCCTTATCGCACGCCGAGTGTCCGCGCGGGCTCTGAATCCGTGGGCGCCGGCCAATCCACGCGCCCGTCGGTGATAAATAGCTCCACGTTCGGTTGTTGCTCCGTCTAGCCTAATCTGATTAGGTGGCGTCCCATGGAGCCTGACGAGATCGATCTTCAGTTGGTCGCGGAGCTGCAGAAGGACTGCAAGGTCGCCTTCGCGGAGCTGGGTCGGCGGGTTGGGCTGTCGGCGCCCTCGGTGCTGGAGCGGGTCCGCAAGCTGGAGAAGGCTGGGATCATCACCGGCTACCACGCGATGGTCGATGGCCGGAAGCTGGGCCTGGACATCACGGCCTTCGTCGGCGTCGGGCTGAACTTCCCCCGGGACATCCAGTCCATCGAGGCCGGCGTGGTGGCGTTGCCGGGGGTGCTCGAGTGTCACCACGTCACCGGTGGGCACACGCTGCTCATCAAGGTGAAGGCGCGCAACACCGAGCGGCTGGAGGCCCTGATCAGCCGCCTCCGTTGTCTGGAGGGGGTCCAGGGGACGCACACGATGGTGGTGCTGTCGACTCAGACCGAGCGGGTCGCGGTGCCCCTCGACGCGGAGCTCGCGACACGGAAGGGACGGAGGCGCAAGCGATGAGACACGTTTCCGAGTGCGGTCTGGGCTTCGTCGCGAGCCTTCGGGGGGATCGCTGCCGCGATGTCGTCGAGCGAGGGCTTCGGATGCTTCCGAAGCTGACGCGACAGGGGGCTCTCACCTCTGGGGCCGCCGGTGAGGACGGGGCGGGGATTCTGCTGGAGATTCCGCACGCGCTCTACGCGCGTGACGTGCCGGGGCTCCCAGCGCCGGGCGAGTACGCGGTGGGGATGCTCTTCCTCGATCCCCGCCGGGCGCCGGACCAGCGCGCCACCATCGAGCGCCTCGTGGTTCTCCAGGGGCTCCGCGTCCTGGGTTGGCGCATCCCGCCGGTGGACGCGACTCAATGTGGTCCGGTGGCCACGGCGAGCAGGCCCCTCGTGGCCCAGCTCTTCATGGCCGGTGAGCTCTCCCGTTTGCGCCGGGCCCGGGCGCGGGTGGAGCGAGACGACCGGGTCTACGTCTGCTCTTGGTCGACGCAGACCGTCGTCTACAAGGGCCTCCTGGCGCCCGAACGGCTGGCGGCGTTCTATCTCGATCTCACCGATCCGCGCTGCGTGTCGGCCGCGGCTCTGGTCCACCAGTGGTTCGCCTCCGGCGCCGCGCCGATCTGGGAACGCTCCCATCCGTATCGGCTGGCGCGCACGCGGCGCCCCTATCTGGAGGTCGACGCCAGCGATTCGGAGATGCTCGATGTGAGCCTGGAGCTCCTGCTGGCGCGCGAAGCACCGCCGGCGCCCGCCGAGCTGTGGCCCGAGGAGCACGCCTTCCATGCTTGGCACGCAGCGGCCCTCGTCGCCCCTGGAGATTCCGCGGGCGCGCTACGGTGGGCCCGGGGCCGGTGCCGCCCGCGTCGACGGATCAGCGGCCCCCGAAGGGCTGATCGATCCCCCGCGAGGGCAGCGGGGTAGGCCGCCCGCTGCCAAGGTAGCTGTCGACGGCCCGCGCCGCCTCTCGTCCATCGGAGATGGCCCAGACGACCAGGCTCTGTCCGCGCTGGGCGTCCCCCGCGCCGAAGACCCCATCGACGTTGGTGGCGAAGGCGTGATCCACCGCCACGTTGCCCCGCTCCGTCAGCTCTACGCCGAGCTGGTCGACCAGGGTCGAGGTGTCGGGTCCCACGAAGCCCATCGCGAGGATGAGCAGGTCCACCGGGATCTCGATCTCGCTCCCGGCGACCTCCGTGAGCCCCGCCCCCGGGCGCACCTCGACGCCCACGGCGTGGAGCGTCGTCACCCGCCCGTCGGCCCCGGACAGTCGCTTCGTGAGCAGCGCGAAGTCCCGCTGGCCCCCCTCCTGCTGGCTCGATGACGTGCGGAAGACGAGGGGCCACTGGGGCCACGGGTTGCCGGCGCCCCGCTCCGAGGGGGCCCGCGGCATCAGCTCGATCTGCCGTACGGAGGTGGCGCCCTGGCGCAGCGAGGTGCCCAGACAATCAGAGCCCGTATCACCACCGCCGAGGATCACCACGCGCTTGCCGGAGGCGTCGATCGGCGTTGCGCTGACGGCCTCACCCGCGTTGCGTTGATTCTGCTGCGTGAGGAAGTCCATCGCGAAGTGGACCCCGCCGAGCTCGCGGCCGGGGATCTCGAGATCACGCGGACGCCCCGCGCCGATCGCCACCAGGACCGCGTCGTGGCGCTGCTGGACCGTGCGCCAGCTCAGCCGGCCCCCTACGTCGGCGCCGGTGACGAACTGGATCCCCTCGTCCTTCATCAGCTCGACGCGCCGATCGATGACCCACTTCTCGAGCTTGAAGTCCGGGATCCCATAGCGCAGCAGGCCACCGACGCCCTCGGAGCGCTCGAAGACGGTGACGCGGTGTCCCGCCCGGTTGAGCTGCGCCGCCGCGGCCAGGCCCGCCGGGCCGCTCCCCACGATCGCCACGTGCCGCCCGGAGCGCTGCCTCGGCGGTCGCGCGACCACCCAACCCTCGCGGAAGGCGCGCTCGACGATCTCGCGCTCGATCTGCTCGATGGTCACCGCCGCGTCGTTGATCGAGAGCGTACACGCCGCCTCGCAGGGGGCGGGACACACCCTCCCCGTGAACTCGGGGAAGTTGTGGGTCGCCTCCAAGTGCAGCCAGGCATCCCGCCACCGGCCGCGGAAGACGAGGTCGTTCCAGGTGGGGATCTGATTGCCCAGGGGACACCCCTGCTGGCAGAAGGGCACGCCGCAGTCCATGCATCGGCTGCCCTGGGCCCGTCGCTCCTCGTCGCTGCGCTCGTGGTAGATCTCGTTCCAGTCGCGCAGCCGCGCGGAGACGGAGCGCGTCGCCGGCATCTGTCGCGAGACGTCGAGGAACCCGGTCGGCTTTCCCATCGGTGGCCTCCTACTCGCCGCCGACGGCCTTGCCGCCGTCTACCACCGACAACACGGCGCCCCGCGCGCTCGGCGGTCGGAGGGCCGAGCGCCGCGTCTGCAGCGCCCGCTTGTAGTCGACGGGCATGACCTTCACGAAGTACGGCACCATCAGCTCCCAGTTGTCGAGGATCCGGCGCCCGAGTCGAGAGCCCGTCAGGCGCGCGTGGTCTTCGATCATCCCATAGACCAGCCAGAGATCGGCCTCGTCGACGAGGGCTTCGAGATCCACCGAGTCCTGGTTGCACCGGCTTCGGAAGGTGTGCTCCCGGTCGAAGACGTAGGCCGCGCCGCCGCTCATCCCGGCGGCGAAGTTGCGCCCGGTCTTGCCCAGGACCACGACCACGCCGTTGGTCATGTACTCGCAGCCGTGGTCGCCGACCCCCTCGACCACCGCCCGCGCGCCGCTGTTGCGTACCGCGAAGCGCTCGCCGGCCATCCCGCGGATGAAGACGTCGCCGGACGTGGCGCCGTAGAGCACCACGTTGCCGACGATGATGTTCTCCTCGGCCTTGAAGCGGCTCGCCGGCGGGGGATAGACGACGATGCGCCCGCCGGAGAGGCCCTTGCCGAGGTAGTCGTTGGCGTCGCCGCACAGCTCGGCGGAGACGCCCCCGGCCAGAAACGCGCCGAAGCTCTGGCCGGCGGAGCCGTTGAACTCGAGCTGAATGGCGCCGCTGGGCAAGGGCACATCCCCCCGGGCTCGGACGATCTCGCCGCTGAGCAGCGTCCCCACCGCGCGGTGCTCGTTGCGGATGTCCAACGCGACGCTCGCGGTCCCTCGACCCGCGATGGCGTCGGCCACCCGCGGAAGAATCTCACGGTCGAGGTGGTCGTCGAGGTTCCAGGGCTGCGGGGTGATGCACCGCAGGGGTGGCGCCCCCTCGACGGCAGGCTTCGCGAGCAGCCCCGCGAGGTCCAGCCTGGCCGCCTTCCAGTGGGTGCAGCGCTTCGCCCGGAGGCGCTCCGAGCGACCGACCATCTCATCGACCGAGCGGTAGCCGAGGCGCGCCATGTACGCCCGGACCTCGCCGGCGAGCAGCATGAAGAAGTTGACGATGTGGTCGGGGTCGCCAGTGAACCGCTCGCGGAGCTCCGGCCGCTGCGTCGCGATGCCCACCGAGCACGTGTTCAGGTGGCACTTGCGCAGCATCACGCAGCCCTCGACGATGAGGGCCGCTGTCGCCACGCCGAACTCCTCGGCGCCGAGCAGCGCGCCGATGACCACGTCCCGGGCGGTGCGCATCCCACCATCGACCTGCACCCGGATGCGGTCGCGCAGGCCGTTTTGCACCAGGACCTGTTGGGTCTCTGCGAGGCCGAGCTCCCAGGGCAGGCCGGCGTGCTTGATGCTGCTGATGGGTGAGGCGCCGGTGCCGCCGGAGTAACCGGCGATGACCACCGCCCCGGCGTGGCCCTTGGCGACCCCCGCCGCCACCGTCCCCACGCCGACCTCGCTGACCAGCTTCACGCTCACGCGGGCGTCGGGGTTGATGGTCTGCAGATCGTAGATGAGCTGGGCGAGGTCCTCGATGGAGTAGATGTCGTGGTGGGGCGGCGGGGAGATGAGCGTGACGCCGGGCGTGGAGCAGCGCACCTTGGCGATGCGCTCGTCCACCTTGTGCCCCGGGAGCTGCCCCCCCTCGCCGGGCTTGGCGCCCTGAGCCACCTTGATCTGGAGGTCGTCGGCGTTGACGAGGTAGTGCGCCGTCACCCCGAAGCGGCCCGAGGCGATCTGCTTGATGGCGCTGCGACGCGAGTCCCCGTTCTCGTCGGGCGTGAAGCGGTGCCTCTCCTCGCCGCCCTCGCCGCTGTTCGAGCGCCCGCCGATGCGGTTCATGGCGATCGCCAGGGCCTCGTGGGCCTCGGCGCTGATGGAGCCAAAGGACATCGCGCCGGTGCAGAAGCGCTGGGCGATCTCCGACGCGGGCTCGACGCTATCGAGGGGGACAGCGTGGGCCGGATCGAGATCGAGCTCGAGCATCCCGCGGATCGTGGTGAGGCCCTCCTCCTCCGCGTCGACCAGCCGCGAGTACTCGCGGAAGAGCTCGGGATCATTGGCCCTCGCCGCCGCCTGGAGCTTGGCGATGGTGGCCGGGTTCCACTTGTGACGCTCACCGTGACGTCGCCACTGGTACTTCCCGCCAGCGGGCAGGATCTCCGTCGAGGCGAAGGCGTGTTGGGCGAAGCCGCGCTGGTGGCGCGCCCGGACCTCGCGTCCCAGCTCTGCCAGCCCCACACCGGCGATGCGCGACGGGGTGCCCGTGAAGTGGCGGTCGACCAGCGCGTCGTCGAGGCCGACGGCCTCGAAGATCTGCGCGCCTCGGTAGGACTGGAGCGTCGAGATACCCATCTTCGACATCACCTTGAGCAGCCCGAGCTCCACCGCGTGGATGTAGTTCGCGCAGGCGGTCTCGGGGTCGCGCTCGACGGCGCCGGTGTCGGCCTGCTCGGCGATCGTGTCGAGGGCGAGGTATGGATTGATCGCGGCGGCGCCGAAGCCGATCAGCACCGCGAAGTCGTGGACCTCTCGGGCCTCGGCGGTCTCGAGCAGCAGGCCGGCCTGCATCCGGGTGCCGATGCGGACCAGATGCTGGTGGACCGCGCTGACCGCCAGCAGCGCGGGGATCGCGGCGCGCTTCGCGTCCACCCCGCGGTCGCTGAGGACGAGCATGTTGTAGCCCTCGTCCACCGCCTCGGCGGCCTGCTCGCACAGGACATCGACGGCCTTCTCCAGGGCGTCGGTGGAGCCCGCCGCAGGGTACAGCAGTGACAACGTGCAGGGCTCGAAGACACCCTCTTGGATGGCGGCGATCTTGGCCATCAGGGCGTTGGTCAGCACCGGGCCGGGCAGCGCGATCGCGTGGCACTGCTCGGGCGTCTCCTCGAAGGTGTTCCCCGAGGGGCCGAGGATGGTCTCGACCGACATCACCAGCGACTCGCGGATGGGGTCGATCGGCGGATTGGTGACCTGGGCGAAGAGCTGGTGGAAGTAGTTCGTGAGGTTCGGGGCGCCGTCGCTCAGCACCGCGAGGGGCGCGTCGTTGCCCATCGACCCGGTCGGCTCCTTGCCGTCGCGGGCCATCGGCTCGAGCACCACCCGCAGGGTCTCGTCGGTGTAGCCGAAGGCGAGCTGGAGCCGGCGCAGCTCGGAGCGGACGAGCCGCGGCGGGGGCTCGACCTCGAGGATGCGCTCGTCGTCGTGGGTGAAGACGTTCTTCTTGAGCCACTTGCCGTAGGGCCAGCGCTTGACGATGTCGCTCTTGAGCGCCTCGTCGTCGAGGATCACGCCGTCTTCGGTGTCGATGACCAGCATCTTCCCCGGCTGGAGTCGGCCCCGGTAGCGGATCTGGTCGGGGGGGACGTCGATGACGCCGGTCTCCGACGCGAGGACGACCCGGTCGTCCTCGGTGACGAGGTAGCGCGCGGGGCGTAGCCCGTTGCGGTCGAGGGTGGCGCCGATGATGAGCCCGTTGGTGAAGCAGATCGCGGCGGGGCCGTCCCAGGGCTCCATCAGCGCGGTCGTGTACTTGTAGAAGTCACGGCGCTCGGGGCTCATCTGTGCGTTGCCCTCCCACGCCTCGGGGATCATCATCATCATCGACTGCGGCAGGCTGCGACCGCCCAGCGTCAACAGCTCGAGCATGTTGTCGAACTGCGCCGAGTCGGATTGCTCGGCGCGGATGATTGGGAAGAGCCGGTCGAGGCGGCCGAAGAACTTCGCCGACTCGAGCTGCGAGGCCCGCGCGCGCATCCAGTTGCGGTTGCCGCGGACGGTGTTGATCTCGCCGTTGTGGCAGGTGTAGCGAAACGGCTGCGCGAGGTCCCAGGTGGGCAGCGTGTTGGTGGAGAAGCGTGAGTGGACCAGGGCGATGGCGCTCACCATGTCCGGCGCCTGTAGGTCCGGGTAGAAGGCCGGGAGCTGCTTGGGCAGCAGCAGCCCTTTGTAGACGATCGTCTCCGCCGACATGCTGGCGACGTGGAAGCGCCGCTCGGGGTCGATGCCGAGGGCGTGGACCCGCCGCAGCGCGATCTTGCGGATGACGTAGAGCTTGCGCTCGAAGGCGGTGGGCGGCGTGCGGCGGCGGCGGACGTAGATCTGCCGCACAACCGGCTGCGTCTGCCTGGCCTGGGGACCGACGTGGTCGGTGTCGACGGGCACGTCGCGCCAGCCCAGGACGCGCTGCCCCTCCTCCTCGATGACCGCCTCGAGGACCTGCTCGCAGGCGGCGCGGGCCTGGGGGTCGCGGGGCAAGAAGACCATGCCGACGCCGTAGCGGCGGCGCCGCGGCATGTCGAAGCCGAGGCGGAGCCCCTCGGCCTTGAAGAAGCGGTGGGGCAGTTGGATGAGGATCCCCGCGCCGTCGCCGGTCTCGGGATCAGCGCCGGTGGCCGCGCGATGGCTCAGCCGGTTGAGGACCTCCAGGCCCTGCTCGATGATCGCGCGGGACTTCAGGCCCTTGATGTGGGCCACGAAGCCGACCCCGCAGGCGTCGTGCTCGAAGCTCGGATCGTACATCCCAAGGGGTCTGTCATTTGGCATAGCGCGCCGGAGCATAGCCCATCTGGGGGGCGGTTTGGGGGGCCGCCTACTCGGCGAGCGCCACGTGGGCCCGCTTGCCGTCGAAGACCACCCCGTAGGCCCAGACGGGGTCCGCCCCCACCGCGTGGAGCTCGGCGGCGTAGGCGCGCTCCACGATCTGGCGGAGGGCGTCGTCTGTGGCGTGTTGGGGCGTGGTTCCGTCCCGCAGCACCTTGAGCTCGAGGACGGCGCCGGGCTGGCCGGGCCGGCTCGGGGTGACGATCGCGTCGAGGCGGCCGTAGCCGGACTCACGATTGGAGCGTACGCGATAGTCGGGGGCCAGGTGGACCAGGAGGCCGGCCACGAAGGCGTGGTAGACGCGCTCTGGGAGGCGACCGCCGAGATCGAAGGTGGAGAGCGTGTCGCGAAGCACGTCCCCGAGGTAGCCGCCGAAGCTCTCGACGTCCCCCTCGAGCATGGCGCGGGTGAGCGCCTCGAGACCGGCCGTGCCACCGGCGCCGGCCCTGAGCGTGTCTCGGAACATCTCGCGCAAGGCGTTTCGGACCTCGAGGTTGGGCACCCGGAGGTTGGCCTCGACGCGCTCTGAGAGCGACACGTCGTCAGCTGTCAGATAGCCGGAGTACAGCAGCATGTTCCAGAGGACATCAGGGTCGCGGTGCAGATCTCGCAGGTGCGTGTGGCGTTGGATGGTCCGCCGCAGCGAGCCGCCTTCGAGCAACGTCTCCAGCTCCTCGAGGGTGGCGAGGTTGCGGCGCACCAGCAGATCCCGCACCAGCTCGTTGGCGCTCGTCGATATCCAATGGGGGCGGGGCACGCGGTCGGCGCTCGAGAGGAAGCTCACCACCGACCAGGGGTTGTAGATCGGGGTGCCATCGAAGTCGTAGCCGTCGTACCAACGTCGCATGACGCCGAGGTGCTCGCCCGCGCTGCGGCGGGTGGCGAGCTCACGCACCTCCGGCTCGGTGAAGCCGAAGTCGGTCGCAAACTCGGTGCTCAGCAGATCGTAGACGGCGAGGTTGTTGAGGCCCGAGAAGATGGACTCCTTGGCGAGTCTGAGGATCCCAGTGACTACGCCGCGGAATAGATGCGGGTTATCCTTGAGCCCGCCGGAGAGGAAGCTCCGAAAGAAGCCAACGACCTCGTCGTAGTAGCCGTGGAGGAAGCCGGCGTGGATCGGTGAGTCGTACTCGTCGATGAGGATGAGCACCTGCTCACCGGTCGCCTCCGCCAGGCTCTGCGAGAGCAGCTTGAGGGCGCCCGACAACGCCTCCGGTGGCGAGCTCGGGTCCTCGACGATCGCATTGAAGTGGCGGCCGGGCGGGTTGCTGGACGTCAGGGCCGAGACGTTCAACGCGACATCGAAGATGGCCGCGCGCAAGCCGATGACGCAGTCCGCCCAGCTTCGGCCCTTCACGTCCTTGAACGTGAGGAAGATCACCGGGTGCCGTTGGAAGTGCCGGCGCGCAGCCTCGTCGCTCCAGACCGTCAGCCCTTCGAAGAGGTCCGAGCGATCCTCGTCGCAGGCCTCGAAGAAGTAGCGCAGCATCGAGAGGTTCAGCGTCTTGCCGAAGCGGCGCGGGCGTGGAAGCACGACGACCTGCGCGTCGCCCTCGATGACCCGACCCACGATCGCCGTCTTGTCGACGTAGGCGCGGCTCTCCCGACGGATGGTACGGAAGTCCGAATAGCCAAGGGCGAGGCGGAACTTCATGGCCGCAGACTACCACGGGATCGCCGCTGGCGATTCCGTCCGCGGGCGAGATCTGGTATAACGCGCGACGTTACGGGGTGCCCCGCCAGCGGGCTTGGGGCCCCCGCCGCCCGCAATTTCGTGAAGGAGGATGCGATGAGTGATTTCGTGCCGGGTCTCGCTGGGGTCGTGGCCGCCAGGTCGGCCATTGGGTTCATCAATGGGCTCGAGGGGGTGCTGCGCTACCGCGGCATTCGCATCGAGAAGCTGGCCGAGCACTCGACCTTCGAGGAGGTCTCCTACCTCCTGCTCTTCGGGGCCTTGCCGACGCAGGGCGAGCTGGACGCCTTCGACGCCGAGCTGCGGGCCAGGCGTGACCTGCCGGCGGGCATGGTGGACATCCTCAAGGCGGTGCCCAAAGACGGCCACCCGATGGTCGCGCTCCAGACGGCGGTGGCGGCGATGGGCACGTTCTACCCGCAGCTCGACGTGGAGGACCGCGACGGGAACCGGGAGGCCGCGGTGCGGCTCATCGCCTCGATGCCCACCATCGTGGCCGCCTTCGACCGCATTCGGAAGGGCCTGGAGCTGGTGGCGCCGGACGCGTCGCTGAACCACGCCGCGAACTTCGTCTACATGGTCACCGGCGACAAGCCCGACGCCACGGTCACCCGGCTGGTCGACGTCTGCCTCGTCCTCCACGCCGAGCACGGCTTCAACGCGAGCACCTTCACGGGCCGCGTCGTCGGCTCCACGCTGGCCAACCCCTACTCGGTCATCGCCGGCGCGGTGGGCTCGCTGTCGGGGCCGCTCCACGGCGGCGCCAACGAGCGCGTCCTGCACATGCTCAAGGAGGTCGGCACCGTCGACGCCGCCGAGGGCTTCTTGGCGAACAAGATCGCCAAGAAGGAGAAGATCATGGGCCTGGGCCACCGGGTCTACAAGGTGAAGGACCCCCGCGCCCACGTGTTGCAGGGGATGGCCGCCGACATGTTCGCCAGCCACGGCTCGACGCCGCTGTACGACATCGCCCGCCGCATCGAAGAGGTCGCCACCGAGCGCCTCGGCGCCAAGGGCATCTACCCGAACGTCGACTTCTACAGCGGCCTCGTCTACGAGAAGCTCGGCATCGAGGTCGACCTTTTCACCCCGGTCTTCGCCATCTCCCGCGTCGCCGGCTGGAGCGCCCACTGGCTCGAGCAGCTCGAGGACAACCGCATCTACCGGCCCACGCAGGACTATGTCGGCCCCGCTGACGCCGATTACGTGGACATCCAGCGCCGCTAGGGTTACGACCGAGACCGTGGATCGCTTCGAGTTCTTCTCTCGGCTGCCCCGCGGTGAGCCCGGCGGCGCCACCTTCACCTCGGCGTATCTGACGCAGGTCCAGATCAAGGCGACGGATATCGTCTGCGAGCTCGGCTGCGAAGCCGGTGACCGGGCGACGTGGGTGGCCCGCTCTCGCGGCTGCCGAATCATCGCCGTCGACCAAGAGCCCCGCTATCTGCCCGTCGCCCGGGACCGCGCCGAGCAGGGCGGGGCCCTCGACCTGGTCCTGCCCATCCACGCCCGCTACGACGCGTTGCCCTTCGCCGAGAACGCCTTCCGGCTGATCGTGGCGGAGGGCGCGGCGCTCCCGCTCGGGCTCAAGCAGGCCCTCACCCTCTGGCGACGCTTCATCGCGCCCCAGGGACACCTCGCCATCACCTACCCCGGGGTCGTGAAGAAGGACGCCCCGGCGGAGGTCCGCGCGCCCCTCGAGAAGCGCATGGTCGAGCCGTTGGGCACCCTCGCCGACTACCACGCCACGGTGCGCGCCGCCGGCTATGAGGTCGTCCACCAGGTCCCTCTCCAAGCCGCGCTCTGGGACGCCTACTACACCGACAACGTGCGCCACGCCTGGGCCTTGAAGTCCAACGGGTCCGTCCCCGCCGACGATCCGGCCGTCGCCGAGGTCCTCGACGAGGCGAAGTGGTTCAAGCAGGCCGGCCGCGGCCGCGTCTTCCTCCAGGCGATGGTCCTTCGCCGAGTGCGGTAGCGCTCGCCCGCGCGGCGCCTGTAGACTCGCGCGTCTTTTCGCTGGGGATGAGGTCAAGGGATGCGAATCGCGCTCGTCTGCGTCATCGCGCTCGTCGGCTGCGACGACGGTCAAACGGACGACGAAGTCACCGAGTTGGGTGACCGCCCCATGCGGCGAATCCCGGCGGATATGGGGTCCGCCGGCGACGGCTCGCCGAGGGACGCCGGGGTGCAGCCCGACGGTGAGGCGACGCCCGCCGACGCCGGCCCCGACGGTCCGCCGCTCATCCGCGAGCTCGAGGACTGCGACGACATCTGCGACGTCTATGTGGACTGCGATCGCCTCGACGTCTTCGGGGGCAGTCGGGACGCCTGCCTCACGGCCTGCACCGACGCCGAGCCGTCACCTCGCTTCAACGGGTACCGGAGCTGTGTCCAGATCGCCGACTGCGCCACCGTTCATGAGTGCGCCGTGCCGCCCAAGCCGCTGCCCGCATGCGTTGACATCTGTGCCGCCGCCGAGGCGTGTGACGCCGAGTTCCGCTTGCCAGCGGGCCTCCCCGACTTCGCGGACTGCGCCCACGCCTGCGCCGCCATCGAGGGGCGCGTCCGTGAGTGTGGCGCGGACCTGGTGGAGGCCGCCCCCGATGCGTGCGACGAGCCCGCCTTCGCGCGCTGCCTCCTCGAGATCGAGGCCGAGCCCTGCCTCGCGCTCTGCGACCGGCTCGCCGCCTGCGACGAGTCCGTCGACGCGATCGACTGCACCCTCGCCTGCGTCGCGGAGGCCGGGCCGGAGGATCCGCTGGCGCTGCGCCGCTACGAGAACCGCCGCCGCTGCATCCTCGAGGCCGGCGTAGGCGAGTGCGAGGCGGTGGCTATCTGCGACGTGCGCCTGGAGGCGAGCCCCGAGGACGTCGCCGCCGTCTGCGCCGCCGACGCCGAGTGCGCTTTCTTCGACGCCGACACCTGCGCCGACGTCAGCGCGGGCGTCCTCCCCGGCCTCTTCGCCGGCGCCCCCGGGTGCCTGGTCGAGGCCCTGGAGAGTTGCGAGGACGGTCCGCTGGCCTGCTTTCGGCCGCGCCCCGTCCTCGGGGGCGTGTGCGATGAGTATTGCCATATGCTCGACCTCTGCGAGCGACTCCCCGAGGGCGAGAGTGAGCTCGACTGCGCCGAGGCGTGTCGCGAGGCCCGGGGTGGGGCGGCCCTCGAGGGCGCTCTGCGGTGCGTCGTGGCCCCGACCTGCGATGACCTCGCCGCGTGCCGCGACGCCGCGGATCCAGCGGCGTTGTGCGCCGCGCTGTGTGCCCGACGCGATGACTGCGACGTAGGCGCGGAGGATTGCGCCGAGGTGTGCGAGGCGCGCTTCGACACCGCGCGGGTCCAGGCGGAGCTGGTCTGCACCGTCGTGGCCGCGGGCTGCGAGGGCGTGGAGACCTGTGTAGCCACGCCGCCGCCCGATTGCGGCTTGCTTTGCGACGCCTACGACGGCTGCGATCTGGGGGACGAACGCTGCACGACCCGGTGCGACGACGTCGACTTCGCCGATCCGGCGGCCTACTTGCCCGAGCTCGCCTGCGTCCTGGCGAGCGATTGTGGCGCACGCCGCGCCTGTCGGGACGGGATGCTCGATGCCGGCGCCGCCTGCCTCGGCTGGTGTCGCGATCGCGTCGAGTGCGAAGGCGCCGCCGATCTGACGATGGTCGCGTGTCTGCAAGCCTGCGGCGAAGGTCTCGAGGGCCGGGACTTCCTCACCCTCGACGCCGCCGGCGAGTGCCTCGCCGTCGCCCCCGACTGCGAGGCCCGCGCGGGGTGCATCGACGAGGTGGCCGCCGACGCCTACTGCACCGATCTCTGCGACGAGCAGGCTCGCTGCGGGCTCATCGAGGACGTCGACGCCTGCCTCGATGCCTGCCAGGGCGCGTCGGAGCTTCAGGTCGAGGTCGGCGCGTGCGTCGTCGGTGAGCTGCGCGGCGCGGGCCGTTGCCGGCGGGTGGCCGAGTGCGTCGGCGCCGAGGTCGAGCCCGCCGGGGCGGGGTGCGTCTCCTTCTGCGCTCGCCGAGCGGAGTGCGACGACGACGTCGACGCCTTCCTGTGCGAGCGCGAGTGCACGCCCGAGCCCGCCGGCTTCCCGGTCCGCGCGGCGTGCGCCCATCGCAGTGAGTGTGGGGCCGTCGACGCCTGCGTCGAAGCCGACGCGGCCATCCCCCAGGGGTGTGTGGACGCCTGCGGTGGGCTCGCGGAGGCGTGCGAGGACCTCTTCGGCGAAGACCGCGACACCATCTTCGACGACCCGGTCCATTGCAGCGTGGAGTGCACCGCGGCGCGCATCGTCAACGGCAGCGAGACCTACCTCGAGGCGCTCCCGGAGTGCTTCGCGGGCGTCGAATGTGACGGAGAGCGTGTCGAAGCCTGCCTGGTCGAGCCCGACAGCGGCTGCGACCAGGCCTGGGAATACGTCGTCGCGTGCATGGCCGGGGCCTTCTTCCCGCCGGAGGACCAGTTCCTCGCGGCCTGCGACGAGGCTCAGGCGAGCTGCATCATCGACCAGGTCGACGGTCTGGGGGGCCCCGACCCGTTGGGTCTGTGCGGGCTCTTGTTGGTCGGATGCCTCTGATCGCGATCGCCATCCTGCTGGCGACGCCGATCGATACGCACCTCTGGGGTGTGCGGTTGGGCGACTCGGAGAAGGCGGTGAAGGCCAGCTTCACCCCCGAGGGCAACGCCAAGACCGGACGCTTTAGCGCGACCCGGGTCAACGACGTGCGTCAGTTGAGCTGGCGGTGCCGTGCCGAGGACCGCTGCTTCTGTCTGCCCCGCGACGCCGACTTCTACTTCGTCGACGGGCGGCTCGCCGCGGCCACGTTGGTGGTCGTCGCAGACGCCGCCCCCCCCGGCGTCACGGCGCTCCAATCGTTGTTGCGAGCCGAAGGGGAGGCGAACCTGGGCTCCGCCGACGCCCGCAGTGTCGCCGTTGGGCGCCACACCCGCTACTACCTGCGCGATGGCTTCACGGTGGTCTGGACCCTCGATGGGCCCGACGCCCAGATCAAGCTGCACGCCGACGCGCTCTCCCCGGTGGGCCGGGCCGAGGCGGTGGCCGCGGGCGCGGCGGACGCGAAGCTCCAGCGCTTCCCAGGCGCGCCCGACTATGCGAAGGGCCACGTAGCCATCGCCGAGCGGGACTGGGACGCGGCGGCGCGGCACTTCGAGACGACGTTGGGAGAGAAGCAGGCCGCCCGACTCCTCCGGGAGCAGACCCGGCTGGTGCTCGCGATGGTCCTCGCCACGCGGGTCAAGGCGGGGGCCGGCGGCGACGCCGCCTGGAAGAGACGAGCGAAGGCGGACCTGGCGCGGGCCAAGGTCCTGGCGCCCTCGCTGGCCGGGGAGATCGACGCCATGGGGAGCCAACTCGGGCTCTGAAGAGGTGCCCTGTCGAGTCAAGGCCCCCGCGCCACGACGAGCTCCGGTCCACGGCCACCGACTGACCACACCGCGAGCGCCTCTATCGCTACGGCTTCGCGCCTTGAACTCGGTCGGCGGGCCTTGGTCTGCCGCCGGTCTGCGGATCGACGTGCTCGCCGTCCGTGGGCGCTTCGCGGGCGAGGGGACGATCGTAGTGGACGGTAGCCCACGCGAGGAGCAGGAGCACGGTCAGCTCCGCGGCGAGCCGTCGCGCCCCGCCCCACCACCGGGCGGCCTCGCTCGGCTCCGCCGGGGGTCGCGGCGCGGCCTCAGTGGCGTCGACGCCGCACACGCCGAGGCCGATCCAGGCGCTGAAGACGTGGCGGCGTGGGCTGAACCAACGGTAGCCGGCGTCGATGGTGTGCGCCGGCCCGGGGAGCCTGAGCGTCCAGGCGACCAGGCGTCCGAGGGGGAGCGCGCGCACCACGCGGGCCACGGCGGCGGCCTCCGTCCAGATCCGGTCCACGGACGGAGACCAGACGACGATAGTCCGTTCGCGAAGGGCGTCGAAGTCGTCGATGCCTGGTGGGCCCTCGCGCTCACGGCCCACCCAGGTCGTCAGCTCGAGGCGGTCCATCCGCGCGCCTATGCGCGCGCACAGGGTGCAGACCCCGCAGTCGCTGTCGAAGAACACCACGATCGGTGGCCCCGCGAGGCGTCGGAGCCCGCGCCGGAGCAGGTCGAGGCCGCGCGGAGGGACCAGCAGCAGGACGGCGACCCAGACCGTCGGCGCGCCGAGGTCCACGTCGGAGATGAAGATCAGCACGAGCTGCAGGATCACGGCGGTGACCGCGAGGGAGCCCACGGGCGTTCTGGGGGGCGCGGGCCGGAGGGCGATGGCGGCCGGCGTCTTGTCGTCGTGGCTGGTGAGGCTGCGGAGGAGGGCGTCGGCGCTGAGGCGTCGGCCGAGGGGGAGGAAGAGGGTCCATAGAAGCCAGAGGTCGAGCACGACATCGGTGGCGCTCTGGAGCACGGCGTCGTGTCCGTGGATGCTCCAGATGGAGACCGCGCCGAGCACATGGAACAGCTTCGTACGCCAACCGATCGTGAAGCAGAGGAGGCAGAAGGCGGCGAGGGCGAAGAAGAGCGCGACCTCCTCGGGGCGGGTCGCCCCCAGGAGCGAGCCGTTGCCGGGGAGCACGCCGGCGTCGCTGTAGAAGACGGTGATGTAGGGCACCCGGCGGGCGACGTCCCAGAGCGCGAGGAGCCCCAGCGCGACGCGGAATATGCCCAGCGCTCGAGGATCCGCCGACCAGCACCAGCGCAGCCCGGCCTTCATCGGCTTGACACCGGCAAGCGTCATCGCCAACATGCGCCGCCTCTAACGTCCACGTCCCGGAGAGTCCGCGCCATGTCGGAGCAAGCGTTCAACGTCATCGCTGGGGGAGATATCCAGCTCGTCGAGGGTCGGCAGAACGCCGTGAAGATGGCCAAGGATCTGAGCCGTGACTCGCACACGCAGGTGACCGTCGAGCGCGACGACGGCATGGAGCTGATGCAGTTCGCCGACGGCAGCCTCTACAGCCTGGTCTGCGAGACGCGCGGCCGCCGCAAGCCGACGATCGCCGAGCAGCGTCGCGCCAGCGAAGAGGCCGAGGGCGAGGCGGCGACAGCCGAGGGCGAGGCGGTCTACTCGTCGGTCGACGCGGCGAAGCCCGCCGCCGACGCGCCCGCCGCCGACGCGGCGGAGCCCGCCGGTGACGCGCCCGCCGCCGCGTCGACCGACGAGTAGACCGCCTCACAGGCCGGTCGGCTGGTAGCGTTCCAACGGCGTCACCCGGGCCGCTGCCTCGAATTGCGGGTTGTAGCTCCAAAGCGACCACTGCTCTCGTAGGCAAAGCCCGACGAGGTAGGCGTCGAGGAGCGACACGCGCACGCCGTGATTCTGCAGATGCACCCACAGATCGCCCGCCGCCACCCAGGCGAGGGGCGGCTCATCGATCGGCGGCGCCTCGGCGGCCCACCCGCGGATTCGCTCCGCGGCGCGGTCATCCACCGCCTCGGTCAGGAGCTGCGCGAACATCGCTCCGGGCGCGGTGACGCCGCCGCGTTGTTGCAGGTCGGTGAACAGCGATTGGAGTCCGGCGCCACGACCACGCAGCACCTGGCTCCAGATGGTCAGATCGGCGATGACCATGGGCGACGCCATTCAACCCCGTGGGTGGTAGGCCCGTAAAGATCGTCGTGAGCCACGGTTGCGTGCTCGGGGGCCGAAAGTAAGATGGGGCGTCCACGAGGGAGCGGTTGAGAGGCACGACCAGACCAGTCGGAATGGACGCGTCGGCGATCGCGGCGGCGGCGGCGGGGCTCCTCCTGGCGCCGGTGCTGGCGCTGCTCGTCACCCACGGCGCCGAGTACATCGCCGCGGGCGTCGTCCTGTTGATCCTCCAGGCGACCCTGGTGTGGCGGCCCCAATGGGGCGTCTACCTGCTGGTCGGCGGGATGCTCTTCAACGAGATCGACCTCTCCGTCGGCTTCGCCCTCTTGGGGGTGGGAGACTTCGCGCTCCTCGCGCTGCTGCCGGCCTGGACGGTGCGCAAGCTCTTCCTCCGTGAGGGCGTTCGTTTCCCGCGGCGGGGGTGGGCGATCGCGCTCTACGTCACGCTCGCTTTCGTCAGCCTGGTCAACGGCGTGCGCCCTTCCTCGGCCTACGGTCCCTTCGCCCGCTTCGTGACCTACGCGGCGGGCTTCTTCGTGGTGGCCGACGTCGTCCGCGACAAGGACATGGTCCGGCACATCATCTGGATCGTCGCCGTGAGCGGCCTCGCCCACGCCGGCATCAGCTTGAGCTCGGGGATGGGCGGGGGGATGCGCCTCTCGGGGCTCGTCGAGCAGCCCAACGAGCTCGGCGTCCGCCTCGCGTTCGGCGCGATCGCGTGCGCGGGCATCTCGGCGAGCACCTCGGCGCGGTGGATTCGCACCACCTCGATCGCGGCGATGGTGTTCATCCTGGTGGCCATCTTGCTCACCGTGTCACGCGGCACCTACATCTCGACGGCGGTCGCGTTCGGCTGGTGGATGCGCCGGCGCCCCAGGCTGGTGGCCGTGGGGTTGGTCGCCGTGACGGCGATGACGGTGTCCGTCTCGATGCTCGGATCGTCGCAGGTCGGCTTCATCAGTCGGCGCCTCGAGATGGACGACAGCTCGGTGCGCGGCCGCTGGCAGGTCATGAAGAACGCCGTGTCTGTGGCCCTCGAGCGACCGTTGCTGGGCGTCGGCTACGGGCAGTTCCGGTATATGCACGAGGGCGTCGACATCAACATCGAGCGCAACCGCGGCGCGCACAACTTCTACCTCGGCTCCACCGCCTCGGTGGGCATCCCCGGCACCGCGCTTCTGCTCTTCTTCGCCTTCTCCGCGGCGCGTCGGCTCTGGCGAAGACGTCGGCGGGCCGAGACGTCGGCTGCCCCCTCCGAGCGACAGGTCGCCTGGGCCCTGGGCATCATCGAGATGATGCTCGTCTACGACGCGGTCTCGATGTTGTTCCGCGGCGGGCGAACGATCCTGTTGCTCACGCTGCTGGGGATCTACGTGTCGGCGTCGATGTTGCCCGAGCCATCGCCCGAGGAGGAGCCGACGTAGTGGACCTCCTCGTCGGCGATATCGGGGGGACCAACGCTCGACTGGCGATCTCGCGGGCGGGCGACGTGATTCACGCGGCGCGGATGCCCTGCGCCGAGTGGACCACGCTGGCCCCGCTGCTCCGGGCGTTCCTCGCGGGCAGCGACGCCCGACCGGACGCGGCGTGCCTGGCGGTGGCGGGCCCCGTGAGAGCGGGGCGAGTGCACATGACCAACCTCGGGTGGACCCTCGACACCGACGAGCTGTCGCGGGTCGCCGGGTGCCCGCTGCGGTTGGTCAACGACTTTCACGCCCAGGCGATGGCCATGCCGGGGCTTGGCCCCGACGACTACGTCACGCTCTGTGAAGGCGAGCGCGACGAGGACGCGCCGATCGCGGTGCTCGGGGCCGGCACGGGGTTGGGCGAGGCCCTCGTGATCCCCGATGGTCGCGCCGGCTGGCTGGCGGTGCCCGGCGAGGGGAGCCACGGTCGCTTCGCCCCGCGGGACGAACGGGAGGTCGAGCTCCTGCGCAGCCTGTGGCGTCGCTGGCCCGATCACGTGAGCGTCGAGCGCGTGGTCAGCGGCCCGGGGCTGGTCAACGTCTACGACCATTTCCGAGGGGCGGCTCCGCGTCATCCGGCGATGGCGGAGGAGGACGCCGCGGCGGTGGTCGCCCGGCTGGGGCTCGCCGACGAGTGCCCCGCGTCGGTCGCCGCCCTCGAGGTCTTCGCCGGCACCTACGGCGAAGAGGCGGCCTCGCTCGCGCTGAAGTGCAACGCGGGCGTGGTGTATCTCACGGGCGGGGTCACGCCGCGGGTCCTGCCCGCACTCCGCGCCCACTTCCGCTCGGCCTTTGTGACCAAGGGTCGCTACTCCTCTTGGTTGGAGACGGTCCCGGTGCGTGTCGTGACGCACCCCGATCCGGGCCTGAGCGGCGCGCGAATCCTCGCCGAGCGGGTCAGGAGGGCTTGATGGCCCGTCCGGTCCAGCCCTGGCCATCGGCGTTGATGATCTCCACCGCCTCGTAGCCCGCCAGCCAGCGCCGCAGCTCGGCGCGATCGATGTAGTGCGTGATGGGTGGGTTGAGCCGATCGAACATGCGGCGGTGCTTGTAGCGCCAGTCCTTCGTGGCGGCGTCGTGGTAGGGGATCCGCTCGGCGAGGGCGTCGAGTCCGAGGCGACCCAGCGCGCGTGAAGGCGCCCACAGCGTGAGCTCCGCGGCCCCCGTGAGCGCCATCGCCACCGCCTCCTGGGCGGCGCGCGGGAGCCGGTTGGTCATGGGGCGCAGCCAGGTGAGGTGGCTGAGGCGGTAGGTCCAGCGCATCTCGTCGAGGCCGTAGACCCACACTGAGACCCGGCCGCCGGGGCGCACCAGGCTCGCCGCCGAGGCAAAGGACGCCGCGGGATCCGGCGTGTGGTGCAGGACGCCGTTTGAGTACATCGTGTCGAAGGCCTCGGGCCGGAACGGGGGACGCCGTAGGTCGCCTTGCACATAGAAGCTGTTGGTGCGTGCGTCGCGTCGCCGGGCGACCTCGACGCCGCACGAGAGGTCGAGGCCGACGATGGTCTGGGCGTGGGGTCCAACGACCATCGCGTGGCGGCCCGTGCCGCAGCCGACGTCGAGCACCGTGCGCCCGGAGAGGGCCTCGGGGGGTAGCCCCGGCTGGAAGCGGTCCCAGGTCGCGCGCCAGTCCTGCGTCAGGTGGACCTCGTCGGCCATCGATACGTGCTGTCGGTTGTACGCGCGCAGCGTCTCCATGACCGCCGCCTCCGGGGTCGGGGTGTCGGCGACCGACTCCGCGATCTCGGGCCAGCGCGTGAGCGCCTCGGGGTAGACCTCGCGCAGAAACGGCCCCAGCAGGTCCGGCGGGAGCATGCGAGGGATGCCCGCGAGGATGGGGTAGACCGTGCCGGCGCCGCTGCGCAGGAGGTCACCCTCGCGGGTGAAGTCGGTGGCGCCCGACACCGGGCAGGCCAGGATACGAAGTAGCGCGTCCATGCGGCGGCGAACCTACCTCCGAGGAAAGAGAAAAAGAAGCGTGGGCTCCCCTGCGTAGAGGACCCCGAGGCACACGGACGTGTCTCGGACCAAGACGTGGAGGACTCTCGATGAAGCGCGCGACGACCCTACTGGCCCTGGCGCTCACCGCCTGCGGCACCGATGTGGAGCCCCCGACGACGGAGCGCACGCAACCCCTTCTGGGTGCCGCGAAGTACGACAAGGGCTGCAACACCGCGGAGCGGTCATTCCTGAACCGAGCGCGCTTCTTCGGGCGCGTCACGGCGGCCTCCGACGCCTTCGTGCAGTGCGTCGACGAGACGATGCGCAACGGCTCCGGGGGGGACGGCCCCTATCTGGTCTGCGACGGCGACCCGCACCAGGCCGAAGCCATTGGCACGCAGGTGGATCGGGTCCTGGCGGTCGCGCGGAGCACCAACGACCTCGCGATAGCGTGCAGCGGCGGCGGGGGGCTGGCGTCGGCGGCGATCGGCACCTACGCCCACACGAGCGACGAGGCCTTCTCCTTCAGCGGATGGCTCGGCGGCGTCGTCTCGAACCTCGGCAAGAAGATCTGCACCCCCGCCGAGCAGATGGCCGGCGCGGCGAGCTGCCGCTGGGCGGCCTACCCCTGGCCCTACAACCAGGCCGCGGGCCTCGTGTGGCACGAGGTCATGCACACCCACGGCTACGGGCACGGCGACAACGACGACAACACCAAGGCCGCCAAAGCCTGCGGGCACGAGGGCGACGCTTCGTTCCACTACCAAAACGACACCATCCCCTACATCGTGGGCAACTGCGTCAGCCGGGTCATCGTTCGATCCCACGCGGTCTGCGCCGGTGGGCTCGAGCCCTCGCGCTGCGCCGACGGCGCGCTCCAGCTCACGAAGACCATGGGCGGAAACGACTGCGAGTGCGTGCACGATCCCAGCGCCGACCACACGATCGCGCTGCTGACGGGGGAGGGCAGCGACGCCATCGACGCCCCGCTCACCATCGAGGCCAACGAGTACAACACGACCACCTGGCGGCCCGCAGACCCCGTGGCCTTCGGCGGCGGCGACTTCAACGGCGACGGGCGCCCCGACGTGCTGCTACGCGAGTCGAACGGCTCGGGGGCCCTGGTGATGGCGGGGCACGACGGCGACGGCGGCGTGGTGCGCATCGCGCAGAACCCGGTGGGCGTGCGCATGGGCGGATGGATGCTGGGCGGCGCCGACGTCGTCAGCGGCATCGGCAACTTCGACGGGTGGCTCGACGACGAGGTCGTGATCCGGAGCGGCTGGGGCCTCGGCCTGGTGGGCCACTACGATGGCGCGTGGCACTCGTACGCGCTCCACGCCTACGGCTCGAACATCGGCTCCGGGTGGACCCTCGCGAGCACCGACGAGGTGTCCGCCATCGGTGACTTCGACGGCGACGGTACCGACGAGCTCCTCCTGAAGGCGGCGGGCGGCGCCCTCGGCGTCGTCGATCTCGTGGGCGGCGCGCTCACCGTCACCCACCACGAGACCGCCGGCTCCTGGCTCGGGAGCTGGCACATGGGCGCCGGCGACCAGATCCTCGGGGTGGCCGACTTCGACGCCGATGGGGCCGACGAGTATCTGGTGCGCAGCGGTTGGGGGCTGGGCGTCGTGGGCCTGGGCGCGGTCTGCCTCGAGAGCCAGACGACCTGGGCGAACAACACGTCGCGTGGTGGCTGGCTTCTGTGGGCGTCCGACGACGTGGCCGCGGTCGGCGACTTCGACGGCGATGGGCGCGGCGAGCTCCTGCTGCGCGACGCCGCCCGCACGGCGATGCTCGAGCCCAACGCCCAGGGGGGCTTCGGCCCCACCGCCAGCGTGGCCCACGGTGATCGCATCGACAACGAGTGGCTGCTCAACGCCAGCGACGTCGTCGCCGGGGTGGCCGACCTCTACGGCAGCGGTCGCGACGCGCTGGTCCTGCGCAGCGGCTGGGGCACCGGCGTGATCGAGCACGATGGCGGCGGGCTGATCGTTCGGTTCCTCACCGCCAACGACACGATGGCCGGCGCCTGGCTGCTCCGGGCCAGCGACGACACCCACGGTCGCAGCGCCACCCACCAGGCCGGTCGCCACGCGTTGGTGCTCTCGCGGTGAATCGGCCGCCGGAGAGGGTGACGCGCCCGCGCGACGACTCGGATCGAGACCGCGATCCGTCCTGGGGTCGACGCCCGCTACGCCCTTGCGGTACAACCCGGCGACGCTGCCCCACCTTGACCTTCGTTGTCCGACGCAACCGAAACGCAGACGACCTTCTGGACCACGCGGCCCAAGCGGCTGGCGGAGGATTGGAAGGTCCCACTCGCCCTCGCCGGCCTGTTGCTCGCGCTCTACCTGCCGGGGCTCGGCGGCTACGGCCTCTACGACCCCTGGGAGACCCACTACGGTGAGGTCGCCCGCAACATGGTCGAGGCCGACAACTACATCGACCCCTGGTGGGGCTCGGCGTGGGATCCGACGGACGTCAAGCGGGAGCGCGAGGGGTTCTACAGCAAGCCCCTGCTGATCATGTGGATGATGGCCGGCGGGATGAACCTCTTCGGGTTCAACGAGCTGGGCGTCCGCTTCTTCTTCCCGCTCATCTCCATCCTGGCGTTGCTCGCGGTCTACATCGCGGTCTCCAGGTTCTTCACCCGGAGGGGCGGCCTCATCGCCAGCGGGTTGTTGGCCACGACGCCGTTCTGGGCGTTCATGAGCCGCCAGGCGGTGACGGATGGGCCGATGGTGGCCCTGATGGTCACCGGGGTGATGGCGTTATGCCTGGGCCTCTTCCACGTCGACGAGGACGAGGAGGTGGGCCCCGGGCTCTACTGGTTCACCCTCGGGCTCCTGGCGTTGGTGGCCATCGGTCAACTCACGGTCATCCTGGCCCTCGACCGCAGCCCGGACGTGGTGCGCCCATATCCCGGCTCCGGCGGGGTGCACATGGCGGTGCAGTGGTGGTTCGGCGAGGTCTTCGACGTCGGTCGGGGCAAGGGCTGGGTCCTCGCGCTGCTGATGCTCCCGTTGGTCGGTTGGGCCGCGCTCCGCGTCGCGCGTCAGAAGCGCCGGCGCCTCTTCTACATCTACCTCTTCTACATCTGCTGCGGCCTCGTCGTGCCCGCGAAGGGCTGGCTCGCCTGGGCCCCGATGGGCGGCGCCATCCTCGCCTACATGCTCATCACGGGCGAGTGGCGCATCTTCAAGTGGGTCGACGTCCCGACGGGCCTGCTGGTGGTCTTCGCCAGCGGCCACCCCTGGACCATCGCCATGCTCGGCGGACACGACCCCGGGTGGCGCAACCGCTTCTGGATTCACGACCACGTCAACCGGCTCTTCTCCGGCGTCCACAGCATCGACGACGGGGCCTTCGAGTACTTCATCAAGTGGCTCGGCTACGGTCTCTTCCCGGCGATCGGCGTGCTCCCGGCGGCCATCGCCCGCGTCTTCGGCAGCCTGCGTCAGCGCGCCTCTGGCTACACCAAGGCCCAGCGCTTCCAGCTCTTCGTCGTGCTGTGGGGCCTGCTGGCCTTCTTCTTGTTCAGCAAGTCGAGCACCAAGTTCCACCACTACATCTTCCCCGCCGTGCCGCCCCTCGCGATCCTGATGGCGGTCTACCTCGAGGAGCTGCTCGCCGGTGTGCTGACCAGCACCGCGAGCAAGCGGGCCGCCCAGACGGTGTTGCTCGCCGCCGGCGCGGTGGTCGTCGTCTGGGTTGGTCAGGACCTCTACCGCGTGCCCGCCGCCTACGGCCAGGGCGGGCAGAACATGGTCAACATCTTCACCTACAAGTACGACCGCGAGTGGCCCAAGTGGAGTGAGGCCGAGAAGCTCGAGCAGCTCGAGGGGGTCGCCCTCGAGGCCGCCGAGCTCGACAACGAGTGGCTGCAATCGATGAAGGGCAACATCGGTTGGAGCGCAGCCGCCGCGGTCCTCGGGTTCTTCTTCATGGCCCTCTTCGTCGACTGGCGTCGCCGCTATGGCGTGCTGGTCGTAGGCTTCGCCGCGGTGTGGCTCGCCGCCTGGTGCCTGCACGACTACTTACCCAAGGTCGCGGTCCATTGGAGCCAGAAGGGGATGTGGGATCGCTACTACGAGCTGTGCACCAAGGAGACCGATCACGACGCCTACCGCGCCTTCAGCCTCGAGACGACGATGCGGGTGCCGAGCCATCTCGAGATGTTCCCCCGCGCGTTGTGCAAGGAGCCCATCGTCGCCTTCCGCACCAACTGGCGAGGCGAGACCTACTACTCGGCCAACACCGTGGTCCCGGCCCCTGAGACGAAGCACCTCAAGCCTTTCCTCGAGGCGTGGGGCAATGACAAGCCGTTCTTCCTGTTCACCGAGAAGAATCGCGTGAAGAGCGAGCTCGCGCCGAACCTGCCCAAGCACCTCAAGAAGGCCTACGAGAAGGTCTACGGCCGCGAGGGTGCCAACGGCGAGGGCTTGAAGTTCGCCCTGATGCGCTTCGACCCGCCGCCCCCGGACCAGCGCGAGAAGGAGCCGGCGAAGAAGGCCAAGAAGAAGCGGAAGAAGGCGGCCGCCAAGGCGGTGAAGAAGGCGGTCGGAGAGAGCGCCGGCGCCTCCCCACCGCCCTCTCGGTGACCCGTCGAAGATGCTGCGACGCCTGACCCCCGCAGAGATCCCCCCGCGCAATGCCGGCGCCGTGGACGCCCAGACGCTCGCCGACGCCGCGCTCATCACCGACGACGTCCGCGCCCGCGGCTTCGATGCCGTCCGAGACCACGCGCTCCGCCTGGGGGACATCGACGCCGCCGCCCCCCTCGTCCTCGGGCCCGAGGCCCTGCGCGCCACGCTCGACCAGCTCCCGGCGGGACAGGCCGAGCTGCTCGAGCGCACCGCCGCGCGCATACGACGCTTCGCCTCCGCCCAGCGCGAGGCGCTCAGCCCGGTCTGCGTCGATCTCCCGGGGGGTCGCGCAGGGCACAGCATCTCGCCCGTCGAGCGCGCCGGCTGCTACGCCCCCGGGGGCCGCTTCCCGCTGCCCTCCTCGGTCCTGATGACCGCGCTCACGGCCCGCGTAGCCGGTGTCTCGACGGTGTGGGTCGCCTCGCCGCGCCCCACCCCCGTGACCCTCGCCGCCGCCGCCGTCGCGGGCGCCGACGCCGTCCTCTGCGTCGGCGGCGCCCAAGCCATCGCCGCGTTCGCCTACGGCGCCGGCCCGGTCCCCGCATGCGACGTCATCGTCGGCCCCGGCAACCGTTGGGTCACGGCCGCCAAGCAGATCGTCTCTGGACGGGTCGCCATCGACATGCTCGCGGGCCCCTCCGAGCTCGTGGTCCTCGCCGACGCCAGCGCCGACGCGGCCACCGTCGCCGCCGATCTGATCGCCCAGGCCGAGCACGACCCCGACGCCCTCCCCATCCTCGTCACCGCCGACGCCGCCACCGCCGACGCCGTCGACGCCGAGCTCGCCCGCCAGCTCGTCACGCTCCCCACCGCCCCCGTCGCCCGCCAGGCCATCGCCCGCGGCTTCTGCGTCCTCGTCTCCGACCTCGAGGAGGGGATCCACCTCTGCAACGTCCTGGGGCCGGAGCACCTCGAGGTCCTCGTCGGCGACGCCGAGCAGGTCGCCGCCAGGCTCACCAACTACGGCGGCCTCTTCGTCGGCGCGGGCACAGCAGAGGTCCTCGGCGACTACGGCGCCGGCCCCAACCACGTCCTCCCCACCGGCGGCACCTCCCGCTACACCGGCGGCCTCTCGGTCTTCGACTTCCTACGCGTCCGCACCTGGATGCGCATCGACGACCCCGCCGCCGCCGAGGCGCTCGTCGACGACGCCATCGCCCTCGCGCGCCTCGAGGGGCTCGAGGGCCACGCGCGCTCGGCGCAGCGGCGCAAACCGTAGCCGCCAGCAGGGCCTCGATTGGCCAGCGAGGTCACGCACGCGGCCCCCGTGCGGAGGGCGCTCGGTGCTCAGCCTGGGCCATGGCGCTCTCCCGCCGAGGTCACTTGGTCTTGCGCTTCCGCTTTCGCTTCTTGTCGGCCACGCGCCGCCCGCCGGGACCTCGGCCGCCGTCGGCCCAGGCGAAGAGTTGCTCTCGCAACTTTGCGGCGATGGTGGGCCGTGTCGGACGGAGGTTCTCTTCTTCCTTGGGATCGGCCTCAAGGTCGTAGAGCTCCTCGGTCCCCGTGTCCCAGCGCCGGATGAGCTTCATCGGCCACACCACCACGCTCGCCATCATCGGCGACGGGGCCCAGAGGATGCGGGCGACCGAGAAGATCGGCCGCGGCTCGGCGGGGGGGGGCTGGCCCTCGAGCAGGCCCCAGAGCGAGTGCCCCTTGGCCCCCGGCAAGCCCGCGCCGCCGGCCTTCGCGAGGGTGACGCCGAGATCTGTGAGGTCGACCGGCGTGTCGATCGTCAGGCCCGGCTCGATCAACCCCTCGGCCACGAGCACCAGGGGCACATGCGTCACCTCCTGGTGCAGGTTGCGGCCGTGGAAGAAGCGCCCGTGCTCGCCGAAGGCCTCCCCGTGGTCGGCGGTGATGGCCCAGACGACCGGGCGCTCCTTCTTCTCGTAGGTCTCGAGGCGCTCGATCAGCGGCGCGAGATCCGCGTCCATCCGGGTGAGCTCCTGCCGATAGCGCCCGTACTTGGTCCCGGCGGGCTTCGCGACCCCCGTCGTGCTGTAGGGGAAGTGGCCGCCGTCGAAGTGGATGTAGAGGAAGAGGGGCATCGGGTTGTCCTCGTCTTCGAGCACCCCCAGAGCCTCCGCGACGGCGAGCGGCTCGGTCCGCCCCTTGGCCTTGCGCGCCGCCCCGCCCGCGCCGAAGTCGATGTACTGCGCGAAGCCCCGGCCGACGTTGTGCAAACGCGCGTGGATGAAGGGTGGCAGGATCGCCGCCGTGCGATAGAGCTTGCGCCCCAACTCCTCGGGGAGGACGGGGACCGCGGGGTCGGCGTAGTAGTGGCCCATCCGCTCCCGGTAGTCGGTGTAGCCCACCCACCGGCCGCTCATCAGCGCCGGGATCGCCAACCGCGTCGAGGCGCCGGTCGTGAACGCCCGGGTGAAGGTCGCGCCCCGGGCCTTCAGCGCTGCGAGGTTGGGTGTGAGCGACCCCAGGTGGTCGGCGCGCAGGCTGTCGAGGACGAGCAGCACGATGTGCGGGCGCTCCGGCGGCTTGGGTGTCCGAAAGAGCAGCCGCTTCGCCTTGGGGAGCCGCTCTCGTCTCACCGTCGGGCGCCGGTCCCCGCCGCGGCAGTTCTCGTCGACGCCGTTCCCCGGCTTCTCCGTGCGCCCGGGGTTGATGCGGGGGTTCTGGTCGTCGCAATCGAGGCCGCCGTATGCGTCGCCATAGCCGTCACCGTCACCGTCCGTGAGGGCCTCGAGGGGACCGAGCGCGAGCCCGAGGGCGAGGGCGTCGGGGGCTGGCTCGCGGATGGCGGCGGCGGGGGAGAAGGCCCCGGCGACGAGGCCCGAGAGCAGCACCACCGGGCCCGCGGCGCACGCCAGCCGCCCGACCTTGCGCGCACGGGGCGCAGGGAGCCAGGCGAGGACACCCAACCCGAGCAGCGGGACCGGGGCCCAGCGCGGATCGAAGGTCGCGACGCCGATCGCCGCGGCGCCCACCAGCGCAGCGCCCGCCGCGACCCACGACCACCCCGGGAGCGCCGGCCGTGGGAGCCGCTCGACGAGGCGCGCCAACGCCGGGGCGGTGCCTTGGATCAGTCCGACGGCGATGAGCGTGACCACCACCGCGACCGCCGGCTGGAGTCCCGGCGACACTCGCGCCGCCAACAGCGGCGCGGCGAAGACGGCGGCCAGGCCAGCGAGCCCGAGGGCGGCGACGCGGCCGGCGAGCAGCGACCGCGGCTCCTCGTCGGTGGCCGCGACGAGCCCCCCGATGAGGGTCGGCAGCACCGCCAGCATCGCCACCCCCCACCACAGCCCGAAGCACAGCGCGAAGTTGACGACCGCCCAGCCGAGCCCGGCGCCGAGGGTCGCAGCGGCGGTGCGCGTGGCCTCGAAACCGCCGGCGCCCATCGCCGCGAAGCCGATCGCGGCGAGCCAACGGCCGAGCGTCTCCGAGCGGGGGCGCGCCATGCGGACGTGCTCTACCACGCCAGCGGCCGTTTGAGTGAGGGATCGGAGACCGCGGGCCCGGGACCCCGGCTTGACCCCGCGCCCACCGAGGAGGATCGTGGATTCATGGCTGATCCACACCACGATCCGGACTGGACACCGCCGCGAGCGCCTTCGACCGCGGAGTGGGAGGCGATGTCCGCCGAGGAACGACAGCGCGCGGTCGAGGCGCTCCCCGCTTGGATGACCGAGGCGGAGCTGACGCCGCCGGAGGGCGACGACCACTACCTGGCCAAGGAAGGCGCCCGTGACGCGCTGAGCGGCTGGTTCCGCGGTCGGCGGCGGGGCTTCTACGTCGGCGCCGAGACGATCGTCTACTACCCCGGGGAGCGACGGTTCTCCCCCGACGTCTGTGTGGTGCTCGACGTCGAGCCCGGGCGGCGCGAGAGGTGGGTCGTCAGCGCCGAAGGGAAGGGCCTCGACTTCGCCCTCGAGATCCTGGTCAGCGGCGACCGGCGCAAGGACCTGCGCGACAACGTCGAGTTCTACGCCGGGCTCGGCATCCCCGAGTACTTCGTCTACGAGGTGCGCACCCAACGCATCCACGGATTCCGGCTCCCGCCGGGCGGCTGCGCCTACCGGCCGATTCTGGCGCAGGCTGGCCGCTACGCATCGGAGGTGCTGGCGATCGATCTGGCCTTGGAGGATGGACGGCTGCGCTTCTACGCCGGAAACGCCGCCATCTTCGAGACGCCCGAGCTGCTCGAGCGGCTCTCGAAGACGACCACGCAGCTCGAGGCACGCCTGATCGAGGCCAACACGGAGCGCGACGAGCTCGCGAAGGAGCGCGACGTGGCCGCGGAGGCGCGCGATGAGATCGCGAAGGAGCGCGACGTGGCCGCGGAGGAGCGCGATGAGATCGCGAAGGAGCGCGATGAGCTTCGGGCCCAGCTCGAAGCGGCGCTCGCCCGACTCAAGGGTTGATGCGGGGGGCCGGTCGTCGCGATCGAGGCCGCCGTATGCGTCACCATAGGACCAGGCCCGCGGCCCACACCAGCCGTTCGATCTTGTGCGCACGGGGCGCAGGGAGCCAGGCGGGGACACCCAATCCGAGCAGCGGGACCGGGGCCCAGCGCGGATCAGATGGTCGCGACGCCGGTCGACACGGCGCCCACCAGCGCAGCCCGAAGCACAGCGCGAAGTTGACGACCGCCCAGCCGAGCCCGGCGCCGAGCGTCTCCGAGCGGGGGCGCGCCATGCGGACGTGCTCTACGACGCCAGCGGCCGTTTGAGTGAGCGATCGGAGACCGCGGGCCTGGGACCCCGGCTTGACCCCGCGCCCACCGAGGATGATCGTGGATTCATGGCTGATCCACCCCACGATCCAGACTGGACACCGCCGCGAGCGCCTTCGACCGCGGAGTGGGAGGCGATGTCCGCCGAGGAACGACAGCGCGCGGTCGAGGCGCTCCCCGCTTGGATGACCGAGGCGGAGCTGACGCCGCCGGAGGGCGACGACCACTACCTGGCCAAGGAAGGCGCCCGTGACGCGCTGAGCGGCTGGTTCCGCGGTCGGCGGCGGGGCTTCTACGTCGGCGCCGAGACGATCGTCTACTACCCCGGGGAGCGACGGTTCTCCCCCGACGTCTGTGTGGTGCTCGACGTCGAGCCCGGGCGGCGCGAGAGGTGGGTCGTCAGCGCCGAAGGGAAGGGCCTCGACTTCGCCCTCGAGATCCTGGTCAGCGGCGACCGGCGCAAGGACCTGCGCGACAACGTCGAGTTCTACGCCGGGCTCGGCATCCCCGAGTACTTCGTCTACGAGGTGCGCACCCAACGCATCCACGGATTCCGGCTCCCGCCGGGCGGCTGCGCCTACCGGCCGATTCTGGCGCAGGCTGGCCGCTACGCATCGGAGGTGCTGGCGATCGATCTGGCCTTGGAGGATGGACGGCTGCGCTTCTACGCCGGAAACGCCGCCATCTTCGAGACGCCCGAGCTGCTCGAGCGGCTCTCGAAGACGACCACGCAGCTCGAGGCACGCCTGATCGAGGCCAACGCGGAGCGCGACGAGCTCGCGAAGGCGCGCGACGTCGCCGCGAAGGAGCGCGATGAGCTTCGGGCCCAGCTCGAAGCGGCCCTCGCCCGACTCAAAGACTGACGATCAGGGCGCGCGCCTGCGCCTGCCGGTGCGCTGGTCGGGGATGATCCGGCCGAGGCGGCGGGGCCCGAAGACGACCTTCTCTCCGTCGAGGACGCTGAGCGCCACCTGCGCGACGGGCGGTGGCTTGCGGAAGCGCACCATGCGCACGTCCTCTACGATCTCGCCGGGGCTCCAGCGGTCCGTGGGGTAGAGCCCGTTGAGGGGGCGGTACTCGCGGTGCTTGATGGGCGCCCCGTTTTGGTCGAGGTAGTCGTGGCGGAGCACGAGATCGGGCCGTTGGGGGCCGGTGGCCTCGAACCAGGTGCGGATGATCGGCAGGTGGCGCCCGTGGAACTCGGCGGTGTCGATCCGGCTGCCGAGGAGGGTGAAGCCGGGGGCGATCTCGACGGGTTCGCCGCCCAGGGCGGGCCGCTCGCGCAGCACGTGACGTCGCTTCATCCGCCGCAGCTTCCCCGATCGCTGTCGCCGAACCTCGGCTCTGAGCTCCTGCGAGAGCGCCTCGTAGCGCGCGGGCTCGGCGCTTCGGAGGTTTCGCTTCTCCGCGGGGTCCGCCTCGAGGTCGAAGAGCCGGCCCCGCCGACCCCCGGGATCGGTGATGAGCTTGTGCGGCCAGCGGAGGAGCGCGACCTGGCGGGCGGCGTGGTGCTGCGGGTCGCGGATGCAGTCCATGAAGATGGCGCGGGTCGGGTCGGCGGGCTCGCCGAGCATCGCGCCGACGAGGCTCCGGGCGCCGAAGGCGTTGGCGGGCTCCAGGCCGGCCAGGTTGGCGATCGTGGGGGCCACGTCGATCAGGCTGACGGGCGCACCGACGCGCCGCGGCTCGAGGCCGGGGACGTGGACGACGAGGGGCACGCGCACGCTCTCCTCGAAGAGCTGCTTGCCGTGGTAGCGGCGCCCGTGCTCGTCGAACTCCTCGCCGTGGTCGGAGGTCACGACCACCACCGTCTCGTCGGCCAGTCCACGGGACTCGAGGGCCGCGAGCATCCGCCCGACGCCTACATCGGCGGCGGCGATCTCGGCGTCGTAGCGATCGATCTCGCCGTCGCCGAAGGGATGGGCGGCGTGGGCGCGATAGGGCTCGTGGGGCTCGAGCAGGTGGACCCACATCGCCCAGTCCCCATCGCCCACGCGGTCGAGGGCCGCCTCGAAGCCCCCGGTGAGCGGCCCGACGGAGCTGTGCCGCAGGTTGGCCTTGGGGTAGCCACGGTACCGGTCGAAGGCGACCTCGAGGCCGAACCACATCGAGTGGAGCAGGTGGTCGGAGTGATGGGCCTCCGTGTGCCACCCGGCCCGTCGCAGGCGCTCGAAGACGAGGCCGCTCCGCTCGTCCACGAGCACGTAGAAGCCGGCGCGGACGAGGTCGATGTCGCTCAGCATCCGGCCGGCGAACATGCTGTGCATCAACCACCGCGTGGCGTTCACGGGCGTGTAGGCGCGGTCGAAGACGACGGAGCGCTCGGCCAGCGCCTTCAGATTGGGGGCGGTCTCGCGGTGGTAGCCGTAGAGGTCGAGGTGGTCGGGGCGGACCGCGTCGATGGTGATGACCAGGAACCGCCATCGTTTGCGCAGCGCCGCGGGGAGCGAGTGGTGCGGGGCGGGGCTGCCGGTGACGGCCTCGGGTTCCCGCTCCGCGTCGCCGCCGCGGCAGTCCTCGTCGATGCCGTTGCCGGGGATGTCGGTGGCGGCCGGGTTCACGTCCGCCCGGTCGTCGTCGCAGTCGCCGCCCCCGAGCCAGACGCCGTAGCCGTCGCCGTCGCCGTCTGTGAGGCGCCGCGCGGCGCTGACGACGAAGGGGGTGATCCCGCGCCCATCGGTGAGGGCGAGCTCGAGCTCGGGTCGGTCGGAGACGAGCGTCGCGCCGAGGACGCCGAGCCCGCCCCCGGCGACCAGGGTGAGCGCGGCAAAGACCCGACCCGCGGGGCGGCGCCGAACGAGAAAGGCCCCGACGGCGGCGAGGGCGAGCAGGACCAGCGGCCACGGCGAGATGTCCTTCGCGATGCGACCGACGGGCCCGCCCAACGCCCAGGCGAGGGGACCCACGCCGAGGACGGTGACGGCGGGCCAGCGGGCGCCGACGGGGAGGCGCAGAAGCGCGCGCTCCGCCGGTCCGAGCGCGCCTGCGGCCAGGACCGTCAGGGCCCCGACGCAGAGGACCGCGAAGACCGCCCCGGCGGGGGCGACGAGCCCGGGGTCCTGGAACCGGTTCACGAAGGCGTGGAGGGCGCGCCCGAGGGCGACGGGCAGCGCCGCGAGGAGCCACGCCGTGAGCGTCAGGCCCGCCTGCACCGTCAACCGGCTCTCCGCGGCCCGCAGCGCCCGGCCGGCGCGACCGCCCGCGAGGCCGAGCAGCGCCCACGTCGACACCACGGCCAGCGGGACGAGGCACATCCAGAGTCCGGCGGAGGTCGCGACCAGCGCCAGGCATCCCCGCGCCTCGCCACACGCGAAGATGGCCTCGACCGCGCCGGCCGCGGCGCAGCCCACGACCGAGGCGACGAGCGTCCTCACGGGCGCTTGCAGCAGAGGTCGCGGGGCCCGACGGGGCGGACGCGCTTCTCCGTGCGACCGCGCAGCAGCCTCAGGTACGCGCTCGAGCCCTTGTCGTAGTACTCCACGCGCAGCGGGTGCCAGCCCGCCAGCGCCGTGACGGGCGCGCAGGACCGGCGCTTGCTGTGGTTGGACCAGTCGCCGGTGATCAGCTCATCGCCGAGGAAGAGGCGGGCCCCGTCGTCGGACTCGACGCAGAGGACGTGGTCGCCGTCCTCCGGGATGCGCAGGAAACCGGTCCAGCGGACCGAGAACTTGTCCTTGGGCATGCCCGGGGCGACGGCGCCTCGGCTGGAGATGCGGATGCCGCGGTCGACGCGCCGGAGGACCTGCTCCTGGAACTTCATCCCGCGGTAGTAGGTCCCCTCGATGCCGCCCGCTCTCTCGGCGCGGATCTCGACGGGCTCTCGGGCCCCCTCGAGGGTGGCGAGGGCGACCTTGCCCAGGGGCACGGGGGCGCCGATGGGCTTCTTCCCGGCCCCGGTGGAGAGGGCGACCCCGAGGGACATCGAGTCTCCGCTCCAGGAGGCCGGCACGAAGGCCGAGAGCGTCTGACGGATGTACTCGCCTGGCCGCCACCGGGGACCGTCGAAGAGCGCACCGCCGATGCGGACGGTCCGCGCCTTCTTGCCCCGCTCGGACCCCATCGAGGGCGCCAGCCGCGCGCGGTAGCTCTCGCCCGTCTCGCGCAGCGCTTGCACGTAGAGGACGACCTCGACGTTTCGTCCGCGGGAGGGGGACTCGGTCACGAGGTCCCAGCCGACGAGCTTCATCGCGCCATCGTGCACCGTCACGTCGAGGGGGTGCTGGGGCGTTGGGGCCTTCGCGAGCAGGTACTTCGAGCGCTTGAAGGCCGCCTGGTTGGTCGCCGGATCGCGGGCGTAGAAGACCCGCTCCAGCCAGCCTTCGAGGTGACCGCGCATCAAGCCCGAGGCGGCCTTCGCCTCTGGCTTGCCCCAGAGGTTCGTCTTCTCCCAAGGGTCGGCCTCGAGGTCGTAGAGCTCGTAGGTGTGGGCCTTGAGGTCGTGGATCAGCTTGTGTCGGGAGGTGACGGCGGCGCGCAGCGTGCGTCGGTAGTTCGTCTCGGAGTAGACCACGCGGTGGTGGGCGTCCCAGCCGTGGAAGAGCTGGGGGACGAGGCTGCGCCCCTCCAGAGTGAGGTCCGAGATGTCGATGCCCGCGAGGTCCGCCAGGGTCGGCAGGATGTCCATCGGCGAGGTCGCTCCGTCCACCGTCCGGCCGGGCAGGCCCGGGATCCGAAAGACCAGCGGGACGTGCAGGAGCTCCCGATACAGCGCCATCCCGTGGTTGATGAAGCCGTGCTCGCGGAAGCCGTCGCCGTGGTCGCTGGTGAGCACGACGAGCGTCCGGTCCGCGGCGTCGAGCTGGTCGAGGCCGGCGAGCAGGCGACCCAGGTGCTTGTCCGTGAAGCGGATCTCGGCGTCGTAGAGGTCCATCGGCTTCTTACCGAAGCTCTTCTCGCCCTCGTGGGCCACGTAGTCCCCGTGGGGGTCGAGGTAGTGGACCCAGAGGAACCACTTTCGGTTGCCGCGCTCGCCGATCCACTTCAGCGCCTTGTCGGTGACCTGGGGCGAGGTCGTGCCCTTCGCGCCCCCCCTCTTGAGCTTGTTGTCGTAGTGGTCGAAGCCCTGGCGCTGCCCCATCTCGAAGTAGCGGTGCGTCAGGATGGCGCCGGTCTCGTAGTCGCCGCGCTTCAAGACCTCGGGGAGCAGCACGTTCGACTCGTGGAGCGTGACGGGGAGGGGGGCGCCCTTGCCGTGCTCGATGAGGGCGACGCCGGAGTGGAAGAAGCGGGAGATCAGCAGGGAGGGGATGGAGGCCATCGTGCCGGGGGCCGGGGCGTTGGCGAAGGTGAACGACGTCGATCGCTTCACGAAGCGGTCGAGGTTCGGCGTGGTCTCGCGCGCATAGCCGCCGAAGCCGGTGTGGTCGTAGCGGACCGTGTCGATGGTCACCAACAGGATGTTCCACGGCTTGCGGTGCCGGGGGGGCACGGGGAGGCGTGGTTGGGTGTCGTCGGCGATGTCGGAGGTGGAGAAGTCGCGGCCGTTGCAGTTCTCGTCGACGCCGTTGTCGGGGATGTCCTGGGCGGTGGGGTGGATCGCCGGATCGGTGGGGGCACAGTCGTTTTCGCCCAGCAACGAGCCGTGCCCGTCGCCGTCGAGGTCCGAGAGGAGGCGCGCCGCGTCGACGAGCGTGGCCAGCGGCGGGGAGCCACGCAACGCGAGGTCCTTTGCGTAGGGATAGCCGGGGAGCAGGCCCAGGCCGACGGCGACGAGGAGCGCGAGCCCGACGAGGGCGACGCGGGTGGTCCGCGGGGGCTCTGCGAGGCGGCGGCCCACCACCCGGGCTAGCAATAGGAAGAGGACGAAGAGCACGAGGTGTCGTGCGGGGACGAGCTCGCGCACCTGCCGGAGCCGGGCCAGGGCGACCCAGACGACCGGCGTCGCGAGCGCGAGGAGGGCCAGGGCCGCGGGGACGACGTGTCCGAACGGGTTGAGGCGGCCGAGGTGGGGGTGCAAGCGGCGTCCGAGGGCGGCGAAGCCCCGCGCAGATACGGCGGCGGCGGTGGCGAGCACGGCGAGCAGGATGAGCTGTCCGAAGGCGAGGAGCACCGCGACCAGCGCCGGGGCGTTGAAGCGGGCGCTGAGCGTCAACGTGAGCCACGTCGAGGCGGCTACGTAGAGCGCGACCGCGAGGGGGCCGGCCCAGACCCAGGCGGCGCGGGGGCTCGGCGCGTCGCCTGGAACGCGGGCGACGAAGGCGCCGGGCCACCGACGCGCGGCGTCCGGCGACCAGGCGGCGAGGCCCAGTCGGGCGCCGAGGGCGTAGGTCGCGCAGCCGAGGGCCGTGAGGAGTGACGCGAAGGCGAAGAGGGCGAGGTCGAGGCCGGCGAGTTGGAGGGCCGCCCCCGCCGCGACCTGGCCCTCGAGGGCGACGAGCGTGGCGATGTACTCGAAGAGGGCGAGCGGGAGCGCCGCCAGCAAGCCGACGCAGAGTCCGCGGCGCACGTCGGGGCCCAGCAGGCCGAAGAGTGACGCGCGTTGCTTGGCCGGCCCCACTTCGCGCATGGCGGGGACCTTGCCACCTGGGCTCTGGAGTCTCAACCCAACCCCTGAGAACGCGCCGGCGGGGGCGGGGTGGCCCCCCAATTATGTTGGGGTCGGCGAGCGGGCCTTCGGGACCGAGGCTGAGGGTGACCCTTCACCTCTGGAGTCGAGATGCACCCCACCCACCTGTTGCCCGCGTTCGCGCTCTGCCTCCTCGCTTGTACCGTGGACGTAGGGGGCGACGGACGCTCGGACGCCGACGAGCCCGAAAACGAGGTCGCCGATGGGGCCGTCGCGGCCGACGCCGCCACGGAGACCCCTGACGCCTTCGTGCCGGAGCCCGACGCCTTCGTGCCGGAGCCCGACGCCTTCGTGCCGGAGCCCGACGC
>CAYOBQ010000023.1:0-11341 GCA_964402225.1 uncultured Nannocystaceae bacterium | reverse complement strand
CGACGCCTTCGTGCCGGAGCCCGACGCCTTCGTGCCGGAGCCCGACGCCTTCGTGTCGGAGCCCGACGCCTTCGTGCCGGAGCCCGACGCCTTCGTGCCGGAGCCCGACGCCTTCGTGCCGCAGCCGGAGCCGGACGCCTTCGTGCCGGAGCCCGACGCCGGCTTTCCGTGCGGAGTGCCCTGCGCCGACGGCTTCGACTGCGTCGATGGCGAGTGCCTGAGCAACGGCTGCGCGGACGGTGAGCGCGAGGGCTTCACCGACCTCGGGGGCTTCCCCGAGGTGGCCGCCTGCTCCGGTGGTTGGGACGTCGCCGGCATGGGCGCCGAGGAGCCCGCCTGCGGTCGCGGGGCCGGCGACGATGGAGACAACACCGCCGGGGTGGGCTGCACCGTCCAGGACCTCTGCGCCGAGGGGTGGGCGGTCTGCGCCGACGCCGACGAGCTCGCCGGGGCGTTGCCGGACGGCGCCTCGTGCGAAGACCTCGAGCCCACGGTCGGCGGTCGCCCGCTCTTCGCCAGCGCGCAGCGCGGGTCCAATCAGGTCGGCCTCTCCTGCGACGGGATGGGCACCAACGACGTGTTCGGCTGCGGTGCTCCGTCGATGAACCTCCGCGCCAACTGCGCGCCCTTCAACCGCTCGATCGCCGGCGGTGAGCCCGCCCCCTGGAGCCTCGGCCGTCGGGCCGCCTTCAACACGACGGAGTGGGACGTGGCCCGCAAGCCCGGCTCCGCCCGGGGCGGGGTGCTGTGCTGCCGGCGTCCCCCCGAGGCCGGCTGCGCCGACGGTGAGCGTGAGGGCTTCGACGACGCCCACCGCTTCCCGGACATCGCCGCCTGCTCCGGTGGCTTCGCCATCGGGGGGCTGTCCCACGAGGTGCCCGCCTGCGGCCGCGCGGGGGGCGACGACGCGGAGCTCTTCGCAGGTCAAGGCTGCAACATCCAGGATCTCTGCGCCGAGGGCTGGCATGTCTGCAACGACGCCACCGACGTGCTCGAGCACCTCCCACGCGGCGCGAGCTGCGAGGACCTCGACACCGACGTCCCCGACGCGCCGATGTTCGTCACCCGTCAGCGCGGCTCCAACCAGGTCGGCCTGTCCTGCGACGGGCTGGGCACCAACGACATCTTCGGCTGCCGCACCCCCGCCAACTTCGTGCGCGCCAACTGCGCGCCCCTCAATCGCACGATGGCCGGGGGGGAGCGCGCGCCGTGGAGGCTGGGCCGCCGCGCCGCCTTCAACACCACGGAGTGGAACGTCGTCAACAAGCCCGGCGCCGGCCGCGGAGGCGTCATGTGCTGTCGAGACTGAGCCGTCGCGCCCGGCGCCGATGGTCACCCGAAGCGAACCCAAGTAGGCTGGGGCCATGGATGAGCAAGAGGCCCGTCGCCGTCGTGCCGAGGCCCGCCGTGGTCGGGTCACGCTGCGGTGGGTCCGACCCGGCGACGAGGAACCGGGTCCGCTGGGGCCCTTTGGGGCCTCCGGCGTCGCGCTCACGACACAACTGAGCCGTTGGGTCTGGGAGCTGTCCGGCCGCCCCTGGCCGACGTCGATCCCGCGCGACCAGTGGTCGTACCACTTCGTTCGCGATCCACGGACGTGAGCACCCTCGGGCAGGACTTCCGTGACCTCCTCGTGGCGCTGCATGATGCGGGCGCGGAGTTTCTCCTGGTGGGCGGGCATGCCGTTGGTTTTCACGGCTTTGTCCGGGCCACGAAGGACATGGACGTGCTCGTGCGCACGTCGCCGACGAACGCGGAGCGGGTCTATGCAGGGCTCGCTTCTTGGGGGGCGCCGATCGATGCGTTCGAGGTCGGCGTCGAGGACTTCGTGACCTATGAGGGCTGGCTCACGATGGGTGTTGCACCGAACCGCATCGACGTCTTGTCACAGATCAGCGGGGTGTCTTTCGACGACGCTTGCGTCGGTGCGGGCACCCTCAAGATCGAGGGTCGCCCGATTCGGGTCATCGGATTGGAAGCGCTCATTCGCAACAAGCGAGCCGCGGGTCGTCCCCAGGATCTGCGCGATATCGAGGCGCTCGAATCGCGCCGGGGCTGAAGCGGCCTCTACGCTTCCTCAGCCGCGGCAGTCCGTGAAGCGCAGCGTGTAGCTCACGTCACCGTCCGTGAGGGAGCGCACCACGACCTCGACCGTCGTGCCGTGGCGGTAGACCGAGCCGGGCATGTCCCACGCGAGCGTCGAGCGGGCGCCGCCGAAGCCGCCATCGAGCGCGTCGAAGTCCACCGCCTCCATCGGGCCGTCGTCGATCTTGACCTCGATCGAGGTCTCGGGGGTCGCGCTGCGCGGCGCGACGAACGCCACCGACCAGCGCCCCCGGGCCGCGGCGAGCGGCACGTAGCCCGCGGGGGGCCAGGCGACGAACTCCACCGGCGCGGCGTTCCCGCTGCGGAAGACGTGCATGCAGGAGAAGCGGTCCTTGAGGCCGAAGGCGGTCTCGCTCAGGTTCGGGCTGAGCACCCAGCGCCGGTGCCCGAGGCTGTCGACCCCCTGATCACCCACGTAGGCGTCGACCGAGCCGGCCATCCCGCTCCCCACCGCCAGGTTGCTCCGCCCCGCCGTGTCGCCGCCGAGCTGCGTGTAGCAGGGCGTGCCCGCTGGTGGGTGGTGGTCGAGGCCGCCCAGCGCGTTCTGAATCACCGAGCACTCCTGCACGGCGTCGAACAGGTCGCGGCCGTAGCCCGCCGGCCCGAGCCCCGCCAGCCAGCGGTAGAGGTTCGTGCGCAGGACCGCGTTGCGGATCGCGTCGAGGCTGACCTCCCCGGGGTCGCACGGGTCGTCGGGATCCAGCGGCGTCCACTCCACGCCGACGTCGACGTGGTCCTCCGTCCAGCGGCCACAGACCTCGTCCTCCGTGCGCTCGCCCATCTCGGGCAGCGGCGCCGGGACGCAGTCGAGCCCCTCGCGGACCAGGCCCGCGTTGCACACGCACTCCCCCGCCTCGCAGTGGGCCGTGCCGCCGCAGACGACGGACTCGCAGCTCGCGACCGCGGCGTCGGCCGGCTCATCCCCGCCTCCGCCGGACCCGCCACCCGGCGCACACCCCATCACCAGCAAAGTCGTCCACATCGTGATTCGCATGCCGGGGAGTGTAGTCGTTCCCGTGGGTTCGACCGAATAGGCGTCCACATGATCCCGATCGGGGCGCTCTCGGCGTTGCTCACCGTGCGGCCGCGCGTATTCGCCGCGCGATCGGTTAGTATTGCCCGCTTGTCCGGCCGTGAGGAGGTGCGTGGTGGGGAGACGCTGCGCTGTGTTGCTCGCCCTTGTGGCGTTCGCGTGTGACGACGAGGGGAAGCCCGCCATCGGTGGTCCGGCGCCCGACGGGGGCGTGACCGACTCCGGCCCCGCCGACGGGGGGGCCGACGCCGATCCCCGCGTCGCCGCCCGCGCCCTCGTCACCGGGGTCGCCGAGATGGGGAGCCTCCGCATCCCGGGCCTGAGCGCCGAGGTCCACGTCCTGCGCACCGAGGGCGACATCCCGCACATCTACGCCGCCAACCGCCTCGATCTGGCGCGCGTGCAGGGCTACCTCGTGGCGCGGGACCGCTTCTTCATGATGGATCTGGGTCGCCGTCTGGCTCAGGGCCGCCTCAGCGAGCTCGTCGGCGACGTCGTCCTCGACGTCGACATCACGGCGCGCAACCAGGGGATGCGCCACGCGGGGGAGCGCATCGCCGCGAGCCTCCCGGCGGAGCTCGCCGCCGAGTTCGACGCCTTCGCCGCGGGCATCAACACCTACATCGACCACGTCGAGGCGGGCCGGGCAGATCCCCCCAGCGAGCTCGAGATCGCCTTCCGTCTGTTGGGCGCGGCCAGCCCCGCCGAGCTGATGGCGCCCTTCACGCGCGGCGACCTCGCGGCGTTCGCGGCGACCGTCCTCTACCTCAGCGGCTTCGAGCCCATCGATCTGGAGGTCGAGGTCGGCATCGAGGCGGCGCTGGCCGGGTTCGCCGGCGCGCCCTTCGCGGATCTCCGGCGCGCGGGCATCGTCCGCGACGTCTTCGAGCGCGTGACGCCGGTCTTCCCCGTCGCCTCCATCGAGGGCGGGGCACGCGCCGAGCCCGCCACCGCGGGCGGCGGCTCCTCCAAGGGCGCGCGCCGCCCCCTCCCGGCCACCGCCCGCGGCCTCGTCGGCCAGCTCCGCTTGATGCAGGGGCTCCTCGGCAAGTCGAGCCGGAAGGAGTTCGGCTCCAACGCCTGGGCCGTCGCCGGGGACCGCACCGCCGACGGCGCCACCCTCATCGAGGGCGACGGCCACCTCACGATGTCCGTCCCGACCTTCTTCGTGCAGATGGGCATCGACACCGATCTCTTCGGCGAGGACGAAAGCCCCCACATCCGCGGCCTCTTCATCCCCGGCTTGCCGATGCTCGGGGTCGGCACCAACGGCCACGTCGCCTGGAGCTTCACCTACTTCAACGCCGACGTGACGGACTGGTACCGGGAGGAGCTGCGGATCGGCGCCGACGGTTTCCCCGACGCGTCGCGGTTCCGCGGCGAGTGGCGCCCGCTGCGCGGTGTCGACGAGACCTACACGCTCCGCGGGGTCCCGGCCCTGCAGAGCGAGGGCGGAGACGTCGTCGTCCGGCGCTGGGAGACCTTCGACGGTCGCCGGATCATGGCCGTCGAGGGGCTCCCCGTAGGCGAGGGCGTCGAGCCGGGCCCCGACGACGCGGTGATCAACCTCGGCGGCGGACGCGTCATCGTCGGGGACCTCGATCGGGACGGCGTCGTCTCGGCGGTGAGCATGGACTACACGGGCCTCGATGTGGGCGGCGCCATCCCCGCCTACGACGGGCTCGCGCGCACCCGCAACGTCGCCGAGTTCCGCGACATGCAGCGCCGCGTCGGGGTCTTCGGCAGCCACTTCGCGGTGGGGGACGCGGCCGGCGACATCCTCATCACGGGCTACCACGCCTCCCCCTGTCGGGCCCACCTGCCGCGCGGCGCCGACGGGCGCTTCGAGGCGGGGGCCAACCCCGCGCGCGTCCTCGATGGCACCCGCTTCGGCGGCTTCACGGTGGGCTTTACGGAGGATGGTCAGGTCGATGAGTCCAGCCGCGGGGAGGTCGACTGCGTGGTGCCCTTCGACGACTTCCCCGCCGAGACCAGCCCCGAGCGCGGCTTCGTGATGACCGCCAACAACGATCCGTCGGGTCTGGGCTTCGACGACAACGTCGCCAACGATCCCGTCTACATCGGGACCGGGAACTGGGCCCTCGGCTTCCGCGCCAGCGAGATCCACGGGGCCCTCCAGGCCACCGTCGAGGCCGGCGACGCCGACATCGAGAAGATGCGCGAGATCCAGGGCATCCAGGTCTCCGTCACCGGCCGCCGCTATGCGCCGCTCCTCGTCGCCGCCATCGAGCGCGCCCGCGGGCTCGGCGCCCCCGGCGACGACGATGAGGCGCGGCTCGCGGCGCTGCACAGCGAAGAGGCCGACGATGTCGCCGAGCGGCTCCTGGCTTGGGGGACGCGCGGCTACCGGCCCCGCTCGGGCGTCGCGACCTTCTACAACGCGCCGACCGCCGACGACCGGGAAGACGCCGTCGCCACCATGATCTTCAACGCCTGGCTGGGCCACTTCGCGGTGGCGCTCCTCGCCGACGAGGGCGTCCCCGACGGCGGGGACTCGGCCCTCGCGCTGCGGCGGAAGATGCGCACCCTCGACCTCGCCCTCTACGGGCGCGGCCCCGACAACCCCCTGGGTCTCGCCTCCTGGAACCCCGACACCGAGGAGTCGGTCTTCTTCGACCTCGTCGGCACGCCCGAGGTCGAAGGCTCCGACGAGCTCATCCTCATCGCCCTCGCCGACGCCCTCGCGTTTCTGCGCTCGCCGCCGTTGGTCGGCGGTGGCGGCGGCTTCGGGACCGACGAGATGTCCGAGTGGCGCTGGGGCCTGCGCCACCTGCTCGTCCTCGACTCCCTGCTGGGGCCGTTTCTCCCGGAGAGCGCGGGGGCCATCGGCGCGCTGCTCCAGCAGTTCGGGATCACGCCGACGGACCTGCCCCTCGCCGAGGGGCTCCCCCGAGACGACCCCCGGCGCAGGCTGCCGGGCTTCCCCCGATCCGGCGACAACTACAACGTCGACAACGGCGATCCGGGCCTCAGCGGCACGGAGTTCACCTTCAGCCACGGCCCGGTCATGCGGATGGTCATCGCCCTGCGCGACGGCGAGGTGCGGGGGACCAACATCATCCCCGGCGGCCAGTCCGGCCTGAAGGGCTCGGAGCACCGCGCAGACCAGCTCGCGAGGTGGCTCGGCAACGAGGTCTGGCCCCTGCGCTACCACGTCGAGGAGGTGGTAGAAGGCGCCGTCGGCCGCGAACTGTATAGACCCTAGACCAGCGCCAACACATCCGTGGGGCGGTCCAGCCAGTGGGAAGGACCCGCCGGCAGCAGCGCCGCGTGCTCGAAGGGTCCCCACAGCGCCGCGCCGGTGCGGACCCCCGCGGCGTTGCCCGCGCGCACGTCGTGGGGGGAGTCACCGATGAAGATCGTGTCGGCGGCCCGTGTCCCGAGCTTCTCCAGCGCCGCGAAGACCGGCGTCGGATCCGGCTTGTGGCGCGCCACGTCGTCGGAGCCGATCACCACCTCGAAGTGCTCCTCGAGGCCGCAGACGCGGAGCCCGCGCCGCGCCGTCCCGTGGGGCTTGCTGGTGACGATGCCCAGCCGGACGCCAGCGTCGCGTAGCCCATCGAGGGTCTCGCGGGCGCCGGGGTAGGCGCCGACGCGGTCGTCGTGGATCTGCAAGTTGTGTCGGACGTAGGTCTCCTTGAGCGTCCCCACCAGGTCCTCGCAGACCGAGTCGCGCGCGGTGCGAACGTGCCCGCGGAACTGGTCGAGCAGGGGCGTGCCGACGCCGGCCACCAGCTCCGTGTAGCCGGGGGCCCAATCGAGGTGGGCGCGAAGCGCGTGTTCGAGGGACTCGACGATCATGCCGATCGTGTCGAGGAGCGTCCCGTCGAGGTCGAAGAGCACCGTCGTGTAGGCCATGGCCTATGCTACGACACGTTCATGGACGAGCGCGCCCACCATCGGAGCTGCCACCTCTGCGAGGCGATGTGCGGCGTCACGATCCGCACCCGCGGTGACGAGGTCATCGACGTGCGGGGCGACCCGGAGGACCCCTTCAGCCAGGGCTATATCTGCCCCAAGGCGGTGGGGTTGAAGGCGCTCCACGAGGATCCGGATCGCCGGCGCCGCCCCCTCGTCCGCGGGCGCGAGGTGGACTGGTCCGAGGCGCTCGGGGAGGCGGCCAGGGGGCTTCGCGCCGTGCGTCGGGCCCACGGCGAGGACGCCATCGCCGTCTACCAGGGCAACCCGACCATCCACAACCTCGGGCTCATGACCTACGGCCAGCTCCTCGTCCGGCGTACGGGCACCCGGCACCGCTACTCGGCGACCAGCGTCGACCAGCTCCCGGCGATGCTCACCGCCCTCGAGGTCTTCGGCAACCAGGTGCTCTTGCCCGTGCCGGACATCGACCGGGCGGACCTGCTGGTCGTCATCGGCGCCAACCCGGTGGTGTCCCACGGCAGCCTGATGACGGCGCCCAACGTCAAGGCGCGCCTCCGGGCGCTCCGCGAGCGCGGCGGGCGGCTCGTGGTCATCGATCCCCGGCGGACCGAGACCGCGACGGTCGCCGACGCCCACCACTTCATCCGCCCGGGGACCGACGCCCTCCTCCTGATGGCCTGGCTGAACACGCTCTTCGCCGAGGGGCTCGTCCAGACGGGGCACCTCACGCCCCACATCGAGGGCATAGACGCCCTGCGCCAATCCACCGACGGCTTCACGCCGGAGGCCGTCGCGCCCATCGTCGGCATCCAGGCGGGGGCTATCCGCGACCTCGCGCGGACCCACGCGACGACGGACCGCGCGGTGCTCTACGGGCGCCTCGGCGTCTCCGTCCACCCCTTCGGCGGCCTCTGCGGTTGGCTGCTCGTGGCCATCAACGCCGTGACGCGGCACCTGGACCGCGAGGGTGGTCAGATGTTCACCACGCCCGCCCTCGACGTGCCCGCGCTCGCGGAGCGCACAGGCGAGCGCGGCAGCTTCGACCGCTACCGCAGCGAGGTCGGCGGCCTCCCCGAGTTCGGCGGCGAGCTCCCCGTCGCCACCCTCGCCGAAGAGATCGAGGCTGGCCACATCCGAGCCTTGCTCACCATCGCCGGCAACCCGGTCCTCTCCACCCCCGACGGTCCCCGCACCCAGCGCGCCCTCGAGAAGCTCGACTTCATGGTCTCCATCGATCCCTACACCAACGAGACCACCCGCCACGCCGACGTCCAGCTCCCCCCCGCCTCCGCGCTCTGCGCCGACCACTTCGACGCGGCCCTGAACCTCGTCGCCGTGCGCAACGTCGCGAGGTACGCCCCGGCGGTCTTCGACCCCCCACCCGGCGCCCGCCGAGACTGGGAGATCTGCCTCGACCTCTGGAGCCGCCTCGAAGCCCCCGGCAAGGCGCTCCCCGCGGCGCTGCGCGCCCTGCTCGGCGGCGGTCCACGGCGCTGGATCGATCTCGGCCTGCGCGCCGGCCCCTACCCGCTCACCGTCTCCAAGCTCGCGGCCCACCCCCACGGCCTCGATCTCGGCCCGCTCCAGCCGGTCCTCGTCGAGCGACTGCGCGGCCGGAGAATCCAGCTCGCCCCCGAGCGCTTCATCGCCGACCTCCCCCGCCTGCGCGCCACCCTCGAGGACCGCGCACCGGAGCTCGTGCTCATCGGCCGCCGCACGCTTCGGTCGAACAACTCCTGGATGCACAACCTCCCGCTCCTCGTCCGCGGCCCCGAGCGCTGCGTGCTCTTGATGCACCCCGAAGACGCCCGACACAACGGGATCGAGGGCCGCGCCATCGTCGAGTCCGACATCGGCACCATCGAGGTCCCCGTCGTGCTCACCGAGGACCTCATGCGAGGCGTCGTCTGCCTCCCCCACGGTTGGGGCCACCACCGCCCCGGCGCCCAGCTCTCCGTCGCCGCCCAACGCCCCGGCGCCTCCTACAACGACCTCACGGACGCCCGCCGCGTCGATCCCCTCTCCGGCACCAGCGCCCTCAACGGCCTCTCCGTCAGGGTTCGTCCGGTTTGAGGTGCCGCAGGTGACTGGCGTGCGCCGCGGTCGCATGACCGGAGGCCGCGGCGATTCAGTCTGCGAGGACCCGCGTCGGTCGGCGCCTACGCCGCGTGGGGCGCCTCGAGCTCCGAGCTCCACTCCTGGTCCTCGCGGCGCACGCGCAGCCGGGCCGGCGCGGAGTCCGAGCGGGCGATGTTCCGAAGGGTCTCCATCACCCGGACGGCCGCGTCCGCCATCTCCTCGGAGTGGCGCCTGGCGCCGGTGTCGTGCGTGTCGTAGTCATCGATCGTGTGGCCCAGCAGCGCCCAGACGCGCAGAAAGATGTCAGCCATGGGATCCGCGGGGCGGTGCTCGTTCTCCCACTTGGAGATCGTCTCCGGGGTGCGCGCGAGGAGCTCCGCGGCATCCCTCCCGGAGAGCCCCTTCCAAGCTCGGAGGAAGCGGAACTCCGGGCCCGTCAACCGCGCCGGCTTCTCCACCAGCGTCCGGGCGATGACGTCGTGGAGCCGGCCGATGCTCGGGATGCGGACGCGACGGACGCCGCAGTCTGGGCACACCTGCCAGCCCACGCCCTGCAAGCGGACGTTCGGGAGCCCGCACTCGGTGTAGTGGTAGAGCCCACTCCGAGCCTCCATCTCCCCTCCACATTCAGCGCAGTTCATCGGCGTAGCCTCCAGCAGGTGATGACGGTCAGGATCTTCGTGCCGTCCTCGATGATGTGGAGCTCGAGAACAGCGGCCATCCGATTGGTCAGCACGCGGTACCGCCAGGCCCCGTTCTCGAACTCGGCCGGCTCGTAGCGGCCCCCTCGAATGATGTTCACGACGTCCGCCGCATTGACTCCGCGCGTCGAGGGCGTGGTCAACGTACTCCACGCATCCATCGTAGAGGGCGCTTCGGCAGAAGGCGCGCGCATCGACGGGCGAGAGCGGGTGGTCGAGGTGCTCGGACATCGGTTCAGTCGTCGAGTATAGCGCACTTGACGTTGCGTCAAGTGCGGACCCGGTGTCACATGCTCGAGCTCGCCCCAAGCCGCGATCAGGCTCCTCGAATCGTTGGGCCGCGCGCGCCCGCCAACCGATTCGGCGTTGCGAAGCCTACCGATACCTTCGGATATCGCTACGGCTTCGCGCCTTGAACTCGGCGGAGGCCGTCCAGGACTGTCGGTCTCGACAGCCCGCTCAGCTCAGCTCGCCTGGGAAGTACAGGGCCCCGCGGGCCCCGGCCAGGGCCGCCTCGAGGGCGCGCGGATCGTCCGCCTTCGCGGCGACCCGTCGCCGGAGTCGGGTGACCATTCGACGCCCCGGCCGGATGCGTCCGCGGCAGACGCGGTAGCCGAGGTAGCGGAAGCGGGCGCGGGTGCTCTGGACCGGCGCCGTCGGGTCTCGGAGCGCCTGCCGGCGATGGGTGAGCAACCACTCCGCCGCCGCCTCTCGAGCCGAGGCGAGCTGGCCGCGGTCGTCGGAGAAGAGGGCCAGATCGTCCATGTAGCGTTGGGCGTGGGGGAGTCGCAGGGCGCGCTTGAGGTGGTGGTCGAGGGCCGAGAGGTAGTGGTTGCCCCACCATTGGCTCAGCAGGTTGCCGATGGGGAGCCCGACGCCCCGACCCGTGATCCGCCGGAGCAGCTCCAGCATCGCGCGGTCCTTCACCATGCGCGCCATCACCTCTTCGATCAGGACGTCTCGGTCGACGGTGGGGAAGCAGGCGCGGATGTCGAGCAACATCACGTGCCGATGCTGGCGCAGCGCGCGTTGGAAGCGGAGGACGGCGCGGTGGCTCCCGCGGCGGGTGACGCAGGCGTAGCGGTGGTCGACGAGGTGTCGGTCGAGGGATGGTGCCAGCACCCGATGGATCGCGTGGTGGACGACGCGGTCGCCCACGGGCGCGGCGGAGATGCGCCGCGTCTTGGGGTCGTGAATGAGCCACGTCCGGTAGGCGCCGGGGCGGTAGCGCCCCGAGCGGAGCTCTTCGTGGATCGTGTGCACGTGGGCCGCGGCGTCGATCTCGAAACGAGCGACCGTCTGCCGGCGTCGCTCGCCGCGGCGTAGATCGCACCACCCAGCCCAGAGGTTGCTCACCGAGGTGGCGGGCTCGAAGACGTCGCCGATGCGCCTCACGGTGAAGGTGGCCCGCCCGGACGCTCGGCGCGAACGCCTAATCGAACGGGCGGGCCCGCGGGTTCGACGACCGCTAGGACGGTGCGGCAGACAAAGCGACCAAGTGATGTGCGTGCCCGCCGGC
>CAYOBQ010000022.1:0-71492 GCA_964402225.1 uncultured Nannocystaceae bacterium | reverse complement strand
CCGCCAGGATGAACGAGAACCTCACAGGCTCTCCCTCGCGAAGAAGGCCGTCGCTCTTTTCAAGATCTCGCGCTCCATGCGGAGAACCGTGATCTCCTTGCGCAGCCGCGCGAGTTCCTGGCGCTCCTCCGTCTTCAGGGTTCCCGCCGGCCCCCGTCCCGCATCGACATCGGCCTGGCGGACCCAAGCCCTGACGGCCGACTCGGTCAGATCGAGGTCACGAGCGATCTGGACGAGGCTGCGGCCATCTGGGTCCTTGGCCTCCTTCCTGATCAACGCGACCGTGGTGGCCTTGAACTCGGCCGTGAACTTCCGTCTCGCTCGCTTTCCCACGAAACCTCCTGCCGAAGCATCTTCGCCTCATCCGGGGTGTCCGGGAAACCGGGTCATGACCAGTCGCCTCAAGATCGAAGCGGGGCAGAACAAAGGCCTCGATTAGCGCCTCCGCGAAGTTGTCGAGAAACGCCAATGCCTCCACCAGCCACTCCTTGTAATGGGACAGCCTGCATTCAGCCCGCTCACGGAACTCCTCGCGGTCGTTCACCCGCCTGTAGCCCCGGACGACCAGCATCGGCTCAGCATCGTCGTCCGATGCGAGGCCCAGGAACAGCGAGGAGTAGTGGGTCCACTCGGTGCGAAGCTCCCGAATCCTCCGGTACGGAGACGGCTCGGCAAGCGCGTCCGCAATGACACGGGGCGGCTCGTTCTTGGCAACCCACTTGTGGAGCGCGTTAGAGCTCAGGGGGAGGCGTTGGTGGCCCGGTGCATGAAGAACTCGGCAATCTCCCCCATTGAGTAGATCGAGGTGGCGACCGCTTCGCAGGTTCCAGCGAGGCGGCATTCGGGGACCCGATCCACCAGCGTTATCTCCGGGTTGTCCGGGGGTGGTCCGCGTCTCGCGGTACGCCACGCCTGTTCAAGCGCTCTGAGATCGTGGATTTGGAGCTGAAAACGCTCGCGATTCCACCCCCACTCGCCAACCAGCTCGTGGTGGCGGGTGTCCTTGTTCACCAGCTTCGTCGACGCGCTGAGTCGGGCAAACCCGTGGAGCACTGCGTCCTCCTCTGGAACAAAGGCCTCTACCCGTCCGGAAACCTCGCCTGCGACCTTGCCCGAGAAGAAGAAGGGGCTACGACGAATGCCGCAACCCCTTGTAATCATTGGAGCGGGACACGGGACTCGAACCCGCGACTTTCAGCTTGGGAAGGCCCCTGATTGCCCCAAGTGTGCGGAATCTAAGGGCCGCCTGAACGGTAAGTTGGCGTTCAGGGCCGTTCAAACGGCTAGAACGTCTTCGAAAACGCCTTCGGTGAAGGTGGGCGAACCGCGAGCGAACGTCCCGATCAGAACAGCGGCTGAATGGTCCCCCGCGTCATGAACAGGTGATTCGGGTCGTCCGCCAGGGCCTGGAACCCGTACTTCACGTAGAAGGCCCTCGCCTGTTCGTCCTTCGCGTCCACGACGAATGCGGCCCAGGCGATCTCGCTGGCCAGGGACCGGGCCATCGAGTCCATGAGCAAGTGCTCCCCAAGCCCCCGACCGCGCGCCGCGGTGTGGACGGCAAGGCGACCGAGGCGAACAGCCGGGACGTTGGGGTAGCGGGGCATCTTCTTCGCCAGGTTGTCCGGCAAGTGGTCCAGCAGCACCGACCCCATCGAGAGGGTGTAGAATCCGTGGATCGCCCTGCCATCGATCTCCTCCGCCACGAAGACGGTCGCGAACCTGCGCCGAGCGTCCTGCCCTGCCTGCCGCTTCAGGTACCTGTCCAGGTCCTCCACCCCGCAGGTGAAAGGGGCACGGTCGTGGTTCCCGTGCAGGGGGACGATGAGGTAACGGTCCCGGACACCCAGGCCCTCGGCCATCAGTGGGGATCACCCCGGTAGCGCAGGGCTGCCCGAACGAGGGCGGGTGACGGGTCCGGCGGGTTCAAGAGGGCCTCGGCGAAGGCAACCTGGTCCTGCTCGGACAACTCCAGTACCTCGTTCTCCCGGATCACCCGCATGGCCTCGTCGGCGGCACAGGACACCACGAAGTCCGACAGGCTCTGCCCTCGCAACGATGCCGCCCTCACCAGGGTGGCCTTCACGTCGCTGGGGATGCGGGCCTCCAGGCGGTCGGTCTTTGCGGTAGAGCGTCGCACGATGGTCCTCCTATTCGACGAGTCTATTGTACGGCGAATCGACGGACATGACAAAGGCCGGGGTGGGGTGAGGGCTGGAAGCGGTACAGCAGGGGCCGCCACCTAATTCCGGTTCAAGCCCCATCGAGCGTCCCGTGACCGGAACTTCTCCTTGAACTGAGTCTCCATGCTTTCGACCAGTTCCTTCGGTGCAGAGCGGTGCATCACGTGCAGGATCGAGAACCGCAGCCCCAGGAGCCGCCTACGTTGCTGTTCCTCGGGGCCTTCGGTGAGGAACCTGCCCATGCCGATGTTGCCGCGGAGACCGCTCGTGTCGTCAGGGCCGCTGCTGGCGGCACTGGTCCGGGCGTAGGTCTTCCACCGGCCAAGGAACCCGCCCGCCCCGTAGGCCGCGCCTACGTAGGAAAGTCCCTCATCGGAATGCACGATGTAGACGCCGGATGCTCCTTCCAGGGCGGCCATCCAGGTGGGGTCACCCGGTGCGTAGAGATCGTCGCCGGGAGATCCGACGCCGACGACCTGCTGCATCTCCTGGAATGAGAGGGTGAACTCCAGCAGCCCTGGGAAGTCCCGCACAAAGCCGGGAGGCCGGATTTCAAGAACCTCCTTGTCCAACTTCTCCTGCACCCAGGACAGCCCGGATTTTCACTCCACGATGAGGCGGCGCTGTAGGCCAGGAAGAACGTCCTGCCGTGGCCGGAGGTCGAACTGCACTTTGCCCGGGGCGGGGAGTGAGTTGTACCCCAGCCCCTTCACCAATCTGCCCGTCATGCCCTTCGCGACGGCCGCAGCTGGAGGCTCTTCAAGGTGCTCCGCGTACCGTTCGTAGAAGTCCTCCCACTCAAGCGTCCCGCGTACGTCGAACGCCCCAAGGTACTCGGCGGACCGCCCTCCCGTCGCCGCGAACGTCAGAAGCAGGTCGTCGGTACGAAGCACCGCGTCCCCCTGCTCGGCGGACACCAACTCCACCAGCCTCGGGTTGAAGCGGACCCGGTTGAGAATGTCCCGTGCTGAAGGGAGCCCTTCCGCCTCCGGTCCGGCGGGGTCGAGGACCACGCGGTTCTTCGTCCACTTCTGGACCTTCTGGATGTCGTCCTTGCCCCCGCGGAAGGCGTGTCGCATCAGGCGAATCCGGCGATCCCGAAGCTCCGGCTTCGAGAGGAAGACGAGATCGGCAAGCTGAAGCATCAAGCCTCCTGGTGCGTATTTCGCCGAAAATGAACGCTTAGATCGCCCAAAATGAACACGCAGGTCGTGCTAACGCACATCGCGGTTCGGGGGCCGCGGCTGCGGGCGGATGCGCGCCGGCTGGCCCAGCGTCACCAGGCGGACGTCTTGGTCTGCGGGCACTCGTATGTGCCGCTGTTGACGCGCGATGGCTCGACGGCGGTGTTCAATCCGGGCTCGATCGGGCCTCGACGGTTCACGCTGCCGATCACCTTTGGGGTCATGGATCCGGGCCCGCGGGGCCTGTCCTTTCGGCACGTCGACTGTGAGACGGGTGAGCGCTGGCAGCCGCCGGCCATCGCCTGAGCCTCAGGAGCTGTCCTCGGGACGCAGCGCGTGCTTTTGGATCAGCCGGCGTAGCACGTAGCGGCTCTGGAGACCGAGGGCGCGCCAGACCTTCTCCTGTACCCAACCGTGAGCTTCGAGGGCCGCGCGGACGGTGGCAGCGTCTAGCTGGGCGGGATCGGTGGAGGCGGGCGCGTCGGGGACGTCCTCGAGCGCTCCGGGCTCGGGCTCGATTCTGGGCCCTCGGCTGGCCCCCAGCGCGCGCCACAGGAGGGCGTCGAGCTCGCGGATCTGGAGCGGGAGGGGGTGCTGGACGAGGAGATCGATGAGCGCGCAGGAGATGCGGGGCTCGTCGGCGTCGAAGAAGCGGGCGCGCAGCTCCGGGTCGTCTACGGCGGCGCGCCGCAGGAGGTGCTGGGCCAGGAGCGGCAGATCCTCGCGGCGAGCCTGGAGCGGTGGCACCTCGAGCCGATGGCGGAAGCGGGCTAGGAAGTCGGGCTTGAGGGTGGCCGGATCGCGGTTGGTGGCGGCGATGAGGCGGAGGTCGGCGGTGCGCTGGCTGGCCTCCCCGAGCCGCTGGTACTCGCCGGCGTCGAGGACCCTCAGCAGGTGGGCCTGCTGCGCCTGGGGGAGCTCGCCGATCTCATCGAGGAAGAGCGTGCCCCCGTCGGCGGCCCCCACGAGACCCGGCCGTTGGGGCATCCCCGCGTTGGGGTAGTCAGCCACGTTGCCGAAGAGCTCGGCGTCGACCAGAGTCTCGGGGATGGTGGCGGCGTTGCGGGTGACGAGGGGGCGCCCCGCCCGGCGGGAGCCCGCCTGGACGGCCCCCGCGACGAGCTCCTTCCCGACGCCGCTGGGACCCGTGATGAGCACGTGACCGTCCCGGGCACCGACGAAGGCGATGCGCTCACGGAGGGCCCACATCACGGGGCTCTCGCCTACGAGGCCCGCCGCGTCCGGCTCCCCTTGGGGCCCAACTGGTACCCCGCGGGCTTCGCGCAGCACCCTTGGCCGCCGCGTGTAGAGGAAGAGCCAGCGGCCATCTATCTCGAGGGTCGCGCCGGGGCCCACCGTCGCCTGCTGTGTCGCCTGGCCAGCGTAGCGCAGGGCGCGGCGACCGAGGTTCTCGACGAGGAGCTTCCCGCCGGCCGTTCGCTCCAGCCGCAGGTGCCGGCGGGAGAGCTTCGGATCCTCGAGGGCGCCAGCGATCCGATTCTCGCCCGGGACCTGCCGCACCGGCAACGCCCGACGCCCGGACTCGGGGGCCGCGCCTCCGCGTCCGAGGCACGCCGGCCCCTCCAGCGGGAGCAGGAAGACCTCGCCAACTCGCCGCGGGGCGTGGGCGCTCCAGAGCACGACGAGGGCGGGTATGTCTCGGGGCGCGCGACCGACGCCGCGCCGTACCTCCTCGGTGCCGACCTCGGTCGTCGCCTCGTCCTTCACTCGCTGCGCTCGCGCGCGAGGTGCCACAGGTCGCTCATCCAGAGACGGGGATAGCCCAACTCGGCCACCTTCTGCCAGACCCTCCGGGCATCACGCCCTACATGCTCCAGCGCCTCCGCGTAGAGCACGAGCGCCTCGACCTGATCGCCTAGCTGCCACTCGGCGTTGACCTCCGCCCAGGGCCGCAGCAGCCTCCGGTAGCGCTCGAGGACCGCGTCGCTGGGCGCCGTGAGCAACTCGGCGCGCAGCTCGAGGGCCCGTTTCGCCCGTAGATACGCACGTCGAGCGCCGGGCGTCGCGTCGAGATCGAGGGCCCCGGCCTTCGCCTCCGCGATCCACGGCGCGAGCCCCTTCACGTCCTGGCCGACGCGCGCCAACACGCGGAGGAGCTCGGTGCGCGCGTGGGTCGTGGTCCCCTCGGCGTCCAGCCCCTCGAGGATGCGCCGAACCACGTATGGCGCGGGTTTGCCCTCCGCGAGGTCTATCCGCGGACGCAGCGACGCGATCTGTCCGCCGGCGCTTCCGTTGCGCTCCCAACGCTCCAGAAACGCCCGCGCCTTCTCCCAGCGCCCCTGGCACAGGATCGACTGCAGGGCGAGGCTGTAGGTCCAGCCGAGATTGGCGTCGCGCCCCCGCACCTCGACGCGGGCGATGCGCGCGAGGGCCTGGACGGCGGCCTCCTCGCAGTCGCCCGCCAGGATCCGGGTGGCGAAGCCCATGTGCTCGGCGTAGAGATCGTCGGGGTGGCGGTCGAGGGCCGCGCGGAACGCCTTCAGCGCGCGTTACACCTCAACGAAGTCGGCGTCGTCCTCCGGCACCCCGGTGGCCCGCATCGCCGCCTCGGCCTCGGCGACCCGCCCGCGGAAGGAGAGCGAACGCACCAGACGGGAGGCCGCGCCGTCGTCGCGGGGCGAGATGGCGAGGATCCTACGGGCCAGGCGCTCCGCCTCGGCCATGTCCTGGGTCCCAGCGTCGTGGAAGCGAAGCACCAACATCGCGTGGAGCGCCTCTGTGTCGTAGGGCCACCGCTCCGCGACGCGGTGCAACATCCGCAGCGCATCGGTCGGGCGGCCGTCGCCCATCGCCAGGAACGCCTCCGCCATCGCACGGTCCCGGGGCGCTTGCCCGCCTCGGCCGAGGAGCGCTGAGGCGGCCTCCTTCAGCGCATCCATCCTGCGCTCGGCGCGCAGCAGCGCGAGGTGCCCGAGGGCCGCCCCCGAGAACCCGGGATCGAGACGCGTCGCCCAATCCGCCGCCGCGCGCGCGGCTTCGTAGGCGCCGTCCTTGGCGGCCTGGAGATAGTCGAGGTAGGCGCCGTAGGCGTCGGCGGCGGGGAGCGGTGGCGGGTCGGCGGGGAAGCTGCCTCCAAGGACCGACATGATCCGAGGCGCGAGGGCCCGGGCGGCCTCGATCGGGCGTCTCGGGGACGCGGCGACCTCGACCTCGGCGCGCATCGACCCCTCCGTGTCTGTGAGCACGGCGAGGGCGCGGCCTTCACGCAGGACCCCGCGGATCGTGACGTCGATGTGGCCAGGTCGACGCCCCGGGCGCGTCAGGCGCCCCGGATCGCCGAAGGTGAGGGCCGCCCATTGCACCGAGACCAAGGACCCCGGGTCGAGGTTCAGATCGCGGCGTAGGGCGTCGGCGGCGATCTCCGCGGTGCGCTCATCGGACGCCTCGAAGCCCAGTACGGCGACGACCGGACGGGCGGGGAGGGGCGCCGCCGCCTCGACGTCGAGGCCAGGCATCGAAGACGGGCTCGTAGAGGCGACGCTGGCGCCGGGCATCGCGGGCGGCGTCCCTGGCGTCCCGTTCACCCACCAGACGGCGGCCGCCACAGCCACCAGGAGCAGGCCGCCCGCCAGCCACGCCCCGGCGGAGCGCGGACCCGCCGGAGCGGGGGCAAACGAGGCCGCCGGGAAGCTCGCCCCGCTGTCGGGCTCCGCGCTGAAGCTGGCGACCGCCTCCGGGCCCGCGGGAGCCAGACCACAGGCCGCCAGCTCGGAGGCGAGGGCGGCTCCGTCCACGGGCCTCCGGGTGGGGGCCGTCGCGAGGCATCGCTCGGCCAGGGCCACCAGCGGCTGCGGCAAGTCTGGGCGCAGCTCGACCAGCGGTCGGTGGGCGCCCGCGGCGATCGCCATCGCCGTCGCCGCCTTGCTGTCTCGGGAGAAGGGGTGCTCGCCGGTGAGCATCCGGTAGAGGACGACGCCGATCGAGAACACGTCTGATGCGGGGGTCGCCGGCGCCCCCTCGATCTGCTCCGGGGCCATGTACGCCGGGGTCCCCACGCGGGCCCCCGTGGCGGTGACCCCGTCGGCTGCGCGGCGCGCGAGCCCGAAGTCGACCACCCGCACCTGGCCGTCGGGCTGGAGCAGGAGGTTGCCCGGCTTGATGTCACGGTGGACGATCCCGGTGGCGTGGGCCGCCCCGACGGCGACCGCGATCTGCTGCGCGACCTCGACGGCGTGGGGGGCGGGCCAGGGGGCGCCGAGCCAGCCGGAGAGGGGCCGGCCATCGACGCGCTCCATCGCGATGTAGAGCTCGCCGTCGTCGGTCTCCCCGACCTGGAAGATGGTGACGATGCCCGGGTGACCGAGGGCGGCGAGGGCCCTCGCCTCGCGCCAGAATCTGGCGCGAGCGTCAGCGTCGGCCCGCCCGGTGACGCGCTTGATGGCGACGGGGCGTTGCAGCGCCTCGTCGTATCCCTCGAGGACCTCGCCCATCCCGCCGCGCCCGATGACGCCATCTACGCGGTACGGTCCGATGCGGCGAGCGTCCTCGGTCTCGCTGAGTTCGGTCGGCTCTTCGTGCGAATCGCGCACCTGGGAATGGTGTCACCCCCCGCCGACGCTGGCCACCGTCTTGCTCAGGCGTCGCCGGCGACCGCGACGTCTCCACAGTTGGGGCCGTAGGTCGCCTCCAGACTGCCGCTCTGCTCAAGCTGGCCGGCGGCCTCCGGGGGCAGGTTGGGGACATCGCCGACGTCGTAGCTGTAGTCGAGGGAGATCGTGCCGGAGACGGGGCACCCATCTGCGTTGAGCTTCAAGGCGTCGTAGACCGCGTTGTAGCTGATCGAGACCTCGTAGATCTGGGTGGTGCTGAAGGCCATCTCGTAGGTCCCGTCGAGCTCGTGGCCGGGCTCGGTTGGGACGATGTCGAGCTCCACCACGTAGTGGATGCTGGTCTGCCCGTTGGCGTAGCTCACGGTCGCCGAGAGGTGGTTGTCCTCGAAGGAGATCTCGTTGTCTCCCATCGCGCGGCTGGCGCTCGACAGGCCGCTTCGGCTGGCCGCCATCTGCTGCGCGTTGTACGCCTGGAAGCTGCCGACCCACTGCTGCATCGCCGCACCGACGGACGCGATCGGGCCCTGGGCCCCGTTGGCGTCGGTCCCCGCCTGCAGGGTCGTGAGTTGAGCGGATCGCTCGCCCGTCGCCTGGCCCCCCATCACCGTGCCGGGGTCCTCGACGGGGGAGGTGCTCGCCCCGCTGCTCCCGTCGTCGTCACAGGCGAAGAGCGCGGCCGTGAGGCCCAGGACCATGATTCGATTCCAGCTCATTTGAATCCTCCGATTCGCGGTTGAGACACGCGGAGGGGCAGAGCACGGGCTGTGCCAGGGGGAACGAGACGCTGCGACGCGGCTGGGGGAGGGGCGCTACGTCTGGGCGCCCAGCGTGGATGGGCGGGCGCCCACCGGCTCGATCCGGGCGGGCACGTACTTGTCCCACGGGGTCCCGGCGCATTCGTCCCGGTCCCCGCCGCACAGGATGCAGGCCGTGGGTTGCCAATCCCTCATGCGGCCACGTTATCATCGCGTGGATGAGCGACGGTCCCAACGTCCACCTGAACCTCAACGTCCGCGGCCTGCCGCGCTCGGCGACGCTGGCGATCAACGAGCGTTGCGACGTCCTCCGCGCCGCGGGACGCGAGATCTACAAGCTCGGCCTCGGGCAATCGCCCTTCCCCGTGCCGCAGCCGGTGGTCGACGAGCTCGCGGCCCACGCCGCCGAGAAGGACTACCTCGCCGTCCAGGGGCTCCCCGCGCTGCGTCGAGCCATCGCCGCCTACCACCAGCGCACCCAGGGCATGATCTCGACCGCCGACGACGTGCTGGTCGGGCCCGGCTCGAAGGAGCTGATGTTCCTGGTCCAGCTCGTCTACTACGGCGACCTCTGCATCCCGACCCCCTCCTGGGTATCCTACGCTCCCCAGGCGGAGATCGTGGGGCGTCGCGTCCACTGGATTCCGACTCGCCGCGAGGCGGGCTGGCGCATGACGGCGGACGACCTCGAGGCGGCCTGCGCCACCGACGAGGGCCGCCCCCGCCTGCTGATCCTCAACTACCCCTCGAACCCCACCGGCGCGACCTACGACGCCCAGAGTCTGGAGGCGATCGCCGAGGTCGCCCGGGCGCACCGGGTCCTCGTCCTCTCCGACGAGATCTACGGCGAGGTCCACCACCGGGGCGCCCACGTCTCGATCGCCCGCTACTACCCCGAGGGGACGATCGTCAGCAGCGGCCTGTCGAAGTGGTGCGGCGCGGGTGGATGGCGCCTGGGCTACTTCGTCTTCCCGCCCCCCCTGCGCTGGCTGCTCTCCGGCATGGCCGTGGCGGCGAGCGAGACCTTCACCTCGACCAGCGCGCCCATCCAATACGCCGCCGTCCGCGCCTTCGAGGGTGGCCCGCTCATCGAGCGCTACCTCACGAGCTCGCGGCGCGTCCTCGGCGCCCTCGCCGGCGCCATCACCGGCCGGCTCCGCGACGCCGGGCTCTCGGTACCGGACGCCGAAGGCGGCTTCTACCTCTTCCCGGACTTCGAGGCCCACCGCGATCGGCTCGCCGAGCGCGGCGTCACCAGCAGCGTCGGACTCTGCGACGCCCTCCTCGAGGCCACGGGCGTGGCGATACTCCCCGGGAGCCACTTCGGCCTGCCGCCCGGCGACCTGGCCGCGCGCATCGCCTACGTCGACTTCGATGGGGGCCAGGCCCTCGCGATGGCCGAGGCCTCCACCGCGCCCCTGGACGACACGCTCCTGCGTGGGGCCTGCGGGCGCACGATGACCGCGATCGACCACCTGTGCGAGTGGCTGACGTGAAGAGGTGTCCACACATCTTGGCGGTGCTCCTCGTCTTCGCGACAGGCGCCTGTAGCGATCCCGTCACGCCCGTGAGCGAGAAGCTCCGTGCCAACCAGAAGAAGAAGGCGCCTCCTCCCGAGCCCCCACCGCCCCCCGCCTCGTGCCTCCTCGTGCTCCCCGGAGTCAACCTGGCCAGCCTGTACGGCCTCGGCGGCTTCCACCGCGAGCAGGCCGCCCCCGGCGATCGCTACTACTTCACCTGCGAGTGGCGCGTCCACACGACCGAGGGCACAGCGCCGCGCCGCGACATCGTGTACCAGGCGGCGTGCGGCGACGAGGTCCGGCGGATGAAGCACATGGTCGGCAAGAAGCGGGTGGGGGACAGCGAGGCCACCATCCGCGCCGGCATGGGCGGTCGCGCCTTCTTCGGGGAAGGGCTGGGGCGGGAGCCCACCGTCCGACTCCTCTTCGAGAGCGCCGCGATGCCCGGCTGCTGGGTGCGAATCCAGGCGCCGGGCTCGGTGCGCACCGCCGCCCGGCTCGCCCGCTCCATCGAGGCGTTTCTGGAGTCTCGCGCCGCGCCCTAGGACCGTCTACATTTGCCCCCGTCATTCGTCTGGTAAGCCCCTCATGGAACCTGGCCAGGTCTTCGCAGACCGATTCCGCATAGAGACGCCCCTCGGCGAGGGGGGGATCGGCCGCGTCTTCAAGGCCCGCGACCTTCGGCAAAACAGCTCCGTCGCCATCAAGTGCCTGCGGCCGGAGTTCGCCACCGACACCCGCATCAAGCGCCGCTTCATGCGTGAGGCCCGCGCCATCGGGCGGCTCTCGCATCCTCATATCGTGAAGATGTTCGGCTACGGCGAAGACGCCGTCGGTGGCCCCTACATCGCGATGGAGCTGATCGACGGCGTCCCGATGAACGAGCTGCGCGACGAGGAGCTGAGCCTCGAAGACTTGCTCACGCTCATCGACCAGGTCTTGGCGGCCCTCGCCTACACCCACGCTCGCGGGATCATCCACCGGGACGTCAAGCCGGAGAACATCATCGTCTCCCGGGGGCGAGCCGGCGCGTCGCCGACCACCAAGCTGCTCGACTTCGGCTTCGCCCGCGTCGAGGACGACCAGGACCCCAAGCTGACGCAGGTCCACGGGGACGCCTTCGGGACGCCGCAGTACATGGCGCCGGAGCAGGCCTCCGGCAAGGGGCAGGTCGGGCCGCCCACCGACGTCTACGCGTTGGGCGTCGTCCTCTACGAGTTCCTCTCCGGCCAGCCGCCCTTCACCGGCGCCCACGGCATGGCCGTCGCCTTGAAGCACCTGATGGAGGAGGTGCCGCCGCTGGTCGCTCGCCCGCACCTCACGATGCCACCGGGCCTCACGGCGGTGGTGGACAAGGCGCTGCGGAAGGAGCCCCACGAGCGCTTCGCGACCGCCGGCGAGATGCGCCGCGCCCTGGTGCCGTTCCGCGCCGCCGGTGCGCAGGCCGACGCCCTTCGGCAGGAGCCGTCGTCGGCCGCAGCCCAGCGGATCGCCCTCGCCGCCGGCACCGCCGCCGCCACCGGGGCCCCCGGACCGGCGGCCCCTGAGGGCGTCACGGCGCCCCACGAGTTCGGCGCCGCGACGGGGACCCTCGCGGTCTTCGACATGGCCGCCGCCGAGGAGGCGCTCCCCGACGCCGACGCCCAACCGCTCGTGGGCCGCGAGACGGATCTGACCTGGCTGTGGCAGCGCGTCTACACCGTCTGCCAGGACGACTCCCCACGCGTGGTCTTGCTCGGCGCGTCTCCCGGGATGGGGAAGGGGCGCGTCGTCGGGTGGCTGCGCGACTCCGTCGCCGAGGGGGGCTGGATGCTCTCCATCGGCGGAGTGCACGGCCCCGGCGCGAGGAACGTCGGGGGCCTGCGCGGCGCCCTCGATGACCTCTTCGGCCAGCTCCCCGAGGACCACGCCCTCGCCGAGCAGCAGGTCCGCGAGATCGTCGTGCGCTGGGGCTCGTCGGCTGGGGGGCGTGGCACCGACACCCTCGACGCGGTCGGGGTGTCGGCGATCGTCTCCTACATGCGCCCCGCTCGGCAGAGCTCGCGCGTCGCCAGCCACAACAGCGTCGAGGCCCGCGGCGACGTGCTCTACGCCCGCATCACCGACGCCCTCCGCCTCGCCTCGCGCGAGCGTCCCATCCTGCTGTGCCTCGAGAGCATCCACCGCGCGGGTCCCGAGGCCACCGGCTTCCTCGCCCACCTCGCCGCCAGCATCCGCCGCCGCCCCTTCCCGATCCTGGTGCTCGCCACCCACAGCTCCAACGCCGAGGGCGCAGCGATCGGCCCGCTCGGGACGGCCCTTGAGGCGATCGAGGCCGCCGGCGGCGTCGCCGTCGAGCGCTACACCCTCGGTCCCCTCGACGCGGACGCCGTGGCGGAGCTGCTTGGGATGCTGATGCCCCTCGACGATCGCGTCGGCGCGGCGGTCGCTCGGCGCACCGGCGGCAACCCCTTCTTCGCGCGCGAGCTCGTGCTCTACCTGCGCCAGTCAGGCGAGCTCGTCGAGCGCGACGAGGGCTGGGGTCTCTCGCGCGCCGCGCAGCCCGTTCACTGGCCCACCCGCCTGTCGACCACCGTCGTCAAGCGCGCCGAAGGCACCATCTCGCGCCTCAACGATCCCGAGTTCGCGCTCCGCGTCCTCCAGTACGCGGTGGTCCTGGGGGAGGCCTTCGACTACGGCCTCCTGGTCGACTATCTGGTGCGCTTGCTCAACGACCAAGGCCGGATCGAGCGGGCCATCGAGGCGCTGCTCCAGGTCTCGTTGCTGGTCGAGTCGCGAAACCTCGCAGTCGATCGACTGCACTACGCCCACACCGTGCTTCGCGACGCCCTCGCCGAGGCCCTCGGAGGCCAGACGAAGGTCGGCCCCTTCCACAGCGTCGCCGCCGACGCGCTCATCGCGTACCACGGGGCAGATTTGGGGCCGCTCTCCTTCGAGGTCGCGCGCCACTACCAGCAGGGGGGGCAACCCAGCGAGGCCGCGCGCTACTTCATCGAGGCCGCGGCCCACGCCCGGGAGGAGGGGCACGGACACCGCGCCTTCGAGCTGCTCGAGTCCGGGGACGCGCTCCTCGCGCAGCTCCCCGGCAAGGACTCCGAGCGGCGCCGCGCCATGCTCTGGCTGGACCTCGCCGAGTTGGAGCTGCGTCGGGCCGGCTTCGCGCGGGCGCAGAACCTCGCCGTCCGGGTTCACGGGTGGGCCCGCAAGCAGGGGCACGCCTTCCTGGAGGGGCGCGCTCTGCTCCTGCTGGGCGATCTCTTCCGGCGCCACGGGAGCCTCCCGGAGGCGGCCCGCGGCTACGCGCAAGCCCGTGAGGCCTTCGACCGCGCGGGCGACAAGAAGGGCGTCGCCCGTTGTCTGCTCGGGCAGGCGATGGTCGAGCGTGGGCAGGGGCGACACGACGTCGCCGCGCAGCTCTTCGAGCAGACGCGCCAGGCGATGCACCAGGTGGGGGACGCCGTCGGCGCCGCCCGCGCGTCCCAGGGGCTGGGTGAGCTCGCGCTGCGCCGCAACGACTTCCAAGCCGCTCGGGCCGCCCTCGATCAAGCCCGACGCGGGTTCATCGGCTCGGGGGAGCGGGGCGGGGCGACGTTTTGCGATTGGCTCCTGGGGGAGACCCACCGGCTCTTGCACGCGCCGGATCTGGCGATGACGCACTTCGAGGCCGCGCGGCGAGGCTACGCATCGTCGGGGGACCGGGGGGGGCTGGCGCGCTGCCACACGAGCCTCGCTCGGCTGCACACCGCGCGAGGGCAGTGGGCCGACGCGACGGCCCACTTCCAACAGGCGATCGTCGCTTACGAGGGCCTCGAGGATCTCCAGCGGGCATCTGCCACCCGCGAGGAGCTGGGCCTGCTCGCCCTGGGCCAGCGCAACTTCGCGGTGGCCGGTCAATGCCTTGGCCGCGCCCTCGACGCTGCGACGGCGAACGGCAACCAGACGCGGGAGGTCGTGCTGCGCGCGTGCCTGGCGTGGGTCGCCGCCGAGCAGGGCGACACCTCCGGCTGCGACCAGCAACTCGACGTCGCGCTGAGAGCAGACGCGCGGATGCGGGTGATCGACCACGACCTCGCGCGCGCCTTCGAGGGGATCGCCGAGGTCGACGCCTACCTCGGCAACACGCGCCGCGCCCAGGCGCTGCTGCAACGGGCGATCGCCATCCACCAGAGCCTCGGCGGGCAGACGGAGGCCGTGCGCCTCCAGCACGCGCTCGCGAGCCTCGGCGGCGGTCACTGAGGCGCGCGGCGTGACCGACGAAGGGTTGCTCGCGGGACGCTACCGCCTGCTCGACGAGCTCGGCGCGGGGGGGATGGGCACCGTCTGGCGCGCCCTCGACGTGCTCACGGAGCGCGAGGTGGCGCTCAAGCGGCTGCGCACCGAGTACGCCAAGGATGCCAAGCTCCGCCGCCGGCTCCGGCGGGAGGCGCGGGCGGTCGCGCGCCTGGAGCACGCCAACATCGTTCGGCTCTACGACATGGGCGAGACCGACGATGGGAGCCCCTTCCTGGCGATGGAGATGGTCCGCGGGGAGCCCCTCTCGACGCTGAAGAAGCGCGGCATCGCCTTCGGGCAACTCATCGAGTTCGTGGACCAGATCCTCGCCGCGCTGGCCTTCGCCCACGCCCGGGGCGTGATCCACCGGGACCTCAAGCCCGACAACATCGTGGTCACGACCAATGACGCCAACAACGAGCTCGTGAAGCTGCTCGACTTCGGCTTCGCGCGGGTGGAGGACGACAGCGACGACCAGATCACGCAGATCGCCAAGGACGTCTTCGGGACGCCGACCTACATGGCGCCGGAGCAGGCGACGGGCGACCACGATGTGAGCCCGGCCACCGATCTCTACGCCCTGGGCGTCGTGTTGTGGGAGCTGCTCACGGGGAAGCCGCCCTACACCGGGCGGAGCGGGACGGCCATCGTGGTGCAGCACGTGACGAAGCCGCTGCCGCCCTTCGAGCCGCTGTCTCGATACCCGGTCCCGGCGGGGATGCAGGCGCTGCTCAACCGGGCCTTGGAGAAGGAGCCGACGCGGCGTTTCGGCTCGGCTGGCGAGATGCGTCGCGCGCTGTCGGCCCTCTTCGACGATGACGACGAAGGGCAGACCATCGTCAGCATGGCGCCGGGCTTCCAGAAGGTGAGCACCGACACCCGCTTCGTCGGGACCGAGACCGCCACCGACGAGCCGACCTCGATCGATCAGGCCAACAGCGACGTGGTCGGTGCGCCGGCCCCACAGAACCCGGAGGAGCTGCCGCTGGTCGGGCGCGAGCCGCTGCTGCGCTGGCTGTGGGATCAGGTGGCCCTCGTCTGCCGCGACTCGCAGGCGCGCTCGGTGTTGCTCGAGGGCGCCGTCGGGGTGGGCAAGTCGCGGTGCTGTGCCTGGTTGCGTCAGTCCCTCAGCGAGGGGGGATGGATGACGCCAACGGGGGCCGTCTACCGCCCGGGGGAGCCCTCGCGGGGGGGCTTCCGAGCGGTGCTGCAGGGCGCGCTGGGCCTCACCGGCCGACCCGCTACGCGCACCGAGCGCCTGCGTCAGGTGATGGCCGAGATCGACCCCGAGGGCCGCGTCCCCAGCGACGCGCTGGCGGCCTACCTCTGGCCGGAGGGTCCCCCGCCGCCGGTGGGACGGGTCGTCGCGATGGTCGATGGGGTGGTCCGCCTGGCCGCGGCTCGACGCCCGCTCTTCATCTGGCTCGATGACCTCCAACACGCCGCGCCCGCCGAGCTCTCGGTGCTCGAGCAGCTCCTCGTGAACCTCCAGGTCCGGCCGGCGCCGGTCCTGCTGCTGGGGACGCGGCGCACCCATGGGACCGCGCTGACGATGATGGGCGTCAACGAGCCCGATCGGCTCACCCATCTGCTGGAGCGGCGCCACGAGCTGATCCACCTCCGGCGCGTAGAGGCCCTCGACGAGCCGGCGATGACCGCGCTTGTCCGACAGTCGCTGCCGGTGCACCCGGAGGTCGCCCGGCGGGTGGTCGAGGCCGCCCGGGGCATCCCGCTCTACGCCGTCCAGGCGGTGCGCTACCTGTATGAGGTCGGCGCCCTGCGCTTCGCCGACGCGGCCTACGACTTCAGCCCCCAGGCGCCGCGACTCCCGGGCAGCCTCAACGCGCTGATGTGTTCGCGGCTGGGCGTAGCGCTCGAGGGGGAGGGGGAGGGGCTGCGCGGCCTCGTCGAACGGCTCGCGCTTCTGGGGGAGCAGTTCTCCTTCGGCCTCGCCGAGGCGATGGCGCGCGGCTTCGGGCTCGACGCCGTGCGCCTCGAGACGGGCCTCGACGCCCTCGCCCGCACGGGGCTGCTCGTCGACCAGGCCGGGGACGCCTTCGCCTTCGCCCACGCGCTGATGCGCGAGGCGCTGCTGCAGACGGTCGCCGCGCGCCCGGACGCAGCCGATCTCCACGCCCGGGTGGCCCAGGCCAAGACCTCCTGGCACGGCGCCGATCCCGGACCCGCCGCCGCCGAGATCGCGCGGCACCATCTGGCGGCGGGGCAGGTCGAGCGCGCTGTCGAGTTCCTGCTCCTGGCCGCCGCCGACGCGAGAGCGTCGTTCCAGTACGACGCGGCGCAGTCGTTCTACACCGAGGCGGATCGTTGGCTGACGGAGTCCGGCGACGACGGGGGGACGGCCCGTGCCGACGTCTTTCTGGGGCTGGCCGAGGTCGCGCTGGAGCAGGACATCGAGCGCGCGCGGCGCCTCGCGCAGCAGATCGAGCGCTGGGCCCGGCAGGCCAACGACCAGCGGCGCCTCGCCGCCGCGCTGCGGGTCCAGGGCGAGGCCCTCGTCGCCGCGGGCAAGGCGGCGGACGCCGAGCGGGTCCTGCAAGAGGCCGAGCAGCTCTGCCTCGGTGGCGGCGACGCCCACGGCGCGGGCAAGGTGGGGCTCGCGCGGGGTCGCGCTGCCCTCCAGAACGGCGCGGCGGAGGCGGCGCGCCACCACTTCTTCGGGGCCGCCGCGCACTTCCGCAGCGCTGGCGACGCGTCGGGGGAGGCCGCCTGCAAGCGCGCCCTGGGCGAGCTCGCGCTGCGCGCCGACGACCGCGCCACCGCCACCCGCTTGCTGAGCGAGGCCGCCGACACCGCGGCCCAGACCAACGACCAGCACCTCCTCGCCCAAGCCGCCTGGCGCCTCGGCGAGCTGTTGCGCCAGAGCGGGCAGCTCGAGGACGCAGAGCACCGCTACCAGCAGGCCGTCGACGCCTACGACGCCGTGGGGAACATCTCCGGCGTCGGGCGCGCCCTTCGTGGCCTGGGCGACACCCAGCGGATCCTCCAGCGCCCGGAGGCGGCGCGGACCTACCGGCGCGCCGTCGGGCTGTTCGACGAGATGGAGGATCTCTTCCAGCTCGGCATCTGCTACACGCAGCTCGGCCGGCTCGCGACGGACACCGACGACCTGGCGATCGCCGAGACCGCCTTCGAGCGGGCCCTTCGATGCCTCGAGCAATTCGATGACCCGGTGCGCCTCGGCGTCCTCTACGCCTTCCTCGCCCGCATCGCCCAGCGGCGCGGGGACACCGCCGCGCGTGACCACCGCCTGGGGGCGGCGCTCCAGATCGACGCGCAGCGTCCCCTCATCGTCAGCGAGTGGCCCATGGTGCTGGAGGAGGCCGCCGAAGGCCTGGCCGCCGAGCACGAGAGCGGCCGGGCCAAGGATCTGCTGGAGCGCGCCACCGAGGTGTGGACGGCCCTGCGTCAGCCGGAGCGAGCCGAGCGGGCGCGCCGTTGGGCGGCGGGCCTCCCGGCCTGATCAGAAGGAGGAGCGCAGCCCGAAGGAGAGCGGGACGTTGGTCACCGTCAGCTCCCGATCGTCTCCGAAGGTCGTCGAGGTGAAGTAGCCGAGCTGCGAGAAGACGGAGACCTGCTTGTTGAAGCGGTAGCTCCCGCCAAAGCCGAAGCGCAGGCTCCAGCCGAAGCGTGTGGCGCCCCCCTCGTCGTCCTCGACCCCCTCGGCGTTGGTCCAGATCGAGGGGCCCACGGCCAGCATCCCGTCGAAGGTGACCTTGTCGATGATCGGGAAGCTCATCCGCACCCGAAGATGAGGCGACATCGCGAAGCGCCGCTCGTCGTAGGGGTTGCGCTTGGTGTCCTCGGACTCGGTCCCGAACCAGAGGAACATGTACTCGAAGCCCACGCCGACCACCTTGCCGAGCATCTTGTCGATCCCCGGCGTGATGGCCAGCATCGGTGAGAGATCGGTGTCGTATTGCGGTTGCGTATCGGCCTCTCCGCCAACCTCCACGGCGTCGCCGAAGCCGAGCGTGAACTCGAGCGTACCGACGATCTCGTCTGCGGCGATCGCGGTGGTGGGGGCCATGAGGGCGGTGAGCAAGAGGATGGGGCGCATGCAAGCTCCGTTGGCTCGGTCGTCGTCAGGACCGCGTAACATAGGTTGACCGAGGGATGCAGGCGATCTGGAGATCCGCTAGCCTTCGGCGATGCGAAACTCAGCCCTCGCCGCTCTCCTGCTCTTCGGCTGCAACGACGCCTCCTCGGGGGGGGGCCAAGCCGACGGTGGCACCCCTCGAGGCGTCGACGCCCGCCAGTCGCCGAGCCCGACGCCCGACACCGGCGTCGACGGGCCCAGCGATGCCGCCGCGACGCCCGCCGATGCCGAGCCCAGCCCCGACGGCCCGACCCCTGATTGCGTAGACGACGCCCAGTGCGACGGCCAGGTCTGCATCGACGGTCACTGCGTCGACGGCGTTCGTTGCGGGGCCGATCGGAGCTGCCCGGGGGAGGCGGTCTGCGTCGGTCAGCTCTGTCTCGGCGGGGCCGAGTCCGCGTCGGCCTTGAGCGCCGAGCCGAGCGTCCTGGTCTTCACCTTTCAGGGGCGCGGGGACCAGGTCGTCCGGCGCACGCTCCTGGTCAACGAGGGCGACGCCGTCCTCGAGGTCCTGCGCTTCGACTTCGAGGGGGCCGCGACCTACAGCCTGGAGCAGGATCTGGAGCTCCCCCTGCGCCTGGTCCCCGGTCAGCATCTCGAGCTCGCCGTCCGCTACCTGGCCGATGACCAGCGGCCCGACGCCGGGACCATCCGGGTCGTCTCCGATGGCACCGAGCCCGCCGAGATTCGGATGGTCAGTGAGCGAAAGGTGGTCGGCGGCGATGACCCCTGCCTGCGCGTGATCCCCAACCGCCTCAACTTCGGCGCCCTCGTCCGCGGCCAGGTCGGCGTGCAGGGCTTCGACCTCCTCTCCTGCGGCACAGCGTCCGTCCAGGTGCGGGACGTGGCCCGCGGCGTGGACTTCTTTGGTCCGCTCCCCGACACCTTCCAACTCCAGAACCCGCCAGCCTTCCCGCTCGTGCTCGAGCCGGGGGCGATGCAGCACATCGACGTGGAGTTCTCACCGCGACGGGCCGGCCTGACGGGCGGCTTCTGGAATGTCCGCAGCGACGATCCCGCGTCCCCCGAGCAGCGCGTCGATGTCTCGGCGCTGGTCAACCCACCGCCCCTCGGCGACGTCGAGTTCCACATCCGCCTCGAGTGGAACACCGACCTCACCGACGTCGATCTCCACCTGCTCGGCCCCGGCGGTCTGATGTGGACCTGCGAAGGGGACTGCTACTTCAGCAACGCCGCCCCCAACTGGGGCGACCCCAACGAGTTCGTCGACGACCCGTTCCTCGACGTGGACGATGTCGACGGCTTCGGCCCCGAGAACATCAACCTCGAGACCCCCATGCCAGGGACCTACACGGTGCTGGTCCACTACTACGACGACCACGAGGGGGACGTGCCGGACGCGACGGTCGAGGTGCTCAACCGCGGCAACGTCGTGGGGCGCTACGGCCCGCAGCGCCTCGAGGACGTAGACGACGTGTGGCAGGTCGTCGAGATCGACTGGCCGGGCCTCGCCCTGCGGCCCCTTGGCGCCGTCGCGAATCCACCACGCGGGAGAGCCTGCGGAGGCTTCTAAGCAGCACCTGCGGACACCGCGTCGGGGTTCAGTCGGGGCAGATCGTGAGCGACTCGATCAGTTGGTGCGCCAAGACCGGCACCATGATTCGCTGCTGGACAGCGTCGGAGGATCTCGTCCCGAATAGGGTGCAGTCGACGCCGAATCTCGTTGGCGTCCGTCTCCCCGTCAGCGATCGCGATCGTGGTCTCCGTGACGAGCTCGGACAACGCTTCCAGCAAGTGCTCGGCCTCATCCCGCGGTGCGAAGGCAAGGGCCAGCTTCCCGGTGTAGCCCGCGTAGCACACCGCGCCCGCCTCTGCACAGCGGAGCGCAAGCTCCCCCCCGATAGGCACGCGAAGGCGTGGACCCAACGGCCCGCGACGACCGCAGCGTTGTCGAGATCGAGCGCCGGGACGGACTCGTCTGCGGAGCTGAGGCGGTCCTCGGCACCGTGGGTGAACAGCGCGGCTCCCTCCACGGCGTCCTCGACAGCGGCCTCCAGCGCCGCCCTGGTCGCCGACGAGCCCCCAACGGCCCTCGTCGCGTGACCGCGCTGCGAGAGTCGCTCTCGAGTCTGTCTTGAGATCCACTCAGTGACCTCAAGCGCCTCGTCCTTTTCGGGATCGTGCGGGCGCCGAGGAGCGAAGAGGACGATCATCTGCCGTCGGCGGGTGCGCGAGCTCGGGCGCCGACCATCTGAACCGCTGTTCCCACGACGTCGCGAAGAGAGTCCAGGGCTCGCGGATCGTCGTCCTGCAACCACCCGAGGAGTTCAGCGGCGTCGATCGTGCGTCCGCCCTCGCCGATGTACACCGTCTCGGTGGGGGGGGGGCGTAGCGCAGCATCTGCATGAGCGCGTGTTTTGCCGGCCCTGGCTCGTAAAGGTGACGCTCATCGATTCGCGAAAGGTCCGAGATCTGCTTCACCACGGTGGAGCCGGACGCGTCCAGACTGACGTCCCAGTACCCACTCGGATCGAGGTCGAACAGATTGCGGTGGGTCGCGACAAAGAGCTGCTCGATGTGGCCTTCGTCGAGGAGCCGCCGGAGAAGCTGGCGGAGCTGCAGCCCGGTGGTGGGCGCGTGGAGGTGTGCTTCAGGCTCCTCGATCGAGACGGCCGACGACCCCTGGAGCATGATGTTCGCTAGAACCGGTCCTGTCGACCGGGAGACTGGCGCCTTCTCCGGTCACCTCGTGGAGACCGAAGATGCCGCTTTGAGGATCGTGCACCGGCTCAAGGGGCGGGCGGTTCAGCGGCTCCCCCGCGAGCACGCTCACCAGCCTCCGATAGTCGCCTCGGACGGACGCGTCGGGAGATGTGCTCGCCCTGACCAGGGCCTCCTTCAGTCGACCCTCGTTCAGAAGGTGCTTCACGAGTTGTCGTGGGGTGGGCCGCACCCGGAACATCGGGGTGTCCGAGGAGGAGCTCGGCCCGAGGTCTCGAATCGCCCCGACGGAGGCGAAGAGTTGCTCGGGCAGCGTCCCCCGAGGTCTATCCTACCTCCGAGCACGATCCCCGAACCGTCACGGCGGAAGTCGGACGCCTCGATCCCCGAGGTCACCTGAAGCACCCGTGTCCAGTCGGGCGAGCGGGAGAAGGCGGCTCCGGCCGACAACCAAGTGGAGATCGCGTCCAGGATGTTGGTCTTGCCCGCACCATTCGGCCCATACATCACGATGCACGACCCAAGGTCGTCCAAGCGCACATCGCGCAGGCTGCGGAAGCCGCGCGCGTAGAACTCGACGATCCGCGTCCGGTTTGGCGCTTCGTCAAAGCGTGCTTACGGTCTCCTTCGAGACGGTCAACAGGAGGCTCGATTGGACTACAACACCCTGACGAACAAGGCTCGAGAGGCCCTCGCGGCGGCCCTGGGCCGTGCGCAGCGCGATGGGGCTCCAGAGCTCTACGCCGAGCACGTCCTGCTCGCGGTCCTGCAACAAGCAGACGGTATCGTCCCGGCGACGGTGAAGGCGGGGGGGGGCAGCCCCGAGGCCGTCGCCGCGCGCCTCGAGGCGTCGCTGGCCAAGCGGCCTCGGGTCGGAGGAGACGTCAAGGTCGGAGAGAGCCGCAGCTTTCGGAAGCTCCTCGATGGAGCCGCCGAGGAGGCGCGCTCCATGGGGGACGAGTATGTCTCTACCGAGCACCTCTTGCTCGCCGCCACCGGCGTGCCCGACACGGCCAAGGCCCTCGCCGACGGCGACCTGGGCCGCCCCGAGGTCTTGAAGGGCCTCCAGGAGGTGCGCGGCAACCAGCGCGTCACGTCGGCGGATCCCGAGGGCACCTTCCAAGCCCTCGAGAAGTACACGCGTGACCTCACGGAGTTGGCCTCGAGCGGCAAGCTCGACCCCGTCATCGGTCGGGACGACGAGGTTCGGCGCGTGATGCAGGTGCTCCAGCGCCGCACGAAGAACAACCCCGTCCTCATCGGCGAGCCGGGGGTGGGCAAGACCGCCATCGCGGAGGGCATCGCGCAGCGAATCGCCACCGGTGACGTCCCCGAAGGGCTCCGCGGACGGCGCCTGCTCGCCCTCGATCTGGGGGCCCTCATCGCCGGCGCGAAGCTGCGCGGAGAGTTCGAGGAGCGCCTCAAGGCCGTACTCAAAGAGGTCACCAGCGCCGCGGGGCAGGTGGTGCTCTTCATCGACGAGCTCCACACCCTGGTGGGCGCCGGCGCGGCGGCCGGATCCATGGACGCCTCGAACATGCTGAAGCCGGCCCTCGCGCGGGGCGAGCTGCGCTGCGTCGGGGCCACCACCCTCGACGAGTACCGCCAGCACATCGAGAAGGACGGCGCCCTCGAGCGCCGCTTTCAGCCGGTCAGGGTCGGCGAGCCATCGGTCGAAGACACGGTCTCCATCCTTCGGGGATTGAAGGAGAAATACGAGGTGCACCACGGCATCCGGGTGCACGACTCGGCGTTGGTCTCGGCGGCCCGGCTCTCGGACCGCTACATCACGGACCGGCAGCTCCCGGACAAGGCCATCGACCTCGTCGACGAGGCCGCGAGTCGAATCCGCCTCGAGCTCGACAGCCGCCCCGCAGAGATCGACGACGCCGAGCGGCGGGTCACCAGCCTTGAGATCGAGCTCGTCGCGTTGCGCCAGGAGAAGGACGAAGGGAGCCGGGCGCGGGCCACCGCCATCGAGGCCGAGCTCGTGGGGCTGCGCGAGCGTCGCGACGCCATGAACAAGGTGTGGCACGCCGAGAAGGAGACCCTCGACCGAGCCAGTCGCCTCCGTGAGCAAATCGAGCAGGTGGGGAGTGAAGCGGAGCGCACCGAGCAGATGCTGCCCAAGGTGGTCGAGTACGGCGCGCGCGAGCGGATGTACACCAAGGTGGGGGAGCTCAAGAGCCGGTTGCACGGTCTCCACGACGAGCTCGCCGCCGCCGAGGAGGCCCTCGCCCGAGTGCAAGAGGGGGGAGGCTATCTCCGCGAGGAGGTGACCACCGCCGACATCGCCTTCGTGGTCGCCCGCTGGACCGGCATCCCCGTCGAGAAGATGCTCGAAGGAGAGGCGGACAAGCTCGCGAAGATGGAGCAGATTCTGCACCAGCGCGTGATCGGTCAGGACGTCGCCGTGGACGCCGTCTCAAACGCCGTGCGCCGCGCTCGGGCCGGGCTCTCCGATCCGAACCGACCGATCGGCAGCTTCCTCTTCCTGGGCCCCACCGGGGTCGGCAAGACGGAGCTGGCACGGACGCTGGCGGACTTCCTCTTCGACGACGAGCGGGCGGTCATCCGCATCGACATGTCGGAGTACATGGAGCGCCACGCGGTCTCCCGGCTGCTCGGGGCCCCCCCGGGCTACGTTGGCTACGAGCAGGGGGGGCAGCTCACCGAGGCGGTGCGGCGCCGGCCCTACGCGGTGGTGCTCTTCGACGAGGTGGAGAAGGCCCACCCCGAGGTCTTCAACGTGCTGCTCCAACTCCTCGACGACGGGCGGCTCACGGATGGTCAGGGGCGAACGGTGGACTTCCGCAACACGGTGGTCGTGATGACCAGCAACATCGCCTCGGACGCGGATCTACGGGGGCACTTCCGCCCGGAGTTCCTCAACCGGATCGATGAGACGGTGACCTTCCACAGCCTCGAGAAGTCGCACCTCGCGCGGATCGTCGGGCGCCAACTCCACCTGTTCCGGCTGCGGCTCGCCGAGCAGGAGCTCGAGCTCGAGCTCAGCGACATCGCTATCGCGCAGCTCGTCGAGGACGGCTACGACCCGGCCTACGGGGCGCGTCCGCTGAAGCGGGCGGTGCAGCAGAAGCTGGAGAACGCCCTGGCGCTAAAGATCGTGAGTGGAGTGGTGAAGCCTGGAGAGACGGTGAAGGTCGACTGGGCGGACGGCGCCTACACCTTCACCAGTGAGCCGTCGTCTCCGAAGCGGTAGCCATCGGGGACGAAGTCGGTGAGCTCGGTGGCCTGCTTGGAGAGGTCGGCCCCGAGCTTGCTCAGGGCCTCTGCGGCGCGTCGCGTGATGCGACCGCTGGCCATCGCGTCCTTCAGCACGCAAACGAGCTGGGCGGTGACAGCGTCGTATTGAGCGTGGCCCTTCGACACCCGCGCGTCGAGCAGCTCGATGACCTTGATGCGCACGTCGTCGTCGTGGTCGAGGGCGTAGGCGATGACCGCCGGCTCGATACGCGGGTCCTCGATATCGGCCAACGCGTCGACGATCTGCATCCGCGCTTCGATGCTGCGATGGTCGCCGGGCTCGTAGCTCTCGAGCACCTCGACGAGCAGACCGACGAGGCGGTCCTGGTCGATGAGGTCCCCGAGGGTGCGGATCGCCGCCGAGATGGTCTGATCGGCACGAATGAAGCCGATCAAGGGCTCGATGGCGCGCTCTCGAAAGTGCTCGACGAGCGTGTTGTGCACCCAGCGCTTCTCCTGCTCGTTCTTGATGGAGTCGCGGAAGTTGGTGCCCAGCCGCTTGACCAACGTCCCGATGGCCTCCGGCGTCGCGATCGAGACCAACTCGTCGAGAGACTCCTGACGCACCTGCTGTTGCTGGTGCTGGTCGAGGATGCGCTTCTCGAGCTTGGCGATCTTCTTCGGCGAGTCCTTCGCGAAGAGGTCGGAGAGAAAGCCCATTGCGTCCTCCGTGGGTGCGAATGCGGGGCGCCGGACCCTACTACATCTGCTCGAGGGTCGACAGCCGAAGCCCCGGCGAGGTCAACAGGCCGCCCTCCTTCGGGAGGTGGAAGACGACGACGGAGCCCTCACCGGGCGCGCCGCCGACGTGGATCGAGCCGCGCTGCTCGACGACGATGCGCCGCGCGAGGTTCAGGCCCGTGCCCGTCCCGGGGAACTCGTCGGCGTGGTTGAGCCGCGTGAACAGCTCGAAGACCCGGTCGTGGTAGTCCGGCTCGATCCCGATCCCGTTGTCCCTCACCTCGAAGCGCCAGTAGACCCCGTCGTCGGCCCAGGAGACCTCGACGGTCGGTGAGTCCGACCGGTTGAACTTGAGGCCGTTGTCGATGAGGTTGTCGAAGAGCAGCACGATCTGCGCGCGGTCGGCGTGGATCTCGGGCATCGAGGGTTGCACCACGACCTCGCCGCGCCCGCCTTGGCGCTCCAAGGCCCGCGCCGCGGCGTCGTGGACGGCCTCGCCGAGGGCGAAGGTCGTCGGCGCGCGCCCTTCGCGCTCCGCCTCCACGAGCCCGAGGAGGTCGTCGGCGAGCTCGTTGATCTTGTCGACGTTGCGCGCGATCGAGTGCACGAAGTCAATGCCCTCGTCTCCCAGGGCCCCGCCGTAGTCCTCCTCGATGAAGGTCGCGAAGGCCTCGATCCCGCGCAGCGACTTCTTCAGGTCGTGGCTGATCGCGAAGACCATGGCGTCGAGCTCCTGGTTGGCCGTCTCCAGGTTGCGGCCGTAAGACTCGACCTCACGCTTGCTCTCCTCCAACCGCTCGCCCATCTCGTTGAAGACCGTCGCCAGCCGCCCCAGCTCGTCGTGGCCGTGGTGCTCGATCTCGATGCGGTAGTCGAGGGCGCCGGCGCCGAACATCTCGGCGCCGCGCTTCAGGTCCTGGATGGGTCGGAGCAGGACCGTAGTGAGGTGGTCGGCGACCAACAGCACGAAGACGAAGGTGAGGACGATGACGATCGTCAGCATCCAGATCAGGCCGTAGACCTGGCGGTAGGCGCGGTCGACGGGGACCAGGAGCTGCACCAACCAGCCGGTCTGACCAACCGGCGCCCGCGCGACGAGGACGCGCTCGCCGTAGAACTCGGCCTCGGTGGTGCCCACGCCGCGCAGCGCCAGCAGCTCCGGTGGCGCGGCGCGGCCCGCCTCCTCGTGTCGCGTGTCGGCGGCCACGCGACCGGTGTGGTCGAGCAGTACCAGCGCGCGGTCGTCGTGGCTGGCGTCGCCCACCGACGCGGTCACGATCTCGTCCAGTCGGATGCTGCTCATCAGCGCCCCGATGTAGCCGAGCACGGCGCCGCCTCGCTCGCGGATGGGCTCGATGGCGATGAGCGCCGGTCGGTCCTCGGAGGTCAGCGGCGGCAGGTTGCCCATCGCCAGGCCGCCCCGGTTCCCCATCTCGGCGAACCACGCCTGGTGGCTCATGTCGGGCGGGGTCTCGATGTTGTGGAAGGGGTAGGCGTAGAAGACTCGACCGTCCGCGAAGGCGGCGAAGACCGTAGCGAAGTCGGCGTCCGCGCCGGTGTGGCTCAGCGGATCACGCCAGGCGCCCAAGGCCGGACGCAGCCCACCTTGCTCCAGCGCGCGCTCTGCGGCCTGGAAGTCGAAGGACTCGACGGGGAAGCGCTGCGCCAACCGGCCCACGGCTCGATCCGCACGGGTGAAGAGGCCGTCGAGTCGGCGGGCGGCGAACTCGGCCGCCTGGGCGTAGCGCGTACGCTCTGCCCTCTTGCCGTTCGACACGGCGCGGTCGACGTTGACGATCCCCGCGAGCAGTAGGGGGGTGAGGCTGATCGCGAGGAGGAGGAAGGTGACCTTCGTCCGAAGGTTCAACCGGCCCAGCGCCGCGTCCCGTATGCGCGTCGACAGCGACATCGCTCAGCGATGTTCCTGCGCTTCGGCCCGCATGTCCAGCGCAGGGGGTGAGCGGCCAGCGCTCGGCGGTCATGCTTGCAAATGCCAGGCGAAAGGCCAAAACTCTCCGGCCGCGTACTCCCCCTGCAACGAAGGACACGAGATGGGCCACCTGATCACGCAGAACGCCGACCGATCCCTCAACGTCCCCGACGATCCCATCCTCCCCTTCATCGAGGGGGACGGCATCGGACCCGATATCTGGGCCTCGGCCGTGCGCGTCTTCGACGCCGCCGTCGCGAAGGCCTACGGCGGTGAGCGCAAGATCGAGTGGCTCGAGGTCCTGGCCGGGCAGAAGGCCTTCGACGCCACCGGTGAGTGGCTCCCGCAGGCCACGCTCGACGCCTTCAGGGAGTACCTGGTCGGCATCAAGGGGCCCCTCACGACGCCGGTCGGCGGCGGAATCCGGTCCCTCAACGTGGCGCTGCGCCAGAAGCTCGACCTCTACGTCTGCCTGCGCCCCGTGCGCTGGTTCGAGGGGGTCCCCAGCCCGGTGAAGCGCCCCGACCTGACGGACATGGTGATCTTCCGGGAGAACGCGGAGGACATCTACGCCGGCATCGAGTTCGAGGCGGGGACCGAGGACGCCAAGCGCTTTCGGTCGATGCTCCAGGAGCAGTTCCCCGAGCGTTTCGAGAAGGTGCGCTTCCCCGATTCCACGGGCTGGGGCCTCAAGCCCATCTCGCAGGAGGGGACCGAGCGGCTCGTGCGGGCGGCGATCCGGTACGCGATCGAGCAGGGACGCGACTCGGTGACGCTGGTCCACAAGGGCAACATCATGAAGTTCACGGAGGGCGGCTTCCGTGACTGGGGCTACGAGACGGCCCGGACCCAGTTCGGGGCCACCGAGCTCGACGGTGGCCCGTGGTGCAAGCTCACCACGAAGGCGGGGGAGGAGATCATCATCAAGGACGTCATCGCCGACGCCTTCCTCCAGCAGATCCTCACTCGCCCCGCCGAGTATGGCGTGATCGCGACGATGAACCTCAACGGCGACTACATCAGCGACGCGCTGGCGGCGTGCGTCGGCGGGATCGGCATCGCCCCCGGCGGCAACATCAATTACGAGTCGGGCACGGCGATCTTCGAGGCGACCCACGGCACCGCCCCCAAGTACGCGGGGCAGGACAAGGTCAACCCGGGCTCGGTGATCCTCTCCGGCGAGATGATGTTCCGCTACCTGGGCTGGGACGAGGCGGCGGACCTGATCATCAAGGGGATCAGCGGCGCCATCGCGAACAAGACCGTGACCTACGACTTCGAGCGGCAGATGGAGGGGGCGACGCTGCGCAAGTGCAGCGAGTTCGGCTCCGACATCATCGCGAGCATGTGAGGGAGGCGCCGTGAAGATCCACGAGTACCAGGGCAAGGAGCTCTTGAAGCGCTACGGCGTGGCGGTCCCCGAGGGCCGCATCGCCTTCACCCCCGCCGAAGCGGTCGACGCCGCCAGGGCCCTCGGCGGTGAGCTTTGGGTGGTCAAGGCGCAGATCCACGCTGGCGGCCGGGGGAAGGGCGGCGGTGTGAAGCTCGCTCGAAGCCTGGACGAGGTGCGGGCGCTGGCCGGGGAGATCCTCGGGATGCAGCTCGTCACGCATCAGACCGGCCCCGAGGGTCAGCGCGTGCGGCGGATCTACGTCGAGGAGGGGGCCGACATCGCCCGCGAGCTCTACCTGGGCGTGGTCCTCGACCGCGACACCAGCCGCATCTGCTTCATGGCGAGCACCGAGGGCGGCATGGAGATCGAGTCGGTCGCCGCACAGACCCCCGAGAAGATCCTCAAGGAGTGGGTCGATCCCGTCGTCGGCCTCGCCGCCTACCAGGCGCGCAACCTCGCCTTCGGGCTGGGCCTGTCGGGCGCGAGCGTACGCAAGGCCGTCAAGTTCATGCAGGCGCTCTACACGGCGTTCGTGGAGAACGACTGCTCCCTGGCGGAGATCAACCCGCTCATCGTGACCGGCGGTGGCGACGTGGTGGCCCTCGACGCGAAGATCAACTTCGACTCGAACGCGCTGTTCCGCCACCAGACGCTCCTCGAGCTGCGCGACCTCGACGAAGAGGATCTGAAGGAGGTCGAAGCCTCCAAGTACGACCTCAACTACATCAGCCTCGACGGCGACATCGGGTGCATGGTCAATGGCGCCGGGCTGGCGATGGCCACGATGGACATCATCAAGCACTTCGGTAGCGAGCCGGCGAACTTCCTGGACGTCGGCGGCGGCGCCAACACCGAGAAGGTGACGGCGGGGTTCAAGATCATCCTCTCGGACCCGAAGGTGCGCGGCATCTTCGTCAACATCTTCGGGGGGATCATGAAGTGCGACATCATCGCCAACGGCGTGGTCGCCGCGGCTCGCGACCTGGGCCTTGAGGTGCCGGTCGTGGTGCGACTCGCCGGGACCAACGTGGAGCTCGGCAAGCAGATCCTCGAAGAGAGCGGATTGGCGCTCATCCCGGCCACCGACATGGCGGACGGGGCGCGCAAGATCGTCGACGCGACGCGGGAGGCTTGAGCGGTGGCCATCTGGGTAAACAACGAGACGCGACTCCTCTGCCAGGGGATCACCGGCGCCACGGGCAGCTTCCACTGCCGACAGATGATGGCGTACGGCACCAACCTCGTCGCCGGGGTCACGCCCGGCAAGGGGGGCCAGCGCTTCGACGAAGCGGTCCCGGTCTTCGACACCGTCGGTGAGGCCGTCGGCGAGACCGGCGCGAACGTGTCGGTGGTCTACGTACCGCCCCCGTTCGCCGCCGACGCGATCCTCGAGGCCGAGGCGGCGGGGATCGAGCTGGTCATCGCCATCACGGAGGGCATCCCCGTCCTCGATATGCTGAAGGTCCGCGCGGTCCTCGACCAGTCGAAGACGCGCCTCGTGGGGCCGAACTGCCCCGGGGTCATCACGCCGGGCCAGTGCAAGGTCGGCATCATGCCGGGCCACATCCACATCCCCGGGAAGGTCGGCGTCGTGAGCCGCTCGGGGACGCTGACGTACGAGGCCGTGGGTCAGCTCACGGCCCTCGGCATCGGTCAGAGCACCTGCGTGGGCATCGGCGGTGACCCCATCAACGGCACCAACTTCATCGACTGCCTCAGCGCCTTCAACGACGACCCCGACACCGAGGCGGTCATCATGATCGGCGAGATCGGCGGGACCGCCGAGGAGCAAGCGGCGGCGTGGGTCGCCGAGCACATGACGAAGCCCGTCGTGGGCTTCATCGCGGGCACCACCGCCCCTCCCGGCCGCCGCATGGGCCACGCCGGCGCCATCATCTCCGGTGGCAAGGGCACCGCCAGCGACAAGATCGCGGCGATGGAGGCGGCGGGGATCAAGGTCGCGGCGACCCCCGCAGACATGGGGTCGACGCTCCAGTCGGTGCTCTGATCAGGGCCTATCCAACAATAAACAGGTAGACTCGCGCCGCGAGCGTGGGTCAGATTCGTTCGCGGCGACCGAGCTCAACCGCAGGCGTACCGGAGGTACGTTGAGGATTGGGCGACCAAGCCGCGGGCGAAGATGGCCTGCGCTCGTGGATGCTGGGCGCCTGTTTATTCTTGGACGGGCCCTCAGACGGGGCCCGAGAAGAAGCGGTCGATCCGGCCGACCCGCTGACCCTCGAGGTCGTGGTCGGAGTCGAGCAGCTCCCGGACACGCCGCAGCACCTGCTTCACCTTGGCCTCGTGCTCGGCCACCTTGGCGCGCGGGCCCTCGCTGGCGCTGCCTTGCCCCTTGCGCTCCGCCGTCGCTCGCAGGACGCCGTCCCGAACGTCCGCCGCCGCCGCGGCTCCCGGCCGTATGGGATCGAGCGGGCTCTCCTCCGCCAGCGGCGCGCCCCCCGGCTGGATCCAGTCCAGGTAGGCCGCCTCGGTCGCGAGGGCTTCCGCTTCCTTGACCCGCACGTCGCGGTCGTCTTCCTGGCGGGTGTGGGCGAGCTCGTGGGCGACGAGAGCCTCGCCCTGAGCGGTGTCGAGCCGGAAGTGCTTCGGGTCGAAGAAGACCATCTTCCCGTGGGTGAAGGCTTCGGCGTGGATGCTCCGAGCGAGGGCCCCCGCCATGGGCCCCGCGAAGACCAGCACGTCCGCGAAGTCGTGGCCGAAGAAGCCCGCCAGGCGGTCGCGCATCGCGCCGTCCAACGTCCGTCGCTCGTCCCGAAGCAGCCCGGCGACGGCGTCTGCGTCCCCCCGCGCGATGCGCTCGATGAGCGTCTCCTGGGCGGGGAGCTCACGGTCCCCGGCGACCGGTCGCGCGGCGTCTGCGTCGTAGGCGCTGCGCCCCCGGTCCACCGCCGGCGCCTCGGGGGAAGCGGACGTCACCGGCGCCATCGCCCGCAAGCGGGACGGAGCGTCGGGATCCGCTGGATCGATCTCGCCGAGCCAGCGGTTGTGCCGCCGCTCGAGCTGGAGCCGGCGTCCGAGGTCGCGCTTGAGCGAGTCGAGCCCCGCGACCACCGCGGCCGGGGCCGCCGCCGACAGCCCCCGGGCGGCGCCGTCGAGCCGCTGCATCGCCTCGACCAGATCGGCCGCCCGGTCCGCCGCGTCCTCCTCTCCGGCCTCCTCGTCGTCCTCCTCGAACATGCGCGCGAGGCGACCGCCGCGGACCATCCGCCGCAGCGAGCGCTCGGGATCGACCAACGGCTCGTGGGGGCCCGCGTCCCAAGCGCCCACGCCCATGCCGGCGACGTTCGGTTGGTCGAGGAGGTAGCTGCCTGCGAGCAAGGGCGAGAGCGCCTCTACCGAGTCGGCGAAGCCCGATGCCTCGGGCCCCCCCCCCGCCGCCCAGTCTCCCCCCGCCACCCGCAGCGTCGAGAACGGATTGTGGGGGCCCCCGTCGAGCGGGGCGGCGATCTCAGTTCGGCGTTCGCTGCTCACGACGTAAGGATAACCATGTGCTAGCCTCCCGGCCATGGCGCGTTCAAAGACAGTCCTCACGGTCGAGGACAGCCCGAACATTCGCCGGCTGATCGCATACAACCTCAAGCGCGCGGGCTACCACGTGCTCGAGGCCGGCACGGGCAAAGAAGCGGTGAAGGTCCTCCAGTCGACCGTCCCCGATCTGATCATCCTCGACATCCGCATGCCGGAGATGGATGGCTTCCAACTCCTCGAGCTCATGCGGCGCTATCCCAAGGCGGCCTCGATCCCGGTGATCATGCTCACCGCCCTGAGTCAGCCCACGGACGTGGACCGCGCGCTGCACCTGGGGGTGATCGACTACCTGGTCAAGCCGCTCGACCCCACGCTCTTGCTCGCGAAGGTCGAGACCGCCCTGCACAAGCACGTCCGCATCGCCGACGACGCGATCTGGGAGGGACCGAACCGTCGCCAGTTCGTCCGCGGCAGCATCCTCGACGTCAGCCTCTCGCCCTTCCCGGGGGGACGCGGCATCGATCTCGGGGAGGGGGGGATCTGCTGGCGAACCCGCGAGGTGCCAGGCGTCGGTGACGTGGTCGTCATCGAAGCGCCCGAGCTCTTCTCCACCGCCGGCATCGAGGAGCGCACGCTGCGCTGCAAGGTGGTCTACACCAACGAGCTGGGCCTCGGATTCCATCGCGTCGGTGCGGCGCTGGTGGGTCTCAACGAGCACGTCCGCGACGCGATCCGCGGCTACGTCCTCGAACGCCAGTCCCGCTCAGCCCTTTAGGATCGACCACCCCGGCCACGCGGCTTGGGCGCCGAGCAGCTCCTCGATCCGCAGCAACTGATTGTACTTGGCGACTCGTTCACTGCGACTCGCGGAGCCCGTCTTGATCTGCCCGGCGTTCACGGCCACCGCCAGATCGGCGATGGTCGTGTCCTCGGTCTCCCCGCTGCGGTGGCTGATCACCGTCGTGAACCCCGCCCGGTGCGCCATCTCGATGCAATCCAAGGTCTCGGTGAGCGTGCCGATCTGGTTCATCTTGATGAGGATGCTGTTGGCGTAGCCCCCCTCGATCCCGCGGGAAAGACGCGCGGTGTTGGTCACGAACAGGTCGTCGCCCACGAGCTGGACCTTGTGGCTCAGCTTCTCCGTGAGCGACCGCCAACCGTCCCAGTCATCCTCCGCCATCCCGTCTTCGATGCTCACGATCGGGAACTCGTCACAGAGCTCGGCGTAGAACTCGACGAGCTCCGCGGCGTCGAGCGTCCGGTCCTCACCGTCGAGGTGGTAGATCCCGTCGCGGTAGAATTCGCTGCTGGCCACGTCGAGGGCGATGGCCACCTCCGTGCCCGCGGCGAACCCCGCGTTGGTGATCGCCTCTTGGATGACCTCGAGCGCTTGCCGGTTGCTCTTCAGATTGGGCGCGAAGCCCCCCTCGTCGCCCACGTTGGTGTTCAGGTCGAGGTCAGAGAGCACCTTCTTCAGGTGGTGGAAGACCTCCACCCCCATCCGGAGGCCGTCGCGATAGTTGGCGCTGCCGATCGGGACGACCATGAACTCCTGGAAATCCACCGTGTTGTCGGCGTGGGCGCCCCCGTTGATGATGTTCATCATCGGCACCGGGAGCACGCGCGCGTTGGCGCCCCCGAGGTAGCGCCAAAGCGGCATGCGGAAGTGGGCCGCCGCCGCCCTCGCCACCGCGACGCTGACGCCCAGCATCGCGTTGGCGCCGAGGGTGCGCTTGTTGTCGGTGCCGTCGAGCTCCAAGAGGCGAGAGTCGAGCCCGCGCTGGGCGTCGGCGGGCAGGCCGCGCACGACCGGCGCGATCCGTTGGTTGACGTGGTCGACCGCCGTGCGCACCCCCTTGCCGAGGTACCGCCGCGGGTCGTCGTCGCGCAGCTCGAGGGCCTCGTGTTCCCCGGTCGACGCTCCGCTGGGGACCGCGAAACGCCCCATCGCGCCGCTCTCGAGGGTGACCTCGACCTCCACCGTGGGGTTGCCGCGGCTGTCGAGGATCTCGCGAGCATGGGTCTGTGCAATGCCTGTCATTTTGCGTCCTTGTCTCGGAGCGCCTGATCCAGCGCCTCCAGTACGACTAAGTGTTCCTCGATGCTTCGTCGCGCTTGGAGCAGCGCGCGCACGGCGGGGACGCCGACGTGTGGGGCCAACGCCTGGACCACCGCCTCCCTCAGCAGCGGGTCCTCGTCTGCGGCCGCCGCCCCCAGCGTCCCTGTGCCCTCATCGAGGTACGCGTGGCCCAGCGCCCGCGCCGCGCCACGCCGCAAGGTGGCGTCGGCGTCGGCGTCTGCGAGGATCGCTCGCAGCACCTCGTGTCCGCCTTCGGGCCGGCGCACGGCGATCCCGGACATCGCCCGAGCGCGCGTGGTCGCCGGCTCCTCCGCGTCCCCCGCGAGCTGCACGAGCGCGGCGTCGCTGCCCGGCGGGAGGGCCTGCCACTGTGCCTCGGTCGGCACCCCGCGCCCGGTCAGGATCTGAGAGAGCTTCAGCGGACCCCGATGGGGCTCCGGGCTCAGCCCCGTGAGCTTTGGCGGATCGAGGAGTTGGCACTCCGTCGCCGCGGGGGCAGACGGGCTCACCTCGATCGGGGGCCCACCGCAGGCGGCGATGAACAACACGACGCCCAGCGACGTCCAGCTTCGCATGCCGCGCACCTTAGCGTGCGTGGCACGCGACGTGTACAGGGTTTGGGCTCAACCGCGTGCCTGCTGCTAGAATCCGGCGGCGGAGCGCGTACGGACGCGCGGAGGCGGTGTGCGAAGAAGGTCTGCCGGGGCGGTCGCGAGTGTCGTAGTGGCGAGTCTAGTGGCCATCGGCTGCGCCGAAGAGAGCAACAACTGCCCGCGGCTCGCGCCGATCCTCGACCGGGAGTTCCGGGTCAACGAGCAAGGCACGATCGTCATCCGTGCCACCGACGACGACGGCGATCCGCTGGCCTACGCCTTCGAACTCGATCCCCCCCCCCGCACACAGACGATGGGGGCCGGTGCCCCCCAGGTCGTGGGGAACCTCTTCGTCTGGACCCCAGGGATCGCAGACGCAGGCGACGGCGAGTCGCTGGACTACAACCTCACGCTCACCGTGAGCGACGACCGGGGCTGCGACGAGAGCGTCCGAATCAACCTGCGCGTCATCAACAGTGGGGTAGGGGGCAGCACCTCCCTGCGCTTCGTGGAGCCCCCGGGGGCGGGGATGGCGGTGGATCTCAGCGAGCGGCCGTGCATCGACGACCTCAAGGTGCGGGTGAAGGCCGACGCGATCCCCGACCAGGACGTGGAGATCTACCTCTGTGAGCCCGTGCCGGGGGCCGGTGGCGCCAGCGAGGCGAAGCTCACGGGGAGCGCCAAGGGCAAAGAGCGCACCTTCTTCTGGTGCCCATCGGAGGAGGATCTCGACCGGAGTCTCTCCCACACGATCGTCTTCTGCGCCCGAGAGGTCGGCGACGATGTGCCGGTGCAGAAACGCTTCAACGCGCGCTTTCAACGCACCGCCGCCGTCGGCTGCGCCGGCGCGCCACCGGTCATCGAGCACGCACCGCCGGGCAGCTTCCTGGGGCCCTTGAACTACGAGATCGAGGCGATCATCACCGACGACGTCGGTTTCAAGGATCCCCCCGTTCTGCTCTACGCCGACGAGGATCCCGAGGCCGCTGGCGAGGTCACCTGGTCGACGGCGAACTTCGCCGCGAGGTCCGGCGATGGCTGGTCGGCGTCGATCCCGAACCTCAACCTGGAGCCTGGGCAGACCGCCGACGTCTGGTATCGCATCGTCGCCACCGACAACGACGACCCGGACAGCACGCGCTGCGACCACACGACCACCAGCGCCGTCTTTCGATTCACCGCCGAGGGGGCCGAGGAGGCCGGCGGGAGCACCTACGGGTTCTGCGAGGCCTGCGTGGCCGACGAGCAATGCGGTGGACCCGACGACCGGTGCATGCTGCTGCGAGGAGAGTCCTTCTGCGGTCGAAGCTGCGCCGACACGGACTGCGCCGGCGGACAGCAGTGCTATGAGTTCGAGAGCATCGACGGCGTCTTGTCCCCCCAGTGCCTCCCCGTCGACCTGAACTGCGGGCAGCTCTGCGTCGCCGACGCCTACGAGGCGGAGGGCGGCAACAACGACGTCGCCACGGCCACGCTTATCGAGCCGGGCCGCTTCGACCAACTCAGCATCTGCCAGGGGGACGCTGACCTGTTTCGCGTGCGGGTGGGCGAGGGGCAGTCGATCCGCGTCACGGCCACCTTCGACAACATCCGGGGCGATCTCGATCTGGCGATGGCGCTGCGCCTGCCGGAGGACGAGGCGCTCTCCTTCGACTACCAGAGCACCAACGGAGATGTCGATCTCGAGTCGGTGCACGAGCCCTGCGCCCCGGCTACGGCGGATGGCGAGGCGGTCGTCTTCGTCTTTGGCTATGAGGGGTCCGAGAACGTCTACGACCTCGAGGTCGAGGTCGGCGACGGCGACTGCGCGGCCAACCAGTGCGTCGACGACGCCCTCGACGACAACGACGGCTTCGACGACTTCACGGCCGTCGAGCTGCCGTTCGAGCGTGGGCAGCTCCAGATCTGCCGTCGCGATCCCGACTACTTCGGCTTCGAGGCGCGGGCCGGCGAGATCATCAGCGCTTCGATCGCCTTCGCCCACGCCGACGGCGACCTCGACATGCGGCTCTACCGGGGCGGCCGCGAGCACGAGGTCGGGAGGTCGCTGAGCTACCGCGACGCCGAGCTCATCGAGATCCAGGCGCCGATGGACGACATCTACATCGCCGAGATCTACGGTGCGACGCGCTCCGTGGCCAACGCCTACTCGATCGCGATCGAGACCCGCGCGTTGCAGATGTGCCAGTCGACGATGGAGTGCCCGCAGGGGACGTACTGCGCCTTCGGCGCGTGCATCGAAGACGAGTGCCGGGGCCCCGACCAATGCGCCGGCGGCCACGCCTGCGTCACGGAGCTCGCGGGCCTCGATCCGGCGGCCCGCGGCGGACGCTGCGGCGCGGTTTGCCGCTCCGACAGGGACTGCCGCGGGGGCTTCACGTGCAAGCGGTTCGAGGACTTCAACATGGTCTGTGCCCCGGCGGGAGCGGCGGCGGCGGGGGAGCGTTGCGCCGGCTACCAGGACTGCGCGGTGGACCAGGTCTGCTACGCCGTGCCCGGCGGCTATTGCGCGGTGGGCGGCTGCGAGGCCAACGCGGACTGCCCGGCGGGGACCGTCTGTGGCGAGCTGCTGGGGGTGTCCGCCTGTCTGAAGTCCTGCGGAAACGACGGGGACTGCCGCGCCGCCGAGAACTACGCCTGCCGTGATTTCGACGGAGGCCGCGGGTGCGCGTGGTGAAGAGGGCCCTCATCGCCGTGTGGCTCCTCGGATGTAGCAACGGCGCAGACACGGTAGAGCCGCCACCGCCGGAGGAGGCCACGATCGTGCTCAGCGCGATCGAGCTCGACCTCGTGCTCCCGGGGACCACCGCCCGGGTGCAGGGGGTCGGGTTCTTCGAGCACGGCAGCTACAGCGCCCACCTGGTGGGTGACGTGGGTGGCGTAGCGGTGGACCGTGATCTGCCAGTGCGCTTCCTCGACGACGCGCACCTGGCCGTCGAGTTCGAGCCGGGGCTGGTCGCCGGCGTCCCCGATGGGCAACTCAACGGGACGCTCGAGGTGGTCGCCCAGGTCGACGGGCTGACGGGGACGGCGTCCATCGCGATCCAGGCGCCCGTGAGACAGCGACTCGAGCCCAGCTTCGAGCTGGTCGCCTCCGGGGTCTACCCAGCCAGCCCCGTGCAGGTCATCGGCGCGGGGTTCATCGCGGGCAGCGAAGGGAGGACGTTGGTGGAGCTTCGGGGCACCTTCACGGGGGACCGCCCCGTCGAGGTGACCGGCGAGGGGGTTCGCCCCGCGGGGGCGTGGCTCCGTGACGAGATCAGCTTCGTCCTCGACCCGTCGTGGATGGGCGTCGAGCCCGGCCGGCTCATCGGCGAGATGCGGGTCGTCAACGAGGGACGCGGGTGGTTCGTGGAAGGGGAGTGGGCTCCGGTCGAGCTGGATCTGCTGCCTCCGACCATCGACGCCCTGAGCACCCGGTCTGCGAGTCGCGGGGAGGCGATTCGAATCGCTGGACAGGGCTTCGTGGGCGGGCCGAGCGGGGGCGTGAGCGCCCTTCGGATTCAAGGGGTCTTCGAGTCAACGGACGGCCAGAGCGCCCCCTTCGATGCCCGGGAGTTCACCCCCGTGTGGGAGAGCGGAACGGAGCTCGTCTTCAGTTTTCGCGTCGAGTACGCCTTCGGCTGCGACAGCCCTGACCTCGGCGCTACGCCCGGACGCATCGATGGCACGGTCACGCCGCTCATCTCCTACGAAGGGCAGAGCGTGGAGGGGAGCCCGGTCCCGTTGCGCTTCGACATCCTCCCCACCCGACAAGTCGTCCACCTGCGCTTCCTGCCGGCGTTCACCGACTCGCTGCGGCTCTTCGGCTTGCGCAACGTGAGCGGGGCGGTGCGGGAGCGCGTCCTCGAGGTCATTCGGCGCGACTACGCCGGTATCAACCTCGAGATCCGCTTGAACGAGCCCACCGACTTCCTCGAGTACAGCATCGTCGAGATCGGGGGCCCCGATCCCAACGGTGGCCAACTCTTCGGGCTCGACAACACCCCGGACCTCGACCACTGCAACGCGCGCCTCGATGACTTCCTCGCGGGACGCAACGCCGAGAGCGGCGGCTACGGCGGGATCTTCGTCGAGTCCTTCTTGCAGCTCTCGCCCTCACGCGGGGTGAACGACAACCCCCTCGCCCACGGCGCCTTCGACGAGATCTTCGAGCCGGTCCTCGACGATCCTGTCGGGGCAGGGGAGTACCCCGGGGGCAGCCGCGACGCCGAGATCGCCCGCGCCATCCGTACGCTGGGCAACCTGGTGGGCAACACCGCGACCCACGAGATCGGCCACAGCCTGGGCCTCCCACGCCAGCCCGGCTGCGGCCAGTACCACAACGCCGCCGGGGATCAGCAGATCATGGACTGCGGCGCCGACCGCCCCTTCGAGGAGCGCGCCGAGCTCGTCGAGGGCGCCCACGCGACGTGGACCGGAGAGAACCGAGCCTACCTCGAGGAGATCCTCCCGCTTCGCTAGCGCGTCAGCACGAACTCCCTGCGCCGAACGAGCTGTCCGCCCAACCACAGCGTCGCCGTCGTGACGCCCAACAGGACCACCACGGCCACGACGAAGGGCGGCGCCTCCCAGGTGTTCGCCCACGCCGCGAGGTCCGGGCGGAGGCCGGCCACGCCGTAGACGTGGGAGAGGATCGTGATGCGGCCGAGGAAGCCGGGGACCTGGTAGACCGAGTTCTCCCACAGCAGCAAGAACGCCAGGCCAAACCAGGCCGGCCACTTGATGAGCTGCCCGACGAGGGCGAAGAGACCGGTGTAGGTCAGCGTCGCCAGGGCCGCAGCGATCGCGAAGCGGGTCGCCGTCTGTGGGCCGATGGAGCCGCCGACGAGGAACGCGGCGGGCACCGTGAGGACGGCGACGGGCAGTCCGCTCGCGAGCACACGCGCGGCGTAGAGCCACGCGCGCCCCACCGGCCGGCTGAAGGCGTAGGTCAGCGTCTGGTCTTCGATCTCTTCGCGCATCGTGGCGCTGCCGAAGAAGAGGGCCATGAGCCCGGAGACGAAGCCCACGACGAACTCGCCCATCTGCGACGCCCGAAGGCGTGCGCCGAAGGCGAGCACCAACAGGGCCAGCACCACCAGCAGCGCCCAGTTCCGGTACGCCTTCTTGGCCAGGTTCCGCTTCAAGTGGAAGCACAACCAGAACCAGGCGGCGCGGGCGTCGTGCCCGGCTGGCAGCTTGGGCGCCATCACGAGACGAGGTACCGGTAGAGGCTCTCGAGATCGGCGTCGGGCGAGCTGAAGCCGCACACGACGACGCCGAGCTCCGACGCCGCGGCGGGGATGTCGCCCGCCGCCGACCAGAGATCGGTGGTCGTCACCTCAATCGCGCCGTCCTCGAGGATCTCGGCGCGGCGAACGTGCGGTAGATGCAGGAGACGCCCCGCCACCTCACGGCCACGCTCGACCTGCAACCGAATGCGGTAGGGACGATCCGAGAGCCGCGCGCGCAGCCGGAGGATGTCGCCGTGGGCGCGGAGACGTCCGTAGCGGATGAAGACCACCGCGTGGGTCATCGCCTCGACCTCGTGCAGGACGTGGCTCGAGACGACCACACAGCGGCCCTCTGCGCCGAGGGCCCGCACCAGCGCGATCAAATCCGCTCGGGCGACGGGGTCGGCCCCCGTCAGCGGCTCGTCGAGCAGCACCACCGGTGGGTCGTGGGCGATGGCCTGGGCGATCTTGGTGCGCTGCCGCATGCCGCGGCTCATCTCACGAAGCCGCTTGTGGGCGTACTCCGCCATCCCGACCCGGTCCAGGGCCTCCTTCGCGCGCGCCTGCGCGTCACGCGCGGAGAAACCGTGCAGTCTGGTGAGCGCCTCGATGAAGCGCACGCCCGTCAGGTCCTCGTAGAACTTGTCCTGCTCGGGGCACAGCCCGAGATCACGCAGCACGTGGGGATCGTGGAACGGATCTCGCCCCTGGAGCCGCACCGCGCCGGTGTCTGGGAGCAATTGCCCCGCAAAGAGCTTCAGCAAGGTCGACTTCCCAGAGCCGTTGGGGCCGAGCAGGCCAGTCACGCCGCCCCCGAGGGAGAGATCGATCTCGTTGAGCGCGCGCACCTGCCCGAACATCTTCGAGACGCCTCGCGCTTCGAGCATCGGCGTCATCCGACCACCTCGGCCGTGAGCCGTTTCCACACCGCGGCCAGACCCAAAGCGGCCATCCCAATGAGCGCTCCAGCCGACACGAAGGCGCTGTCGTTGCGCGCAACTCCGCTGCCCAGGACGAGCTGCTCCACCATGCTCTTGGGCCCCACCGCGAGCAGGGCGTCGGACACCGTCCGCAGGTTGCGGGAGGGCGAAACATAGCCCGCCCAGTCGTAGCCCGCGGCCGCCAGGGCCTCACCGATGGCCCCCAGGCCGACGAGGAGCACGACGTACGAGATGCCGACGCCACGGGCGCTGGTGCCGTAGGCGCTCAACCCCACGATTGTGGTCGAGACCACCGCGGCGATCAGCAGCGCGCTGGCCGTCGCCGGGACGACGAGCCACCAGAGATCGGCGCGGAGCTCCGGCGGCGCGATCCCCGTGGCCGTGAGCCAGAGCAAGAGCACCGGGACCACCAGCGTCGCGGCGGGCACCATGCCGGCCCCCCACAGCTTGCCGAGGGCGTAGTCCCGCCGCGTCAGGGGGCGGGAGAAGTAGAGATCGAAGGCCCCGGCCGATCGGTCGGCCGCGATGGCGCCGCCAGCGACCACAGCCACCGCGAAGGTCGTGAAGTAGAACTGAGCGGTGAGAAAGCCGGCGATCACGCCCTGCGTCTCGCCGATGAGGTTCGACACGGCCGGGCCGCCGACCTCGCCGCCGAAGCGGCGGACCAGGAGCTGCGCGACGATGATGAAGGCACAGACGACGAAGACCGCGCCGCAGCCGAGGAGCGCCATCTTCGTCGCCCGCTTGCGCCAGGCGAGCAGGAGCATGGTCCGCGCGATGGGCCACGCGGGGGGGCGCACCCGGGCGCGTGAATCGAGGCGCCGATAGCCCACGGCGTAGATCCGATCGTCACTCATCGCGCCTGCGTCCTAGGACGCTGCGGCAGAGTCGCGACGCGGCGCGCTGCACGGGCACGCACATCGCTTGGTCGCTTTGTCTGCCCCAGCGTCCTCGTAGAGAGCTTCACGGCTCCACCGCCTGCATGAACGCCTCTTCGAGCGTGGCGGCCCGCTGCTGGAGATGGAAGATCCGCGCGCCGGTCGCCTCCGCGACGGACCAGAGCAGCTCGGGCCCCGCGCCGGTGGGGAGTCGCACTCGAAGCACGTCCGGGCGTTCGTTTCGGTCGGCCGTCGCTCCGCGGCTCAGCAGCCCCGACTCGAAGACCGGCGACGCCGTTGCGAGGCGCACCTCGTACTCCTGGGCAACCCGCGTCCGCAGGTCGTCGATGGGCCCCGAGAAACGCACCGCGCCGCGAGTCATGATCACCACCGAGTCGCAGGTGCGCTCGACGTCGTGGAGCAGGTGCGTCGACAGGAGCACCGCGGGGCCGCCTCCGTCTCGCAGGTGGACGATCAGGTCGAGCAACTCGTCTCGGCTCTCGGGGTCGAGTCCGCTCGTCGGCTCGTCGAGCAAGACCAGCTCTGGATCGTGGACCAGCGCCATCGCGATCTTGACCCGCTGGTGCATCCCGGTGCTGTAGGTCTCGACGGGACGCAGGCGGGCCTCGTCCAGCCCGACCAGGTCCAGCATGTCATGGGCCCGAAGCAAGGCGCTGCGGCGCCGCAGCCCGCAGAGCTCCGCGGCGTAGGAGACCGACTCCAGCCCCGACAGGCCGGGGATGCGCCCAGGGCCCTCGGCGGCGTACCCGAGGCGGCTGCGGACCTCCGTGGGTTCCCGGCGCGCATTGATACCGAGCACCTCGATGTCGCCCGCCTCGGGCTCGATGAGTCCCAGGATGATGCGCATCAGGGTGGTCTTGCCTGCGCCGTTGGGGCCCAGCAGACCGACCGCCCGGCCGTCCACAGCCCCCGTGGCGTCGGCGAGCGCCAGGGTCGCCCCGAATTGCTTTCGTACGCCGCGGAAGGTGAGCAACACCGGTCGTGTGTACCGCGCGCCACCCCCCGACTCAACTCGGGATCGGTGGACTCCGATCAATCAAGGGATGGCGGAGCGCGCCCTGATCATCGAACACGAGCCCGAGGACGCGCTCCTCCTGCGCGTGTTGCTCCAGCGGGAGGGCATGGATGTCCGCGCGGCGCCTGATCTCGCGGCGGCGCGTCGGCTGGCGGACCGGTCCACCCCGGACGTGCTCGTGCTCGACGCCCCCCCCTCGCGGGCGGTCGCCTCTTGCCGGACGCTCCGCGCCGACGCCGGCCTCGGTGGGCTCCCGCTGGTGGCGATCGCCGCGGGGGCGGAGGCCGACGAGCGCCTCATCGAGGCCGGCGCCGATGTCTTCGTACGCAAGCCCGTCGTGCCCCGGCGGCTCGAGAGCGAGCTGCGCAACGCCCTCACGCGACGGGTCTCCCAGCCCACCGCGGAGCCCTCCAGCGATTGGGTTCGCTACCTCGTCCACGACCTGAACAACCCGCTGACCGTCATCGGCGGCAGCCTCTCGATGATGCGCACCGGCCCGCTCACGGAGCGGCAGTCATCCGCGCTCAGCAACGCTCTCGGCGCTCAGGACCGATTGAGCCGCATGGTGCGAGCGCTCCTCGACGTACAGCGCGTAGGCGAGGGGGGCGCGCTCTCCGTCGAGCGTTCTCCGATGGTCGTAGGCGACCTCCTGGGACAAGCCGCGGCGGCCGTCGCCCCGACCGCCGCGATGCGTCGCTGCGTTGTGCAGGTCGACACCCCGCCAGGCCTGCGGGTGGTGTGCGATCACGAGGTCGTCCTCCGGGCGCTGGTCAATCTGGCCGACAACGCGGTCCGACACGCCCCCCGCAAGTCCGAGATTCAACTCCAGGCGCGCGCCATCGAGGGGGGCGTCCGCGTCGGTGTGCTGGATCAAGGTCGGGGCGTGCCCGCGGCCGTGCGCGAGCGCATCTTCGAGCCCTTCGCGCAGGTCGAGGGCGTTCAGGGCGCCGCCGGACTCGGCCTCGCGTGGTGCCGCCTGGTCGCCGCGGCCCACGGCGGGGAAGCCTGGGTCGACGACGCACCCGGCGGCGGTGCGGCGTTCTACTTGACGCTACGCGAGTAGCCGCGGCTCGGGCGCTCCAGGTCGTAGTCTCGGCGCCAGACCTCCGGCAGCCGCTCGCGCGGCGTCTCGATGAAGCCCAGCGACTCGAAGAAGCGCCACATCCGAGCGTCGGTCGACAGCGCGAAGAGCTGCTCGTGCCCCGCGCGCCGCGCGCGCTCCATCAGCGCCTCCGCTAGCCGACGGGCCCGGCCGCGCCCGCGATATCGGGGCAAGGTCCCGAACCGACTCAACTCGGCGGCCTCCCCCCACGGCACCAGTCGAGCGGTGGCGACCACCACGCCGTCGATGGTGTAGACGAGGTGTTGCTCGATGGTCCGCCGGAGCTCGGCGTCGGTCGCCGGTCGAATCAGCCCGCGCTCGATGTCCGCCTTGAGCAGCAGCTCGACGTCCGCGCTGTCGGCGGGGCCTGCCTCCCGGATCTCCTCCGGGAGCGCGTCACCGACCAGCACCCCCGCCCCGTGGTGGGTGAAGAGCTCTTCGAAGAGGCAGCCTGCGCGGGCGGGCAGCACGACGACCCCCGGCAGGCCCGCCTCGACGCCGCGGACGACGAAGTTCCAGAGAGGCAGATCGAGCGCCCGCGCCTCGGCGGCCGTCATCTGGCCCTGCCGACCGGCGACGTCTTCCTCGGGCACCGCGAGGATCAACCGGCGGGCCGCGACGGCGGACGCGATCCGCAGACCGAGTCGCTTGGCGGGCCCCGGCGCTTCGTCGCTGGATGGATCGGGCGCCACGACCACCGGCACTCGGCCTCGTCCCAGGGCCGCGAGCACCATATCGACCACCAGTCGCTCCCCGCCCGCGGACGCGCCCTCGATGCAGACGCGCTCGAAGGGCACCCCCTCCGCGCTCGCCTCGGCCACTACTGGGGCGGCGTGGCCGGCCGCGGCGGGGACCACCATGACGGCCTCCAGGCCGTAGGCCCCCAGCAGCTTCAGATCGAGCAGGAAGTCCCCCAGTCGAAGCCGGCCACCGAGGGCTACGACCAGCCGCTGGCCGCTCCAGCGCCGCGCGTAGTGCGCAAACTCCAACGCGCGCTGCAAATCTCGAACGGCGGACATGCGCCGATCGTCTCCAACCGACGCCCCTCCCGTCCAATTTCTGGACACATTGGACGCTTTGGCCACCGTGGCGAGTTGTAACCACCTGTTTTTACAGCACTCTACTCTGGCACGCTCTTCGCTCTAGTGGGGCCCACACACAGAAAGGAAGCCCCCATGTCCCACCTCCTCACGCTCTTCTCCCTCTGGCAGACGCTCACCGTCGGTCTCCCCGCCGCCGCCCAGGCCAAACCGTCACCGCCCACCTGCGGAGCCGACGCCCGCGAGCCCAACGACACCCGCGCTCGCGCCCGCTCCACGAAGCGCCGCTCGGTCGAGGCCAGGGTGTGCGCCGGAGACGACGACTGGTTCTACTTCGAGGCCGCCCGGGGCCGCCCGATCGACGTGCGCGTGGCCCACGCCCAGGGGGCACGCCTCGAGCTGCACGTCTACGCCCCCCGGCACCGAAAGCCCGTCGGCCCGGCGGTGAAGGGCGGGCGGCTCACGCACGTCGCCTTCGAGCCGCCGAAGAGTGGGCGCTACCGGGTACACATCACGTCCACCGCCCCGGCCACCACGCCCTACACCCTCCGCGTGGCCCAGCCTGCGCGGGAGTGATGGCTACCGCCAGCCGGCCTCGCGATACCAGTCGAAGGTGGAAGCCAGCCCGGCCTCCAGGCGGACGCGCGGCTCGAAGCCGAAGGTCTCGCGCGCCCGCTGGGGATCGCAGGCCCACGCAGGCGCGGCGAGCTCTCTCATCGTCCGGGCGGCCAGCCGGCCGACTCCAGTGACCGCCGCCATCTGCTCGACGGCGGGCGTGAGCCGGCGCAACGCCAAGCGCGGAAGGGGCAGCCGCACAGTCGCCCCGGTCCCGACGCTGCGCTCGACGAGGTCGAGGACGGTCGCCATCCGAACAGGGCGACCGTCGCTGACGAAGAACGGGCCGAAGGGGACGTCGACGCCGTCGATCAAGCCCACCACCAGCCGAGTGAGGTCGTCGACATGAAGAAACGACAGCTCCAGTCCTCCGACGCTCGGCACCAGCCGACGCCGGACGAGGCGGGCCCAGGCGAGCAGCTCGCGGTCGCCTGGACCATAGACGACCGAGGGCCGAAGGACGATCGCGTCAAGGTCCGGGATCCCGCGCAGGCCCTGCTCCGCGGCGAGCTTGCTGCGCCCGTAGTCGTTGATGGGGGCCTCGTCGCCGCCCTGGATGTGCGGGCGGCCGGGAATGGATGGTCCTTGGGCCGAGAGGCTGCTGGCGTAGACGAAGCGGCGTACGCCCGCGGCGGCTGCGGCGCGCGCGAGGTCGAGCGTTCCTTGGGTGTTGACCCGGTGATAGAGGCTGGCTCGACTGGCCTGAGTGACCCCGGCGAGGTGAACGACGGCGCCGACGTCCGCCACCGCTGGCGGCAGAGACTCTGGAACCGTGACGTCACCGAGGATGCTCTCGACGCCCTCGGGACTCGGCGCGGCGGGTCGAACCAGAGCACAGACCCGATGCCCTGCCGCCAGCAACGAACGAGTGATGTGCGCGCCGATGAACCCTGTCGCGCCGGTGACGAGAACTCGCAACTAGGCGCCCTCTCCCTCGATCCCGTATCTGGCCAGCTTCCGGTAGAGGTTGCGGCGCGACACCCCGAGCTCGGTGGCGACCCGGGTCTTGTTCCATCCACAACGCACGAGCGCGTCGAGGATCCGTTGCTTGTCGTGCGCCTCCCACTCTGCGCGGTTGGTGATCGGTCGGGGCGACGGAGCCGTCGGAGCGGCGGCCGCCTGGAGGACGCCTGCGCCCGACTCGCCGAGCCGGGTGTCCGGCAGCCGCAGCTCGTCGACGTCGATGACCGCCCCACGGGAGAGGATCGCGCTCGACTTGATCGCGTTCTCAAGCTGCCGCACGTTGCCCGGCCACTCGACGCGCATCAACCGCTGCATCGCGGCGCGGCTGAGGGTCTTGTTCGGGAGGGCGAACTCGTCGCCAAAGCGCTCGAGGAAGTGCTCTGTCAGGTCTGGGATGTCCTCGACCCGGTCACGCAGTGGGGGAATCTTCACCTCGACGACGTTGAGCCGGTAGTAGAGGTCTTCTCGGAAGCGCTTGGCCTCGACCTCCTCCCGGAGCTCGCGATTGGTGGCCGCGACGATCCGTGCTTCGACGGTCTCGGAGGTACGACCACCGATGGGTCGAACCTCCTTCTCCTGCAGGACGCGCAGGAGCTTCGCCTGGATCCCGAGGGGCATCTCACCGATCTCGTCGAGGAAGACGGTCCCGCGGCGCGCGCCGAGGAAGAGGCCCTCCTTGTCGCTCGTCGCCCCAGTAAAGGCGCCGCGCTTGTACCCGAACAGCTCGCTCTCGAGCAGGTTCTCTGGGATAGCAGCGCAGTTGATCGCCATGAACGGCTGGTCCTTGCGGGGCCCCCCGTGGTGGAGCGCGCGGGCGACCAGCTCCTTGCCGGTTCCGCTCTCCCCGGTCACGAGCACGGGGACGGGGTAGTCCATGACCTGGGCGAGCATGTCGAAGACACGCCGCATCGAGGGGCTCCGGCCGACGATGTTGTGGAAGGTGTACTTCTCGCCGAGCGCCCGGGCGCTCGAGTCGAGCGCTCGCTCGAAGTGGGCGATCTCCACCGACTTGAGGGCGACGTCTTCCTGCAGGCTGTGGGTGATGAGCTCGAGCTCGTCGGCCTTGCGACGCAGCTCGGTGCTGTTCTCCTCGAGCGACCACAGCGTACTTGCCAGCTCGAGGGTCTGGGCGGCGGCGTCGCCAAACTCCTGCAAGACGCGCACGTCTTCCACCCGGAATGGGCCTTCACCTTCGTGCAGCTTGTCGACGTAGAGGACACCGAGCGTCTGGTCGAGGGTGCGCAGCGGAACCGCGATGACCGCGCGGGGCACCTCATAGATCGACTCGCTGGTAGAGAAACGAGAGTCCTCGCCGACCGACGCGCTGAGGAACGGCTCGGCTTGCGAGAGTACGTGGTCGGCGATCTTTCTGATCGGCCGGAAGCGCATGCTCGAGAGCGTCGCACGATCGAGGTTGTGCGTGGCTCGCACGCGGGGACGGTCGCCCTCGCGCACGAGGATGAATCCGTGGTCGCCTTCGAGGTAGTGGATCGCGGCGTCGAGGGTCAGCTCGTAGAGCCGCGCCTCTCCGTCGGCGCACAGCAGGCGCTTGAATTGTCCCAGCAGCCGCTCGAGCGCCGCGAACCGGCCAGTTCCTTCCATAGACGGCGCAGTCTAAGGGACTACGACGGAAGAGTCGATGGTGCCGGCCTTGACCGCTGAGAGCCCCATCGCTAGCTTCCGGCTCCTTTTGGGCGCGAAAGCCACGCACATGCCCCAGCGTCTGCGCGTCTTCATCGAGACCTACGGCTGCCAGATGAACGTGGCGGACACCGAGATGATGTTCGGGCTGCTGCGCCATGAGGGCTTTCGGGTCGTGGAGGCGGCCGACGACGCCGACGTGGTGCTGGTCAACACCTGCGCCGTCCGCGAGCGCGCAGAGGAGCGCGTCTTCGGCCGCCTCGGATGGTTCAAGGCGCTCAAACGACGCAAGCCGTCCGTCGTGCTCGGGGTCGCTGGATGCATGGCCGAGCGGATGCGCGACGAGCTGGTCTCTCGGGCCCCGCACGTCGACCTGGTGATTGGCCCGGACGCCTACCGCCGCTTGCCAGAGCTCATCGAACAGGCGCGCGAGGCGGCCCCCGGCGATCCTCGGGTCGACGTGCGCCTCGACCGGCGCGAGACCTATCTCGATGTCCCGCTCGAGCGGGTCGAAGGCGTCTCTGGCTGGATCACCGTCCAGCGAGGCTGCGACAAGTTCTGCACGTTTTGCATCGTACCCTTCGTCCGCGGGCGGGAGCGGAGCCTCCCCCCCGAAGCGGTGGTCGCTCAGGCGCGCGAGATGGCCAGCGCCGGATACCGCGAGGTCACGTTGTTGGGCCAGACGGTGTCTAGCTACTACGAGCGGGGCCGCGACTTCTCGGACCTCCTGCGGGCGGTGCACGACGTCGAGGCGCTCTACCGAGTGCGTTACACCTCGCCCTACCCCAACGACTTCAGCCAGCGTCTGCTCGACACGCTGGCTGAGCTTCCCCGCGTCGGCCGCCACATCCACCTTCCGGTGCAGAGCGGGAGCACGCGCATCCTGCAGGATATGAAGCGGGGCTACACCGCCGAGGCGTATCTGGACAAGATCGAGCACATCCACCGCGAGATGCCCGATTTCGCGCTCACGACGGACATCATCGTCGGATACCCGGGCGAGGCGCCGGAGGACTTCGAGGCGACGCTGGACCTGGTCCGCGCCGCGCGCTTCGATGGCGCGTTCATGTTCGCCTACAGCGAGCGCGAGGGCACCTTCGCGAGTCGGAGCCGCCCGGACGACGTCCCCGACGCGGTGAAAAAGGCGCGCCTCAAGCGGCTGATCGAGCTCCAGGAGTCCATCAGCAAAGAGCGTTTCACGGCGATGGTCGGCCGCGAGGTCGAGGTCCTCGTCGCCGGGCCCGGCCGCCGTGATCCTTCGCAGCGGGTGGGGCGCACGAGCTGTTTCAAGACGACCATCCTGCCCTCGGGCGCCGAGGGCGGCGACCTCGTCCGCGCCAAGGTGGTTGGCGCGACCAGTCACACGCTCTTCGCCGAGCCGATCGAAGTCCTGCGTTCCGGACACAACGGAGTGGCCCCATGATCCGCATCCGCGATCCCATTCACGGCAGCATCCGCCTCAGCCCCGATGAGCTGGCCGTGGTCGACCACCGCGTCTATCAGCGGCTCCGCGGGATCAAGCAGCTCGGCTTCACCGACCAGGCCTTCCCTGGGGCCACCCACACTCGCTACGCCCATGGGCTTGGCGCGATGGAGGTCGCGTCGCGCATGTTCGACGCGATCTTCCCCGTCGACGCCAGCGCCCTACCAAAGCCCGCGCGGGCCCGATTCCGACAGATGGTGCGTCTGGCGTTGCTGCTCCACGATGTCGGGCATCCCCCCGCCTCCCACTCGAGTGAGTCGGCGATGCCCCCCCGCCGCGCGCTGGGGTTGTCCTGCTTCGACGAGGCCGAGCAAGCGGCGCAGGCGAGCCACGAAGACTACACGCTGCTGCTCCTCCTCCGCAGCGAGCTCAACGAGCTGCTCGACACCCGCTTCGGCGACGAAGGCGTCTGCACGACCGACATCGCCCACCTGATCAGCGGGCGCTTCCCGGAGCGCGCGCCCGGGTTTCTCGTGGACGGAGTCGACTACTACCCCGTCTTGAGCCAGTTGGTGAGTGGCGAGCTCGACGCCGACCGCATGGACTACCTCCAGCGCGATTCGTTCTTCGCGGGCGTCAGCTACGGCAAGTTCGATCAGTCGTGGCTGCTGGAGAACCTCGGGTTCCACGTCGCTGACGGGCGAGCGCTGATGGCGTTGAGCCACCGCGCCGTCTTCGCCTACGAGGACTTTCTGCTCAGCCGCTACCACATGTTCGTCAGCGTGTACTACCACTACATTCCGGTGGGCTTTGACACGATGTTGGTGCGGTTCTATGCGGAGGCGCCGGATGACTTTCGGTTGCCGACCGACGCCGAGTCCTACGTGGACACCGACGAGGTCGCGCTGTGGTCTGCGCTCCGGAGCTCGAGCAATCGCTGGGCGCGTTGGATCGCGGCACGTCGGCCCTTCAGGCGCCTTCTAGAAACCAACGCGGACGCCGGCAGCCTCGATCTGGAGGCTATCTCTGCCGCCCTCGACGCCGCTGGGGTCGAGCACTTCGTGAGCAACGACAAGGGCGTCTTGTCGAAGTACTACGGCGGAGGCCCCGTGGACCGGCCCATCTACGTCGTGAACCGGGGGCTCAAGCAGGTGCACCAGATCGACGAGTATTCTCGCATCTACGAGCGCTACGCGGCCCCAGCCCAACTCGTCCGCGTGTATTGCCAACCCGAGCATCAGCCCCTCGGGCGCGAGGTCGTCGCCGCCTTCCTCCCCGGCGCGATCTGATCAGACGGGCGCCGCGGCCGCCCAACCCACGGCGACGACATCGTCGGGGATCTTCCAGATCGACACCTGCCCGGTCTGAGTGTCGGCCACGTGCAGGGGACCATCGACCCACGCGACCCGGCGCCCATCGTCGGACATCGCGAGCATGTCGGTGTCGCAGCTTCCCAGCATCCGTTCCTCCGAGCCCGGGCCCCCGCAGCGAACGTCGCCGTCGTAGTTCACCCAGGCCGCCAGCGGGACATCGGGGGCCGCCACCACCACCCGAGGCGGTGCCTGGGCGGCGCCTATCGTGGTCTCCCGACCATCGTCCAGGCGCACGCAGGTCGGCACATAGCCTTCGGAGTCCCGCCCGAAGATCACGCCGCTGTGCCCGCCGAGGACCGCCGGCGCTGCGCCATCGTCCGCCAACCGCATCGCCCGCCCGATCCGGCGCGTCCGCACCAATCCAGGCTCATCGAAGCGCCCCTCCCGGAGCTCGCTGCGCCCATCCGGCAGGTCCAGCACCACCACGAACCGGTCGTGCGATACAAAGGCAGGCCCGCGGACCGAGAGCTGAAACGGGTTTGGGAGGTGCCCACGACGCCCATCCGGCATCAACCACTCCACCGACGACACCGTCTGGGCCGAGGCGGCCGTCTCAACCAACACGCAGCGCCCGCTGCGGACCGCGCGACGGACGATGCCGTCGACCGCCACCGCCGCCTCGAGATCATCGTCGAGCACGACCGTCGCCCCATCGCCCTCGGCGCGGAAGGCCAGGCCGGGCTCGACCGCGCGCACTCCGGGCGCCAGCTCCGATGCGCGCACGAGCCTCCACTCAGCGGGCGCGGGTGGGGGAGGGGGAGGCTCGCTCGCTCGAGGAGCCGGCGCCGGCTCGGCCTGCGGGGTGTCGCTCGTCGTCCCCGTGGACACGAAGCGCACCTCGATGTGCCCGCGTTCGGCGGACACCTCCGTTTCGAGCGCCGCGGGGAGCTTCACGGGCTCGAAGAGCACGACGTGCCAGCGTCGACCCCCGCAGTTCGGGCAGCCGAGGTTTCCCTGTTGCGCGCGCACGTCCTCGAAGTGGCGGAGGCACAGCGCGACCCGGCGACAGGTCATGCAGGTCGCCGAGCTGCAATGCACCTCGAGGTGCCCGCTGACCGGCGACCAGACCTGAACACCGCAGTCGCGGTAGCAGCACGCGATCGTGGGTAGAGCCATGCCCGGAAGTTAGCAGCCGTCCCGAGCGACGGCCACCCGACGCACCCCAGATCCTCGAAGAGCGTCAGAAACGGTATCGTCCCGCCTCGCACAGCGACTCCGCCACGGCACGCCGGGCCGCCACGAGGTTGACCGGCACGTAGGGAGCGAGGCGATCGATGCCGGCGCACATCCGGCTCGGACGCTTGGCGAGGAACCCAGCGAGCTCCTTCGCCCGGCCCGTGATGCGTCGATAGCACCCCGTCACCACCACGCGAGCGATCGCGCTGTGCCCCGCCGTCGACTCTGGACCGTTGGCGTCTACGTACTGAGCGACCCGCGCCAGCGTGCTGTCGGCGACCCAGACGTCGATCACCATATCCGCTAGCGCCATCAGCAGCTCCTGCTGCCGATCCATGTCCGCCATGTGCTTCTGCGCGGCCGCCCCCGAAGTGAAGAAGAAGACCTTCTTCGCCTGCTCGCACATGAAGCGCTCCAAGGCCAGCGGCGTTTCATCGTCCGCAGGCGCCGCGGCGATCGCCCCCGCCTTCACCTCGGCCTCAACGCGACCCGCGACCGGAAGGAAGTTGAGCTTCCCCTGCATCACACGCTTGAAGATCGTGCCCGGAATGAGCATCCGGTTGATCTCGTTGGTCCCCTCGAAGATGCGGTTCACGCGCGCGTCGCGGTACGGCTGTTCGATCGGATACTCCGACGTGAACCCATAGCCACCATGGATCTGAAGCGCCTCGTCGAGCACCGAGCCGACCATCTCCGACGCATAGACCTTCAAGATCGAGCACTCGATGGCGTAGTCCTTGATGATCCGAACCGCCTGTTGCCAATGGGCCGGGTCGTCCTTCGACAGCGCCTCGATTCGCTCGTCCAGCAAGCCCACCAGCCGCCACCCCATCGACTCCCCCGCGTAGATGTCACTCGCCATGTTGGCGAGCTTCTCCCGCAGCGCCGGGAAGTCGACCAGTCGGGTATCGAACTGACGTCGCTCACCTGCGTAGCTCAGCGCGTGGTTGAGCCCCTCCCTCGCCACGGCGACCGACGCGATACCCAGCTTGTAGCGCCCGATGTTGAGGATGTTGAAGGCGATCACCGCGCCCTTGCCCGGCTCCCCGAGCAGATTCTCCGCAGGCACTCGCACATCATCGAGGATGACCTGCCGAGTAGACGACCCCTTGAGGCCCAGCTTCTTCTCCTCGGCCCCGGTGTCGACGCCGAGGAGCCCCCGATCGACGATGAACGCCGTGAATCGGCCCTCGAGTTGGGCGAAGACGATGAGGACGTCGGCGAAGCCGGCGTTCGAGATCCACTGCTTCACGCCGTTGAGGACGTAGGCGTCCCCGTCGAGGACCGCGGTGGTCTTTGCGCCCAGCGCATCGGAGCCGCTCCCAGGCTCGGTCAAACAGTACGCCGAGATCTTCTCCCCCGTCGCGAGGTCCGGGAGGTAGCGCGCTTTCTGCTCGTCTGTGCCGAAGATGAGGATCGGCAACGTCCCGATGCCGATCTGCACCCCGTGGGCCACGGCGAAGCTGCCCTGGATCGCGATCGCCTCCCCGACGAGCGCCGCCGTCACTTTGTCGAGGCCCAGCCCTCCGTAGGCCTCGGGGATCTCGACCGAGAGCAGCCCCTGGGCTCCTGCCTTGCGCAGGAGCTCTGGCATCACGCCCGGCTCCATCGCCTCGATTCGCTCGTTTTGGGGGAGCACCTCGCGCTCCATGAACTCGCGCGCCGCCTCGTAGAACATCCGCTGGTCGTCGCTGAAGCCCTCGGGCGTGAAGACCCGGCGCGACCCGGCGGGCTCCATCAGGAACCCGGCACCGCCTTGAACATCGTCGACCATATCACCCGCCTGAATGAGGATTCATTCATTATGGGCGCGCCATCCACCGCGTCAAATGTCGCCGCGTGGTCTTGCTCATCGTGCTCCTTCGTCTCCGTCAGGTAGGGGACGTCGGGGTCACGTTCCAGCCGAGGCACAACACCGCACGCTCGGAGCTGTGAGGGGGGGCGGGGAGGGACGGCCTTCCCCGCCTACTCGACACTCATGGACACGTCTTCAGGCCATCGCGCGCGGCTCGGACGTCGCCACCGACTTCCGACGGCGCTTTCGCTTCGGAGTTGCGCGCACCTTGATGCCCAACGCCAACTGAAGCACCTCTTCGATGCGCTCCACGGGGTGGAAGGTCATGTGCTGGCGCAGGTGCTCGGGGATCTCCTCGAGGTCGCCGGCGTTGCGCTTGGGGAGGATGATCTCCGTGATGCCGGCGCGCGCCGCCGCGAGCACCTTCTCCTTGATCCCACCCACCGGGAGCACCACGCCACGGAGGGTGATCTCCCCGGTCATGGCGAGGGCGTCCCGCATCGGCTTCCCGGTGAAGAGCGAGGTCAGCGCGACCACGATGGTCACGCCCGCCGAGGGCCCGTCCTTGGGGATCGCCCCGCTCGGCAGGTGCAAGTGGATCTTCCGCTCGCTGAACACCTCGTCGGGGATGTTGAGTTGCTCGGCCCGGGCGTGGATGAACGACAGCGCCGCGTGGGCCGACTCCTTCATCACCTCGCCGAGTTGCCCCGTCAGCGTCAGCTTTGGCGTCCCCTTCATCAGGGTCGCCTCGATGAACAGGATGTCCCCCCCCACCGGCGTCCACGCGAGCCCCACGGCGACCCCTGGCGTCGCGATGTCCTCCTTCTGATCGGTGAAGTACTTCTGGGGCCCCAGCGCCGCCCGCACCCGCTCGCAGTCCACCGTGATCGGGCCCTCCGTATCGCCCATCGCCACGTCTCGCGCCACCGAGCGCAACGTGCTCGCGATCTGTCGATTGAGCGTCCGAACGCCAGCCTCGCGGGTGTACTCGGCGACGATCAGCCGCAGCGCCTCCTCTTCGATGGCGACCTGCTCAGCGGTGAGCCCGTGCTCCTCGAGCTGCCGAGGCAACAAGTGCTTGCGCCCGATCTCGATCTTCTCCTCCTCGATGTAGCCGGGGATCTCGATGACCTCCATGCGGTCTCGCAACGCGTGGGGGATCGTGTCGAGTCGGTTGGCGGTCGTCATGAACAGCACGCGCGAGAGATCCACGGGGACCTCGAGGTAGTGGTCGCTGAAGCTGTTGTTCTGCTCCGGATCCAGCACCTCGAGCAACGCCGAGGCGGGATCGCCGCGGAAGTCCTGGCCGAGCTTGTCGATCTCGTCGAGTACGAACACGGGGTTCATCGTCCCCGCCTTCTTGAGGCCCTTCACGAACCGCCCCGGCAGGGACCCGATGTAGGTGCGCCGGTGCCCTCGAATCTCGGCCTCGTCGCGGACACCGCCGAGGCTGATGCGCACGAACTCGCGCCCCAGGGCGGTGGCGATCGACTTGCCCAGCGACGTCTTACCGACACCGGGCGGCCCGACGAGGCAGAGGATCGGCCCCCGCATATCGCCCTTGAGCTTGCGGACCGCGAGGTACTCGATGATCCGCCGTTTCACGCGGTCGAGTCCGTGGTGGTCTTCGTCCAGCAACTCGCTCGCCCGCTTGATGTCGAGCGTGTCCTGGCTGGTCTCGTTCCACGGGATGTCGAGGAGCCAGTCGATGTAGGTGCGCGAGACCGTGAACTCGGCGCTCTGCGGGTTCATCCGCTTGAGCCGCCGCACCTCGCGCTTTGCCGCCTTGAGCGCCTGCTCGGGCATCGCCGCGGCGAGAACGCGCTCCTCGAGCTCGTCGACGCTGTCGTCGTCGCCATCGTCGCCGCCGAGCTCCTTGCGGATCGCCTTGAGCTGCTCGCGCAGATAGACCTCGCGCTGGTGCTTGTCGAGGGAGTCGCGGACCTCGGTACGGATCTTCCCGGAGATCTCGAGCACCGCTGCCTCGTGGGCGAGGTGCTCGATGACCCGGCTGAGCCGGCGCTTGGTGTCCCAGGTCTCGAGCAAGTCCTGCTTGGCCGCGATGCTGAGCTTGAGCTGAGACGCCACAAGATCGCTGAGGTGCCCGGGGTGCTCGATGCCGTCGATGACCCCCAGCGCCTCGTCCGGGATTCGCGGCGAGAGCTGAATCACCTTGCCGGCGAGCTCCTTGAGATTGCGCACCAGCGCGTGCGTCTCGGCGTCCGTCTCCTTGTCGTCGTAGACGCTCGTCACCTCGACGCGCAGGTAGTCATCGAGCTCGGTGAAGCGCTCGATCCGCGCTCGGCAGATCCCCTCGATGAGCAGCTCGTGGGCGTTCTCGAGCGAACGCGTGAGCCGCAGGACCCGCGCGACGGACCCGTAGCGGAACAAGTCCATCGGCCCGGGATCTTCTTCGTCGGGCTCGCGCTGCGTAACGACGAAGACGAAGCCGTCCTCGTCGGCAGCCCGCTCGATGGCCCGCATCGTCTTCCCCCGCCCGACGGCGAGGGGGATCGGAAGGTTCGGGATCGGGAAGACGACCGCGTTCTTCACCGCAATCGTCGGCAGATCCGCCGGGAATCGGAGAACGGTAGTCGAGTCGGTCATGGGCGAGCAGCCTCCGGTGCAGTTGATCCACGATTCGGCGAGCCCGGCGCAGGAGTTGAGCCGAAGTCGCTCACGAGTCGAACGGGTCGCCGAGATTCCATCGGTATCCGAGACGTGCACCCAGCGTCACGTATGCCGGAAACCGTTCCAGACCGAATACCTGATGGTAACGACCGACGAAACCCAAGGACCAGTGAGAGTCGAGCAGGTAGTCGAATCCGAAGCCGAACGCCAACCCTCCGGCGAGCTCGGGCGCGTCGTCCCCGTCGACGGCGAAGGCGACCCCCGACACGTCGAGCCAGGGCACGTAGGTGAAAACGTCGAGCTGGTAGCGCACGCCGAGCGAGGTTTGGGTCACGTCGAAGGCCTCGCCCTTGCTGCGGTGCGCCCCGTGGGCCAGCCCACCGCGCAGCCCCCAGAACCCGTCGAGCACGTAGGCCGACTCGAGGCCGGCGTACAAGCCGTGAAAGCGGCGCTCGTCGGCGAAACACGCGTAGCCCGTGTCGACCTCCACCCGAAGCGAGGGGTCGTCGATCGGCCCCGCCACGACGGGGGACGCGAGCAGCACACCGAGCAGGGACGCGGGACCGTAGCGCACGTCGAGCACGATAGCCGAACGAGACGCGTCAAGCTCGCGTTGACACTGCAAAAAACACGGTGCTAGATTCCGCCGCCGATCTGCACGAACCCTTGCAGCGAGAGACATGGTCAAGCGCATCAGAAAGCGGAAGACGCGAGAGTCCGAGGCGCCCGACGAGGCGACCCTCGACGGCTCCGAATCCGAGGATGAGGCCGGTGGCGGTCTCCGCGCCGAGTTGGAAGCCCTCGCCGACGACGAGTTCACGGCGAAGACCGTCAAGGGCTTGCAGTGGCTCATCGACAACCGAGTCATGGTCCTCGCGGTCGTCGGCTCGGCCCTGGTCGGCCTCATCGCGCTCTCGGTGTACCAGCGCATGAGCCGCACCGGCGCCGAGGAGGCCTCCGCCGCGTTCCAGTCGGCCAACGAGATCTATCTGAAGGCCCACGGGAGAACGGGAGACCCCGCCGACAAGGCCCTCGAAGGGGAGGCTCGGACGGGTCAAATCGAGCGCGCTCGCGACGCCTTCGTCGCGGCCCGAAACCGTCACGGAGACAGCCCCGTTGCGGCCCTCGCGCGCCTCGGTGAGGCGGGCGCGAACTACGACCTCGGCAAGTACGAGGCCGCGCTGAAGGCCTACGCCGCGGTCCTCGCCAGCCCCGAGATCGATCCTTTCGCGCGCGCGGTCGCGCTGCAGGGCAAAGCCGCCGCGCTCGAGAGCTCGGGCGACGACGAGGGCGCGCTGAAGTCCTGGCGCTCCCTCGAAGCCCTCGACAAGAAGGCCTACGGCGTCCTCTCCGGGCTCCAGGTCGGCCGAATTCTAGAAGCACAGGGCAAGCGCGCGGAGGCCAAGACGCACTACGAGGCCCTGCAGAAGAGCCACGAAGAGGCGTTGAAATCACTCGCGCACAGCCGCACACGAGCGGACATCGAGCGTCGCATCGAGCGCCTCGGAGGCCCGAGCTGAAGCAGCTCGCGCTCCTCTGCGGCGCCGTGCTCTCGAGTGGCTGCGTCACGGTGGGGCTCACAGGCGACGAGACTCCGCTGACGGGGTTCTCCCGGAACCTCCGGCCGGCACCGATGAGGGCCGCTTGGCGACGGGTGCTCCGCCCCACGCCGATCTACCGTGAGAAGCCGGAGGAGTTCGCCACCGCGGCGTACGATCCAGCGACCCGCCACGTCTTCATCGGTTCGACGGTCGGCCGCTTCGTCTGCCTCGACGCCGCCAATGGCGCCACCGTGTGGACCACCGAGGTCGACGGTACCCTCGGCGGCCACGCCGTCTTCGACGGCCGCCACGTGCTCACCGGCACCGACGAGGGCCAGCTCCTCGCCCTCGACCCGCGCAGCGGGGCCGTGGCCTGGTCCTACACCGTCCAAGCGCCGGTCGTGCAAGCTCCGGTCGTCGTCGGTGACCGCGTCTACTTCGTAGACGGAAACAACGGCGTCTACGGCCTCGACCGCGAGGGCGCGTGGCAATGGCAATACCGCCGCGACCCGCCGGCTGAGTTTGCGCTGGTCGGGGAGGGGAGGCCGCTGCTCTCCGCTGGTCGCCTCCATGTCGGCTTCTCCGACGGGATGCTCGTCACGCTCGACGCCCGCGACGGGGCGGTCGTGTGGACCCGCGACCTGTCCCCGGAGCACGAGCGCTTCCAGGATATCGACGCCACCCCGGTCATCGCCGGTGGTCTGCTGCTCGCGGCCTCCGCTGCGGCCGGCCTCTACGCCCTCGACCCCGCGACGGGCGCCATCCGCTGGACGCGGCCGATGGACGGGATCCAACACACCGCCGCCGTCGATGACGATGTCCTCGTGAGCGTGGACGCGGGCAAGGTCCTACGCGTTGACGGGCGCACAGGCGCGCTGCGGTGGCGCACCTCGCTGGGAGACGCCGGCGCGCCAGGGGAGCCTGTCCTCGTCGCCGGCCTTGTCGCCGTCACCACCTCCCGTGGTGGCCTGCATCTCCTCGACGCGGCCACCGGGCGACCGCTCCAACGATTCGAGCCGGGCTCAGGCATTCACGCGCGACCCGCGGTGGGTGTGGACGGGAGCGTCTTCGTGCTGAGCAACGGCGGCGTCCTCTACGCGCTGCGCCCGGGCCCCGGCTGAAGAGCCTCCCGTTTGAACACGGGACACCGTGTCAGCCCAGCGCGGCCTTGAAGTCTTCGACCATGGCCACGGGGTTCGGATCGATTCCTGCGGCCTCGGCGAGATAGCAGCTCACGAAGTCGAACAGGTAGAGGGCGCAGAAGAGCTTCTCGACGTTCGGACCGTCCACCAGCGGCACCTCCAGCACCGGGACGTCGTTGGCGCGCAGCGTCGCCGCGGTCACGTCGAGGCGACGCATCATTCGTGGGGCCACGTCCGGGTCGCGCAGCATCACGACACTGAAGGGGCCCGGGAGCTGCGTGTAGCCGACCATCTCGTTGTGGTTGAACTCGGGTACCGCATAGAAGAACGCGGGGATCTTCGCGTTTTCGTTGAACTTTATCTTGATGACGCGAGCCGCAGTGTCGGCGAAGGGGTGCGTCGCGAGCACCACCGGAATGCGACCCGAGAGCTCCGTCGCCAGCGTCTGCGCCTGTACCTCGACATCGAGCGCGGCCAACCGCGCGCCAACGGCCAGCAAGCCCGCGCGGGCGTCGCGGATGAGCCCAACGTTCTCGAGCACCGCGAGGAGCGCCGACACGAAGTAGCCCATGGCGGCCCGCGGCTGGAAGGTCGGCGTCGGCTTCTCGAGGTGGACGTAGGGGACGCCGAGGTCCAGCGCGCGCGCCCGCAGCTTCCCGCCGGCGCTGATCGCGACGACCGCCGCCCCCCGTTCACGCGCGTCGTTCAACGCGGCGAGGGACTCCTCGGTGTTTCCGCTGAAGCTGCTCACGACCACCAGCACCTCCGGGCCGAGCCGATCGTGAACCACGTAGTCCCGCGACACGCGTAGATCGACGCCTTTGGGGTCGACGTAGAGTCGCAGCAAGTCGCCGGGGAAAGCGCTCCCGCCCATGCCCGCGACGACAACCCGCTCGATCCCGTCGAGACCGGACCCCACGTCGCCCGCGAAGGAGAAGCCCGCCTCGAACTGACGAGGCAGGGCGCGAACCGAATCCAGCATTCCGGCCATGACTTGAACCTCCCTGGGTTGATCTTCGCTACTTGACATAATGTGCATTGTGCGACGTTGCGCTACGGGGCGGCCAACGCCGCAGGCAGAGTCAGCCGATCTCGATGAAAAGCTGATTGATGATGCGCTGCAGATCCTGCTGCTCCTCGCGCTCGAGCCACTCGCGTGCGGCGAACATCTCGAAGAAGAGCAGCTCGTTGAGCGCTTGGGACAGGAAGCTCACGCGGTTGTCGATCTGGTTCTCGCGCAGGTTGGTGAGCAGCATCTCCTTGTCCAGCCGGCCGCTGCCATCGAACGTCACGTTCTGAAAGAGCTCGACGAAGCCGTAGAACTGAAGAAACGTCTCGAGCCCTTGCTCGAGCGCGTCCTGGCGCCCGTGCCGTGAGATGGCCTGGTAGATGCGCTCGAAGACCGAATTGAACGTGTCGACCATGTTCGACATCTCGGCGCTCACGCTCTCTGCGTCGACGCCGTTGGTCGTGTAGTCCCGGTCTTCGACGACCTGCACGTAGCCGGCCTGAATCAGGTTGAAGAGCACCTTGGTCGCCTCGAACTCGCCCATCCGACAGCTTCGGACCAACTCCGCGACCGTGAGCGGTTGGTCCAGCGTACTCAGGACCAACTCCTCCTTGGGCCGAAGCTCGACGCTGGCGGTGTCCTTACGAGTGCGCGCCACTCGCGTGTCGGGCGTTGGAATGCGCTCGCGGAAGTAGGACATCTCGTCCATCCGCCGCAGGCCCTCCATCAGCATCGACTGCGCGTTGAGCGACAGCGGGCTCGGGAGTGCTTCGGGGTCGAATTGCGTCAGGTAGAAGTCGCCGGACTTGATCAGCAAGATCGAGTAGAAGACCTCTTCGACCTGCCTGCGCACATAGACATACAGGTCGGCCTGGTTGATCAGCTCCTTCTCCAGGAGATGATTCCCCAACGGCCGTCGTTGCTTGCGGCACTCATCCAAGGCGGCGTCGAGTTGCTCCCGGCTGAGTCCGCCGAGACGGTACATGACCTCACCGAGCCGGTCCTCGACCTGATTCGACGACGCCCCGCGGACCTCGCCGTTCTTGAAGTAGAGGCACTTGCGCATGTCGCCGGCGACGAAGACGAGGTTCCCCGAGAGCTGCGATGAATGGACGAAGTTGATGACCTCGACCGTCGACCCCATCGCCGCGATGTCGCCCTGGAGGATGATCGGCTCTCGAAACTCGTCGTAGGTCGGGTGATTGCTCGCGCGCTGGAAGTGGAGCAGCGCGCCGTCGGACGGGAGGTGGGTGTAGTAGCCCTTGAGCCCGGCCAGCTCGCCACGAAGCCCCGCGCCGAGCACGTTGATGCGCCCGGCAGGATCGATCTGCAGGTAGCCCTTTACGTCTTCGCGACCCTTCAAGTCATTTCTTCCGGCGACCGAAGAAGCCGCCCTTCTTCTTCTGGGGGCCCGCGAGCTTGCGGTGGATGTGTCTTAGCTCGCTCTGGGCCTCGGCACAATGCCGGTTGATGTCGATGGCGCGCTGGAGCGCGACCGCGGCGTTGTCGAGGTCACCGGCGGCTCGGTGAACTCGGCCGAGATACAACCAAGGCTCCTCCCGCTCGATCCCGTCTTTGGTGACCTTCTGCAAGGTTGCGCGCGTGTTCGAGAGCACCTGGGGCGACGAGCCCCGCGCCTGTACGACGAGGAACTCGGCGTACGCCTTTCCCGCGAGGGCCAGTCGGTCCTGCGAGTCGATCTCGAGCGCTTGCGTGAGCAGCTCTAGAGCCACCTCGGCCTTGTTGTTCTTGATCGCCGTGAGGCCGTCCTCGCGCAGCTTCTCGCCGCGCAAGGCGGCGTCCATGTGTTCGCCGGGCCGAACGCTCTTGAGCCCCGCGGCCTCTAGATCGAGCTCGGCCAGGTACTCCGCGCGCTCCTCGGGCTTGGTCAGCACCTCGTTGGCCCGGTTGATCGCCATGAAGAGCGCTTGGACCGCGTCTCGCTCCTCCTGTTCGAGTCCGTAGCGCGTGAACTTGTCGACGTGGAAGTCGCGCGCGAGTTGGCGGTAGGCGTTGCGGACGGTCTGCTCATGGTCATCCCGCGTGACGCCGAGAACGGCAAAGTGGTCGGGGCGCCCCGAGACGATCTCTCCGGCGCGACGCACCGCCTCGTCCAGCTTCTTGCGGATCTTCGGCGGCATTTCGCGCCCAGCCGGCTTCTTCGGAGCCGCGCCGTTCCGGGTCGCCCGGGGCGGTGGAGCTGGCGGTGCGTCCCCCCCGAGCCCGCTCAGCGATTCGGAGCCCGCCGTGGCGGCGGGAGGAGGTGCCGACGGGACCCGAGGGGGCGGAGTCGATGGTCCCCTCCCCTGCGGAGGCCGCGACGCCACCGGTGTGCCGCGCATCGGCGGAGCTGGAGGACCGCCTCCGACCCACTCCGCGCGGTGCGTGGCACGGGGCGGTCGCACCGCACGCCGACTCGATCCCAGCCCGATTCGGAGCTCCTTCTTCCCCTCCCGCGCGCTCGGCGGGGCGCTCGGCGGCGGGGCGCTCGGCGGTGGGGCGCTCGGCGGTGCGGGCGCCAGCGGAAGACTCGGCGCCGGCACCGCCGCGGCAGGCGCCGGAGGCGGCGGCGGCCTCATTCCAACCGCAGGAGGTGGCGCGGGAGGTGGTGGCATCGCCCCCGGTGGTGCGCTCGGCGCTGGTGGCGGCGGGGGCACGCGGGTGGGCCCCGCGCTCGGGGCCGGCGTGGCGACGACCGCGGGTGGCGCAGGCGGCGGCGCCTCGACCGACGGCTGCGGCTCGTCGGCTACCGGCTCGGTGCCGACTCGGAACGTCCCCAGCCCCGCAAAGACGACCGCACAGATCTGGCGCGCCGTCATCCGTGGCTCATTCAAGCGAGCCGCCAACTCCCGGACCTCGATCGGGGCCTGGAGATGCGACGCCACGTTCTCGCCCGGGAACACGCGGTCGAACGCTGCCCGATAGCCAGCGAGCATCGGTGCGGGGTGGATCGCGTGGTCGACGTAGGCGTTCGCGAAGCGAGTGCATTCGGCCTCTGGGAGAATGCGGGCGGTGGCCTCCAGCAGAAGCTGGACCACGTCGATCCCCGGCACGTCGGGATCGTGCTTCAGATCCATCGCCTCGAACGTGAACCGACCATCGAGCCAAGCGAAGGCATCTAGAAGGCGCAGCTTCCCGAGCCGTCGTTCGACGTCCTGCAGCCGCGCTTTGCTCACCAAGCGGCGCCGGACGAGGATGCTGTCCAGGCTCTCCTTCTTCCGGCGGAGATCGGCTTCGACCTCCAGCTTCTCGGTGGAGGAGATCAATCCGTCGTGTACCAATGTCTGCAGCAGGTTCTCGGACTCGAGGTTCGAGCCCACCCGTACCGGTGATCCGGCCACGATGTGGGCCTTCTTGCGGACGTTGCCACGCTTCAGCGTGAGCAAGCCGTTCATCCGGCGCTCGAGCATGCTGCGGAAGATCTTGAACAGCTTCAGCGGCTCGATATTGCCGCTACGTACCGCCATCGGGGCGCCTTCGAGCGTTGCGCGATGCGCCCATACTAATTGCGATGGAGTGGAGAGGCTACTATCGAGGTGGAGCCGCCCGGTTCCGCCCCGATAGCGGGAGCTTAGGGCTCAGATGTCGGCGTCGAGACTGGCGAGGTGGTGGGCCGCCGCCTTGTGCAACGCCTCCACGTCGCCGTCGAGCACGCGCTTCCAGAGCCGTCGCGCGCGGGCGACATCGCCCTCGATCTCGGCGATCAGCGCGTCGCGTTGCCAGAACCACTCCGCGTCGTAGAAGTGCATGTTCAGCCGGGTGATCCCGGATTGGTCGCGCTCCCAGCCGTCGATCATCGAATCGACGGCTTCGTCGTACTCGCCCATCAGGTCGTAGAGCGCCGCGCGTCCCATGAAGGACCAGGCGCCGTCGGGCTTGGCGTCGATGGCGGCGTTGTAGAGCGACAGCGCGTGCTTGTGCGCGCCCTGCAACTGCAAGAGCTCCGCGAGGTTGGCCAGGGCGATGCTCTCGGAGTAGGAACGCACCCCTTCGATGCTCAGGATCTGCTCGAAGCGCTCCGCGGCGGAGTCCAGATCCCGACGCATGTAGTCGATGTTGCCCAGGTTGTTGAGGGCGATCGTGTTCTGCGCATCGACCGACAACACCTCTTCGTAGATCAGCTCGGCGTCGTCGAACTCAGCGGCCTGCAAGTGCATATAGGCCAGCGCGAGGTGACCCGAGACGTTCCGCGAGTCGAAGCGGATGAGCTCGCGGGCGGCTTCCTCTCCGGTCGTGAAGTCTCCGGCCATGACGGCCAACTCGGAGTAGATCACGAGGTGGCGCGCGTAGTTGTGGACCAACGCCTCGCGACGTCCCGTCCCCATGTCGACGCGACGCGAGTTCGGAGCGACATCGGCGCGCTCGCGCAGCTCGTCCACGAGTCGCCCCTCGGCCGCCACGGCGCGCTCCAGCTCACCGAGATCGGTGGCGACGCGAGCGACGCGGTCGAGCAGCGCGGTGTTGCTCGGCCACAGCTCGACCGCCGTCTCCCAGGCCACGAGCGCCTTGCCGGGCTGCCGCATGCGGAAGTGGAGATCGCCCATGACCCGCCACACCTGGGCGTCGTTCGGCCGGAGGGCGACCGCCTGGCGGAAGGCCTCGAGCGCGCCCTCGGTGTCGCCCGCCCTCAACAATCGGAAGCCGTCGGAACGAGGGTTCGCGATGCGCTTGACGCGCTGCAGCTTGCGCTTCGCGGTCCGAACCATCGCCGGGGTCGCTGGCGCGCCGAGGGCGCGAACCGAGCGGACCTGTGGTGACTCGAACTTCGACTTCGCCACCGCGGGTCCGGCGAGAAGCGTGAACGCGGCGGTCCACGCGGCGATCCGCGGGAGCGGTGACTTCCTCTTCTGCATCCTCATCTCCTCCATCGCGGGGCGCCTCCCAACATTTCGGCGGAACCAGGAATCCGCTGCACCCGTTTAGGACGCTCCGCTTCCCGAAAAGTTCCACCAGCGTCTCAGGTTTCAAGATAGCGCAGGTGTCCAGAATCTGAACGCTTTGAACGCTTTGGCCAGCGCCCCCGAACTCGCGAGCATCGTAACCATCTGAAATTACAGCACTCTCATCTTGGCCCGGCGCTTGCCATAGAGGAGCACACACGAGGTCGACAGGAGGCTGAGAGTGCTCGCGAAGGTGATGACGGCGGCCCTGCTCGGGGTCGAACCCTACCGAATCGACGTCGAGGTCGACCTCGGGCGCGGGATGATGGTCTTCCACACCGTAGGGCTCGCTGCGGGCGCGGTGAAGGAGGCGCGAACGCGCGTCCCATCGGCGTTGGCTAACAGCGGGTTCGCCTTGCCCAAGCGTCGCATCGTGGTCAACCTCGCGCCCGCCCACGTCAAGAAGCGCGGCACTGCGCTCGACCTCCCCATCGCCCTGGGGATCCTCCTCGCCGACGGCAAGATCCCTCCGCGCGCCCTCGACCGCACGCTCGTCGCCGGCGAGCTGGGGCTGGCCGGTGACGTCAAGCCCATGTCGGGCGCCCTCGCCCTCGCCGCAGGCGCTCGCAAGCTCGGGGTCGACCGTCTGGTCCTACCCTCGCTCAACGCGGCGGACGCCGCCGCCGTGCCCGACCTTGAGGTCTACGGCGTCGACACCCTCGGTGCGCTCGTGGCGGCGCTCAATGGCGGCCCACCGCTTCCCCGCGCGACGCCGGCGGCACAGGTGAGCGCTGGTGGCGACGGGGTCGACCTGTCCGACGTTCGAGGCCAGCGGATGCCCCGTCGCGCGCTGGAGATCGCTGCGGCCGGCGGCCACAACCTGCTGCTCATCGGTCCCCCGGGGGCCGGCAAGACGATGCTCGCGAGGCGCCTCCCCACGATCGCACCGCCGATGACCTACGCGGAGCGCCTCGAGACCTCCAGCATCGCCAGCGTGACCGGTGATCCCGGCCGGCCGGCCCACATCGTCGCGCGGCGGCCCTTCCGAGCGCCGCACACCAGCGTGTCCGAAGCGGGTCTGGTCGGGGGAGGCCCCCACGCCGGGCCGGGGGAGGTCTCATTGGCCCACAACGGGGTCCTCTTCCTAGACGAGCTCCCCGAGTTCCGCCGCAACGTCCTCGAGGCGCTCCGAGGGCCGCTGGAGGATGGCAGGGTCACCGTCTCCCGCGCCCAGTCACGCTGTGAGTACCCCGCCCGCTTCACCCTCGTCGCCGCCATGAACCCCTGCCCGTGCGGCTTCGCCGGCCATCCTCGTCGTGCGTGCGAGTGCGCGCCGACGGCGGTCCAACGCTATCGGGCCCGGATCAGCGGGCCGCTGCTCGACCGCATCGATCTCCACGTCGCGGTCGAGCCGGTCCAGCCCGAGGCGCTTCGCGACACACGTCCCACGGAACCGTCCTCGGCGGTGCGGCGGCGGGTGGAGGCGGCGCGTGGTTTGCAGCTTCGTCGGCTCGACGGCCGCGGGGCGCGCTGCAACGGCGCCATGCTGCCCGCCGACGTTCGGGAGACGTGCGTGCTTCCCCCGGAGTCACGCAAAGTGCTGCACCAGGCCGTGGAGCGTCTCTCGCTCTCGGCGCGGGCCCACGAGCGATTGCTGAAGGTGGCCCGCACCATCGCCGATCTGGACGGCAGCGCGTCTATCCAGCGCCACCACGTCACCGAAGCCGTCCAGTACCGACAACTCGATCGGGAGGCGCTCCAATGACCGACCTCCTCCTCGGAATCCTGACCACCGCATTTCTCGTGCTGGTGGTCCCCTCAATCAACGCGTCTCGGCGCGAAAAGCAGACAGGAGAAGACAGCATGTCCAACGACAAGGACCGCAAGAAGGCGCTCGACAGCGCGGTGCAGGCGATCCACAAGCAGTTCGGGCCGGGCTCCATCTGGAGGCTCGGCGAGGTGAGCGTGCCCGACGTCCCCGTGCTCTCCACGGGGTGCCTGGGTCTCGACCTGGCGCTCGGGGTCGGCGGGCTCCCGGCGGGTCGCATCGTGGAGATCTACGGCCCCGAGTCCTCCGGGAAGACGACGATGATGCTGGAGGTCATCGCGGAGCTGCAGAGGTCCGGGGGCGTGGCGGCCTTCGTGGACGCCGAGCACGCCCTCGACCTCACCTACGCCCGGGCACTGGGCGTCCAACCGGAGCAGCTCCTCCTGGCGCAGCCCGACCACGGCGAGCAGGCCCTCGAGATCACCGACTCCCTGGTCCGCTGCGGAGCCATCGATCTGGTGGTCATCGACTCCGTGGCGGCCCTCGTCCCGCGGGCCGAGCTCGAGGGCGACATGGGCGACTGCCACGTGGGCCTGCACGCCCGGCTCATGTCCCAGGCCCTCCGGAAGCTGACCGCCGCCGCCGCCCGCAGCAACACGACCGTGGTCTTCATCAACCAGCTCCGTCACAAGATCGGAGTGACCTTCGGAAGCCCGGAGACCACCACCGGGGGAAACGCGCTCAAGTTCTACTGCAGCGTTCGGCTCGATATCCGCCGCATCGGCGCCATCAAGAAGGAGGACAAGGTGATCGGCAACCGTACCCGCGTGAAGATCGTCAAGAACAAGGTCGCGCCGCCCTTCCGGCAGCACGAGTTCGACATCCTCTATGGGGCGGGGATCAACCGGGCCGGCGACCTGCTCGACGTGGCGGTCGACAACGGACTCGTGGCCAAGTCGGGGAGTTGGTACTCCGTCGGCGAACAGCGGCTCGGACAGGGCCGTGACAAGGCCGCCGATGCGCTGGTGCTCGACGGGGAGCTCGCGGCGTCGATCCGCGCTCGGCTCACCGGCGACTCCACCGAGGAGGCGTCGGTGCCCAAAGCCGCCTGACACGCGGCGGTGGACCGGCGACTCGGTGCAACATCGCAGCAAGGGGGCCCTCTCGGGGCTCCCTGCTGTTGGACCCGCCAGGGAGTCGCTCGTCCCCTGGGACGCTGCGGTAGAGTCGCGACGCGGCGCGCTGGTTCGACAGGCCGCAGACACGGCCCCCATACGTGTCCGGTTTGGGCCCGCCCGAGAATAGGTGGGCGTCTCGCATCCACGAGCGCCCATCCTTGGACGCACCTCTGGTGCGCCTCCGTCGTCGCGCCATGCTCTCGCACACGGGGGCTGTGCGATCTGGGCCCTACCTCCGGTCTGTCGTACTGACGTCGACCCACCCAGGAAAGGTCGTGCCCCCGGTTGGGCCGACGTTCATGAGGAGCGGCGCACCTCGGGAGGCGATGATGAACGGTTCATTGACAACTCAGGTCAGGGCGGTCGGTTGCCTGGACGCTCGAGAACGCGAGGACGCCGGCAGCATCGGGCGCGCCTATGCCGTGATCGGAGAGCGGTTGGGACGGGCGGTCCCTGGGGCCTCGTGGGCCAGGCGGGCCGCCGAGGCGTCGGAGCTCTGGGCGCGCTTCGTGGGCACACCTGAGGGCGAGGAGAACCGCGGGCTGGGGGGCGTGCGGCTGCCGGCGGGTGCCGAAGGCGCGGTTCGGGCGGTGACCGGTCACGTTCATCTCGGTGGACTGGCGCTGTTTCGCGAGGTGGGCCCGGTCCTGGCGGCCTTCGCTGTCGGGGTCGCGGAATCCGCAGACTCGGCGTTGGTAGCGTCGGCGGTGGCGCGGGGGCGAAATGGCGAGGCTCGAACGGACCCCTTCCTGTTGAGGGGGGCGTTGCGCTGCTACTTCGACGCCCGGCACAGCCTCTACGGGGCTGGCGCGGGGCTGGCTCGGTTGGGCGACGCTCTCTTGGCGCTACACGCGAGACGAGTCGTGACGGCCTTCGCGCGCTCGTCCATCGAGCCGCGGTTCGCGGGGAGCGCGGCTCGGGTCGACTTCGCCAGTCGGTTGTGGCGTGCGCTTCGCGACGAACACCTCGACGCGCTGTGTGCGCCAGTGGCGGCCTCGCGCGAGCGCGCTTGCAATCCTCTTGTGCTGGCGCGACTGCAGACGGTGCTCTACCACTCCTGCATGGGCTCGCTCCGACCCGAGACCGACTGGGCCGAGCTGGCGCGTGGTGCCTGGGAGATGTTGCACCGGTTCGGCGGGCCGAAGGAGATGTCCGAACGCTCGGCCTCGGCGGCCTGAACGAGCCGGCCCCCTCCCCGTCCCACAATCGCTGCGACGCTCGCGGGCACGCCAGGCCCCCGCTTGGCGGGGCCGCGTCGAGTCGTGGAGCAAGGCACAAGGCGCGTGTGGTTGAACATCGCGGCATCCAGGTGCGTCCAGGGAGGGATTCGGCTAGTCTCCCGACGCCCCGGAGGAACCTGTGGACGCTCGAAATCTCTCGGTCCCGCTGCTGCTTGGTGCGCTCGTGATGGGCGGCTGCGGTTGGCAATACGCCGGTGAGGTCGAGCGCCGCCGCACCGTCTCGGCGCGTCGCGATGCGTCGCCCCGCCCGGTCGTGACGCCCCCGGTGGCGACGCAGGCGCCAACGACAGCGGTCGATGGTCTCGTCGTCCCGGGCGCTCGGGACCTGTTCACGCTCGGGGAGAACCACCGCGCGAGCGTCGATGCCCGGCTGGCCCTCATGCATCAACACGCCTTCGAGGTTCGGCTCGTGGACGCCTTGAACGACGCTCGCCAGCTCGTGCATTGCTCGAGCGGCAAGGTGGTGCGATTCGAGAAGCAGAGCGCCGCCCCTGGAGCGCTGGTTCGCCTCGACGCCGCTGGGATCCCCCCGGGGGTGTGGATCCTGGAGGTCGATCCCTCGGGGCTTCGCCCCGAGCTCCCGAACAACGACTGGTACCGGCACATCGTCAAGCATCACCGGCTCGAGTACGTCGATCGCCACCGAGAGCATGGGACCGTGCTCTACCGCTACCTGGGACCCCGTCGCGCCCTGAGCCTTCGGTGACATCGCGGCCGGTCGTCGTAGTCGCGGCGCTGCTCCTGGCGGCGGTGGCCCCCGCGCAGGGCATCGAGGACCTCCTCGTCGAGAGCTTCCCGGGGCCCACCCTCTCGGTCCACTTCATCGATGTCGGCCAGGGGGACGCGATCCTCATCCAGACGCCGCGCGGCAAACACGTGCTGGTCGACTCGGGGCCCGATGCGCAGGCGCGGGCGCTGACCGCCTACCTCGATGACCTCGCGGTCGGCCGCCTGGACATGGTCGTCAACAGCCACGCGCACGCCGACCACATCGCCGGACTGCCGGCGCTACTGACACGCTGGCCCGTGGGTCTGGTGCTCGACTCCGGGATCGCACACACCAGCGGGACCTACGCGCGCATGCTGTCGGCCCTCGAGGCGCAGAAGCTCTCGGTCAAGAAGGCGCGCCGCGGGCGCAAGGTGACCATCGAGCCCGGCGTCTCGCTGGAGCTGCTGGGTCCACAAGAGCCGCTGGTCACCGGATCACGCTCCGACTTGAACGCCAACTCCGTCGTCTTCCGCCTCGCCTACGGGAGGATCAGCTTCTTGCTCACCGGAGACGCCGAGCGCGAGACGGAAGCGCGCCTGCTCGTAGCGCCCAGGGAGGTGAGGGCGACGGTCCTCAAAGTCGCGCACCACGGCAGCGCCCACGCCACGACCGCGGCTATGCTGAAGGCCGTGAATCCCCGGGTCGCGGTGGTCTCGTGCGGCCGACACAACAAGTACGGACACCCCGCGCCCGAGACCATGGCCCGACTCGAGCGCGCCGGGGTCCAGACCTACGTGACCGCGCGAGATGGCGACGTCGTGATCTCCACCGACGGCCGCAAGCTCCGCATCGAGACCTACCCAAAGCGTCCCGCTTCCGCCAAGACAACGACGAGCGAGGCCAAGCCTCTCCCGGTTCAGCCCGGGGCCACGTCTACCCTCTTGCTCGACGTGAACACCGCCAGCCACGAGCAACTGCGGTCGCTCCCCGGCGTCGGTCCCAAGACCGCGGAGAAGATCATCGCCGCGCGCCCGTTCGCGTCGGTGCCGGAGCTGCGCCGCGTCAAGGGCATCGGCGCCAAGAAGCTGGCCCGGCTTCTACCGCTGGTCCGCGCCGGGCCCTCGGGCCACCAAGCCGTGGCCACCCCCGCGACTCCCCTGCCGACGACTCCGGGGCCTGCGGTGCTTCCCGCCAGCGCGGACCACGATGGGCTCATCGACCTCAACACGGCGAGCGCCGAGGCGCTGGACACGCTCCCGGGTATCGGCCCCAAGACCGCCGCCCGCATCCTCGAGTGGCGTGGCGCCAACGGGCCGTTCCTCTCCATTGACCAGGTCACCCAGGTCAAGGGCATCGGGCCGAAGAAGCTCCAGAAGCTCCGCCCCCTCGTGACCGTCGGAATCGGGCCCGAGGAACCTCCGAACTAGGACGGTGCGGCAGAGTCGCGACGCGGCGCGCTGCACGCGCCCGCCAACCG
>CAYOBQ010000021.1:0-73239 GCA_964402225.1 uncultured Nannocystaceae bacterium | reverse complement strand
GTTCTACAACGGGGTCAGGAAGCACTCGTTCCTGGACCTGATGAGCCCGGTTGAGCTCGAGCGAGCGGCCTGTCAGATTTCGGAGGTCGCAGCGTAATCAAGCTGTCCGGCAAATCGGGGCAAGACCACCCGATGCGGCAGTCGTACCTCGGTCGCTGTTGAGGGCGGGGCCGTCAGGCAGACGAAGGCGAGCAGGGCGCTGTAGCGTGGCTCCTGGGGCCCCAGCCGGTCGCACGGAGATCGCGGACCCGGCTGCGTCAGAATCTCGGCCGCGACCCGGTGAAGCGGCGTCGGACCGACGGCGTGAACAGTGCCGCTGTGACCAGGAGCGCGGCGACGCCGCTCAGCATTGGGATCGCTGGCGGGATCCAGCTCACGCTGGCCTCGACGCCGAGGCGTACGAGGGTCGCCCCATTGAGGAGGTAGGCCGCGAGCGCCAGGTACCAGCCCCATCGCTTGTCGGCGAAGAGCCCGACGGCGGCGGCGATCCAGAGGGCGCCGGTGCCGATCAGGGCCCCGCCCAGCTTGACCCCGAGCAACACCATGCAGAGGCCGCCAGCGCTGGCTCCGAAGGCCGCCATCGATTGGACCCAACCGGGGCCCCCCGTAGGTACGATCTGGTCGACCGTCTCCAGATCGTCGAAGGGCACTCTGCGCGGCGGCGGGCTCCGGACGGCGCGCTTCTCCTGCCTGGGGGCGGGTGTCGATAACGGGTTGAAGGCGTCCCGTGCCGCCGGCTGGGGCGACTCCCTGGGCGGCTTCGCGGGGGCCGGTGTCGCGGCGTCTCTAATCCGGGCCGCTTCGGCCTCCTTCTCGGCGGCCTCCGCGGCGGCTCGCTCGGCCTCCGCGACCCGGGCGGCGGCCTCTTCGGCGGCCCGCTCCGCGGCGGCGGCCCGGTCGGCGGCCTCCGCTTCGAGGAGCGTGGCCTCGGCCTCCGCGGCACGGGTCGCCTCGACCTGTGCCTCGGCGCGCCGTCGCTCGAACTCCTCGTCTTCCCGTGCGGCGGCCTCCGCCTCGGCGCGCCTCCGCTCGAACTCGGCCTCGGCCGCAGCCTCCGCCGCAGCCTCCGCCTCCGCGCGTCGTCGCTCGAACTCGGCCTCGGCCGCAGCCTCCGCCGCAGCCTCCGCCTCCGCCTCCGCTCGGCGCCGCTCGAACTCCGCGTCGTCCTCGGCGGCGTCTGGGGGTGGCTCGCTCGGCTCGGCAGATGCTCCCTGTGGGGACTCCTCGGCGATCCGGACCGGCTCCTCGGCGACCACCTCCGGCGCGGGGATGCCCAGCGCTGCGCGGAGCGCCTCTCGGTACTTCGCCGCGAGCTCCGACAGCGCGCTGCTCGCCGCCTCCTCCCCCCCGTCCTCCAGGGCGCCGCCGAGCTCGCCCGTGGCGGCCTCATACTCGGCGTAGGTCGCGCCGGCGTCGAAGTCGAGGCCGTCCGAGATGGCCCGCAGCGCGGCCAGCGCGAAGTGCACCTCGGCCTCCACCAGGACGTCCTCGCTCGAGAGCCCGTCGTAGGCGCTTTGGCAGAGTCGCAGGAGCCGCGGCTCGGCGGTGGTCAGGTGAAGCTGCGCTGCGGCGCTGATCGCGAAGACCAGCCCGCTGGACTGGTCCCCATGGGTGGCCTCGAGGTGCGCCAGCGCAGCGCCCAGGAGCGCGTCGTCCTCGCGATGCTCGGACAGCTCGGACAGACGCGCGGCGGGATCGTCGGCGGCGGGGAGCTCCGCCATCCACGCACCGAAATCCTCGGCGGGCCCCGTCGGCGATGGCTCCGCGGGCTCCGCGTCGCTCGACGGCTCGTGGGTGGACTCCATCGCGGCGGCGGGGGTCGACTCCGGGAGGGTGTGACGCGAGCCCACGCTGGCGCCGGCCTCGGGTTGTAGCAACGCTCGCCCTACGCGCGGGGGCTCCGGCTCGGGCGGGGGCGTGCCGTCGGCCTCGGCGGGCGCTGGCATGACCTCGGTTCGAGCCTCCTCGTCGGCGAGCTCGTCACCGTCGGTGGTCGACCCCTCACCCTCGGTCGGGAGCGCCTCGATGCGCGCGGCGGCCTCCTCCCCCTCGGGCAGGCGGTGCAGGTGCAGGACCGTGGCCTCGCCCAGGTCGTAGAGAGTCGTGACGCTTCGATCCCCCAAACTCACGGCGCGCACGCGGCTGCCATCCACGCCATTGGTCGAGAAGACGAGACGCCCGGCGTCGAGGTCGAAGGTGAGCCCGCGGTGGCTGGCGCCGGCCTCGGCGACCAACGAGACGGCGGCCCCGGTCTCGACGTCGGCGAGCCAGAGCTGGCCGTCGGCGGAGTACGCCAGCAGCTCCCCGCCGGGCGCGACGCAGAGCTCCTCGATTCGCAGGTGATCCCGACCGACGTCGCGGTGGCCAGCGGCACCGTTGACGGCGACCGCCCGGATGCGCTGCCGGGTGCCGGCCTTGGATCGCCCGACGAAGAACGCCTCCCCGAGGGCCGCGCAGTACTCGATGCCGGACTCGACCACCGCCCCGGCGCCCTCCGTGAGCGACAGCGAGAGCACCGACGGTGCCCGGCCTTCGAGGGAGAACGCCGAGTCCCCCGACTGGGTGAGGTCCAGCAGCCCGAGCTCCCAGGCGCCGTCTGGGCGGGTGTTGTGGAAGTAGAGGAGCTGCTCACCCCCCGGTAGGAAGCACGGGCCGACGCAGCCGAGGTGCTTGCGATTGCCGACGCCAGCGGCGATGTGCTCGCGCACGGAGTTCCCGGAGAGCTTGATGTCGAAGACGTAGATGTCGCTCAGCGGCGCCCCGGCGTAGGCGCCCTCGATGGCCAACCGCGTGCCCGTGTCGTCGAAGGTCGCCCCGCCGATGCGCCACTTGGGATCCAGCGACTGGCGCAGCCATCCCACGCCGCGTGTCTCCAGGTTCACCAACGCGACCCTGGCTCGGTACTCGCCGCGAAGGCGGTTGCGCGACACCGCGTCGACCGCGACTCGCCTCGCCTCCGGGTGGAGCGAGGCCCGCAGCGGGAAGGGATGCTCGCTCTGATAGAGCGGTCGCCGGGATCCGTCATCCAGCCGCAGCGCGAACAGCCGTGCGCCTGCGTCGTCCAGCGTCTCGAGGGCGATCCAGTCCATCGCTACCTACCGAAGTGCCGCTTCCAGGCGTTGACCTGCATGCGACAGAACGTGTCGACGTCCATGTTCTTCTTCTCCGCGTCGAAGCGCCTCTTGCGCACGTCGTCGACGTAGGCGTCGAGGGTCGCCTCCGTCAGCTTGCCGGTCTTTGCGCGGGCCACCGCTCGCCGACGCTCTGCCTCAGTGAGTCCGTTTTGCAGGCACACGTCGTGGGACAGCGACTCGACGTCGCGCACCACCTCCGCTTGCCGATCCCGGGGCTTCGAGCACCCGAACGCGAGGACCAACATCAGGGAGGAGAGCAACCGCACGGGGGCAGTATGCGGCGTTCGCGCCGCCTTTGAAAAAAAGGAGACGAAGTCGAACCGCGTAGCAAGAGCCGAACCCCAACGAAAGGAACGGTTCATGCGACTGATCATCCTCCTCCTCTCCCTCCTCCTGCCCGCCGCCGCCGCGGCCCAATGCGAGCCGAGCCTCGAGCTCTGCGGTGACCTCGATCGCTTCGTGGACAACGGGTGCGCCGAGCAGCCGGAGACCGTCGACAGGTGCCGTGGGTTGCTCGAAGAGAACGCCTTCGAGCAGGCCGCCATCGCCGAGCCCGAGTGGGACGGTGAAGAGTGGCTCTACACCCAGCCGATGCGCTTCGACGACCTCGTCGTCGAGTTCGAGGGCAACGCGCCGATCTATGCCGACGAGGTCGCCCGAGTCCACGCCGAGGCCGCGGCGGCGGGGGCGCTGTCCGCGCGCGTCGCCGAGCAACGCGACGAGTGGGCCAACAACGGCACGATCGCCTCCTGCGAGGAGTACGTGCACGAGAAGTACCTGGACCACGCTCGCTTCGAGGACCAGGTCGCCCACATCGCCGCCGACCACATGGCGATCCTCGAGGCGGCGGCGGAGCAGCCCATCCTCGGCGACGCCCTCGGGGCGCCGCTGCCGGAGCCCTCGCCGTTTCCGCCGAACCCGTACCTCGCAGCACCCATCGATCTGATCGCCTCGATCCCCGAGCTCGCGGAGCTCGTGGAGGTCCTGGCCGACCCCGATCGCTTGGAGGAGGCGCCGATCGAGGTCCCGTTCTTCGAGGATGTGGAGGCCGCCGAGGTGCGGCGGGCGGACGCCGTGCGCTTCGAGGGTCTCCTGGAGGCGCGCGCCGAGCTCGACGCGGCGCTCGAGGCGAACGAGGACGACGAGCAGATCGAGGCGCACTTCGCCGCTCGTGAGGCCCTCGACGAGGTCCTCGCCGCGGAGCTGGTCGCGGCCTCCGAGGCGGGGTGCCTCGACCTCGACGCGCGCTGCGACCTCGCTCCGAGCCTGCTCGCGGACCACCTCCTGAAGCGCTACGACGAGGCGCGCGAGGCTGACTACAGGCGCTGCAAGAAGGCGACGGCCATCAACCTCGAGATCCTCGGCGGGGCCGTCGACATCGCGGTCTTCGACGACACCCTGGCCGAGTTCGAGATCTCCCTCGCCGACCAAATCCAGCAAGCGGCGGCCCAAGCCGCCCAGGCGGCCCAGGCCGCCGCCGACAAGGCCGCCAAGGAGGCCGCCGCCGCGAAGGCCCAGGCGAAGGCCGCGATGGCCGCGAGCGGGCTGAGCAAGCTGGAGGAGAACTTCGCCAAGACCTGGCACGCCGGAAACGCCAAGTTCAACGCGCACCTCGAGTACAAGCTGCACTGGCGGGTCTTCGGCTTCGAGCAGATCCTGTGCAACGTCAACGCGAAGTTCGAGGCGCTGTTCAACAGCTACGTGACGGTCTTCAAGAAGTGGGAGCTGCTCTACGCCCACTTCTACCTGGACCTGCACGACTACATCGGCGACCTGCGGATCCTCGGCAACAGCGTCTACCACAAGAAGCAGAAGCTGGTCGGCGCGCTGAAGTGGAACCTCGCCAAGGGCTCCACCCCCACCGCCAAGATCAAGAAGGGCGCCAAGGCCACCTTCACGGTGGTCTTCATCCCGGTGTCGGTCGAGGTCGGGTTGGCGGGCGCGATGGGCGTGAACTACGAGCTCAAGGCGGCTGTGGACAAGGGCGGCGCGGCCTGCGCCAAGGTCGACGCCTACGTCCATGGGGCGGCGAAGCCCTACGCCAACCTCGACGGCTTCGCTCAGCTCGCCATCGACATCTTCATCGCCAAGGTCGGCATCGGCGGGAAGCTCCAGCTCCTGAAGGTGGCGCTCCCGCTGTTCGCGAAGGTGGGCCTCAGCGCGCCCCAGGGCGATATCCGCAAGCTGCAGCTCACGGTGGACGCGGGCATGAACTTCGCGCTCAACGCCCTGAAGGGCTCGCTCTACCTGTTCGGCGAGGCCGGGTGGTGCCCGGCTTGCTTCAAGGGCCGCACGGACATCTTCAAGTGGAAGGGCGTCGGCTACTCCACGAAGGTCTTCGGCACCTCCCTCAGCCTGCCGCTCCTCGGCCTGAAGGCGGGGAGCTGAGACGATGAAGCGCACGCTACGCTACGGAACGCTCTTGCTGCCCCTCCTCGTCGCCGCGGTGCTCTGGCCCCGCGGTGAGGGGGCGGCCCCCGAAGCCCTCGAGCCGACGGTCGATGCGCCCGTAGCGCAGCGTTACCGCTTGCTCTGGGAGGCCGAGCAGAAGGTCGGAACCGCGGGCCTCGAGGGGCGCGGCGTCGCCCTCGAGGGACGCGCTCATCTGGAGGCCGTCCTGCGCCTCGAGCGCCGCGGGCCCGACGTCCTGGTGGCGAGCCTGGACGACTTCGATCGCCACGAGATCGAGATCCAGGGAGAGCCGCTTCTGCCCGATCTGCGCCGCGTCGACGAGACCTTCGGGGGGCGACATGCCGTCGTGCACCTCGCGCCGAACGGTCTCATCCGTGAGATCCGGTTCCAGCCGACGGCGCCGGCGCTCTTCGTCCACTCGATGCAGAGCCTGCTCTCAGAGCTCCAGCTCGCGCGCCGCCCGGGGGTGATCACGGAGCGAAACCAGCACGGCAGCGGCCCGGTGCACTACACCCGCGAGGGGGCCCGGCTGCGCAAGGTCCGCGAGGGCTACGACCGACTCCTCGCGCTGACCGAGCCCGAGGAGGTCGAGGTGGAGGCGGTGGCCGACGTGACCCTGGACGGCGCCGGATGGATCGAGCGGTGGTCTGCCACTGAGCGGATCGAAGGAGAGGGCGTCGGCGGGAGCTCGCTGAACATTCGCAGCCGGTTGGAGTTGACCCGGTTGGGTTCCGTGCCTCCGTCGACGGTGGCGCTCGCCCGCTTCGTCGAGATCCGCGAGCCGGGCCGGCCCCACCTGAGCGCCGCCGCCCACCGACGCGCGTTGCGAGATCGGGTCGACGGGCTGACAACGGCTGATCTGGTCGCCGATCTCCGCAAGTTCGGCCCCGGCGGGACGCTCCCCGACCACAATCGATGGCTGTGGCGGGCGGTGGGGCTGCTGCTCCTCGACCCGTCCGCTTCGGCGGAGGTGGCCGCGGCGGTACACCGGGCGAGCGACAGCCAGACGCGCGCCTTGGGCCTGGATCTGTTGGCCAGCGCCGGCACACCCGCGGCGCAAGAGGCGATGCGGGTGGCCCTCGAAGACGAGCGGGTCCGGTCGGACGAGGCCTATGACCAGCTCATCCAGCGGGTCGGTGTCTTGGAAGAGCCGGACGCCGAGACCTTGGCCTTCGTCGCCAACGAGGACGGGCTCGCGGCGGCGATGGCCACCGGTGCGGTGATCGACAAGCGCCCCGACGATCCGCGGGCGGCTACCGCTAACGCGTCGCTGGTGGTGGCCCTCGAGGCGGCCTCCGGCGCCCACGAGACGGCGGCGCTGCTCTACGCCCTCGGCAACGCCGGGCGGGGGGAGAATGTCGAGGCCCTCGCGCCCTTCGCGGAGGATCCTCGGGTGGCGGTCCGCGCCGCCGCGGCCGTCTCGCTGCGCAAGACCCCGGGGGAGGTCGCGCGGCGGGTGCTTCGCGATCTGACGGAGGACACCTCGGAGATCGTGCGGACCACCGCTGCGCGAGTGCTGCGGGAGCTGAGCGCTACCAGCGCGCGCGAAGCTGAAGGCCGCCCGGGCTGACGGCGACCGACGGCCCCGAGTCGTCGGCGCTCCAGGTCACCGCGGCGCCAACCGCCGCGGCGGCCCCCAACCCGTAGAGCACGTAGGTCGAGATCGCGAGGACCCGTGCTTCGTTGGCCGCGGTCTGTGCCTCGTTGGCCACGAAGGGGTCGTGCCCTTCGCTCCATTCGTCGTACAGCGTCTGCTCGTCCTCCAGCGCGCGGAGCGCGAGCAGGTGCGTGACGGCGCCCCCTACGAGGAGCCCCCCGGCCCCCGCCGTCAGCGTCCACTCGAGGACGCGGGAGGGAGGGGGCGGTGGCGGTGGGGGTTCCTCGACCACGACTACGGGGGCGGGCGCAGGCACCGGACGCTCGAGCTCGACGCGCGCGACCTCTCCCGCCACCACATCGCTCCAGACCGTGGCCGTGTCGCCGCCCTCGAAGCTGGCGACGAGCTGGTAGCGGCCCGGCTTGATCTCCGGCCAACGCCCGCCGCACGGCTGCGTCCCGTCGACGCCCCGGATCTGGACCGAAGCGTCGGCGCACGCCACCTCGATGGATCCGAAGATGGTCGCCTTCAGCGTGGCGATCCGCGCCTCGAGGACCTCGATCTTCCCCTTGAAGTCCGCCTTCGAGACCGACCGATAGGCCTCGAGCGCCTCCTCGGGACGATCGAGCTTCTGGAGGCAGCGCCCGATATTGAAACGGACGATCGCCAACTCGGGCCGGCGCTCCGGGAGCTTCGCGAGCCATGACTCGGCGTCGCGGAATGCCTGCAGGGCCGCCACGTGATCCCCCGCCGCGAACCGCTCGACGGCTCGCTTCCCGAGGGTCTGGACCTGCGCCTCCGCTTCGGGATCGGCGGCCCCGGCGGGTAGGGCGATGAGCAAGCAGAGCGTCGCGACCCGGATCAATCGAGCGCCTCCAATAGCAGCCCCTTCTTCTCCGCCGGCTTCGCCGGGACGGGCTTCGCCACCGCCGGCTTGGGGCGCCTCTTTGCCGGGCGCCACCGGCGTCTCGGCTTCTTCTTGGGCTTCGGGGCAGCATCGACCACCGCCACGGCCGCGTCCACGATCGTGGCGTCGGGGACAGCGGCGTCGGGGACCGTGGCGTCGACCGAAGGCGCGGGGGCCACGATCTTCGCGGCGTCTCGGGCGGAGGACGCGGCCGGCGTGACGTCGGCGATGCGAGCGGCCACCGGCGGCGTCGGGTCCTCGCGGGCCATCCAGCCCAGCGCGGAGGCGATGGCGATCACGCCGGCGGCGAGCAGCCAGCCGAGGATCCCGCGGCGGGGCTGTTCGAGCTCGACGGGCGGGTTCGTCAGCTCGCCGAGGGCGGGGCTGGTCCCGCTGATCGGCGTCTCGGGGCCCACCTCGGGGGCTGTCACGGCGGGCGGCGGCGGCGCTGGCCTCGGCGGGGGCGGGACGGCGGGCAGATCCGTCCCCGTGGCGTCGGCCGCGTCGCGCAGCGCCTCACGCATCTCGGCGGCGGTCGCGTAACGGCGAGAGAGGTCCTTCTCGAGGGCCCGCATCACCGCCTCGCGGAGCAGCGGGGGGACGCCCAGCGTGGGTTCGAGCGGCGGCGGCGCCTCGTTGACGTGGGCGGTCATCAGGTCGTAGCCGCGGCGTCCCTGGAAGGGCGTGTGACCCGCCAACATCTCGTAGAGCACCAGGCCCAGGGCGTAGAGGTCGGCGGGGGGCCCGACGGACTGCCGTCGCACCTGCTCGGGGGCCATGTACTTGGGGGTCCCCACGGCGATCCCCGTCCGCGTGAGCTCCTCCTCCTCCTCCGTCGCGTCGAGGACCTTCGCGACCCCGAAGTCGAGGACCTTCGCCAGCTCGCCGCCACCGGGTTTCGGGGCCAACAGGATGTTGGGGGGCTTGATGTCGCGGTGAACGAGGCCGATCTCGTGGGCCTCCTCGAGGGCGTCGGCGACCTGGATCGCGATGTTCACGGCCCGCACCGGATCGAGTCGACCCTCCTTGCGGAGGACCTGTCGCAGCGAGGGCCCCGGGACCAGCTCGAGCACCATGAAGAGGAGCTCGCCCTCCTCTCCGTAGTCGTAGAGCCGCGCGGTGGACGGCCCGCCGAGCTGCGCCATTACGCGGGCCTCACGGAAGAAGCGACCGCGGAGCTCCTCGTGGTTGTCCTGGCCAGCCTTGAAGCGGATGACCTTCACGGCCACGCGGCGCCCCACGGGGAGCTGCACCGCGGAGTAGACGAAGCCCATCCCACCGCGTCCGACGACGTCGAGGATGGCGTACTTCCCCGACAACGTGCGCCCGAGCAGCTCGTCGGAGGGGAAGCGCGCGGCGACCTGCTCGTCGAGCAGGACGCCGCCGTGCTCCGGGCAGGTCGTACCCGGAGAGGCCTCGTCCACCGAGTAGCCGCAGATGCGGCAGATACGGGTCGTGAACTCGGGAGCCTCCATCGTGGGCGACTATACCCCTACGTGGTCAAGCGCTCGAAGACCTCGTCGCCGTGTGCGCGGATCGCCGGCACGATCCCCCCCGAGGCGGCCAGGGCCTGGACCATCTTGCTGGGCGACTCGGCATGGAAGTCTCGGCCGGCGACGGTGACGCGGCCGCCGGCGAGATCGATCTCGATCGGCGCCCCGTCACTCGCCAGCGAGTAGAAGTCGCCATCGCGCAGCACCAGATGCGGCACGGCCTCGTTGACCAGGTTGCGCTTGTGGATGAAGGCGAAGCTCTTGGCCACCACGACCTGGACGCCGGCGCCCTTCAGCGCCCAGACGGCCTGCTCGCGACTGGAGCCGCTGCCCCAGGCCTCGCCAGCGACGACGATCGCTTGGCCAGCGGCCACCCGGTCGGCGAAGCCCGGCGCGACGTAGTGGAAGCAGCGCTCGCCGAGGGTCTCGAGGTCGACGAGGTGGCAGAACTCGCCGGGGATCATCGCATCGGTGTCGATGTGGTCCCCGAAGCGGTGAACGCGCGAGGAGATCACCCCTCCGGTGCCCGCCTGCTTTTGCGCGGCGCCGACCTCGACCGGGGCGCTCACGGGGAGCGGCTCGACCGTCGAGATGGACGGGGTCGAGGCGCCTTTACGGCCCAGGATACGGTTGTAGCGGTCCTGGTCGGTGCCCTCTGTCCAGCGGCGTGGATCGGCCAGCTTCATGTCCAGCGACGAGGCGGCGACGGTCGCGGCGCTCGCGAGCCACGCGAGGGAGCCGGCGCCCATTCGGTTCTGGTAGTTGCGGTTCTGGCTGGTCAACCAGACCTCGCCTTCGCGCGCCTTCTCGCTGGCCACGCCCAGGCACATCGAGCAGCCCGGCGGGCCGACGCGGAAGCCCGCCCGCTCGTAGGCGCCCGCGAGCCCCGAGTCAGCGAGTCGGCGCTGGATGTCCAGATCTCCCGGGACCACCAGGCGGTTGCGGGTCTCTTTGGGGGTCGCCCCCGCCGCGAGCATCGCCTCGAGCACCATGCCGGCGAGGACCAGCTCCTCCTCCGTCGTGGTGCACGCGCCGATGAAGCAGCCGTCGAGCGGAGTGCCGATGACCCCGCCGACGGAGTGCACGTTGTCGGGGGAGAAGGGCTTGGCGATCTGGGGCTCGAGGGCGTCCAGATCGATGACGTGGCGCGCCACGTAGGCGGCGTCGTCGTCGGCGCGGAAGAAGCGGGCGGTGTCATTGTGGTCGCGCCGGCCGGCGAGCCAGGAGGCGACCACGGGATCGGGGGCGAAGATGCCGTTGAGGCCACCGAACTCCGCCGTCATGTTCGCGATCGTGAACCGCATATCCGTCGTGAAGGCGCGCGTCGCTTCGCCGACGTACTCGACGGACCGCTCCATGGCGACCGTGTTGCGGCCGAGCTCGCCGAGCGTGCGCAGGATGACGTCCTTGCCCGAGATACCGAACGGGAGGGCGCCGCGATACTCCACCGCGATCGCTTCGGGGACCTCGATCCAGGACTCGCCGAGCACCATCGCCACGGCGATGTCGGCGCCCCCCAGGCCGATGGCGAAGGCGCCCATGCCGCCGTGGCTCGAGGTGTGTGAGTCGGCGCCCAGCACCAGCTCCCCCGGCTGCACCAGATCCCGGTAGAAGCGGGTGTGCAAGATGGTCTCGTTGGCGTCGTAGAAGTGCCGAATCTGCGACTCGCGGGCGAAGGCGCGGGAGAGCTCCGTGAGCTTCTGCGCCCGCGGATCATCGATCAGCGTGACCGGGTCGACGGTGTGGTCGATCGCCAGGTAGAAGCGGTCACGGTCGTGGATGGGGGGTCGCCCGAGCTTGTCGTAGGTCTGGTTCATCCCGTTCCAGGCCAGCTCGCTGGCGATGGTCCAGTCGACCTTGATTCGCACCACGTCGCCCGCGCGCACACCCTCGCCGGGTGGACGGATCGCGTGGGCGTAGATGATCTTCTCGGTCAGGGTCATCGGCAGGTTGGCGCTCATCGGTGGTCGGCTCCTTTGCGTCTCATTTCCGGCTGCGCGAGCGGCGGCTGCGCTTCGGTAGCCGAACAGGCAGCGCCTCGACGACCACGGGGCCGCGGACGCAAGCCTGGCACGCGAGCCGCTCGCCGGTGATGTGGAAGATGTTGCCGATGCGGTCCTTCTCGATGGCCTCGGGGGGGGAGAGGTGCTCCCCGCCCTCGACGATGCGGACCAGGCATTGGATGCACGCGGCGATCCCGTTGCACAGCGTATGCACCGGGGCGTCGCAGAGGTGTGCGGCTTCGAGGAGGGAGCGCCCGGCGTCGACTTCGACACGCCACTCGGATCCGTCCTTGAGGAACCGGACCGAGTGTCGTGTCAAGTGGCGAGCTCCGCGTCGTTCAGCCCGCCAGTTTGTAGCGGAAACGCCGCTCCGTGTCAGCCCCGGACCTGGAGGATGTGCTCGCGATCGCGCTCCATCGCCGTGGGCACGTCGTCGGAGTGACCGAGGTTCAGGGCCGCGATGAAGGTCCAGGCGTCGGGATCGAGGTCGAGCTGGTGGAGGAGCGCCACGGCCGTCTTGCGCGAGCCGAGGGAGATGATCCCCGTGTGCAGCCGCTCCGCCTCCGCCTGGAGCATCATGTTCTGCACCGCCGTCCAGGCTGCGCCGGCGTTGTGTCGCCGCCCATACTTGTGCTCGTCGGCGGCCACCAGGCACATGATGATCACCGGGGCCCCGCCGAGATCCTCGTCGAACTCAGAGGCCGCCGTCTTCCAGACCTCGTCGTTGGTCATCGGCGCGTGCTCGTAGCGGTAGCGCAGATAACGGAGCACCGTGTGGTCGCGCAGGATGGTCTTGGCCGCCTGGTCGCGGACCTCACCCTTCAGCGCGATGAAACGGCGGCCATCGAGGCCGTAGACGCTCAGTGGGCTCCACAGGCCGGCCGTGAGGATTCGGTCGAGGGCCTCCGGGTCCACCGGCCGGCTCTTCTCGAACCGGCGAACGACGCGCCGACCCTTGATGAGGTCGAGCATCTCGTTGGGATTCATGACGGCTCCTTTCGTCTCACCGTTCTTGGCGCCGTCCCAGGCGTCTCGACTGGTAGAGCCGTCATCCCGGCAAAACGTGTCGGAGAAAACGCACCTTTTTGAGACCATGGCTCGGTGACCCGCATCGGGCCCTACCGGATCCTCGGCACGATCGCCCTCGGCGGCATGGGCGAGGTCTTTCTAGCGGCCCTACAGCGCGAGGGCGGGTTCGAAAAGCGGGTGGCGCTCAAGCGCGCGCTGCCGGAGCTGATGAACGACCCCTCCTTCGTCGAGCTCTTCGAGCGCGAGGCTCGCCTGGCGGCGGCCCTGGACCACCGCAACATCGTGCAGGTCTTCGACTTCGGCCGGCACGAGGCGGGCGCCTGGATCGCGATGGAGTATGTGCACGGCGTCGATCTGAAGGCCGTGCTCGACCAGGAGACCACGCTTCCGCCCACCCTCGCCGTCGAGATCGTCTGTGGCTGCGCGCGGGGCCTCGAGTACGCACATCGGGCGACCGACGCGCGGGGGCGAGCGCTCCACGTCGTGCACCGCGACGTCTCGCCGCAGAACGTGCTGCTGTCGTTCCAAGGCGACGTGAAGCTCGCGGACTTCGGGTTGGCCCACGCCGCCGCCCGCGAGTCCGGCGGCGACGGCGGTCTCCGCGGCAAGTACGCCTACATGAGCCCGGAGCAGGCCCGCGGTGACGGGGTGGGGGCCGCCAGCGACCAGTTCTCGCTGGGCGTCGTGCTCTACGAAGCGCTCTGCGGTACCCGCGCCTTCTTCGCCGACGACGGCACCGAGGCGATCCTCCAGCGGGTCCGCGCCGCCGCGCCGCTGACGCCCTTCCACGAGCTGAACCTCCCGGAGCCGCTCCAAGCCGTGATGCGACGCGCGATGGCCCGCGAGGGCGCCGATCGCTATCCAGACGTCGGGGCCTTCGCCGACGCGCTTCGCGAGGCTGCCCGGCGGTCTGCGCTGGTTCCGGCTACGGAGACGCTCGGCGAGTGGCTCTCGGCGCGCTTCCCCGACCGGGCGCAGGGCGATCTCGGCGCCGCCGCGCTGCTGACGCCGCTGGAGACGACCGCCGCCGCCGACGTCCCGATCACGACGCGCCCGCCCCCGGCCGCGCCGGAGGTCACGGAGACCGCCGAGGCGCCGATCTCCGCCGTCGTCGCGGACCCACGCCCCGACCGCCGAGCCCTCGTCGCCGCGCTGCTGCTCCTCTTCGTCGTCGGCGGATGGGCCGCCCTGCGGCAGCTCGCTAGCGACGAGGTGGCTCCGCCGCCGGCGGTCACGCCGACCGCGTCTGCGCCGAACGTCGTCGACCAGGGCCTCGGGGACGTCGCGCTCGCGCCGGACGCCGCCGTCGATGCGTCACCGGAGCCGGACGCCGCGGCCACCGACATGAGCCCCGACGCGGCGCCGGTCGTCGTGCGCCGCCCGACGCCACCCCCTCGCAAGAGCAGACCCCGGCTCGTCGCCGCGCGCCCGGTCCCCGACGCGGCGGCGCCGCCGAGCCCGCGGGTCGCGACGCCGGCGCCCGTGCCCAGCGTCGCCCCGGTCGCTGCGTCTGCGCCCGCGCCGAGCCCCGGCCCACGCCTGAAGCTCCGCGCCGCGGGGGCTCGAGTCCAGGGCGGCCGGCCCCGGGACGGCTGGCGCGGGGTCCCGCCCACTGGGTTGTTGCTGCGGATCACCGGCGGCGACGGGCCCCCCGTGAGCATGCGCGTCCGGGCTCGGCCGACCCACCTCGAAGCGGCCCTCGACGCGCGCCCGTGGGGGCAGGTCTTCCTCGATGGCCGCGACCTGGGCACGACCCCCGTGGCCACCGTCCCCCTGCGCGCCGGCCAGCGGCGACTCGCGGTGCGTGGACCGGACGGCCGCACGACGAACCTTCGCCTGGAGGTGGAACCGTGACCGCCGGCCTGTCAAGCTCGGTGGACAGTTGGAACGAAGCTGTGGGCCTCCGACGACGGCTCGCGGATTGCAAGAGCTGGATCTCGATGAGACACGCCTGCCTGCTCGCGCTGCTCGCTTGTGCCGGATGCCGCACGAGGCCCGAGGCGCCGCCCCCGGCGCCGGAGCCGCCGGACGGTCGTGAGACGTGGGAAGACCCCGAGGGCGTGATGCACACCAGCCTCAGCTCCCTCGGCGTGATGACCTTCGGCGAAGAGCGGGCCGGAGCGCTCCCCGGCCAAGAGGTCTTCTCCGGCTATGAGTTCCACGGTCAGGCGGGGGTGACGGCGTCGGTCTCGGCGCGGCTCGAGGGGTGCGCCGTGGGGCTCCTCGCGCTCTACGGGCCCCAGGCAGCGACCGGGTTGTGGGGCCAGGCCCTCGTTCACCAGACCGGCGATGGCGACCTCGCCCTGGACCACGAGATCGACGCGGGCGGCATGTACTTCATCCTGCTGCGCTGCTTCGAGGGCGAGGGCGTCGGGTACGAGGTGGCCCTCGAATGCGCGGACTGCGCCGAGCCTTCGGCTTGCGAGCAGGTCGCCCCCTGCGACTTGTTCTGCGTCGAGGATCTCGAGCGCGACGAGTTCGACTGCCGCGCGTGCGCCTGCATCCAGCCGCCATCTTGCGAGGACGTGGCCTGTGACGACGACCAGCGCTGTGAGGCGGGGGTCTGCGTCGACCGCGAGGCCCCCTGCAACGAGCGGTGTCCCAACGAGGTCCGCGAGGTCTGCGGTGACGACGGGGTGACCTACCCGAACGCGTGCCGGGCACAGTGTGCCGACGTCGGGTTCAGCGGGGGGGCGTGCCCCATCGACCCCTCCGAGTGTGGGCCCGAACGCCACTGCCCCGACCGCCAGCTCTGTGTAGGGGGGCGCTGCTGCGACTGCCCCGAGCGCCAGGAGCCGATGTGCGGCGCCGACGGCGAGACCTACATCAACGCCTGTGTGATGGAGTGCGCGGGGGTCGACCCGCGCCACGAGGGTCGCTGCCTCTCGGACCAGCCCTGCGAGAACAGCGACGAGTGCCGACGCGGCTTCGAGTGCCGCCCCGCGGGCTTCCCCGGCAACGAGGAGGCGTGTCGCGACCCGGAGAACGAGGCCTGCGTCCGCGTGTGCCTGCCTCCTCCGCGCATCCAGCGGTGTAGCCGCGAGGACCGGGAATGCGACGACGCGCGCACCTTCTGCTACATCCCCGAGGGGGGCCGCGCCGGGGGCTGCGTCTTCCGCTGCGATCCCGAGCACCCGCGCTGTCCGCCGATGGGCGTCTGCGCGGTTCTCCCCGGCGGCCCGGATCGCGGGGGCGTATGTCTGCGCGGCTGCGACCCCGGGCGGCGCCATATGTGCGAGCCCCCCCTCGCGTGCCTCGAAGACGCCCGCGGGACGCATGTCTGCCAGCCGGGAGACGTCGACTGCGCCGAGCTCTGCGCCGAGTCGCCGGACATGCCGGTCTGCGCCCGCGGTCACACGCTTCGGAACCCTTGCGTCGCGCGCTGCGAAGGGCACCGACGCTTCACGATGGGCGCCTGCGGGGGAGACGAGTGTCTCGACCGATGCGCCGACGAGATGCTGTTGTTGTTGTGCGGCGACCGCACGGTCTACGCCTCGGTTTGCGAGGCCCGTTGCGCTGGCGCCGAGCCGGCGCGGCTCCCCGGCGAGTGCATGCCCGACGTCGCCACCCGCTGTCGCAACGAGGAGGACTGCTTGCGCACGGGCTGTCATGAGTCTGTGTGCGCGGCGGAGCCGACCCGCGCGTGCCCCGACTACTCGCCGACGGCTGCCTGCTTCACCGAGGGCGCGTGTGGTTGCGTCGAGGGTGTGTGCCAGTGGCGCCCCGACGAGCACACTCGCGAGTGCGTCCAAGCGTTGCGGGGGCGGGACGGGCGTCCAGGCGAGTAGTCTGCGGCGCCTCGAGGGCGTACAACCGCATCACCCGGGAGACGTGTCCATCCCCGTATGGCCGGAGCGCGTCGGTGATCTGGGCCCGGACGCGGGCGGTCCCCGTGGGCTCGGCGGCGAAGCGGGCGTGCAGTCGTCCCCGCACGGGCGTCTCGGGGTTGTCGTCCTCCAGCGCCACCCGCTCCCAGCCGAGCTCGGTCTCCACCTCCGCGGCGAGATTCGTCTCCGCGCCGAGGCACGGCGCAGGGTTGTAGCGCAACGTGTAGAGCCCTCGACCCTCCACCAGCTCCGGCGGGGCTACGACGCCGGGCGTCGACCCTCCACAGCCCGTGAGGACCAGCACCGAGATCGGAAGGAGTCGCCGCACGAGCGCGAGTGTGACACGCACCTTGGTAGCGCCGCGACCCGGGTGTGCTACCGTGGGTTCAGGTCGAGCCGCGCGGAGGCGCCACCCGTGAAGAGACGGGGGTGCCATCCAAGGCGCGCGCGAGGCCGCACATACTCACCCGAACTGCCTGGAGCGCGGCGTCGCCCGGGACGAAAGGGTCGCTCAATGAAGCGCATCTCTACGCATCGAATCCGCAAGAAGGCTCGCGACGGCGAGCGCATCGTGATGGTCACGTGCTACGACGCGACCTTCGCCCGCCTGGTCGAGGCGGCGGGGGTCGACGCCATCCTGGTCGGCGACTCGCTGGGCATGGTGGTGCAGGGGCACGAGCACACCATCCCCGTCACCCTCGACGACATCGTCTACCATTGTCGCGCCGTCGCCCGCGGCTGCGCCCGCCCGCACCTGGTCGGAGATCTCCCCTTCGGTAGCTACCAGGTCTCGACGGACGGCGCGCTGCGCAGCGCCGCCCGGTTGATGAAGGACGGGGGCGTTCAGGCGGTGAAGCTCGAGGGGGGCGAGCACTGCGCCGAGGCGGTCTACCGCATGACGGAGGCGGGCATCCCGGTGATGGGACACCTCGGCTTGACGCCGCAGTCGGTCCACAAGTTCGGTGGCTACCGTATCCAGGGGCGCTCGGCGACGGCGGCCGAGAAGCTGCTCTCGGACGCCCGCGCGCTGCAAGACGCGGGCTGCTACGCCCTCGTCCTCGAAGGCATCCCCGCGCCCCTGGCCAAGGTCGTCACCGACGCCCTGTACATCCCGACGATCGGGATCGGCGCCGGCCCCGAGTGCGACGGCCAGGTGCTGGTGCTCTACGACCTGTTGGGGTTGGACGATCGCTTCAACCCGAAGTTCCTCAAGAAGTACGAGAACCTCCACGACCGGGTGGTCGGCGCCGTGTCCAACTACGCCGCCGAGGTGCGCGCCGCGGAGTTCCCCACCCTCGAGCACAGCCACGACGAGGCCCCGGCGCGGCAGCCGGCATGCGCTACACCGTCCTAGGACGATGCGCGTCCTACGCACCGTGGAGGCGTGCCGGGCCTTCCGCCGCGCGCACGCCGCGCGCACCCTCGGTCTGGTGCCGACGATGGGCTACCTGCACGCGGGCCACCTGTCGTTGATGCGCGTGGCCGCGGACGCCGCGGACGTGGTCTGCGCGAGCATCTTCGTCAACCCCACGCAGTTCGGCCCAGGGGAGGACCTCGACACCTACCCGCGCGACGTTGCCGGCGATCTCGAGAAGTGCGAGGCCGCGGGCTGCGCCGCGGTCTTCATCCCCGACGTCGAGACGATGTACCGGCCGGACGCGACGACGACGGTCCACGTCGACCGCCTGACGGAGGGGCTCTGCGGCGCCGCGCGCCCGACCCACTTCGACGGCGTCTGCACGGTCGTCTCGAAGCTGTTCCTCATCACGGGCTGCGACGTGGCCGTCTTCGGCGAGAAGGACTATCAGCAGCTCGCCGTCATCCGGCGCTTCACGCGGGACCTCGACCTCCCGGTGCGGGTCCTCGGCGCGAGGATCGTTCGCGAGCCCGACGGCCTGGCGATGAGCAGCCGGAACGTCTACCTCACGGAGGACCAGCGGATCGCCGCGCGCAGCCTCTCCGCGGCCCTACGCGAGGCGAACCTCGCCTGGGATGCGGGGGTGCGCGACGCCGCGGTCCTCGAGTCGAAGGTGCGCGCGCGCCTCGACCGTTCCGGGCGCGTGGACTACGTGGAGATCCGTGACGCCGATGACCTCTCGGCTGTCGCTGGTGCGGCCACGGGCTCGGTGGTGGTGGCCCTCGCGGTGCGCTTTGGCTCGACTCGGCTGATCGACAACACCGTGCTCAAACCGCCGCCATCAGGGTGAAGATGAAGGTGCTGCCCTCGCCGGGGCTGGGCTCGACGCGGATCGTCCCCCCATGCCGATCTACGATCCGGCGGCACATGGCGAGGCCCAGCCCGGTGCCCTCGTAGCGCGACCGCGGGTGGAGTCGGGTGAAGGTGTCGAAGACGCGCCCTCGCTGGGCCGGCGCGATCCCGATGCCGTTGTCGCGCACGCTGATCGTGACCAGCTCCCCGAGGCTCTCCACGCCGACGTGGATCTCCGGGATCCGACCCTCGGCGCGGAACTTGATGGCGTTGGCGACGAGGTTTTGCAGCAAGCGCTCGAGCTGCGAAGCGTCACCGATGACGGCGGGCAACGGGTCGTAGGTCAGCCGCGCGCCGGAGGTCTCGACGGCGTGGCTGAGGGCGTGGGCGACGCGGCGCATCTCGATGTCCAGCTCGACGGTCCCCAGGGACGTGTCTGACCCGAGGCGCGCGTAGTCGAGCAGGTCGTTGACCATCGCGCGCATCCGCGAGGCGCCGTCCTCGATGTAGGTGAGGAACTCCCGGCTCTCGTCGTCGAGCTGCCCGCCCTGCCGGTCGCGCAGCAGCTCGACGAAGCCGCCGATCGTGCGCAGCGGCTCGCGCAGGTCGTGGGACGCCACCGACGCGAACTGGAGCAACTCGGAGTTGCTCCGCTCGAGGGCCTCGAGGTGGCGTGCCACCTCACGGGTCTTGTCCGTGACGGCGCGCTGGAGCAGCTCGAGCTGCTCGGCGTGCCCCAGCGCCACCACCGCCTGGTCGGCCAGCGCCTGGACATAGCCGAGGTTCTTGCCCTCGAAGCGCCCGGCGTCGGCGCGGGTGCGACCATCGAAGTACATCACGCCGAGCAGCCGAGCGCCGTCGAGCAGCGGCAAGCACATCGCCGCACGCAGGGACATCGAGCGCACGCTCCCCGCGTCGGCGAGGGCCCCCGCCGCGAGGATGTCGGGGGCGAAGAGCGGCGCTCGGGTGCGCACGACGCGATCCACGACGGTGTGCGAGTAGTCCGGGCCGTCGAGCCGCACGCCCATCGCGTCGCGGGCGCTCGCCACCTCCAGCTCCCCATCGGGCCCAGGTCGCAGGAGCATCCCGCGCTCCGCCCCGAGGAAGCTCTGCGTGAGCCCCACGAGCTGCTCGATGACCTGCTCGGTGCCGGTCTGGCGACTGATGCAGTGCACCAACGCGAGCAGCTCGTCGAACTCCGCGTCCCGTCCGTGCGGAGGCGGGGTCGCGTGCCCGGGCATCTCCATCAGCTCCGCGGCCCGCTCCCGAAAGGACGCGGTGGGCGCGTCCGCGTACAGCCGCTCGTAGAGGTGACGTGCGGTCTGTGCGTGCGCGCCCTCGGCGCCGAGCTCGGCCAGCTCGTAGTGCACGTCCGCGCGCTGTTCGTCGTCCTGCGCGCAGACCAGCAACGCCTCCATCTCCTCCGTCGCCCGGTCGCGCGCGCCCCGGGCGTCGATCCGAGCGCACGCGAGGCGCGCCGAGAAGCGAAGGCCGTCGTCGTCGATCTCATCGGCCATGCGCTGGGCATCGGCGGCGTCGGAGGCGGCGTCGCGCCATCGCCGCAGCCGCCCGAGGAGCCCCGCCCGGCCGAGCCGGTAGTGGGCCCCGTAGAATGGCAGGCCCAGCTCGTCGGCGATCCGGAGCGCCTCGGTGAACTCGGCCTCGGCCCGCGCGTAGTCGCCGCGCTTCACCAGGAACTGGCCCATATTCCCATGGACCGAGCACTCGCTCTGCCGATCCCCGACCGCGGAGGCCACCTCAAGCTGCTTCTCGCAGCAGCGGATCGCGGCGTCGACCTCGCCGCTGTACCAATGGACCACCGCGAGGTTCCCCCAGCACAGCCCCATGTCGCGACGATCCCCAGTGCGCTCGCAGACCGAGCGCTTACGTTCGTAGCAGCGCAGGGCCTCGCCGTAGCGACCGCAGCGACGGTGCACGATCCCGACGTTGCCCAGCGCCAGGCTGAGCTGGGGCAGATCCCCCACCTGCTCGGCGACCTCGCGCTGACGCTCGAAGCATTCGAGCGCTTCGCCGTAGCGGCGCTGATAGAGATGCACCCGCCCGATGTTCCCCGAGGCGCGCCCTTGGGCCGCGACGTCACCAAGCGCCTCGGCCGCCGCGAGCTGCGCCCGATAGGCGCCGGCGGCGTCGTCGTAGCGGGTCTGCATCCAGCGCACCGTGCCCATCTCTCCGTGGGCCTCCAGGCGGGTTCGTCCGTCGCCACCCAGGGCGGCGTCGAGGGCCGTCAGCGCCTCCTCGAAGCGCCCCCGTTGGCGATGCACCCGCCCGATCCGCGCTTGGATCGGGGGGCGCTCGTCTGGCGCCGCCAGCTCGAGGCCGCGCGCGTACGCCGCCAGCGCGTCGTCGGGGCGCCCGAGGCGGGCGAGGGCGTCGCCTTCCAGCCGCCGCGCCGAAGCGCAGTCCGCCCGCGCCGCCCAGCGCTCGCAGTGACCCAGGGCCCGCGCATCGTCGAAGGCCGAGGTGGCCGCCCGCGCGGCGGCCTCGAGCCAGGCCGCGGCCTGTGGGTGGTCGCCCAGATCCCCATGGTGGGCGCGCTCGTCAGCGTCCTGTGTGGCCTCGGCCAGGTCCAGGTGCAGCGCCGCGTCGGACGCCTTCGCGAGCGCGGTCTCCACCAGCGGGTCGGCGATTCGGAAGCGCGAGCCCACCGCCTCGACCACGCCCTGCCCCTCGAAGCGCGGGAGCGCCGACACGTCGGCGACGCGGCGGAGCAGCCCCAGCTCCGCGGGCCGACCCAGGGCCGCCATCGCGACCAGGAGTCGCCCCTCGGCTTCCCCCGCCGACAAGGCCGCGACGGCCGCCCGGGCGGCGGCGACGGCGTCTGCCGGCAGGTCCTCGTCGCGGAGCGGGCCGTCGAGGACCCATCCCTCCGCGCGACGGTCGATGCGGCCCCGCTCGACCAGCCGCCGGAGGGCCCCGAACAGCGAGAACGGCACTCCGTCGACCGCCCCGCGCAGCCCCTCGACGGCTGCCTCGAGCGCCTCGCTCGTCGTCCCGAAGACGGCGCGGCAGATCGCCGGGACCGTCGCGCGCCCCAGGGGTCCGAGGGGCACGTGCAAGGCGCCTGTGGGCCCCTCGGTCGTGCGGCTCGTCAGGAGCAGTTGGAGCGGCGGCTCGCTCGGGAGCATCGCCTCCAGCACGGCGTGGGTGTCGGCGCCGGCTGTGTGCAGCCCCTCGAGGATGACCACGGTGGGGCGGCCACGCGCGGTGACCTCGTCTGTGAGACACCGCGCGGCGGCGCGGGCCCAGGCCGCACCGTCGGCGACAGGATCCAGGCGCGGCGCCGGCTCTACGTCGGCCAGGCGAGGGTGATCAATGCGCCACCGGAGCCAAGGGCCGCAGGCTTCGATCGCCGCGTCGGGGGCCGAGAGCAGGATGTCGGCCAACAACGAGTCCAGGCCCTGCGTCCCACGGGCGCTCAGCCGGGTGGACAGCACTCGAAGGCCCGCGTGCTGTGCGCGCACGCGAAGCGCACGGACGATTCGGCGCTTCCCGATACCGTCGGGTCCGCTCACCAGGGCGGGTCGCCGATCACCGCCCAACCAGCTCTCCAAGGTCGCGAGCGGGCCCTCGCGGCCGACCAGATCCGCACCCGTGACGTAGGCCGAGCGGGTGAGAGCGGACTCGAGCGGGCCGCCCCCGGCCAGCTCGGCGAGGGCCTGGTCGATGCTCGGGCGGCCCGCCGGGCTGTAGGCGAGCAGGCGCCCGAGCAGATCGGCGCCCTCGGGGAGCGCGGAGAGGCCCGCTCGCCATGCGGCCTCGTACCTGACGGGATCGGTGAGCGTCGCCACCACGTCGCCGCCGGGGAGGAAGGCTCTGCCCGTGAGGGCTTCGTAGAGCGTGGCCCCCAGCCCGTACACGTCGGCGGGGGCGCCGGCGCCCTCCCGCAGGGTCTCGGGGGCGGCGTAGCGCGGCGTCCCGGCGGAGCGACGGTCTCCGCGAAGGGCCGCCAGCCCAAAGTCCACGAGCACCAGCCCCTCGGGACCGAGCACCACATTATGTGGGTTCACGTCACCGTGGCGCACCCCCCGCGCGTCGAGGAACGCGAGGGCCCGCGCCAGCTCGAGGCCAGCCGTCCATGCGCGCGTCGCCGGGAGCGGGGCGGCCGCGGCGAGGGTGGGACCGTCCACCGTGTCCATCGTCAGATATGGGCGCCCCGCGACGTCTGCTCGGAAGTCGACGACCCGCGCCAGATGCGGGTGGTGCAGACGCGCGAGCAGGGCGAACTCACGGCGGAAGTCTCGAATCTCCGCCTCGGTGGACCCCTCGCCGAGGGTCTTCAACGCGAGGCGTTGATGGAGGCGCAGCCGGTCGCGGACCTCGTAGACGGTGCCCATTGCGCCGCGCCCAAGCTCGCGGAGCACGTCGTAGCGCCCATCGATGACTTCACCCACACTCTGTAGCTACGCTCCGGCGCAGGCGGCGTCAATCGCTACCCGCGATGTTCCAGCCCACGCGGCGCGGCGCCGTTGTTCGAGGTGTCCGACTGTCCCGTGGAGGCCGCCTGCCCTATGATGTCAGCGGGGAGTCTCGAGGGGTCCGGGATGAGCCTGGCGGTGACTGGTCGAAAATGTGCGAGCGAGCTTGCCCTCGTCGACATGACGCCGCAGGTGCGCGGCGCGCGTCGGCGACCGCAGCTCCGACCGATGTCGGCGCCGTCCATCGATGCGCCGCGTGGCCCCTACGGGGAGATTGAGCTCCCGGGCCTGCTCTACTCGCTGTTCCGCGATGGGTTCTCCGGCCGGTTGCACCTCCGCCGTGGTCGGGTCGCGGCGGTCATCCCGTTTAGCAAGGGTCGACCTTGCTCGGTCGACGGCCCGGACTCCGACGTCGGACTCCGGCTCTTCGACTCCGGTCGAGTCACCGATGAGGAGTACGCGGAGGCGTTGGAGATCGCGGCGGAGGCGAAGATCGGGCAGGGGGACGCGGCGGTGCGCATGGGGCGCCTGACCCACGAGGCGCTGCGGCGGTTCCTGCGCCGCGACGTCCAGATCTCGCTGCTGCAGTTCGCCCGCTTGCCGGGGGAGTACGGTGTGGTCTTCGACCCCGAGGCCGCGAGCGGCGGCTCGGTCCTCGAGGTCAGCCCCTTCGCGCTCGTCTTCGCGTGTGTCTCGCTGACCTCGCCCGCGGCCCTCGTCCACCACTTCGACGAGGCGGGAAGCCGGCACGTACGGCGCACCGAGAACGCCCGGAAGTACCAGTCGGCCATCGACGGCTACCCGACGGCGGGCCCCGTCCTGGAGCAGGTCAAAGACGCGCGGACAGTCGGGCGGATCCTCGCGCACAGCCCGGTCGGTCTGGTCGAGACGCTGCGTGTTCTCAGGGCCCTGGAGTACTTGGACTGCGTGAGCCTCGGCGACGTCCTCGAGGAGAGCGAGCCGCTCGCTGACGACGAGAACATCGCCCGACGGCTGGTCCAGACGTCGCGCCCCCCGAGCGGATCGAGGCCACCGAGCACGGCGCCCCGCCCGCGCCGGCGGCGCACCAGCGCGCCGTTGCCCAAGGTGGACCAAATCGACGTCGCCGACCTCGTGCGCCGCACCCACCATCGGCTGTCGAAGCTGAACTACTACGAGCTCCTGGAGATCGATCCGCAGGCCCTCGGCGAGGACATCCAGGCGGCGTACCGCGCTCGCGTGCAGCTCTTCAGCCGCGACACGGTGGAGCGCTTGGACGATCCCGAGCTGGTCGAGATGTCGCGCGCTGTCACGGAGCGGCTCTTCGCCGCCATCCAGGTCCTGCGGGACCGGGGCCGCCGAGCGGCCTACGACGCGGTCTACCTCGAGGTGCTCCCGGACGAGACCTCCGGCATCGACGTGGTCGCCGCAGAAGACGCCTTCCACCGCGGGCGCGCGGCGCTCGAAGAGAGTCAGCCGGCGAAGGCCTTGGAGTATTTCGAGCGCGCCGCCGTTCGTGACGAGCACGCGGCGGAGTACCGCGTGTGGCGCGGCTGGGCCCGCTTCCAGACGGGGCTCGCCTGTGAGGACGAGGCCGCGATGATCGCGGGTCACGACGAGATCAAGGCCGCGCTTCTGGACGACGGCACCCAGGATGAAGGCTTCGTCCTGCTCGCGAACTGCTACGAACAGACCGGGAGGCGTGAGGCGGCGATCCGGTTCTACCGCAAGGCCCTGGGCATCAACCGCAGAAACGCCGACGCCCGCAACGGGCTACGCCGACTGGAGCGCGCCGGACCGCGACCACGGCGAAAGAGCGGCGGCTTCTTCGATCTGGTCAAACGCTAGCTGGTCAGACGCTAGTTCGACAGCGGCTCAAAGCCCTTCGGAGCCAACTCGAAGCGCTCGAATTCGAAGGGCGGCGCGACGGTGCAGCCCACCAGCGTCCACGCTCCGGTCGACTCCGCTGACTGCCACGCCCCAGCGGGCACCACCTGCTGCGGGCGCTCACCGGCCGCCAGGTTCGGTCCGAGGCGGAGCGTCCGGTCGGCCAACCGCAGCGTGAGCGGCGCGCCGGCATGGAAGTGCCAGGTCTCCGCCGCGCCGAGCACGCGGTGCCAATGGGATCGTTCGCCGGCGCGGAGCAGGAAGTAGATCGCCGTCGACGCCTCGTCTCGCCAGGTCTCTCGGAAGGCGCCCCCCTCGGGGTGCGGGCTGAGCCCCAGCGTCGATACCACCTCGTCTGCCGTCATCCGCGCCTCCGCTCCCGTTGAATCCTCGTTTGCGCCGCACGTATCAAAGGCAGAGGATGCACGCCATGTTTCGTTCGGCCCTGCTCGCCCTGGTCGCGCTGCCCACCCTCGCCGCCGAAGGTGATGACGCTCGGATGGCGGCGATCCTCGCTTCGCTCCAGAGGCCCGCCCGCGTCGTGGCCCGCTTCGAGCAGACCAAGACCCTCGCGGCCTTCACGAAGCCGCAGACCGCCCGGGGCACCGTGCACCTGGCGCGTCCCGGCAAGCTGCGGTGGTCCTACGAGGCGCCGTACCGCTTCGTGCTCGTGCAGCGCGGCGACCGGGTGTCGATGAGCTACCCGGACCTGAAGCGGAAGCAGGCGATCGATCTGAACCGCGAGCCGGAGACCAAGGCCGTCTTCGACACCATCCTCTTCTTTCAGGACACCAGCCCCGCCGCGGTCTCCGCCCGGTTCGACGCCCGACTCGCTGACGACGGGCATCTGGTGCTCGCGCCGAAGGGCGCGGCGGGCAAGCTGCTGGCGCAGATCGATGTCTGGGTCGATCCCACGCGCGGCGTGCTCACGCGGCTGCTCATGCGGGAGCCCGACGGCGACGTCACCGAGCTGGCGTTCAGCGAGATCCAGATCGACGTCCCCATCGACGAGGCGCTGCTGACGCCGTGATCGGGCGCGTATACGAGGCGTCGCGTCGCCACCGGGCGCGGATCCTCGCGGCGGCGGGGGTTGGGCTGCTGCTCGTCGGGGCGGGCGCCTTTCGCCTCGACGTGCGCCAGGACGTGGCGTCGCTGGTGACGCAGAGCGACGCCGGCGCGGATCGCGCCATCCGCGCCGCGGCCGACACGCTGGCGGCCTTCGGCACCCTCGACACGCTGATGGTCGAGCTCTCGAAGCGCGGCGCCGACCGTGCCGAGTTGGAGCGCGGGGCGGACCAACTCGTCGCAGCCCTCGAAGCGTCCGGCCACTTCGTGGGCGTTCACTTCCGGGTGGGTGCGGCAGAGCGTCGCGAGCTCTTCGAGGTGGTCTTCCCCCGGCGCTTCCACCTCTTCGCGGCCCCGAAGGACTACGGTCCCGGGGTGGACGCCGCGCGCCGAGATCTCATGTCTCCGGCGCAGGCAGCCATGGAGCCCCTCATCTACCGCGACCCCGCGGCGCACCGCGACGCCCTCTTGGATCGGCTACGCGCGGCGGGGCCGGGCATGGCCGCCGACACCTCCGCGGGCACGCTGCTGAGCGAGGACGGTCAGCACGCGCTGGTGCTCGCCGAGCCGGCGGCGCGGGCCCTCGACATCGACGCGGCTCAGGCGGCCATCGACGTCGCCTCCCGCGCCGCCCCCGCTGGATTCGAGGTGCGGATCCTCGGGGCCCACGTCTTCGCCACCGCATCCGCGGCCTCGATCAAGCGCGATGTGCGGCTCACGATCGGGTTGACGCTGGTCGGTGTGCTGCTCTTCTTCGCCGTCGTCTTTCGCCGCGTCGGTGCGGTCTGGCCGCTGCTGGCGCCGGTGGGCGCCGGCGGGCTCTTCGCCGTCGGTGTCACCGGATGGCTCGGGTCGCCGGTGCACGGGATCACCCTCGGCTTCGGGGCGGTCATGGTGGGCATCGCCGTGGACTACGGGACCCACCTCGTGGTCCACCTGCGCGCTCGACGGGCCGCGATTCCGGGCGAGGCGTGCCCCGACGCGACGGCCGCGGTGTATCGGGAGACGGCGCCGGGCGTCGCGATGGCGGCGGTCACGACCCTGGTCGCCGTCGGCGCGATGGCCCTCTCGGAGAACGCGGCCCTCAGCGCCTTCGCCCGCTTCGCAGGCCTCGGCATCGGCGCCGCCTTCGTGGTGGCGCTCTTCGTCTTGCCGCCGTGGCTCGGCGCGGGCGTGGGCGCGCAGGGCCCCGGCCGTTGGGCGTTGGTCTTCGAACGCCGCGGAGCGGTCCTGGTCCTCGGGGCGGCGGCCCTCCTCACGGTCTGGCTCGCGCCCGCCCTCGCGGACGTCCGCTTCGACGGTGATATCCGCAACCTCGACTACCAGCCCCCCGCGCTGCGCACCCTCGAGCGCGCGTTCGCGGATCGCTACCGCCACCCCCGCCACCCGACGCTGGTCGTGGCCTCGGGGGTGCACACGGAGGAGGCGCTCCAGCGCGCGGAGCGGGTCGCCGCGATCCTGGAGCGAGCCAAGGCCCGCGGCGAGGTGGGGGGCTACGCCTCCCTCGCCACGTTGGTGCCCTCGAAGCGGACTCAGAAGGCGAACCTTCGGAGCTGGACCCGCGCCCAGCGGGCGCCCCTCGAACGAGCCACCCGCGCCGCGGGGATGCGGCTGCGAGCCTTCGACCCGTTCTTCGCCGAGCTCCAGCGCGCCCGGCGAGGCGAGATCCCCCCGCTGGTCCCCCCCGACCTCATGGACACTCCCCTCGCGCGCCTCGCCGGGCGACTGCTCGTCACCGACGAGACCGGCGCCCGTGTCCTGACGGTGGCCCACCTCTCGGGCACCGCCGCGACATCGCTGCCCGGAGAGTTGCGAGACGCCCTCGGGGCGATCCCTGGCGTGGAGCTCGTCTCCGCGGCGGGCGTCGCCAGCGCGGCGGTGATCGCTTTGAAGTCCTCCGTGGCGCGCCTCGCGGTGATCTCCTTCGGGCTCGTCGCGCTCCTCCTCGCGGTGTTCTACCGACGCCTCACACCGGTGCTCGCGGCGCTGCTCCCGGTGTGCCTCGCCATCGTATGGACCTGGGGCGCCATGGCGCGTTTCGATGTCCCCCTCAACCTCGTGAGCATCGGCGCCTTCGGGCTCGTCTGCGGGCTGGGCGTCGACTATGGCGTCTTCGTGACGACCGCCGCGATGCGCGGCGCCGCCCCCGCCGCTCGCACCTCGGTGTTCTTGGCCGCGTGCACCACGCTGCTCGGCTTCGCGGCGCTGCTCACCGCGAAGAGCCCGGTGATGTGGAGCCTCGGCTTCGCCGTGGTCACCGGCGTCGGGGCCGCCTTCACCGTCGCAGTCCTCGTCTTGCCCGCCCTGTGGACCCTGCTCGGCCATCCCACGGGCGCCCCCGAGCCACCCGCCGTCGCCCTCCAACTCGCGGCGGTCCTCGCCCTCGGGCTCGGCGTCGGCCTGAGCTGGCTGACCGGCGCGCAAGTCGCGAACGGCTGGCAGGTCGCGACCGCGCTTGCGCTGGACGCCGCCGTCGCCGCGTGGTTGGTGTACAGGATACGTCAATGAGCCGAGCGGCGATCGAACGGCAACAATGAAGACTCTGCCCGCGCCCGCCGAGGTGCTCCCCCACCGGGCCCCGTTCCTCTTCCTCGACCGCGTCCTCGAGTGCGGCGAAGACCACGCCGTCGCCGAGCGGACCTTCGGCGACGAGCCGTTCTTCGCCGGTCATTTTCCCGATGAGCCCATCGTCCCCGGCGTCGTCCTCATCGAGGCGCTCGCGCAGACCCTCGCCTACATCGCGCGGCGCCGCGCCCCCGACGCGATGGTGCTGCTCACCGGCGTCGATGACTGCAAGATCCGGCGCCCCGTGCGCCCCGGCGAGACGGTGCGCTTCGAGGTGCGCATCGAGCGTCGAATGATGAAGGTCTTCTTCGCCCGCGCCACCGCCACCGTGGCCGGCAAGCGCGCGGTCTCGGCCTTGTTGAAGGGCTACGTCGGCCCGAAGCCTGGGTGATCAGCCCTCCTGGGCCAGTCGCTCCGCGGTCTTGACGACGAGGTCGTAGACGTCGCTCACGGTGCGGACCTCCTTGGCGTCGTCCTCCGCCACGCGTTGGCCGAAGCTCGCCTCCAGCGCCGCGACCAGGTCGACGGCGTCGAGGCTGTCGAGCTCGAGGTCGTTGAACAGGTGCGCCTCCGCCGTGACGGCGTCCGCGTCGAGCTCGAACTCGTCGACGAGCACGAGGTTCACCTTGGCGACGATCTCTTCACGCTGCATCACGCGCTCCGTGGACCGAGAGGCCGCCGATGGTAGCCAACGCGCACGTAGATTTCACCCGCGCCGTGCGAGGTCACCGTCGGCTCAGTAGCAGGCGCCGCGACCTTCGAGATCTCGGCGGCAGCGCAGCGGGGCCTCGCAGTCCTGCGCCCTCTCGCAGGGGGCGGCGCAGGCGCGACGGGGAGCCGCGGGATCACGGGCGAGGTCGACGCAGGGACCGCTGTCGCAGGCCTCCTCGCAGTGGCGGGCGCAGCGGCCGCCCAGGTAGGCCGTCAGGCAGTAGCCGCTCTGGCAGTCGGCGTGGGCGGCGCAGGGGACGAGGTCGCCCCCGTCCCCGGTCGGGACGCAGGCGCCGAGCACGTCGTTGAGCGGGAGGCAGGCCGCAGGCCCCGGGCACGCCTCTCCGGGGTCGCAGGGCGCGCGGCAGCGCAGGCCGTCCCCGGCGTCGAGGCAGGCAGCGGCGCCTGGGCCGCACGCCGCGCGGTCTCCGCAGCGCTCGCCGACGGCGGCGCCCCGGCCGGCGAGGGCGCAGCGGCGGGTCGTCGGATCGCAGACCTCGTCGGGATCGCAGCCCCCCGGGGGATCGCACTCGGCGACGCAGAGCTCACCGGAGGTCAGCGCGCGGCACGCGAGGCCCGGCGGGCAGCCGTCGTCGCAGGGGGTCGCGCAGCGGCGGCCGATGCACAGGCCCGAGGCGCACTCGGGATCGGTCGCGCATCGCGCGCCGGCGGGGGTGTCATCCGCGGGGACGCACCAGGCGCCCGTACGCAGCCGGAGGCAGGCGTCGCCGTCGGCGCAGCCGGGTTCGCACGGCGGTCGGCAGCGACCACCGAAGCACAGCCCCGAGGCGCACGCGCCGGAGTGGCTGCATGCCGCGGCGACGTCGAGCCGGCCAGGGGCGTCGCAGTAGCCACGGGCGAGATCGAGTCGATTGCAGCGGCGACCGGGGCGGCAGTCTGCGTCAACGTCGCAGACCGGTTGGCAGCGCTCCTCGACGCATACCGTGCCCCGGGGGCAGCCGTCGGCACAGCTCGGCGTGCAGCGGCCCGCCGTGCAACTCAGCCCCGGCGCGCACTCGTCGGCGTCGCAGGCGGCCAGGAACGGCAGCGGGGTCTCGACGCACCAATCGCCCGTCACCAGGTCCACGCATCGTCGGCCCGCCGGGCAGCGTCCGTCGACGCACTCGATCAGGCACCGCCCTCCGGAGCAGCGCCCGGATCGGCAGTCGTGGTCGCGCGCGCAGGGCGCGTTGTCCTCCCGAGCACCGCGCCAGAAGCAGATGCGCCCCTCACCAAAGCCCGCGTCGCAGTAGGCCACCATCTCGCAGTCCTCCGAACGCGAGCACGCGGGGAAGCAGAAGCGCCCATTGGCGAAGGCGACGCAGCGTGCGCCATGGCAGTCGGCGTCGCCTTCACAGACGTCGCCACATCGGCCGCCGCCGCACACCCCCGTGGCGCATTGGTCGCCGGCCACGCACGGCGTGCCTGGTCCGCCGGGACCCGCCGGCCGGCACGCCGCCCCGGCGATGTCGCGGACGCAGGTCGTCGCGGTCGGGCACCCACCCTCGCAGGGCGCGGCGCAGGCCGAGCCCGCGCAATGCCCGCTCGCGCACTGGGCGTGGCCGTCGCAGGTCCCGCCGGTGACACCATCGCCGCGCGTCGCGCAGATCCGTCGGCCGCTCGACGCGAGGCAGACGCCCGTCGCGCCGCAGTCGTCGCTCGTCGCGCAGCGTCGCTCGCACAAGGCCAGGGTCTCGTAGAGCAGGCAGACCCGGTCATTCGGGCAGTCGCCCCCGACGGCGCACGCCTCCGTGCATCGGCCGCCGCGACACACGCCGCTGCCACAGTCGGCGCCGCGTCCGCACTCGGCTTCATCATCCCCGTCACCCGCCGGGACGCAGACCAACTGGGTGTGCAGGGCCAGGCAGGTCGTGCCCTCGGGGCAGCCTCCGTCTGGGCAAGCGCCGAGGCAGCGACCTCCCCCACAGACCCAACTCGCGCAGTCCTCTCGGGTCTGACAGCCAGCCCCCGCACGACCGGCGCCGGGTGCCACGCAGAACCCCGCCGCGGGTCCCCGAACGGCGCACAGCAGCCCCTCCGGGCAGTCACCGGCGCCCGTGCAGGCGCGGGTGCATCTCGGCGCGCCTCCGCGGCCAACGCAGACCAGCCCGGGGCCGCAGTCCGCCTCGTTCGCGCACGGCGGGCTGCACACGCCGTGGGCGCAGGCCCCTCGCTCGCAGTCGTCCTCGTCGCGGCAGACGTCTCCCGGCGACGCGCGTGGCGGGCCCGCGTCGTCGATCGCCGTCGATCCATCCGGCCTCGCATCGACGGACGAAGCGTCTGGCGTGTCGGGCACCTCCGAGCGAACGGCCGTGTCGCAGCCGGCCAGTAGCAGGATGACCAGAACGAGGCGGATGGGTGCCCCCGCGGCCGGGTGGGGAAGAGCGGACGAGATTAACCGCTCACCGGCTTGCCCGTCGAACCGTCCGCGCCGACAATCGCGAACCATGGAGTCGCTGCCGCGCATCGCCGGTCGCTATCGGCTGCTGGCCCGCATCGGGAAGGGCGGCATGGGGATCCTCTGGGCGGCGCGTGACGAGCGGTCCGGCCAGCCGGTGGCGATCCGCATCCTCGAACGGGGCGTGGACGATCCCCACCGCGTGGCGCACTTCCGGGCCAGCGCCCTCGCCGCCGCGCGCCTCCACCACCGCAACATCGCGCGGGTCCTCGACGAGGGGCTCTCCGCGGCGGGCCCGTTCATCGTCACCGAGTGGATCGACGGCGACCCATTGAGCGCATGGGTTGGCTGCCAACCGCCGTGGGGCTTCGTTCGGTCCGTGGCCGCCCAGGTCTGCGACGCGCTCTCGCATGTGCACGCCCGCGACCTGGTGCACCTCGACCTGCGTCCAGGGAACGTGATGGTTCGCCACGGCGAGCGTGGCCCGGAGGTTCGCATCACAGACATCGGCTGCGCGCGCATCGACGATGGTTGGAGCGACCGCGGCGGTGGGGCTCGCGCGACCCTCAAGTACCTGGGCTCCCTGCGCTACATGGCGCCTGAGGTCGTCGAGTCACCGCCCTGGCTCATCGGCCCCTGGAGCGACCTCTACAGCGTCGGGTTGATGCTCTGGGAGGCGCTCTGCGGCGACATCCCGTTGTGTGAGTACGAAGGGATCGCGTTGCTGCTCCATCGCAACGGCCACCCGCCGCCGATCCTCCCGGCGGGCGTCGGCGGGCCCCACCGGCCCGCCCTCGCAGCCCTCCTCGAGAGGCTGCTCGCGCCGGATCCCGCCGACCGCGCCCGTGGTGCCGCTCAGGTCCGGCGCACCATCGAGGCGATCCCGGGGGCGCAGGCCTGGATCGACCCCCCCAACGCCGAGCGTCGGTTCCGCCAGCCGGACTTCGACCACGCGGTGGCCCCCGCGGGGGGCTTCCCCCTGCGTCCCCTCGACGCCGGCCCGGTCGTGGGGCGGGAAGCGGAGATGCGGGCCGTGTGGTCGTCGGTGCAGGCCGTGGTCGCTGGGCATGGTAGTCGGCTCGTGGTCGTCTCGGGTCCACGCGGCTCTGGGAAGACGCATCTCGTGCGAGCGGTAGCCGAGTACGCTGGCGGACGGGGCCTGGTGCGCACCTGGCGCGCCGAGTTCCACCCCGCCGACGCGGCCGGCTCAGGGCTGATGGGCGCCATCGAGACGCGAATGCGTGCGGCGGCCAGCGACGTCGAGGGGGTCGCCGCGCGCCTGCCCCGCCTCGATCTGTTGATGGGGGCCGACGCGGCCGGGCTCGACCACGTCCTCCCGGCGCTGTTGCGCCCCGATCCCACGCCCTTCGTGCGCCCTGGCAACGAGCCGGAGCCGGGGGTCGAGATCGGCAGCGTCGGATCGGCACACATGGTCGCGGGGACGTTCTTGATGCTCCTGGAACGCGCCGCTGCTTGCGACGCGGTCCTCCTCTGGCTCGAGGACGTCCAGGACGCGCCTACCGCGGAGGGGCTGGACCTCATCGATCGCATCCTCGGCCACCTCGGGGCCCTCCCGGTCTGCGTCGTCGCGACGGTGCGCAGCGACGCCGTCGGCCGCGCCGCCCTGGAGGCCCGACACCCCGTGAGCGAGGGCGTCGACTGGGTCGAGCTCGGGCCGCTCGGTGACGCCGCCGTTCGGAGCTATGTCGAAGGCCGCCTGGGGCTCTCGGAGGCCGGTGTGGGCCAGCTCACGGAGGCGATCCAGCTTCGCCCCGAGCTCATGCGTGGCCTCACCGACCACCTCCTCGACGGACGCCTGGTCGCCGGCGCCGTCGAGTGCCACATCGCCCCCAACACCCTGCTGCCCGAGACGCCACAGGAGCTCTATCTCGCGCAGGTTCAGCGACTCCCCAGCGACGGCCCGCTGGCCCTCGTCCCCGACGTGGTGACTGGCTTGGCGATGGCCAGGCTCCCGATCACCCCCCTCGTCGTCGCCGCCCTCGAGGCCGATGACCCCAACCGCCCCTACGAGGCGGCGCTCGTCGCCGCCGAGCGTGTTCGTCTGCTCGAGCGGCGCCCGCTCGCCGGTTGGCGCTTCGAGAGCCGTCGGCTCGTGGATTGGCTCGTCTCCCGCGCCGGGCCGCGAGCCGAGAGCTGGCACAAACGCTGGATCAAGGTGCTCGAGCGCCTCGAAGCCGACGGGCGGGGGCGCTTGGGCATCGAGCGGTCCGAGCACGCCCAAGCGCTGGGCCGGTCCGCCGACGCCGTGCGCTACCTCTTGGAAGCCGCCGCCTGGGCCCTGGGTCCGGGACAGCACGCCTTGGAGCGCGGCTTGCTCGCGGCCCAGCGCGCCGCGAGCCTCGCCGCCGCCATCGGAGCCCCGGCCCTGGGCTCGAGGGCGGCCCGAATCCGCGCTGAGTTGCTGCGCCAGGCCGGCAAGGCCGACGCCGCGAGGCAAGCGCTGGGACACGCCGAGGCTCTGCTTTCGGGCCAGCAGGCGCCCCTCGCGAGGGGGTGGCTCGCTTGGACGGGAGCCTGGCTCGACATCGACGCTCGCCGACTCGACGCGGCGAGCGCCGCCTTCAGTGAGGCGCGCGGCCACTTCGAGGCCGCGCGGTTCGACGCGGGCACCTTCTGGACCTGGCTAGGCCACGCCCGCACCCAGAGTCTGCGCGGCGAGCACCGATCCGCGCGGACCTTCGCCCGCCAGGCCCAGGAGGGCTTCAAGTCCCTCGGAGGCCTGCGCGGCCAACTCGCCGCGCGCTTCGCTCGGGCCGCGGCCGCCGACGCCGCGGGGGACTTCGAAACCGCCGACGAGCGCTACGCCGGCCTGCAGAAGCTCGCCACCGAACGCCTCTGGCTCCTCGAGGCGACCACCACGCGCCTGCACCGCGCCCGAATCGCCCTCGAGCAGAGCCGGGCCCACGACGCGCTGCGCCTCATGGAGGAGGCCGCCCACTTCTGTGACGCGGTCCGCTTCGCCCGGCTGCGCGAGTGGATCGACGCCGTCCGCCCCGCCGCCTACGCCGCCGCGGGCGACCAGGCCGGCGCGAGGCGCGCCCTGGAAGCCGCGCGCCTCCCGAATCCGAGGCTCTGCACCAGCGCCACCCAGGCGATCCAGGCCGGCCTGCGCCACCCCGGCGCCACCCTCAGCACGGCCCTCTACGAGGCCCTCTCCCGGTGGGCCGAGCAGGTCCGCGCCCGGGTGGAGAGCGCCTCGGACACTGCCGCACCGTCCTAGAAGACGACGTAGCTAAAGCGGAGCTGGACGTCGTGCTCGACTTGGAAGTCGTCGTCGATGCCCAGGTTGGGATCGCCGAAGACGTTGAGGCGGTAAGCCAGCGAGACGAAGCTCGCGAGGCGCAGCGAGACCTGGTTTCGCCACTCGAAGCGCGGCTGCTCGAGCTCCGAGAAGGGGAAGAGGCCGTCGAAGTCGCTGGAGAGCGTGACCCATCGTGTGATGCGGCCGAGGAGCACGACGGCCGCCTCGGGGCCCTCGACGATGTCGTCTTCGACCTCGATGCCGTCCTCGGTGCTCAAGCCGCGCGCGAGGAACTGGCGGGCGCCGAGCCCGGCGCGCACGTCGAGCTCGATGTCGCGACGCCGCACGACGCGGAAGTTGCCCCCGGCGCCCTGGCGCAGCTTCCAGGGCGCGAAGGCGTCGCTGAGCTTCTCCCGCTCCCCCGGATCCCCGGTGTACTTCGGCAGCAGCGTGGTCTCGGACCGGAGCTGCCCGTAGGGCCCGAACCAGGGCACGAGCAAGTACGTGTAGATGGTGTGGAAGAAGAGCCGGTCCTCGGCGCTGTCGAGGGCCTCCGGGAGGCTGTCCTCGGCTTCGGCGGGGCGCTCCTGGCTCTCTTCGAGGTCGACTCGGGTGTCCCAGAGCTGGGTGTCATCCAGGTAGCGCAGGGAACCGAAGACTCGCAGGCCGAGGCCGAGGCTCCATCCCTCCTCCTCGGTCACCTCGTTGGTGCGATTGAACAGGATGCTCCCGTCGATGACCGCGCTGCCCGACCAATGGCTGTCTTCGCCAGGCGTCTGTTGCAGGGCCGGATCGACCTCGCCAGCGCCGAGGAAGTCGCCGGTGTCCTCGTCGAGGACGAGCGCGAAGTTCCGCACCTCTCCAGCGGAGACGCGCACGGTCGCGAAGTCCGTGCGCGCGGTGTAGGTGCCGCCCGCGCGCACGATCTTGTAGAGCCCCGGGCGCAGGACCCAGATGCGGGTGGACTCCCCCGACAGCGCGTCGGCGCCGAGCCCCAGGCCGTAGTTGTCCTGGTCGTCCATTCGGAAGAGCTCGTAGTTGCCTCGAAAGGGGACGAATCGCCCGTCCGTGACGTCGATGTCCAGGCCGCCCCAACTCGGGGGGACGACCGTCGTCTGGCCCGCCCTCACCTCGACGTGGGCCTCCATCTGTTGGGTGCCGGCGCCGGAGCCGAAGCGCACGGTGTAGATCCCCGGATCGAGGACGATGCGCCGCCCCATCTGCCCCTCGGCGATCACCGCGTCGGTGTCGCGCTGGGTGACGGCCACCACCGGTTCGCGATCACCGTCTGAGGCGGCGGGCAGGAAGATGGCGCCGAAGCCCACCGGCATTGGCGTGTCGTCACGGAGCACTTGTGGCAGATCCAGCAGCTTGGAGTTCGGATCGGCGGCGACCACATCGTCGGCGGGCGCCGCCCCCGCCTCGACCGACGCCTCCCGGTCTGGGAAGTAGCCGCCGGGGTCCGCCAGGAACCGGCCCAGGTCGTCGACCGCGCGGTCCATCTCCCGACCGAAGATGTGGCTGATGGCGCGAACGGTGCCGCGGGCCGACTCACCGCCGACCGGCCGCCGCTCGTCGAACTCGTGGCGCCACACGACCGCGTCGTCGGTGGAGCGCACGAGCTGGATGGCCATCGACAGTCGCGCGTAGCGGTTGGGGCCCGCGACCTGCTCCTCCATCGCCTCGAGCCGCGCTTCGAGCGTGTAGTCCGGGGGCGTCAAGCCGACGGTGGTGGTCACCTGGCGTACCACCCCGGAGGCCCGCACGTGCTCGGTGAGCAGCGTCGTGAGCATCTTGTCGGGCGGCTCGCTCCACCGCCGGCTGCGGAAGTAGCGCATCTCGTGTACGTCGTAGCGGTGCACGAGCTCGGCGCGCCGGTAGCTCTCACGAACCCGCACGTTGCGGACGCGCAGGACCAGGTCAGCCGGCCGCTCGAACCGCTTCCCCTGCGCCTCGTACGTCAGCGTGTAGTAGTTGCGCACCGGCGCTCGCCCGCAGGCCAGGAAGCCGAGGGCGACGATGGCGACCGTGGTCTTCATCTTCACTCGAAGGCCTCGTCGCCCTCACCGATCAGCAGCAGCGAGGGATCCTCGCGCACCTTCCGTGAGAAGTGGCTCAGGTTCTCGGTGGTCTCCCGGAGGTAGGTCATCGCGTCGACGATGTCCTCCCGGCTCTGCACCACCATCAGTGACGTGCGCTTCAACAGCGTGTTGAACCGGGTCATCGTCTTTTGCACCCCCGCCGGTCCGAGCACGTCTCGCCCATCGGTCATCAGACCCTCCATCGCGGCCAGCGTGTCGTCGAGCCTCCCCCGCGTGGCGTGCATCTCCTCCATCAACCCACCGCCCGCGTCGAGGGCTCGCGCCAGCTTCGGACGCACCGCGTCGATCAGGCGGTTGGCGCGCCGCACCGTGCCCGCCAGCTCGCCGGCGAGGCTCTCGAGCTGCGCGGCGGTGCCGGTGACCCGAGTGGTGGCCTCCTTGAGCGTCTCGCGGTTCTCGGCGACCGTCTCCTCGAGCGTGCGCAGCAGCTTCTCGGACCCGTCGAGGACCTTCGCGACGCGCGCCCTCATCTCGGGGCCGGTCATGGCCGTCAGGTTGTCGAGCGCGAGGCTCACCTTCTCGGCGATCTCGCCCGCGCGGTTCGAGAGGTCGTCGAGAGCCGAGCTGCCCGCGGGGATGCCCTCCCCGGGATCGCGCACGCGTACGTCGGAGGCGCCCCGAGTCAGCTCGATGTACTTCAGCCCCGTGATGCCCAACGATCCCAGGTTCGCCTGGGTGTTCTCTGCCACCGGGGTGCCCTCGTCGAGGCTGACGCCGACGACGATCACCGAGACGTCCGTCGGGTCGATTCGGATCGCGTCCACGCGCCCCACCTTGATCCCGCTGTAGCGCACCGGCGAGCCGACCTCGAGGCCGCTGAGGGAGACCGCCGCCTGGTCGTAGCGGATGGTGTAGGCGTCGCGCACCTCACCCAGCTTGGCGCCCGCCAACGCGACGAGGCCGCCGATGACCGCGGTCAGCCCGATGGCCAGAAAGATGCCCAAGCGGACCTTCTGTGCGCGCGTCGCCGCCATCAGCCAGCCCCCCCCCGGAGCGCTTCCAACGCGCTCGGCGGGCCGCGCATCTCCCCCGCCGCGACTCGGCCGAAGAAGGCCTTCACCTCCGGGTGCTGCGAGGCCTTCACCTCGGCGTAGGGCCCATCGGCGACGGGCACGCCCTGCGAGAGGAAGATCACCTTCTCGGCGATCGTGTCGATGCTCTCCAGCTCGTGCGTCACCACCACCACCGCCATCCCGAACCGGTCGCGTAGCCGCAGCAACAGCTCGTCGAGCTCGGCGCTGGTCAGCGGATCGAGGCCCGCCGACGGCTCGTCGCAAAACAGCAAGTCAGGATCCATCACCAGGGCTCGGGCGATCGCTGCGCGCTTGCGCATCCCACCGGAGAGCTCGCTGCTGAGCAGATGCTCGGCGTGGGAGAGCTCGACGGCGGCGAGCTTCAGCTTGACGATCTCCGAGATCACGTCGTCGGGCAGATCGGTGTGGGCGCGCAGCGGCAGGGCGACGTTCTCGCCGATGGTGATCGATCCGAGCAAGGCGCCGTATTGGAACATCACGCCGATGCGCGTGAGAAGCGCCGTCCGTGCGTCGCCTTCCAACTCGTTGAGCGTTTGCCCCAGCAGCTCCACTCGCCCCGCCCAGGGTTGCAGCAGCCCGATGCAGGCCTTGAGCAGGGTGCTCTTCCCGCAGCCCGAGCCCCCGAGGATGATCCGGATCTCCCCCTGCTTCACCGTGAGGTCGACCCCGTTGAGGATCGCCTTGTCGCCGTAGCCCGTGACCACGCCGTCGACCTGGAGCGCCACACCCATCACAGCACCATGTAGAACAGCACGCTGAACGCGCAGTTGGCGACGATGATGAAGAAGATCGCGGCGACCACCGACGCCGTCGTCGTGCGCCCCACCTCGGTCGCCCCGCCGCGCACCTGGAAACCGTAGAACAGCCCGATCAGGCCGATCCCCCAGGCGAAGACGAAGCTCTTCGACATGCTCTTGACCAGGTCCCAGTGATCGAGGGCGCCCAGCATCTGGTTGAGGAAGGCGTTCCACGCGATGTCGAGGTAGAAGATGCCGACCAGGAAGCCGCCCAGCATCCCCAGGGCGTCGGCGAGCACCGTGAGCAGCGGCATCACCAGCAGGATCGCCAGCAGCCGGGGGACTGCCAGGTAGCGCAGGGGATCGATGCCCATCACCGTGAGCGCGTCGACCTCCTCGGACACCTTCATCGTGGCGATCTCGGCGGCGATCGACGACCCCGATCGCCCCGCCACCAGGATCGCCGTCATCAGCGGCCCCATCTCGAGCACCATCGACACCGCCGTGAGATCGGCGACGAAGATCGCGGCGCCGAAGGTCTGGAGCTGGCGGGCGGACTGCGAGGCCACCGTCAGCCCGACCAAGAAGGTGATCAGCCCGACGATCGGCAGCGCACGCGAGCCGATCTCGATCATCTGCTCGAGCACGGCGCCCCACCGGACGCGCCGGGGCCGGGTGATCACGTCGAAGAGGGCGAAGGTGCAGTCAGCGGCGAGCTGCAAGAAGGTCACGCCGGCGTCCTTGGCATCGACCAGACCGCCGCCCATCGCCTCGATCGCGCCGGGAGGCTTCGCCGGCCCCCCGTTGTCCGGGGCCAACCGGAACAGCGCCAACGCCCGCTGGGCGGCCTCGCTCGACTCCCCGAGCGCCAACACCCCGCCCGCCGCCTGCGCCCGCCGCCAGCCGTGGACGATGCAGGCGACGGCGGCGCTGTCCATCGCGTCCACGCCGGACAGGTCCAGCGTCAGCGTGCGACCCCGCCCCGGTCCCTCGCGCTCCAGCACACGATTCAGCTCTGCCACGACCCCTCGGCGCAGCGTCCCCTGGAGCCGAAGCTCCTCGCCGACCTTCTCGAATCGGAGGCCTGTGTGCACGTCCGAGCGACGGTATACGCGGCCGTCATGCGCGGTCTACAATGCCGCCGCAACAAGCTGGGCAGCGACGCGATCATGGGAGGCGAGCAGCTCCAGGAAGGCGTGGTGGAGGCGGGCACCTTCCTGACGGATGAAGTTCTTCTACTGACGGGCGCGGCGTGGGCGGGGGTATACTCCCTCGATGCGTGTCTGGACGGTCATGGTTCTCGCGGGGTGCTTGCCCGCGCTGGAGGACGAGTGCGCCCCCGGAAGCGACCCCTGCGCGGATGGGCTGGAGTGCATCGGCGGCGTGTGCGTCGAGGGCGCCAGGCCCGCTGACGGAGGCGCGCCGATCGACGCGATGAAGGCGCCGGACCAGTCGGTCGCGCCCCCGGACACCGGCTCGGCGGATCGGGTGGCGCCGCCCCCCGAGTGCCCCGAGGGCTACGGTGACGCCGACGATATCCCGGAGAACGGCTGCGAGCACGGCTGCGAGGTGCCCGGGCCGCGGGGCACGCTCGTCAGCGAGACCGACGCGCCCGCCGAAGGCGGAGAGCTCAGCCTGGCGGTCGACCCCGACGGCGAGCGGATGCTCATCGCCTGGACCAACGCCGAGGGCCGCCTGCATAGCTGGACCAACGGTCAGGTCCGAGCCTTGGGCGGGGAGCGCGCGCGCTTCACCCGGCCGGACGTGATGTCCTTCGGCGCCGGCTGGGCCGTCGCCGCGCTCCCGCGGGAGCGTGTCGACGCCCAGGTGGTGGGCTTCCGCTTCGAGCAGGGTCAGTTCACGGGGATCGCGATCGTCGCCAAGGATCCGGCGCCACCGGCGGTCGTGCGCATCGGGTCGCTGGGCGGCGAGACGGCTCCCGCGGCGATCTTCATCGACGAGCGCACGATCCGCGACACGGGCGATTGGGTGCTCAAGCTCGCGCCGCTCGAGCCCGGGGAGGGCGTCCGCAACCCATTGGTCGTCGAGGCGTTCCCCCAAGCGACGCAGCGAAAGGTGGCGGCGACGGCCACCGATCGCGGCATCGTGGTCGCCCTCGCCGAGCACGGCCGCGACGGCGACGCCCTGCGCCTCGTCCGGATGGAGCCCAGCGGCGCCTTCATCGACTCGTCGCGGGTCCCCATCGACGGACCGATCGAGGAGGTCAGCGCGGTGCACACGCCCAATGGCGTGCTCTTCGGCGCGATCGGCCCCGATCGGATGTACGCGGGCCGGCTGGTCTTCTCCCAGGGGCCCGCGCCCACGGCGTTGTTCGACATCGACACCGGCGACCTGCCGATGCGCGATCTCCAGATGCTCTCGCTGCCCCGGGGAGACGCGGCCCTCGTGCGGATCGTCGATGGTCCGGTCACGATGATCCTCCTGGGCGAGACCGGCGCCGTCGCGTGGGCGGAGCCGCTGGTCGGTCCGCGGGACGCGGTCGCGGGGGTCGCGGCCGCGGCGGGCGTCACCGGGCTCGCCGTGGGCTGGGTTCGGGAGAACCGAGACGAGCGCCAGCTCCTGCGGGCGCGCCCGGAATGCCAGTAGCCCTCTGGGAGGTCGTCCGCGCGGCGCTGCCGAGCGCCCTCATCCGCGATCTGCGCGCGCAGGCTGCCGACGTGTACGCCCGCGTCCCCGACGTCCCCGGCTTCGTGCCGACGGCCTCTTCGGTGCCGCTCGATCCCTGGCGCCCCACGTTCGACGAGCTGGTGGCTTCGCCGGCCATGGCCCTCGTCTTCGCGACCCTCGGCCCACGCGTCTGGTTCAACATCGACCAGGCGTGGATGCGCCGGCAGTACCCCCCGCATCGAAAGCCACCGCACCACGCGGCCCATGGGTGGCACCAGGATGGCGCCATCGGTCACGACTTCCCCGCCGCGGGTGAGCTGCTGCCCACGGTGACGTGCTGGTGTCCCCTCGACGCCTGTGGTGTTGGCGCCCCGGGCATCGAGATCGCCGATCTCGAGGTGCACACGTTGCGCCCGATTCATCACCTCGGCCCGGACCCAGGCACCGCGTTGATCGTCCCCGAGCTCGCCCCCGGCGACGTGCTGCTGATGACCGGCGGGACCCTCCATCGGACCTACACCGATCCGTCGATGAGCGGCGAGCGCACCAGCGTGGGGCTGCGCTTCTACGGCGTGATTCACCCCCGGATGGCGGCGAACCGGCACCTCCGGGTCGAGACCCCGACCGCTTCGAGCGCTGACTGACTGACGCGCGCCTTCAAGTCACGTCCTTCGGGCGCCGATCACTACAGGCAATGAGCTCCGCGTCACATGCGAAGGTGGGGGTGAGCACCGACGAGCACCCCTCCCTCGAGCCCCGGGTGAGCTGGGGCGACCTCGCGGAGCCGACGCCGTTGCCGGGGGCGCCGACGCCCTTCGACGAGCACTTCCAGCAGCCGACCCAGCGCTATGTGCTGTTGCGGGAGATCGCGCGGGGCGGGATGGGCGCGGTGTGGCTCGCGCGGGACCGTCAGCTCGAGCGGGACGTCGCGTTGAAGGTCCTGCACCCGCAGACGCAGATGTCCCCCGAGGCCCGCCAACGCTTCCTCTACGAGGCTCACACCACCGCTCGCCTCGGTCACCCGGGCATCATCCCGGTCCACGACTGCGGGCAGCTCGAGGATGGGCGCTGGTTCTACACGATGCGCAGCATCTCCGGGGCGACCCTCTACGGCGTCCTGGACGGGCTGCGCCGTGATGATCCGGAGGTCTGCGACGCCTGGAACCTGCCCCGTCTACTCCAGGTCTTCTCGCGGATCTGCCTCACCGTCGCCTACGCCCACGATCACGGCGTGATGCATCGGGACCTCAAGCCCGAGAACATCTTGCTGGGCACCTACGGCGAGGTCTATGTGGCCGACTGGGGGTTGGCGAAGGCCGACGTGGGCGCGGACCTCACCGCGATCAGCCCCATGGACACCCACGAGGGGGCGGTCGTGGGTACGCCGGAGTACATGTCGCCGGAGCAGGTCCGCGGTCAGAGCGGGGGGCTCACCTCCGCGACGGATGTGTGGACGCTGGGGGTGATGCTCTTCGAGCTGCTGACGCTGCGCGTGCCCTTCGAGGGGGCCAGCTCCATGGCCGTCATGCTCAAGATCTTCTCCTTCCCCGTCCCCGATCCGCGCAAGGTCACGAACCGGGACGTTCCGGTGCCGATGGCGAAGCTGTGCCTCGAGGCCCTCCAGCGCGACGTGTCGATGCGGGCGGTGACGGCCCGCGAGATGGGCGAGCGGATCGAGCGCTTCACCGACGGCGTCGAGGCGGAGAAGCGCCAGCGCGAGCGGGCCGCCGAGCTCCTCGAGCGCGCCCTCGCGCTGCGCGACCACCACGCGACGCTGCGCGCCGAGCTCGACGCCGACGCCACCGAGCTGCGCGCCGAGGCCGCCGCCCTGGGGCGCGGGGCGTCGCGGGCGGCGCGGGGGCGCATCTGGGCTCGGGAGCAGATCTTTGCCGAGCGCCGACAAGAGGCGGAGGCGCTCAACGCGCGGGTGGTGCAGACCGCCCGGGCGTCGCTGGAGGAGTGGCCCGAGCCCGACACCCACGATCTGTTGGCGGAGCTGTACTGGGACCGCGCCGAGGAGGCCGAGGGCAAGCACGACGAGTTCGCCGCGGAGTATTTCCGCGCCCTCGCGACCCGTCACGACCAAGGCCGCTTCGCCGCTCGGCTGTCGGGCCAGGCCGAGCTGAGGGTGCGCTGCGATCCGCCGGAGGCCTCGATCTCCTTGGAGCGTCAGACGCCCTTTGGACCGATCATGCGCTCGACCACCGTGGAGCTCGCGCCCGCCGTGCCGACGGGGAACTACATCGTCGGAGCCCACGCCCCAGGTCACCTCTCGGTCCAGGTCCCCGTCGTCGCTCGAGCCGGCGCCGCCTCGGACATCGAGATCCGCCTCCCACGCGCCTTCGCGGGTCACGAGGAGTTCGCCTATGTGAACGGCGGGCGTCTGCCGGTGGGCGGCGACGACCAGGCGCCGATGGCCCTGCCCGCCCAGCGGGTGGAGATCGAACCGTTCGTGATCGGCCGTTTCCCGATCACGATGGGGGCCTACTGCACGTTCATCAACGGGATCGCGGGGGCGGATCCCGCCGCCGCCCGGGCCCACGCCCCGCGCAGTCGAGACGGCTCGCGGCTCTACTTCGATCGCGACCCTTCGACGGGGCGCTACAGCGTCCCTACCATCGACTGCGACGGTGATCCGTGTGATCCGCGGTTCCCGGTGTTCCTCGTCAACTGGCGTGACGCGATGGCCTATTGCCGTTGGCGAAGCGAGCACGAAGGGGTCGGCTACCGGCTGCCCACGGAGCTCGAGTGGGAGGTCGCCGCCCGAGGGGCGGACGGTCGCTTCTTCCCCTGGGGCAACCGCTTCGACCCCTCACTGTGCCGCATGAGCAACAGCCAGGAGGCGAACCCCTGCCCGGTCCCGGTGGGCACCGTCCTCGATGACTGCTCCCCCTATGGCGTTCAGGACATGGGGGGGCTGGTGGTCGAGTGGACCGCGACCATCTGGCCCGGGACCGAGGACCGCGTCGTGATGCGGGGGGGGGCCTACTCCTCGTCCCCCGATTGGTGTCGCGCCGCGGCCCGCCGGGAGATGCGCGCCGACTGGAACGCCTCGGCCTTTGGCTTTCGGGTCGTTCGCGAGTTGGAATAGCCACAGCCCCCCGACGTTGTGCCTCGCGCAATGTCGATCGCCTCGCAAAACCCGCGTCCCCCTGCCGTCTCCGGGACCATGCTGCGTGCTCTGCCCCTGCTGCTGCTGTCGGCGTGCGCCCCGCCCGAGCCTCCGCCGTCGCTGGCGGCTTCGGCCCTGCGCGCCAAGGCGTGGGGGGCTCTGGTCGAGCGCCGCTACGACGACGCCGAGGTGCTGCTCCAGCAGGCCGAGCCGCTGGGCGACGGCGCGCTGGATGGCGTTCGGCTCCGCTACTACCGCGGGCTCCTGGCCCGCGCCCTGGGCGACTATCGCGGCGCCTTGACGCGCCTGGAGGCCGCCTCGGCGGGGGCCCGCCGCCTGGGCTCGCCCCGCGACGCGGCGATGGCCGGCGAGATGCTCGGCGGCGTCCTCCAGGACCTCGGCCGCCACGCCGAGGCGAGGGTCATCTTCGAGCGACTCCCCGAGGTCACCTCCGATCGCGACCGGGCGCGTCGCCTCGTCAACCGCGGCTGGCTGCTGTGGCGCGGCCTCCGCGCCGGCGCCTTCGAGGAGGACCTCGCAGAGATCGGGGCGCTGTTCACCGCCGCCCGCGACCTCGACTCGGGGGCGCGCTTCCAGGCCAACCTCGCGATCAACCTCGCCGGCGTGGCCCTGGCGCGAGGCGATCACGACGCGGCGCGCGCAGCGCTCGAACGCGCCGGTGACGCTGGTCACGCCCGGCTGCTCCGGGGCGAGCTGGCCCTGGCCCTCGGCGACGCCGCGGTCGCCGAGGGCCACTTCGCCCTGGCGACCGGCGCCGATGTCTCCTGGCGGGGACACCACGGCGTCGCCCGCGCCCGGAGCGCCCGCGGCAACATCGCGGGGGCGCTGGGCGCCTTCGACGAGGCCACCGCCGCCCTCGACCGCGCCTCCCTGGGCGCCGGGCTGCGCACGGGGCGCGTCCCGTACCTCGCCGAGCGGCACGCGGTGGTCGACGAGTCCATCGCGGCGCTGTTGGCCGCGGGTCGGGTGGAGCGGGCATTCGAGGTCGCGGAGGCGGCGCGCGCCCGCGTGCTGCGTGCCCTGGAGGCGCCGCTGCGCATCGGTGGGTTGGGCGCGGCGGCGCGCACCGAGTGGAGTCGGCGCTTGGGGATGTTGCTGCAAGCGCGGGACGCCTTCGAGCGGGCGGCGCCCGAGGCGGAGCTCCTCGCCGGCCCGGCGCTTCGCACCTGGCGTGCGCGGCGCGCGGAGCAGGCCCGGACGCTGGCCGAGGGCTTCGAGTCCGCCTATGAGTGGTTGACCCGGCGGGCGGGGCCGGCTGCTCAGATCGACGCGCTCTCGGTGGCAGCGGCCCTGGGCGCCGGCGAGATGTTGGTCTCCTTCGTCGCGGCGGGCGCCCTGGTGGTGACCCGCGAGGGCGTCCGGTACGAGGCCGAGTTCGACCCCCATGCCCACCGGCCCAGCCACCTCTACATCGTCGGTGCGGCGCCCGGCGTGCACCGGCGCGTGGCGGGGCGCTACAGCGTGAGCTTCCTCCCGCGTGCGGGCCTCCTGCTCGAGGCGCCCCGCGTCAGCCTCGGTCCGGCGGTGGTGGTCGCCGATCCCCGCCTCGACCTCGCCGGCGCCCACGCCGAGGGGCGCGAGGTCGCCGCGGCCAGCGGTGGCCGCCTCCTCTCCGGGGGCGACGCCAGCCGTGCCGCGGTCACAGACGCCCTCGACGGCGCGCGGCTCTTCCACTTCGCTGGCCACGGCGTCCTCGACGACGCCGACCCATGGCAGGCCCACCTCGCCCTCGCCGACGGCCGCCTCACCGTCGCCGACGTGCTCACCGCACGCCCCCGGCTGGGCCTGGTGGTGCTCGACGGCTGCGAGACCCGGGGCACCTTCGGTCTCGGCATGCCCGAGGCCTTCCTCGCGGCGGGGGCGCGCAGCGTGCTCACGGCGGACCGCGTCCTCGATGACGCCTCCGCTCGCCGCTTCGTCCGACGCTTCTATGTACACGGCGGCGCCGCCCGGCCCGGAGAGGCCCTGCGACGCACGATCCGAGACGGAATCCTCGAAGGAGACGACACATGGACCGCGTTCCGCCTGGCGGGCCGACCATGAGCCCAGCGACGATTGAGCGGGGAAGACGATGAGCGACCCCGTGGCTAGCCGGCTGCGCGCCGTGCCCGATGCCCCGCCGCCGGTGGGCCCCTGCCCCGACGATGGCGATCTCATGGGCCTGCGCGATGGCCGCCTGACGGGTGAGCACATCGCCCGCCTCGACCGGCACCTCGCGGCCTGCGCCGAGTGCCGCGCCCTGCTGCGCGACCTGTCCGAGCCGGTCCCCGCCGCGCTGCTCGAGGCCCTCGTCGAGCTGGCCCCCGAGCCGCGTCGGCGCCGCCTCTGGCCGATCGCCGTGAGCGCGGCCATCGCCGCCGCGGTGGTGCTGATGTTGTTGCCATCCGGCGGCCAGCGCCCGGTCCCCGCCTACGACCTGCACGGCCCCTTCGGTGGGGCCCAGCTCACACGGACGGTGAACGTCTCCCACGTCTTCACGCCGCGCAGCCGCTTCAAGGTGCTGCTGCGACCCAACGCGGATCTCACCGGTCAGGCGCCGGTCCTGCGCGCCTTCGTGGCGTCGCCCGACGGGGTCCTCTCGGCGATCCCCCCGAGCGCCATCTCCGGCGGTGTCGGCGGCGCCTGGCGCGTCGAGGCCCTCGCCTCCGATCTATTCCATGCCCCGGGCGCCTACACGGTGCACCTGGCGCTCGCGACCGACCCCGACGCCCTCGACCATCAGGTCGGCAGCGGGGCCCAAGCGGCACGACGCGCCACGCCCTTCGCCCGCTGGCTGACCATCGATGTGGAGTTCCGCGATGATTGACCGCTTCCCCCTCCTCGCTGCCGTGGCCCTGGGCTGCGCTGATGTCCCGCCCGAGGCGCCCGTCGAGGTCGACCTCACGGGCATCCCCGTCTCCGCCTCCGCCGACGAAAAGGCGGATGGTGAGATCCCTCTGTCCGGGATTGGCTGCGGCGGCGCCGTCGAGAGCCGCCTCGGTCGGCGCGCGCCCTACCAGCTCTTCGAGTTCGAGGGCGCCCAGGGCCAGGTCGTCGACTTCATGGCGCGCCGCGGAGGCGGCCGGAGCAACCTGGTGATGGGGCTCTTCGCCCTGCACCCCGAGCTCGAGGGGCAGGCGATCGCCACCAACGGCGGCTGCGAAGGCGAGGCAGGGGACGCCTGTCTTCAACAGGTCGTCTTGCCCCTCGACGCCGTCTACCGGCTGGTCGTGACCACCGAGGGACGCCGCCGGCGCGCGCAGTTCAGCTTGGAGATGCAGTGCGAGCAGCTCGAGGGTGCAGGCCAGCCCATCGTGGGCGATGGCTGCCGCCCCGACCTGTTCTTCGTGGAGGCGGCCCAAGGGCGGGCGCCGGCCGCCGACTTCGGCGCGGGCTACGCCGACGCCCTCGACGCCCTCGGCCTGATGGGCATCTCCGTCGAGCCTGTGTTGCCCGAGCGCGCTGGCTTCGACGGACATCGGCGCTTCTTCCGGGTCGCCTTCCCGGCCCCCGTGCCCGAGGCCGGGCTCTGCGGCGTCGTGTCGACGCTGCGCGCCCAGGCGATGGCCCTGGCGCCCAACGTGAGCTGGCGGGTGGGCCGCGAGTGTGCCGTACGCCCGCTGGGGGTCGAGACCTTCGCCGACGACGAGATGCTCGAGTGGCACCTGGACCGCGTCGGGGTCGAGCCCCAGCGGCGCGGGCGACCGGTGGACGTCGCCATCATCGACACCGGCCTCGACGACGTGATGTCCCGCGAGCTGGGCGTCTCCGAGACCGACGTGATGGGCGGAGGCGCCGAGCGCCACGGCCACGGCGCCGCGATGGCGCTCTATGTGCGGCAGATCGCGCCGGCGGCGCGGCTCCACGCGGTGCGCGTGATGGACGAGGGCGGCGTGGGCGACATCGCCGATCTCGCCCGTGGCATCGACTCGGTGCTCTTCGACACCCACCCGGCGCGTCGACGCGCAGCACCGCTGGTCGTCAACATCAGCGCCGGCTGGCCACCGGAGCTGGGCAAGCGGCGCACGCTCACCGGGGCGGGGGGCTGCGCGACGTTGGAGGACGAGGTCGGCGCGCCGGTGCGCTACACCCTCGAGGTGGCCCGCGCCTTGGAGCGTCCCGGGCGACCGATCTCGGTGGTCGCCGCCGCGGGCAACCGACCCGGGCGGAGCTCGGTGAACGACCCCCTCTACGCGGAGCGCTTCGCCACCACCGGCGAAGGCTACCGCCGCTGCGACGGGGCGGAGGCCGCCTGGTTCTTCCCCGCCGAATACCAGCACGCGTGCCGTCCGCTGGCCCTCGGCGTGGGCGCGATCGACGCGCGAGACCGACCCTCCGTGATCTCCATCGATGGCGCCGAGCCGGCCCTCGTCGGGCCCGGCGAGTTGGTCTATGCCGCGCGGGCGGGCGCTCCGATTCGCCCGGCCGACGTGTGCAGCGAGGCTCCGATCGTGTCGCGCCCCGCGCGCTACGTGCTGACGGGGACCTCCGTCCCGACGGCCCTCACCAGCGCGGCGGTGGCGAGGATCCAGTCCTTGGCTCCGCTCCCATCGGGGTGGACCTCTCGGCTGCTGCGGGAGACGGGCGTGAGGTTGGGGCGCAGCGGTCCCGGCGGCGACGTGCGGCGCCTCGACGTCGGCCGCGCCCTGGAGGCCATGGGCTGCCGCGGCCTCTTGCGGTGCACGGCCCGCGATCGGGACTGTCGCCGCGCGGCCCGACGCTGCGCCCTCGACCCCGGGGCGGGGGCGGGCCTGGAGTCCGCCTGGCCCGTCGACTACGAGGCGGCGGATCGCTGCTCGGCCGCGTCGGAGGTCGGCGCCTGGTCCGACCGCGACGACTGCGGCCCCACGGGCTGCGCCTACGAGGCGCTGCCCGATCGCCACTCGAGCGGCTACGTCGGCCCCTCGCCGGACTGGCCCGGGTGCCCCGACTGCGCGCTCGCGGCGAGCGGTGGCGGCGTCTACAAGCTCGTCGCGCAGCCCTACCCGGGCCTCGGCGGGAGCACGACGCTCACGGACGTCACGCTGGTCGTGAGCGACGGCAGCTCGGTGGTCTACAAGCCACTGTCGGGGACCTGGAAGCCCGGCGTCACGCGGGTCGTCACGCTCAGCCTCCCGGGTCACCTCACCGCGTCGAAGCTCTCGGCGAAGTTCGTGGCGACGGTGCTCCAGCCCGGCAAGTCCGCGGTGCGCGACGTGTCGGGCCTGAGGGTCTTCTAGATGCTGGCGCTGATCCTCACGGTCTTCACCGTCGGCCTGCTCGGGGCCACCGCCCACGCGCTCACGAAGCGAATGATGCGCGGCGATCGAGAGGCGGCGAGGCTGCTGCTTCACCGGGTCGCGCCGGTCATCCGCGCGCGGTGTCGGAGGGTCGTCTCGCGCTCCGGCGGGGCGGCCCACGCCGACGACCTCGTGCAGGAGGTGTGGCTGTCGCTGCTGGCGGACGAGGCCCGAGCGCTGTTGGACTTCCAGCCCGATCGCGGCGTCAGCTTCGAGGGGTACGTCGGGATGCTCAGCGAGCGCGCGGCCTGGAAGGTGCTGCGGCGGGGGCAGGCGCAGAAGCGAGGCGGCCACCTGCGCCTCGTCGAGCTGGACTACGCGACGGAGCAAGCCGCGGAGTCGGCGAATCCCGCCGCCGTCGCCGAGGCGCGCGACATGGCGGCGCGCCTCGGGGAGCACCTCGGCGAGCACCTCCCCCCCCGGGGTCAGCTCATCTTCCGCTACGTCTTCACCGATGGCTGCACCGTGCAGCAGACCGCCGAGTGCCTCGGCGTGAGCCCCCAGGTCGTCTACAACTGGAGCCACCGCATCCGCGCGGTGGCGCGCGACTTCATCGCCCAGGCCGCCGCTGCCTGACCAAGGCTCGGCGCAGCTCGGAGGCGATGCGGAGCAGTCCGAGATCCCCGGCGCCCAGACCCATCCACGGGACGACGACCGCGAAGGGCTCGATGGCGCGGTGCATCTCGAGGGTCGTGAGCTTCCAAAGCGAGAACCCGCGTAGCGAGGGAAAGCCGCCCGCCTCTACGACATCGAGCAGGGCCCACAGCGCGCGGACACGCTCCTCCGGGGCCTCGGGCTGGGTGGCCCAGTGGACGCACGCGAGCGTGTCGTCGACGGTCTCGAGGGGCTCGACGCCGACGTAGGAGAAGGGGCGCACGGTGCTGCCGGCCTTGCGGGTCCAGCCCAGCTCCAACAGCACCACGGGTCGGCCCGCGGCGACCTGCTCGACGCGCTGGGCCACGTCGGCCCAGCTCCGACGCAGCATCGAGTCCAGCGCCGCGTCGTGGGCGCCCCAACGGCTGAGGGCGAAGTAGGCCGTGAGGCCGACGGCGTCGGTGGCGTCCCAGAAGTCGACCTCCTGGAACTGATCGAAGTTCGCCCCGTAGCTCACCGGGCCACCGAAGCGGGTGCGCGCCTCGGCCAACGTCTCACGCCAGAAGCGGGCCAGCCGGACTCGGCGGGCGGCGAGGCGGGGCGGGAAGGGCCGCTCGGGGGCCGATGAGAGGCCGGCCCCCGTGACCGTCGAGGCCCAGATGCGCCGGACGCGCTCCTCCTCGCGCAGCGCGTGGTCGAGGTGGGGCGCGCACGCCACGCGGCGATCGCGGACGCTCGCCGTTCGGCGCGGATCGAGGTGGTAGGCGTAGAGGTCGGGCAGGTGGGGCCCCACGGCGGTGGAGGTCATCGAGTTGAGCTCGTTGCCCACGACCAGCAAATCGATATGGTGCCGGCGGGCGAAGTCCGCGCCCCACAGCACGAAGCGGCGATAGGCGACGAACCAGGCTTCGATGGCCTCTTCGCGTGGCCAGATCATGCCGTGCCAGAGGTGGCGGTTCTCCTCCAGCGCGTGCTCCAGGTAGACCCGCAGGACCAACACGACGCGAAGCCCGGCGGACCTGGCCGCCCGCACCTCCGACTCCACCGACGCGACATCGAGCCCGTAGGTCAGATCCGCCGAGTCCCAGCGCCCCTGGCGGGCGTAGACCGTGACCTGGACCGTGTCGAGCCCGGCCTGGTCGATCGAGCGCGCCCAGACCTGGTGGTCGGGCTCGTTGACCATGATCCCGCCGGCGAGGACGGGCACCTCGGAGAGCAGCGCGACCAGCAGCGGCAGGGAGCTCGTCACCACCGCCGGATGCTGCGTTGGGAAAAAGATCGAGGAAAGGGAAAAGGACCGCGGGGCGGCCCGGCAACCACTGGATGCGACTTCATACGAACCCGAACCAAGGAGAGACAGATGCGTATCCGAAACCAACTCATGTCCGTGGTCGTTGCGTCCCTCGCCTTCGCCTGCGGCGCCCCCGGTGACCCCGAGATCGTCGAGGCCGAGGCCGAGGCCATCGAGGGCGTGCTGGCCAAGGCCGACTTCGCCAACCCCTGCGCTGGCCTGAAGGGAGAGCTCGAGACCATCGGCGCGGATCTCGAGCAGCGCGAACGGGAGATCGACCAGACGAAGGGCCGGCTCGACGAGCTGTCCGCCGCCGACGACACCTCGGCGGCCCGCGAGGCGGTGGCGTTGCGCCAGCGCTACGACGCGCTGATGGCGGAGCGCGAGCGGCTGCTCGCGGCCCAGGCGGAGCTCGGCGGCGCCTACGAGGAGCTGCTGGCGGAGGGGGCCTGCCGGAGGGAGGAGCCGCGGCCGGAGCCTGCGCCCGACGCGATGGGCGCCTGCATCCTCGACGGAGACCACAACGGCGTGCTCTCGCTCCACGAGTACGAGGGCGCCGAGCCCATGCCGGTGGCCGACTGCCAGGCCGCCGGCGGCGCCGTGCGCGGGAACCTGCCCCGGCCCCAGGGAGAGGCCGCGGCGGCGGACGTGAGCACCCAGCCCGCCGCGCGTCCCCGCAACCAGCGTCTGCGCCGGCTGATCCGCCTGCTGATGCGTTGGATCCGCGGCCTCGGCATCCACAACCGGGACTACGACGCCGAGGACTACGACTGCGACGACTTCGCCAGCGACCTCGAGAAGGCCCTCGATGATCTGTTCGCGGACCTCGGCACCTTCACCTACATCGCCTGCGACCGAGACGGCGACGGCACCTACGAGTGGGCCCACGCCGTGACCGACGTGCACATCGGCGGCTTCATCTTCTGGGTCGAGCCGCAGACCGGCCAGATCACCGACCTGGACTACGACCGCGACGGCAACGTGGAGTACGTGACGGACTTCTCGAGTTGGCCCACAGCGACCGACGGGGCGTGCTTCATCGCTGTCTTCGACGACGCCGAGGCTGCCGAGGACGCGGGCCTCGAGCTCGACTGAGTCAGAACTGGAACAGGGCGCCGCCGGTGATTTGGAACGAGGTGTGGACCTGCTCCGTCACCTCCCCGGCGCCCGCCTCCTTCTCGTCGAAGAAGTCGACGAAGCCCCGCGCATAGTCGATGCCCGCGAAGAGCGACACGGTCGGCGTGAGGGCGACGGCGGCCCCCCCGCCCACCTTGAAGCCGAAGTCGGTCGAGGCGACGCCCTTGGGATCGGCGTCGGTGTTCGAGCTCTTGTCACCGTTCGGCTTCTTGGTCTCGACCTCGCTCTCGGAGCTCACCAGGAAGGCGCCGTAGAGGCCGGCGTGGACGTAGGGCTCGACGAGGCGCCCGGCTTTGAAGTGCAGCCGCAGCATCGCCGGGATCTCCACGTAGCTGAAGCGGGAGGTGCCGGTGACCACGTCGTCGCCGACGTTCTGCTCGCTCGACGCGCCGCGCGTCGTGAAGCCCAGGCCGGTCTCGAACTGAGCGAAGGGGGCGAGGTCGTAGAGGCCGACGCCTTGGAAATGGAAGCCGACGCTCGAGTCGAGGTTGTCGGTGTTCTCCCCGGCGGCGTTCGTGAAGTTCGCCCCGCCCTGGACCCCGAGGGTCCACTTGGGGAGCCGCCGGCGGGGCTTCTTGGGCTTCCTGGGCTTCTTGGGCTTCTTCTTGGCCGCCTTCTTCTTGGCGACCTTCTTCTTCTTCTTCTTTTTGGTCTTCGCGGCTTCCGCGGTGCGGGTGGAGGTCCCGGGGGCGGCTTGAGCCGCGGGTGCCAGGGCCAGGAGCATGGCGGCGAAGAGCAGAGCTGAGCGAGTCACGGATTCACCCCTCCGTAGTTCTCGGGTGGCAATCCATATCACGACGAGCCGCCGCTCCGTTTGTTCAATCCGCGGTGGCAGTCCTCGCGGCGAGGTAGCCGAAGGTCATCGAGGGGCCCAGGGTGCCGCCGGCGCCGGGGTAGGTCGGGCCCATCACCGAGGCCATGCAGTTCCCCGTCGCGAAGAGCCCCCGGATCGGCGCGCCACCCTCGTCGAGCACCCGCGCCGCGCAGTCGGTCAGCAGGCCACCCTTGGTCCCCAGGTCGCCGGGGAAGACCGGGATCGCATAGAAGGGCGCGGTCGCGAGCGGCGCGAGGGATGGGTTCGGCGTGACCTTCGGATCGCTGTAGTAGCGGTCGTACAGGCTCTCGCCCCGACCGAAGTCCTCGTCCTTCCCCGCCCGAGCGAAGCCGTTGAAGCGCTCGATGGTGGCGGCGAGCCCAGCGGAGTCGACCTCGATCTCACCGGCCAGGGCCTCGATCGAGTCCGCGCGTCGGATGAAGCGGTCGAGGTACTTGCCGGGCAGCTTCGAGTCCGGGCGCATGCGCCCCGGTGGCAGCGGGCCGAGGGGGTAGTTGCGTCGATAGCGCCCGTCGAAGACCAGCCAGCACGGCGTCTCGGGACCGTCGGGATCGGTGTAGAAGCCGTTGACGACCTCGAGGTAGGGCGCCGACTCGTTCGTGAAGCGACGCCCGAAGCGGTTCACGATGATGCCCCCGGGCATGCTCTTCTCGACCACCAGGATCCACGCGAAGTCCTTGCCGGGCAGCAGCGTGACGGGCGTCCACCACGCGTGCTCCATTCGTGCGATGGCGCCCCCTACGGCCTGTCCTAGCTCAATGCCGCGCCCTGTGTTGTCGGGGCTCGCGGCGCTCCAGTCCGCGGAGACGGGGGCCGTCTGCCACGCCTCACGAAGGGCGGCGTTGCGCGCAAAGCCCCCCGCCGCGAGCAGCACCCCGCGCGTCGCCCGGACGCGAATGGGCGCCTCCCGCTCGATGGTCGCGCCGACGACCGCGCCGTCCTCCACGACGAGAGACTGGGCACAGGCGCCGAGCCAGAGGGGGATCTCGCGGTCGAGCATCGAGCGTCGCAGCCGCCCCATCAGCGCGTTGCCGAGGGTCAGCCGCGCGTCCCGTGGCCCCGATCGGCGGGCGGCGAGGTCGAGTCGATAGGCGATCATCCGCCAGACGGCGACCCACCAGGACCCGCGGACCAGCTTGCGCGCCTCGGTGCCGGTGATCGCGTAGCGGCCCAGGACCAACTCCTGGGGATGCGGAGGGCGCAGCTCGGCGAAGGCGTCCCCGAGCCGCTTCCCGTCGAAGGGCGTCGCTTCGATGGAGCGCGACCCCGGCTTCCCGCCCGGGGCCTCGGGGTAGTAGTCGCATTGCTCGGGCAACGTGTCGAAGCGCGCCTGCGTGTTGGCGGAGAGCCAGCGGAGCATCTCCCCCGAAGCGTCCACGTAGGTCTCGAGGAGCCCGTCGTCGACCTCGCCCCGCGTGAGGTGGCGCAGGTACGTCAGCGCATCGTCCCGCGAGTCCGCCCCCGCGGCCATGAGGAAGTTGTTCGGGATCCACACGGTCCCGCCGGACATGGCCGACGATCCGCCGTACACGTCGCTCTTCTCCACGACGAGGACCCGCGCCCCCGCGTCGTGGGCGGTGAGCGCGGCGGTCATCGCGCCCGACCCGCTCCCGATGACGAGGAAGTCGGTCTCGTGGTCCCAGCCGGTCACGGCAAGGCGCCGCCGTCCACCCGCAGCGCGGTCCCGTTCATGTAGCACGCGTCCTCGGACGCCAGGAAGGCGACGACCGACGCCGCCCACTCGGGGCCGACGTAGGGGACGAAGGGCACCGCCTTCTTGATGAGGTCCAGATCCGCCCCGTCGGGGACCGAGAACTGCCCGTGCAGCGGCGTGGCGATGCCCCCGGGGCAGACCGCGTTGGCGCGGATGCCCTGCTTCGGGTACTCCGCGGCGATGGCCTTCGTCAGCGAGAGGATCCCGCCCTTCGAGGCGGCGTAGGCGGCCATCCACGGGTGCGAGCCCTGCGCCGAGTTCGACGACATATTGACGATGTTGCCCTTCGTCTCGAGCAGGTGGGGCAGCGCCTCGCGGCACATCAGGAAGCAGCCCGTGAGGTTGACATCGATGATGCGCTGCCAGTCGGTGAGTGCGAGCTCGTGGGTGTGGTCGGCGCGGAGGATGCCCGCGATGTTGCACAGCACGTCGAGGCGGCCGAAGTGCTCGACCGTGGCGGCGACCGTGGCCTTCACCTGTGCCTCGTCGCTGACGTCACAGGCGCTCAGCAGGAAGTCAGCGCCGGTGGCGGAGAGCAGCGCCTCGGTCTTCGTGTGCAGCCGATCCGCCTGGATGTCGACGGCGGCCACCCGGGCGCCCTCCTGTGCCAGCCGCGCGGCGGTCGCGCGCCCGATCCCGGAGGCGGCGCCGGTGACCAGCGCGACCTTGTCGGTGAATCGTCGAAGCGGCCTTGGGGGTTCGGACATGAAGGCAAAGTAGAACGCGTTCTACTCGCCGTCAACGGCCCTCAGGCGACGAAGGGAGCGGCGAGCCAGGCCACGAGCCCGGCGGTGGAGAGGAGCGCGCCGACGAAGGTCACGGTGACGCCGATGGACGGCGCGTCCGCGTCCGAGACGGGCGGCTGCGTCGGGCTCGCGCGGAGCACCTCGGCGCTGATCGACGCGGGGATACCCTCTCGGGTGCGGCGCGTGATGTGGGTTCGGTGGGTCACTTTCTCTCTCGACTCTCGTCCCTTGACTACCTGACGAATCGGCGAGGTGGTTTTTACTGGAAAACGCACCGGGTATCTTTTGACCGGTGTCGTCCTTCGCTGCTTTTGAGAACGGGCGAGAACCAGGAAGGGTGTAAAATATGTCGGGGAAATCCCTGCTCGACGAGATGGTCGGCGACCACGCCGAGGCCGAAGCGTCGGAGGTCGCCGACGCCGGCGGCAGCGCCCTGGCGGAGGCGCGGGCGAAGGCGAAGCGGATGGGTGAGCGCGAGGCCGTCCGAGCGATGGCCGGCGAGCTCGACGCCCAGCGATATGGGGAGTCCGCCGCCGAGGAGGAGGCGCGGCTCGACGCCGACCGGCGGGCCCGGGAGAAAGCCGCCGACGAGCCCGCCGAGATGGCTGGCCTCCGGGTGGGCGATCGCTTCCGCCTCGTGGGGATGCGCGAGGAGCTCAACGGCGACTGGCAGGTCGCCCGCATCGACGGTGGGGCCGCCACCGAGCGCACCCTGTGGGCCACGCGTGCCGGCGGAGGCCCCGGCGCCATGCCGCTGCGCACCAAGCAGCTCGCCGACCTCGTCCATTCACCGCTCTTCACCAGACTGTAGAGGCACCATGCACGAGCCACTCGCGGATCCGTTCGCCCTCGCCCAGGCCCTCGCCGGCCACCACCTCATCGACGGCGAGCTCGTACCCAGCCTCTCCGGCGAGACCTTCCCCGTCATCAACCCCGCCACCGGCGAGACGGTGTCGTGCGCCGCCGCCGGGGACGCAGCGGACGTGGACCGCGCCGTCGCGCAGGCGACCCGGGCCCAGCGCGCATGGGCGAAGCGACGCGCCCGTGAGCGCGGCAGGCTGGTGGCCGAGTGTGGCCGCCGGTTGGCGGCACACGTGGAGGAGCTGGGCCGGCTCACCGCACTGGAGACCGGCAAGGCGCTGCGCACCGAGAGTCGCGTCGAGGCGTCGGTCCTGGCCGACGTCTTCGTCTACTACGGGGGCCTGGCCTCCGAGTTGGGCGGGGAGACGGTGCCCTTTGACCCCGACATGCTCACGCTCACGGTGCGCGAGCCCATCGGCGTGGTGGGCGCCATCATCCCGTGGAACGCACCGCTGCTGTTGATGGCGTTGAAGATCGCGCCGGCCCTCGTCGCCGGGAACGCGGTGGTCGTCAAGTCCGCCGAGGAGGCGCCGCTTGGGGTCCTTCGCGTGGCGCAGCTCATCGCGGAGGTGCTCCCCCCGGGCGTGTTCCAGCTCCTCTCCGGCGACGGCCCCACCTGCGGCGCTCCGCTCGCCGCCCACCCGGGCGTGGGCAAGCTCACCTTCACCGGCTCGGTCGAGACGGGCCGGCTCATCTACCGCGCCGCCGCGGAGAAGCTCGCCCCCGTCACCCTCGAGCTCGGCGGCAAGAGCCCGATGCTCGTGATGGCCGACGCCGATCTCGAGCGCGCCGTCGCCGGCGCCATCGGCGGGATGCGCTTCACCCGCCAGGGGCAGAGTTGCACCGCCGCCAGCCGGATGCTCGTCCACCGCAGCCTCCACGACGCCTTCGTCGAGCGCCTCGTGGCCACGGTCGACGAGATGCGCATGGGCGACCCCCTCGACGACGCCACCGACATCGGGACCATCATCTCGCCGGCCCAATACGAGAAGGTGCGCGACTACATCGAGCTCGGTCGCGCCACGGACGGGGCCACCGCCCATGTCTGCTCCGCGCTCCCGACGGAGCCCGCCCTCGCCGAGGGGCTCTTCGTGCAGCCCGTCGTCTTCACCGGCATCGGCAACGGCGCGCGGCTCTGCCGGGAGGAGGTCTTCGGGCCGGTTACGTGCGTGCTCCCCTTCGACGACTACGAGGAGGCGATCGCCCTCGCCAACGACTGCGACTTTGGCCTCGCGGCGACCATCTGGACCCGCGATCTCGCGACCGCGATGGACGCCACTCACCGGCTCGAGGCGGGCTTCGTCCAGGTCAACCAGAACCTCGTCGTCCAGCCGATGCTGTCCTACGGCGGCGTGAAGGCGTCGGGCCTGGGGAAGGAGGCGTCCCTCCAGGCGATGCTCGAGCACTTCACGCGGAAGAAGACGATCATCATCAACATGCGTTGATGATTCAGAGCTCCGACTTGATGCGCTCGATGACCTGGGTGTAGCTGGTCGTGTTGACGAGCTCGGCGAGCTGGCCCGTGTAGCTGCCGACCAGGTCGTTTCGGCGGCGCTCCTTCGCGTCGCTCATCGCGTTGTATACGCTGATGAACGCCCGCTCGCTGTTGACGAAATACTCCGCCGCCTCGACCACGACCGCGAGGGCCGCCGCCACCAGCGAGCGGCCGGACTCCTCGAAGATGAACTCTCGCCCCTCGCTGTTGTGCACCACGAGGCTGATCAAGCACTCGGCGTCAGCCCCCGCGCCCTGACTGGTCTCCATCTGCGCCTGCACGCCGAAGCCGGTGAAGGTGATGGTCTCGAGGGACTGGAACTCCCGGGCGTAGTGGGCCATGAGACCGTGATAGAGGGCGTCGAGGAAGCCGGCCCCCTCGCCTTCGATCTCGACTCTTCGGCTCCGCGCGTTGTGGTCGCGGAGCACGGCCCGTACCTGGCACGGGGTCCCCTCTCCGACGTCCTCGACCAGCTCGTAGCGTTCGACCCCGAGGGACAGGTAGTCCTCGCCGAGGACGCGTTTGATCAGCTCTTCCGTAGCGGTACGTCTGCGCGACATTTCTAGACCTCCAATCCTCCACCAAGACTACCTGAATCAATCGGCATCCCGTGGGTCTGGCACAAGCCACTTGGGCCCCTACCTGACCGAACCGGTTGCGAGGCTCGGAATCATCCGCGCACGATGCGGCGCGAGAGGCCCTATGTCGCTGCGCGTTGCGTTCACCGTCGTCCTTTTCATCGGCCTGCTCGTCGGCTGCGGAGCGTCGGTGCGGCCCATGGAGGAGACCGCGCTCCTCGCCGCCGAGCTGCCCGCCGACGCCCCCCTGGCGGGGGTCGTTCGCCCCGCTGACACCGCCGCCCTCCTCGCGGCTCTGGGCGAGCGGTCCGACGCGCTCGGCCTACGCCTCCGCCGGCGCGGCTTGCCCCGAGCCCTGGATCCCGCGCTCCTCGCCGGCCTGGGCCTCGACCCGGACCGCGCCCTCGCCTTCGCGGTGCGCTCGGGTCCCCGCCTCGCGCTCCTCCGCAGCGCCGACGACCTCGAGCGCCTCCTCGGCACCGACGCCGCCGCCTTCGACGCCTGGATCGAGGCGCACCCCCCGCCCCCAGCGTGGTTGCACGTCCGCGCCGTTGGCCACGCCATCTCTGGAGATCCCGTCGCCGCGTTGGAGTCCCGCTTCGGTGGCTTGCAGGTGGTGCAGCCCGGGGAGTCACCGGCCGCCGCCCTCGAAGGCGATCCCGGACGAGCGCTCCCGGAGGGCGCCACGCTCTATCGCCTGCTCTCCACCGAGGCCCCGGCGGCGGTGGTGCGCAGGCGCGCCGGAGATCGCGTCGTCATCGACCTCCTGGTCGACCAGAACCTGGGCGCTGGTGGTCTCGCGGCGGGCTTCGCGGCCCTCGACGCCCCCGACACGCCGGTCCCGGAGGCGCACCGCCCGCGGGCGCCCCTCGCCGCCGACGCCCTGGCCCGTCTGCACCTCAGCCACGAGCGCTGGGGCTTGACCATCCGTGCCCTCGGTGAGGTCGTCGCGTTGCGCGCCGCGCTCGACCGTCCTCCGGGCATCGAGCGTGGTCGCATGTACGCCGTCGCCCGCGCCGCCGCCCGCCGCCCCGCGCAGCTCATGGAGCCCGGCGCGCCAGCCTTCGACCACAGCGTCGTCCACCTCCGTCGGCGCGGTCCGCACCTGGACGTGCGCGTCCGCGCCGGCTACACCCCCGTCGGCCGCGCCCTCGCGGCGTTGCGCGGCGGTGTCTCCCCAGTCGGGCACCAGGCCGCCCGGCGGCTCGGGGGCACCACCGTCAGCGTCTCGGTGGCCCCGGGCTGGCGCGCGGTCGCCGACGCCGTGGTCGATCCGCCGCCCATCGAGGCCGGCCGCTTCCTCGCTGCCGCCCTGCAATGTGGTCCCGTCTGCTACCCGGCGCTGTGGACGGCGGCCCCGTCGCTGGCCCTCGTCGCCGAGCAAGCTGGCGTTGCCCTCTTCCCCACCCTCGCCCGCTTGAAGTCGGCGCTCCCCACGTCCGGCGGCCTGGATCTCGTGCGCACCCCAAACGGTGCCGCCGCGGCGGTCCACTTCGCCCGGCCCGCGACCGCCATCCGGGGCCTGTGGGGTGGTCTCGGCGGCGGCGGCCTCGTGAAACGGTGGGTCGAGCGCCCCGACGGCGTGGTCGCCGTCATCGGCGATGATCCCGTGGCCGTCGAGTCCCTCGCCCGAGGTGGCGCCACCGTCGCCCGCCCGATCCTCCAGACGACCGCGGAGCTCACGCCCGAGGAGAGCAGCGCGCTCTCCCGCTTCGAGGCCACGCTCGGCTTCGGCGACGACGCCTTGGAGATCGAGTGCTCGATGCGCCTGCGTCCGGTGCCGGGGGAGTGAGTCCCGTTCGCCTCGCCGGGGTCTGCAAGGGCTTTGGTGGCCGCGCGATCCTCGATGGCGTCGACCTCGAGCTGCGGCCGGGGCGCGTCGTCGTCGTCGTCGGCCCGTCGGGCGGCGGCAAGTCGGTGCTCTTGGACCTCGTCGGGGGGCTGCTCGAGCCCGACGCCGGCGTCGTCACAGTCGAGGGCCCGGTGGGGATGGTCTTTCAGGACGGCGCCCTCTTCGACGACCTCTCGGTGGCCGACAACATCGCCTTCCCTGCGCGGCACCGCGCCGATCGAGACGCCGTCGCCCGCGAGGCGGCGGCGGCGGTGGGGCTCGCGGACGGCCACCTCTCGGTCCGTCCCCCCCAGCTCTCCGGTGGTCTGCGCAAGCGCGCCGCCATCGCCCGGGCGCTGGTTCAGGCGCCGCCCGTGCTGCTCTACGACGAGCCCACGGCGGGCCTCGACGCGGCCTCCGCGGCGAGGGTGGCGAGGGCCATCCTCGCGGCCCGGGATGAGGTCATCGGTCAGGCGGCCCTCGTCGTCACCCACGACTACCCCACGGCCGCGCGCGTCGCCGACGACGTGCTCTACCTCGATCCGCGGTCCCATCGCCTCGTCCCGCTGCACACCGACATCCCTCGGGACCGCGACGTCGATGCCCTCCGGGCCGAGCTCTGCGCCCACTTCGAGGCCGCCGATCCGCCGCCCAGCGAACCGGGCACTCGACGACCCTCCCTCGCCGCGCGCGCCCGCGCCGCCGGCCGGGACCTGGTCTGTGCGGTCCGCAACCTCGACGCCGTGCGCGCGCCCTCCGCCGCCGCCCTGACCGCGCGTCTGTGGGACGTCGGCGTCACGAGCACGCCCGCGGTGGTCGCCTCCGGTCTGGTCCTGGGCCTCGTCACGGCGCTCCAAACCGGTCACGCCCTGGGGCAGGCCTTCGGCGACCTCGATCCGCTGCCCTCGTTGTTGGGCGTGGTCCTCTGTCACCACGTCGGCCCCCTGTACACGGGCCTCTTCCTCGCCGGTCGGGTCGGGGCCCGCGTCGCCAGCGAGGTCGGCGTCAAGACCTACCTGCGCCAGGCCGACGCGCTGCGCACCTTCGGCACGTCGGCGGAGGCCCTCTGGCTGTCGCCGCTCTTGTTCGCCGCGCTCCTCTCGTTCCCGCTGCTCGCGCTGCTGTTGGAAGGCGCCGGCCTCCTCGGCGGGTTCATCGGATACGTGGCCTTGCTCGGACAAAACACGGCCGGCTACACCCACTCGGTGCTGGCGGACGTGCGCGCAGCGCCGCTCCTGCTCGGCCTCGGTCGGGCGGCGATGACCGGGCTGGTCGTCGTCACGGTGGCCTATAATGCCGGCCGGGGTGCCCGACGCGGCAGCGACGCGGTGGGTCGCGCCACCACCCGCGCGGTGGTCGCCGGCCTGCTCGGCGCCATCGCCGTGGAGCTGGTCTTCAGCATCCTGGGAGGAGTCGCCTGATGCGTCTGGCCATCGCCGCCCTGCTGCTCGGCCTCACGGGCGCCGTCGTCATGTTGGCGAGCTGCGGCGAGAAGCCCCACGCCCTCGCGGTCACGTTCCCGGAGGCCGCCGGCTTGAAGCCCGGGGACAACGTCACGATTCGAGGGCTCTCCGTCGGCCAGGTCGTCGAGCTCGACATTCATGGAGACGGGGTCCGCGTCGCCCTCGAGATCCAGCCCCGCCACCGCAAGCACCTCGATGCGAAGGCGCGCTTCCGCATCGCCGACGAGAAGCTCGTGACGGGCAAGAAGATGGTCGTCGTCGAGCCCGGCGGCGGCACGCCCCTCCCCGCGGGCGCGACGGTGAAGGGCCTCGCCGCGGATCCCGGCGCCATCGCCCAGGCGAAGGCGGCGCTGAAGGACACCGTCGACCACGCCCGCGAGCAGACCACCGGCCTCGGACGCGCGCTGCTCAACCCCGACGAGCAACCGCCCAGGGCGGTGGGTGGCACCATCGATCTGGACCGTCCGGGTCGGTTCCGCGCGCGCCTCATCTCGGTGAAGGTCCACCCCACCAACGCCGCCGGCGACGACTGGGACGGACCCGGCGGCGGCGAGGCGGATCTGCTGGTGCAGGTCTGGGTCGGGGCCCGCCAGGTGCTGCTCACCAAGGAGGCCGAGGACACCGAGAAGCTGCGCTGGCGCGGCAAGAAGGGCCGAAGCGAGCTCTTCGACCTGCCGCCCGATGCGCGCGTTCGGGTGAAGGTCCTCGACATCGACGCGAGCTCGAACGACTTGATCGGGATCATCGAGTTCAGCCCCAAGCCCGCCGACGTCGGGCGCACCTTTCGCCTCGCCGGAGGCCGCGTCGCCGAGCTCAGGCTCGCGATCGAACGGGCCGAGGCCCCGCCGTGAGGGTGCTGCTGGTCGGCGCCGGCGCCGTCGGCACGACCTATGGCTTCCACCTCGCGCGGGGCGGCGCCCAGGTGAGCTTCCTGGTCAAGCCCAGACACGCCGAGCCCCTCGGCGCGGGCGTGGTCGTGCATCGCCTCAACCAGCGCGGGGCCCCTGAGCGCTTCGACGACTTCGAGGTGCTCACGGATGTCGACGAGGCGGCCCGTCGCCCGTGGGACCAGGTGTGGCTCTGCGTCTCGTCTACGGCGTTGCGCACCGGCGACTGGCTGGACCGGCTGCTCGCCGGCATCGACGCCGCGCTGGTGACCTTGCAGCCCGGCCTGGAGGACCGCGCGCACCTCGAGGCGCGGTACCCGGCGGAGCGGATCGTGTCGGGGATGATCTCGCTGGTCGCCTACCAGACCCCGCTGCCCGGAGGCTCGCGCCGGGCCGGCGTCGCGTGGTGGTTTCCGCCCCTCGCGCCGAGCCCCTTCAGCGGGGACCAGACCGTCGTCGCCGCGATCGTGGGCGCCTTGCGCGCGGGGGGCTGCCCGGCGAAGCCGGCTCGGGACGTGGCGGCCCAGGTGGCCTTCGGCGCTGCGCTCATGATGCCGATCATCGCGGGCCTCGAGGTCGCGGGGTGGTCCTTCGCCGAGCTCCCGCGCAGCGCGGCGTGGGGGATCTGCCGCCAGGCGGCGCGCGAGACGACCGCCGTCGCCCGACCCGGGCTCCGCCGCGGGCTGGTGCGCCTCCTCACGGCCAGCGCGACCCTGCGCGCGGGGCTGTGGATCACCGCGCGCGTCATGCCGCTCGATCTCGAGGCGTACCTCAAATACCATTTCGTGAAGGTCGGCGACCAAACGCGGGCGGCGCTTCACCTGTACGCCCGACGGGCGCGGGAGAGCGGGCTTCCGTGTGAGGGGTTGGAGTCGCTGGTCGATCATCTGAGCTGAGGGGGACATCCATGGACCGAGACGACCGGCTGCGCATCCTCCTGGTCGACGACGACCCGCGGGAGCGGGTCCACATCCAGCACACGCTCGAGCGTGCGCGGGGTGGTACGGAGTACGAGATCGACTGGGCGCCGGATATCGACGGGGCGTTGGGGCTCCTGCGCGGTGACGTCGAGTACGACGTCTGGCTGGTCGACTATCGGCTCGGCGGCGAGGACGGCCTCGATCTATTGGAGCGCGCCCGCACCTTCGATCCGCTCACCCCGGCGATCATCCTGACGGGGGACGTCGATCCGGCGGTGGACGAGCGCGCGATGGCGGGGGGCGCCACCGACTTCCTGGTGAAGGGCGAGGTCACGCCCAATTTGCTCGACCGCTGCATCCGCTACGCCGTGCGCCGCGCGCGGGTCATGGCGGAGCTGCGTCGCAGCGAGGAGCGCTACGCGCTGGCGATCGAGGGCGCGCGCGAGGCGGTCTGGGAGTGGGATCTCGAGGCCGACCAGATCTACGTCTCCGGTGAGTGGTGGGCGCTGTTGGGGGAGGCGCGATCGGGCCGTTTCGTTCAGCCGATGGAGGTCCTCTCACGGGTCTACGAGGCGGATCTCGAGCGCGTCCGAGACACCTTCAACGGGCTGCGCGAGCGCGGCGACGGTCGCTTCGCGTTACGCCTGCGGGTGCTCGACGTCGACGGCTTGCCGGTCGGGCAGACCTGGCGGGGCGTGGTCGTCGATCAGCCGGGGCGGGGCCGTCGACTGGTGGGCGTCGCCAGCGCCGCCCTTGGGTCGGAGGGGATGGGTCCCAGCCGCTCCGCCGACCTCGCCGACGGGGTCCTCGTGCAGATCCGCGCCCGCCGCCGCCTGGAGCAGATCGAGCGCCTCCACGCCGCCATCCGGGTCGCCCAGGAGCGCTTCGTCCAGGAGCTGGGCGCCGCCGATCCGCGCTCCTTCTTCGACCAGCTCCTTCAGCAGTCGATCGAGCTGACGGGATCGGCGGCGGGGTTCATCGCCGTGGGCCGTCCCGCGGGGGCCAGCGACATCGAGCTCGAGGTCTTCGTGATGGACGATGGCGGTCAGCTCGCAGCGCCTCGAACGGCCGCGCTCTCGGACCTCGAGGCGAGGCTCTCCCACGACTTCCGAGGCGGCGCGGCCGTACGCTTGGAGTCGGTGCCAGAGGGCGCGCTGCCGTTCCTCGGCGACCGGATCCGGGCGCTGCTCGCGTTGCCGATCCTGCTGGCCGGGCGCCTCGTCGGGCTGGTGGGCGTCGTCAACAAGCCGGGGGGCTACGGCGAGGACGAGGCGGAGTTTCTCGCGCCCTTCCTGGACTCCTGTGGTGCGCTGATCGTCCAGCTAGACAACTACGCGCGTCGGATGCGCGTCGAGCGTGATCTCCGGCGACAGGACCTGCTCCTGCGCGCGACCAACACCGCCACCTCCGCGTTGCTGCGCGCCCCCGGGAGCCAGTCGGGCTTCGACCTGATGCTCGCCGCGTTGGGCCACGCCGCCAGCGCGCAGCTCGGCACGCTCACGCGGATCACTCAGACCGGCGCCACGGAGCGCCCGGTGCACCGAGCGGTGAGCACGTGGTGCGTGTCGGGCGAGCCGCCTCCCGGGGCCGAGCGGCTTCGGCAGCCGCTCGATCTGGCGTCGATGGGGTTGGGCCACCTCGACGCCCGCTACCGCAGCGGCAAGGCGGTGCGACTGTTGCGCGGCGACGGCGACGCCGCGCAGGGTCGGCTGCTCGATACGCTCGGCGTGGACGCGGCGCTGGCCGCGCCGGTCTTCTCGGGCGGTGAGTGGTGGGGCGTGATCAGCCTCTTCGGGATCGAGGACGCCGAGTCGTGGCGTGTCGCGGACGTCGAGCTGCTCCAGGGGGCGGCCAACGCGGTGGGCGCGGCCCTCGCCGTCGCTGAGAAGTCGACTGAGTTGGAGGCCGCCAACCGCGCGCTCAAGCGGCGCGAGGACTACTTCCGGGCGCTGCTCCAGGGCTCGTCGGACCTCATCGCCGTCCTCGACGACGAGCTCCGCTTCACGTATGCGTCGCCCGCGGCCGTCGATCTCTTCGACCGAACGCCCGCCGAGCTCCAGGGCACACCCTTCCTCGACCGGCTCCACGTCGACGACACCGAGACCCTCGCGTGGCGGCTGCGCCGTCTCGACGGCGAGTCCCCCGCGGTGGCCTTCGAGTGTCGCGCGAAGGCCGCCGACGGTGTGTGGCGGAAGCTCTCGGCGACCGTACGGGACGCGCGCCAGGACCCCCACGTAGGCGGCTACATCCTCAACGCCCGCGACGTGACGCGACAGGCGAAGCTGTGGGCGCAGCTCCTCCAAGCCCAGAAGATGGACAGCGTCGGGCGCCTCGCGGGTGGCGTGGCCCACGACTTCAACAACACGCTCTCCGTAATCCTGAGCTACACGGACTTCATCCTCGACGAGCTCCGGCCCGACGATCCCCTCGCCATCGACATCCAGGAGATCGAGCGGGCCGCCCAACGACAGGCGCAGCTCACGCGGCGCATCCTGACCTTCAGTCGCAAGCAGGTCTTCGTCCCGCAGGTCGCCGAGATCGAGCCCGTGATCGGCGACCTGGAGCGGATGCTCGAGCGGCTGTTGCCGGAGAACGTCGAGCTGCACTACGAGGTGGGTACAGACCTCCCGACCGTCAAGATCGACATCTCCCAGATGGAGCAGGCGATCGTGAATCTGGTGCTCAACGCGCGGGACGCGATGCCCACCGGTGGGCGCGTCGACCTGACGGTGGAGGCGCGCGAGGTTCTCGAGCCGACGAGTGACGCGACGGGCCAGGAGCTCCCCGTGGGGTGCTATGTCGTGTGCAGCGTCCGCGACAGCGGGATCGGCATCGAGCCGCAGGATGTGCCGAGGCTCTTCGAGCCGTTCTTCACCACGAAGGCCCGCGAGCAGGGGACCGGCCTCGGCCTCTCCACCGTCTATGGCATCGTGCGCGACTGCGCTGGCGGGGTGCTCGTCGAGAGCACCGTCGGCGTCGGAACCTGCATCTCGATCTGGCTCCCCGAGACCCGCGAGTTGCTCGACGAGGTGCGCCTCACGCCGACGCCCCCAACCAACATCACGGGGACCGAGCGGCTGGTCGTGTTGGAGGACGATCCGCGCCTGTGCGCCTTGCTCCACCGAATGCTCACCGGGCTCGGCTACGACGTGGCCGTGTGCGAGGAGCCCGAGGCCGCGATCGAGCAATGCCTCGACGCCACGACGCCACCGGATCTGCTGATCGCAGACGTCCTGGTTCCGGTGATGGACGGCGCCCAGGTCGCCGACGAGGTCCACGCCAAGCGCCCGGACCTGCCGGTGCTCTTCATGACCGGCTACCGCGTCGGCGAGCGGGTCCTCGAGCACATCGACCACCAAGACCTGCTGCTGAAGCCCTTCACGCGCAAGACGCTGGGTCGTCGCATCCGCGAGACGCTGGACCGCCGGCACTGATCCGAGCCTCCCCGGGGCGATGGTCGGCATGCAACGGGAGGCGAACCGTTTTCGTTCGAGGCGAATCTTCCGTGGCATGAAGCGAGGAGGCAGGTGATGCCGAGGCCCAATCAGACCCGTGCGGTTCCGCCGATGTTGGCCGCCGGAGTCGGCACCGTTTTCGGGCGGACCGGTGGGGGCCGCGGTCCGGGGGCTGCTGGGGGGGGGACGGCGGCCTACGACGCGGTCTACGACGCGTTCGATTCTGAGACACAGGCCCGACGCAGACCGTGAAGAAGAACGACGAGCGTCGACTCACGCCTGCTCTTCGCTATATTCCCCTCGCCAGGGAGACTGTGGCGCACGTGTGGAGTCTGGGCGAACGTGCGTTCACCAGTTCGCTGAGCGGGCTCCTGAACAAGGCCGCCTTCAGCGTGCTGTCCGAGCAGGACGCGGCGTCCGGCGACGAACGTCTGGTCGCGTTCGTGGACCTCGCCGGGTTCAAGGCGGTGAACGATGGACACGGCCACAAGGAGCGCGCTGAGCGCGAGCCGCTTCCTTGTGCCGAAGAGCGCGTTGCGCGAGGGCGCGCCGACGCATTGCGCCAACTGTGGCTCTGCGTTCGAGGCATGAACGAAGGGCGGCGGCTGGGCGTCTCTCACCGAGGTTCGAGGAACAGGCGGGCGCGACGGGTGTCATCGGCCGACGGTCATCCGTGGGCCCAGACCGCGAGTCCTCCTCGGTAGAGCGTGGTGTCGGCGTACCAGTTGGAGCCGTTGCCGCGGGTCTCGGGGGCGGCGCCGGCCTGCGATTGGACCGGGATGAGCACGTTGCCTTGTTCGTCTCGGCTCGCGCCGACCGTGCCCGTCTCGGGGATGACCGCGGTGATGTGACCGGACCACCCTGACGACGTGTCGCCGACGATGATGACCACGCGGCCTTGGTTGGCGAGGGCCTGGGCCTCGGTGAGCCCGCCGGGGTCCGTGGTGCCGACGTGGCCCCAGCCGAAGAGGTGCCCGAAGTCATGGAACCAGGCTTCGAGCGCGTTCGCGTTGAGCTCCCTGACCGAATGGTCCCAGACGGGTTGGGGGAAGGTGCCCTCCGACTCGAACTGCTTCAGGGCCCAGCTCATCCACCAGACTCGGGGGACGAAGGCCCCCATCAGCCAGGCGAAGTCGTGGGCGAAGACGTTGCAATAGGTCTTGATATTGCCCTTCTCGTCCTTCTCCGGCGTGTATCGAGAGCTGCCGGAGGCGTCGAGGAAGTCGGCGACCTTGTTGCTCTCGGCGGCGCGCTCCTTCTCCGAGCCACCGGCGTCGCGGTTGGGGCTCGCGGAGACGTCCAGGCTCTTGGTGTGGTTCCGCTGGTCCTGCTTGCCTCCTTCCAGGGACGAACGTTGTCCCCACTCGACCCGCGGATCGAACGGGCCGCTGCCCTTGCCGACGGGCGGGAGCCCCGCCTGGCCCGCCTTCTTCGCCTTGTCGATGAAGGCGTCGACCCACTCGAGGCGCATCGGGTTGCCGGGGGCGAACTCGTCGTTGCCGACGCCTCGCAGGACCCCACAGGTGACGGCCCCATAGACGGACTTGCCCGCCCAGTGGAACGGGGAGAGATCCGAAAACGCGCGCCTCACCTCCCCCGGATCTAGCTCCGGGACGCCCATCGCGCGGTTCACCATCACCGCCGCTTCGGCGCGGTTCACCGGCTCACCGAGTCGGAGGTCGGGCTTGTTCTTCAGGATGCCGGCCTTCACCGCCAGCAGCCCGGTCTGCTCGGGGCTCATGGTGATGAGCCAGAGCCCCTTGGCCTGGAGGATGCGAAGCGCGAGGCCGAAGCGCGTGACGTCGGGTCCGACGGCCTCGTGGATGCTTGGGGCGCTCTCCTGGGCGATGGTCGCGGGCAGCGCCGCCCGCAGCTCGGCGCCAATCTCGACCACGGTGCCAAACCGCGTCTTGGCCTCGGCCCCGGCCCCGCCGAGCTTGCCCTTCCCCGCGACCTCCGTGAACAGCCGGATGGTGCCGGACACCTTCGACCACTGCCCATTGGTGATCTCGAGGCCAACCTCGAAGCCCACCTTGGAGGTCAGCATGTCAGTTGGCGCAAGCCCCGCGCCGGCCGCCAGGTTCACCGCCGAATTGACGAGGGCGGAGAGCCCCGAGACGGGGCCCCCCTGGGCTGCGGCCACCCCCTGCCCGAGGGCGCTGACGAGCCCCGAGATGAGCGCGGTATCCGCCGCCATCGACTTCAGCTTCGCGGTCTCGGCGAGCTTCGTGGAGACCGCGAGATCCACCCGGAGCCCGACCGACGCGACGACATCGTCACCCCGGGTGCGGCCCGCCACGTCGACTTTCACCTTGGTGGCCCCGGCGGTCACGCCCACGGCGACCCCCATCTCGGTGTAGGGGACCGCCTCCCGGTCGTCGACGTCCTCCACCCCGGCGCGCACCTCGGGCTTGAAGGACCCGGCGAGCTGCTTGTCTCCGGCCTCGAGCTCGGCGCTGAGGCCGACGCTGGCGTCGAAGCCGGTGTCGGGGTTGTTCTGGAAGAAGGTGGCGTAGTCGGCGTTCGCCCGAACGATCTCCTCGGGCCACTTCGTGACCGCCATGCGCTTCGCGGCGGCCCAGGTGCCCGCAACGGGGACCGCGGCGAAGAGGATCTCCTTCACGTCGGGGTCCTTCATCGCCAGTTGTGCCAGCTCGTCGAGCTTCTTGGGGACCTCGTGCTGCTCCAACTCGAGGGCGACGAGCTGCTTGGTGGCGTCGACGAACGCCGCCTTCAGGTTCTTCCCGCTCAGCTCGAGCTTGCAGTCGAGCTGGACGCTGACCTCGATCACGTCAAAGAGGTCGACCTCGACGCCGATGGAGCCCGTGACCTCGAGCTTCTTGTCGCCGGACTCGTAGACCGTGAGCTCGGCTGCGCCCCCCACCACGATGTTGAGGCCCGGGACGCTGGTCGGGACCGAGATCTCGAGCTCGAGCTCCAGGAACTCCCCGGCCTTCACGCCGGTGGACTCGAGCTGCTCCGGTGATTGCAGTGGCGCCGGCCCTCCCGAGGCGGGCAGCGCACCGATCACGCTGGTCTGCACCATATGCGGCGTCGTCGCGCCCGAGCTGGCGAACTGGCCTTGCGCCGGGACGAGCGACTGGTAGTACGCGTCTCCCGCCAGCTTGGGCTGCACCAGGTTGTGCCAGTCGTACGGATCGTAGGCCTCGTCTGGGTCCTGGTCCCTGCGAGGCCCGAGTGGGCGCTGGGTCTGCGGCTCGAATTCGGTCCGAAACGCCTTCTCGCCGTCCCGGTCTTGTTCCCGATCGTCCATCCAATCACTCCGAACCATGCCGCAGCCGAGAGACTACCAGACCGCCCCGCGGCCCCCGTCGACCGCGATGACCTCACCGGTGATGGCCCGGGGGCCACACACCAGAAACCGGACCGTCTCCGCCACCGCAGCCGCCCCCGGTTCGGCCCCCTGGGGGATGCGACGCAGGCGATCTGCCCGGTCGGCCTCATCGTACCATTCGGGCATCAGCGCGGCCCCCGGTGCGACCGCGTTGACCCGGATCGCGGGGGCCCAATCGGCCGCGAGGCCGCGGGTGAGCGCGATGAGCCCGGCCTTGGTCGCCCCGTAGTGGGCGCAGCGGGCGTAGGGGCGCGTCGCGGCGATGTCGACGAGGTTCACGAGGTCGCCGCCGCCCGTCCCGTTCATGCGCTGGGCGGCGAGCTGGCTGCACCGAAACGGGGCCGTGAGGTTGAGGGCGAGGTGGCGGTCCCAGGTCTGGGCGTCGACCGTCGACTGGTCGGCGGGCTCGAAGATGGCGGCGTTGTTGACCAGGACCTGGAGCGTGCCCGGGAGCCCGTCGATCTGCGTGAAGAGGTCGTCGATGGCGGAGCGGTCGCACAAGTCCGCCACGAGGGCAGCGCCGCCGAGCTCCGCGGCGAGCGCTCTGGCTTCGTGGGCGTGGGCGTGGGCGTGGACCACGACCGTGAAGCCGGCGGCGGCCAGCTCACGGGAGATCGCGGCGCCGAGTCGAACGGCCCCGCCCGTGACCAACGCGAGGCGTGGTCCCGACGTCACTCGCGTAGGAGCCGGTAGCGCAGGAGTCGCCAGCCACGCGGCGCCTCGGTCAGCGCCGCGCGAACCCCATCGCCCTCGGGCAGCGCCGCTTCGGGGCCGACGGCGAAGAGCAACTCGACCTCACCGCGGATGCCCGGGAGGAGCGCGCCGGCGGTGCCGTGGATGCGGAACGCGCCGCCCGGAGCGGACTCGATCGGTGGTGACCAGGGGTCGATGGCGCCGCCCTGACCGAGGAAGGCGCGCACACCGACCGTGGCCTCCACCCGCGTCTCCGGGCGCAGCACGAGCTCGACCCCGCTGCCGTCCCGATACCGCGGCAGCGCGGCGGTGGGCGCGGCGTTCGCCGTGCGGAGCTGCTGCTCACCGGCGGAGGCGTCGAGTCGGTACGGGGTGAACTCGGGCGTGGCCGACGGCGAGTAGACCATCAGCGCCACCGCCGCCGCGGCGGCGAGCGGAAGGCCCCAGAACAGCGGGCGGCGTCGAAAGGGGATGACCTTTGCGCCCACGGGCTCCGTCGCCACCTCGGCGGCCAGCTCGCTCAGAATCGCCCGGGCGAAGCGGTCTTTGGCGTCCGCCCCCAGCGGCGTGAAGGCGGCCATCGCCACCTCCGCCTCAGGGTCGTGCGCCGCCAGCGCCTCGAGCTCCGCGAGCGCCTCCGCGTCGAGCTGCCCCTCCGCCAAGGCCTCCCAACGCGCGTCGGGATCGGCCGCGCGCTCCGCCTGCGCCGCCATCGCCAGCTCCGAGAGTAGTTCGTCGTCGTGCATCATCCACCAACCTGTGGAGGTATTCGTGCCGGCGGACTGGAATCTGACACCTTCTTCGCGATCTGACGCACCCGCTTCGCCAGGCGGCTTCGCCAGGCGTAGACCGCGTCGGTCTTCATCCCCGTCGCGGCGCAGACATCGGCCACGGTTCGCTGCTCGAGCATCAACAGCTCGAAGAGGTGGAGCCCCTTGGGCGACAGCTCGGTGCGCAGCAGCCCCACGACCGTCGCGAGCAGGTCTCGACTGATCACCCTCCGCTCGGTCTCCTGGTCGGTACCCCCCGCTCGATCGAGGTCCGGGCTCTCCGTCGGATCCTCCGTCCACGGGCTGCGCTTCCCGCTGCGCAGGATGGAGGCGGTCTGCCGCTCGGCGACGAGGCCCACGAAGTTGCGGAGCGACAACCCCTTCGACGGCGACCAGGTGCGCAGGACGCGCCCCCCCTGGGCGAAGAGGGCGACGAAGACCTCCTGAGCGAGGTCCTCGACCTCCTGGCGGACGTCTCTCCCGGCCGCGCTCGCGCTGCGGCGAAGAAGGCCACGGGCGACGCGCGCCTGGATGACGGGGGTGAGGCGGTCGACCAGCGAACGAACCGCCCGCGCGTCTCCGGCGAGCGCCTTCTCGACGAGGGTCGCATCGTCCACGGTGACTCCGAGGTGGCACGCACCGTATCAGACTCGCGGTGGGATGGAAGCGCCAGCCGGTGGGTGCGACCATCGCCGTGACCGGAAAGTGGGAGGGTGCAAATCCCAGATCTGCGGTCGTCCTTGGAGAGGCTACCAGCTTTCAGCACTCAGCCGTCAGTTTGCTCAAAGGACCTTGACACCGTGAAGAA
>CAYOBQ010000020.1:58730-73850 GCA_964402225.1 uncultured Nannocystaceae bacterium | reverse complement strand
GAGTCGCGACGCGGCGCGCTGCACGCGCCCGCCAACCGATTTCGGCGTTGCGAACGCCTACCGATATCTTCGGATATCGCTATGGCTTCGCGCCTTGAACTCGGCCGGCGGGCACGCACATCACTTGGTCGCTTTGTCTGCCGCACCGTCCTAGAGTCCGCCGCAGATGGACGCGACGCAGACCGTCAGGCGCATTGCGCGCCTGTATCAGCGCATCGGCGCGAACATCATCCTGCTGCTGGCGCTGTTCCCCCTCCTCTTCTTCCTCGTCTACTTCCTTCTCAACAGCGCCTACGCGGGCCGGGTCTTCGACGAGGTGGTCAACTCGAGCTTCCGCGGGCGCATCGGCTGGACCCGCGTCACCTGGGGCCCGATGCCCTGGGAGCTCCACGTCCTCGAACCGGTCCTGCTGGGGCCCGCAGGCGAGAGGGTGGTCGTCGCGGGCGCAGTCCACGTGCGGGACATCGATCTCGCGGGGCTGCTCGACGGACGCATCGCCGCCAGCGACATCACGATCGAACGGCCCGTCGTCCGGCTGGCCCAGAGGCGCCACGGCGTCGAGCTCGACGAGGCGGGCCGCCCGGCCGACGTCTTCAACATCGCAGAGCTGTTCTGGCCCGAGGTCATCCTCCCCGACGACGGGTCGCAGACGGAGATCGTCCTCGACTTCGGCGGGATCGACATCATCGACGCCGACGTCGTCCTCGACATGCCCGGGACCGCCGTCACGGCCGGGGGCGTGAACGTCCACCAGGGGTCCTTCGCCCTCGACCTCCGTGACGGGGCATCCGACATGCGAATGGGGGCCAGCTACGTCAGCGGCACGCGAACCTCGGTTCGGGTGCGGGTCGGGGAAACGCCTCAGCCAGCCCTTCTCGCCCCCGACGCCGCGGTCCTGGAGTGGACCTTCACCGCGGTGACGACCCACAACTACTTCTGGAGCGGGACCCGCTTCGGCGTGGGCCGGCTGAATACGCGATTGCGAGGTGATCTGCTCCGTATCGATGGCTTCGCGATGGAGCTCGACACCCCGGGCATCCCATCCATCGAGACCCGCCTCGAGTTCCAGACCGCGGCGATCCAGAAGCACCTGCGTCCGGTGGGCGTCGAGGTCGTGTCGGGGGGCCTCTCCGTGATCGCCTTTGCGCGCGGCGAGATCGACGCCCTCGCGGGGGACTTCACCATCGACTGCGCCGGGTTGAACGCCGCCGGCGTCGAGATCGACGCCGGTCACATCGTCGGCGAGAAGTCCGCCGACGACACCTTCGACCTCACGACGCTGGCCCTCGATCTCTACGGGGGCCGGGTGCGAGGTCACGCGACGTACGACGTCGACGCCGGGGACGCCTTCGCGGAGCTGAGCGTGGAGGATCTGCAAACCGCCGCGCTGCCGCTCGAGATCGATCCGGGGGTCGCGCGCCTCGTCGCGGGGGCGGCCGGCGGGCACCTGTACCTGCGCGGGGTCGACATCGGGACCGACGCGCGCCGACTCGCGGCGGATGGGCACCTCACGCTCGAGCGAAGCGGCGGCGCGGTCTACGGTCTGGGTAGCCAGGCCCGCCTCGATCTGGCGGTGGCCTTCGCCGAGCGGCGCCTCGACCTGCACGACCTTCGGCTGCGGGTGGGCGCCGACCGCCTCACGGCGAAGGGAGCGCTGGACCTCGTCGCGCGCCGGATCGATCTGGCCGGCGCGCTGCGAGTCGGCGAGGTGGCGCCCTACACCCGCAGCGTGAACCTCCCTCTGACGGGGGGCCTCGCCTCCGGCTTCAGCGTCCGCGGGCGGCTGACCGACCCACGGATCGAGGCGAGGCTGGAGGGGTCGGGCTTGCGCTACGCGGACTTCCCGAGGGCCGACGCCGGGGGGCGGATCGTCTTCGCTGGGGGCAAGCTCGAGCTCCAGGACATCGCCCTTCGGTCCCCCGCCGGCCGCGTCGACGTGTCGGGCTCGATCGGCGTCGGACGGCCCGACGTCAGCCTCGGGCTCCGGGTGGTCGCTCGCGGCGTCGATCTGTCGCAGCTCCCGCTCCCCGTTCGGGTCTCGGGGCGCGCCGACGCGAGCGTCGAGCTCAGCGGCCCGGCGAAGCGACCACGCATCGCCGGCGACGCCCAGGTTGGGAGCCCCAAGTGGCGCACGCTCGGCTTCGAGCGCCTGAGCGTAGAGGGCGCTTGGCAGGGTGATACGGTGGAGGTCGGCGGCCTTCGACTGGTCGCCTACAACCGGGATCTCGTCTCCGCCAGCGGCCACGGAGACCTCCGCAGGGGCGCCTTCGACGGCCACCTCGATGTCGATCAGCTCCCCCTCGACCTCGCCAACCACTTCCTCGAGGCGCCCTTGCCGATCCGCGGATCGGTGAGCCTCGAGCTCGGCGGGAGCGGCACCGTCACCGATCCCCACGGGCGCGGCCACATCACCTTCGCTGACGTGGGCTACGACGCCTATGAGCTGGGCGACGGGCGCCTGGAGCTGACGGCCGGCGGCCAGACGCTCGACCTCTCCGGCCGCCTGTTCAGGCACTTCGCCGTCCACGCCGCGCTGCCCTCTCGTGATGACGGACGCGACGCCGAGGTCGTCGTCGAGTTCGACGCCCTCAAGATCGAGTCCCTGGTACCCGAGGTGAAGGCGGCGGACGTCAAGGCCGAGGTCAGCGGTCAAGTCACGGCGACCGTGAACCCCTTCAAGGGTGAGCTGCGCGAGGTCGTCGCCCGCCTCCCCGACGTCCGGGCCGAGATCGGCGGCGTCACCCTGACCGCCCCCGTCCCCCTGCGACTGAGCTACCGCCACGACGTCCTCAACGTCGACGAGCTGCGCGTCTCGGCGGAGGGCCAGGAGCTGGGGATCGCCGGCACCGTCGGGCGCGACGGGCTGCTCGACGTCCACGTGGCCGGTGACCTGGACCTGCGAGCATTGAAGCCCTTCGTGTCGAGCGTGTTCACCCACATCGAGGGCGAGGCCACGCTCTGGTTGGACGTCAGCGGGCCGCTATCGGATCCAGTCCCCTCCGGCCGCCTGCGCCTGGGTCGCGCTCAGATGGTCCCGCGCTCCGCCGTCGTCGGTCGCGAGCTGCGCCTCGCTCGGCCCGTCGAGCTCGAGGTGCTTGCGGATCACGGCCCGATGCCGATGCAGGCGGGCGTCGAGCCGATCAAGGGCGTGTTCTCGGTGCAACTGCCACCCTACGCGGCCACCCGACCGGGGCACGGGCCGCGCGCGAATCGCCTCGTGCTGCGACGTGACGATGGCGAGCTCCAGATCTCGCGCCTCCAGGTTCACTTCCTCGAGTTCAAGCCCGAGTCGGTCCTCGTGGAGCTGGACAGCGACGAGCTGGTGCTGCACGTGCCCCGGATGCTGCGCGCCACGACCGCCGTGCGCGGGCTGCGCTTCGAGATGTGGCAGCATCGACCGGAGAAGCGCCCCGAGGAGACCCGGCTGAGGCTCAGCGGAGACATCGATCTCATCCGCGGTGAGTACACGGCGGACATCAACCCGACCAGCGAGATCAACCAGTCGCTGCGCAACAGCATCACGGGTCGCGCCGCGGCCCGGACGATCGGCATCTTCGAGCGCATCCCGATCCTCAAGCGGCTGATGGTCGACGTCCGCCTGCGTGGAGACAGCGACTTCTTCGTGCGCAACCAGATCACCCTCGTGAGCCTCGATCTCGAGCTGCGCACGGATCTGAGCGTGCGTGGCTTCGTCCACGGCGAGCCCGGCGATGATCCCGACGACGCGCTCACGATCGACGGGACGGTGCAGCTCCTGCCCGACTCGAAGGTGACCTATCTGCGACGGGACTACGAGGTCACGACCGGCCTCGCGCAGTTCGGCCCGACGGCGGGCGGCAAGTTCCTGGAGGCCGAGCTCGTCGCGGGCCACACCTTCCGAATCCGAGTCGACCAGGGGGTGGCCAGCACCACCTTCGATCGCGGCGCCTCCGGCGAGTTCCGTGAGGAAGAGGTGAAAGTCATCGCCCTGGTCGAGATCGCCGACCTCGACGCCGATCCGCAGTTCGAGATCGACTTCGAGAGCAGCGGCGGCTTGAGCGACATCGAGATCGCGACCCTGATGACCACCGGCTCCCTGCCCTCGGACCTCAGCGGCGCGGCGGGGGCCCAGCCAGCAACGGAGATCGTGTTCGGCCCGCTCTTCGGGGTGCTGACGGCGCCGATCGAGGACACGCTGGATCTAGAGCTGACGCTCTCCACGGGGGACGCAGGCACGCTGTTGATCGACGCCGAGAAGCTGCTCTCGAGGCGCCTGAAGCTCTACTCCCGCACCCCGATCGGCGACGACGACGACTCCGATCCGGTGACCTTCGGGCTCGAGTACCGGCTCAACAACTCCACCTACGCGGACGTGACCAACGAGCGTCAGGGCGAACAGAACCTGTTCGGCGCCCGGCTCCGGCTGAGGTTCGATCTCGAATGATCCGAACGCTGCTGCTCCTGACGACCGTCGCCGCCGCCCAACCGAGTGCGGGGGAAGAGCCGGTGGAGATCGATCCCGCCGGCGAGGTCGCCGCGGCGTTCCAGGCCCACCAGGGCCAGACGCTCGCGGGCGTCGTCATCGAGTGCGACACGGCGTGGTGCAGCGACCCCGACCGCAAACGCCTGCTGCTCCGACTAGCGGCGCTTCGGACCCGCGAGCCCCTGGACGCCACCGCCGTCGGGCAGGCCTGGGAGCGGCTCGTCGCGACGACGTACTTCCGAGCGCTCGACGCGCGCCCGCGGCCGACTCAGCGGGGCGTCTTCGTGGTCTTCGAGGGGGTCGGCAGCCTGGTGATCACCGAGGTCGACATCGAGTACGCCACCTGGGCGAGCCGATTCTACCCGCAACAGTTCGAGCGCGAGATCCGCAAGCGGCTGCGGATGAAGAAGGGGGGGACCTTCCCCCCTGACTATGGCGGCGACGCCGACGCCTTCGTGGAGAACCAGCGCCAACAGGTGCTTCAACTCTACCGGCAGCGGGGCTTCACCGGCACCGAGGTCGAGATCCATCGCCGGATGCACGGCGCCGACCAGAAGTCCGTGCGGATCCGGGTGGTCGTCCGCGAGGGACGCCAACCGGCGATGGGGCAGATCCTGGTGCGCGGCAACGAGGCGCGGTCCTACTCCGAGGTCGTGGATCTGCTGACCACCGGCGAGCGCTTCGACTTCTGGCGCGACTTCTTCGCCATCTTCGGGATCGGGCGCTACGCCGAGCGACGCTTGAAGCGTGAGCTCGAGCTGGTCGAGGCCGCCTATCGAGAGGATGGCTACGTCGCGGCCCGCGCGCGCCTCGAGGAGAAGGTCGTCGAGGGCGGCGTGGTCTACCCACGCGTGAACGTCACCGAGGGGCCGCACGTTGCGGTGGCCTTCGAGGGCAACGCCTCGGTGCCCGACGACGATCTGCGCGCGGTCGTGACCTTCAGGGAGAGCGGGGCCTTCGACGAGACGGAGCTCGAGGCGAGCCGGGCGGCGATCCTCCGCGCCTACCAAGCCGTCGCGCGCTATTACGCGCGGGTCAGCGCCCGGGTGGAGACGCCCTCGGAGGACGAGGTGCGGGTGGTCTTCGAGATCACCGAGGGGCCGCGGGTCTACGTCCGTGAGATCCGCGTCGGCGGCGCCGAGCGGCTCTCCCCCGAGGCAGTGCTCGGAGCCATGGAGACGCGGGGGATCGCCAAAGATGGGGTGATCGGGCCCTTCGGCAACTCGGCGGGCGTGATGCTCGACGCGCGGGTGACAAACGACCTGATCCGAGTGCGGCAGCTCTATCAGTTCCACGGGTTCGCCTCGATGCGGTTCCGCTGTCGCGGGCCGGCGGGGGCGCCGCCCGGCGAGGTGTGGAGCGACGATCCGGTGGCGCACCGCTGCTTCCGCGTGGAGCGGGATCCTGAGGATCCGGGGCTGGTCTTTCTGCACTTCGAGGTCGCCGAGGGGCCGCGGTCCAGCGTGGGTCACGTGGATGTGCGGACGCACGAGGGCGGGATGAATACGCGTCAGCTCGAGGCGATGCTCTCGCTCATGCAGAACCTGGGTTTCCGCGACGAGTTCGGTGGCGACATCAAGTGGGCCGGGATCAACCGGCGCAAGGTCGACACGGTGGCCCGTTACCTGCGCGACCACAACCGGCGCCAGGGCTTCCTCGATGTGTGGGTGGTGCCCGTCTGCACCGTCGAGGGGGCGCCGCCGCCGGAGATCAACCTCGACGCCTACCAGGAGATGGCGGAGGTGCCCGATACATGCCGGCAAGAGGCGCTGGTCGGGGCGCGCATCGAGCGGCTCTCCTTTCGGACGCGACCGGGGCCCAAGACCATCGTGGAGGGGATTCTGTTGCGGGGGAATCTGCGCACCCGGGGGCGCATCATCCTCGAGCAGCTCGTGCTGAAGGATGGCAAGGCCTTCAGCGACGAGGGGCTGTCTCGGAGCGGCTCGAATCTGCGCACCCTCGGCATCTTCGAGTCGGCGCGGATTCGACGCATCGACTCGACGGCGCGGCGATCGGATCGGGTCGACACGGCGCTGCTCGTCGACGTCGAGGAGGGAACGGACCGGTACCTCGACGGCTACGTCGGGCTCCAGATCGACCAGAGCCTGGTGGAGGAGGGGGACGTCCCGATCCTCTACGAGCTCGGGCTGACGCTGCGCGATCGAAACCTGGACGGGCGGGCGCTCGAGCTCGGCGTGGGGCTCAAGCACGGCAACCGGATCGACACGCCGCTGGACATCAAGGGCGACGACGCCACGTGGGTCGCGGGGCCGTTCTTCCGCGATCGGCGGCTGCTGCGGACCAAGGTCGACATGCTGATCGAGACCATCGTGAGCCGGGACCGGACAGCGGCCCGCGACGAATACGAGTCGGTCTTTCAGGGGGCTGTGACCTTCGGGTACGACTTCTACAACCTCTCCTATCCCAGCCTGTGGGGCCGCGGACTGCGCGGGACGCTGAAGACGCAGTACCGGCGGGAGGAGCGTCGCGAGCTCGAGACCGACGGCGAGCTGCCGGCCTTCGCCGATCCGGTGACCTCGATCAGCGTGCAGCCCGGGATGACCTGGGATCGCCGGGACAACCCCCTGCACCCGACGAAGGGCTGGCTGCTGGCCCTCACGACGGAGATCAGCTTCAACAACGAGAACGCCCTACCCGACGTCACCGTGCAGCCCGCGTTCAAGGAGACGCTGTCGGCCCAGCTCGTCGCGTCCTTCTTCAAGAAACGGCTGATCTTCGCCCCCTCCCTCCGCCTGGGCGCCGTCCAGACCGACGACGTCGAGGACGAGCTGCCGTCGAGCTTCTTGTTCAAGGCCGGTGGTGACGGGACCGCGCTGCCGGTGCGCGGTTTCGCGGACGCCTCGATCGACGCTTGCAGGGGGGGGGCCACCGACGGCGGGCTGTGCGAGGGCGCGCGCGGGAGCGACTTCAACATCAATGACCCACCCGATCCACTGCCCGCCGCGGAGCCCGTGGGCGGCAAGGCGATGGTGCTGGGGAGCTTCGAGACGCGGTTCCCGACCTTCGTCTTCGACGACTTCTGGTTCGCGCTCTTCGTAGACGTCGGCGCCGTCGCGCCGAGCTGGGCGGAGATGTCCGTCGACCGCCTCTACCCTAGCGCGGGCGGGGGCGTGCGCTGGCTCCTGACGGGCCAGATCCCGCTGCGCCTCGACATCGGCTTTCCGCTGCGCAAGACGGAGATCGAACCCGAGACCGTGGACGTGGTCTTCAACATCTTCTACCCCTTGTAGGGCTCAAGCTGACGAGTCCGTGAGCCGTTGTCTCGGGGCGGGTGGGCGTGCCATCCTGCCCCTGGCCGAAGGACGATCCGAGGAGACCATGTCCGCCGAGATCACCCGTCGAATGCTCGCGGTGCTGGCCCTGCTGCCCCTGGCCGCGCCGGCCCAGACGTCTCCGCTCGACGCGCCACCGCCGCGCGAGCTCATCGCCCAGGCCGACGTCGACGACTCCGACCTGCGCACTGAAGAGACGCTCAAGGAGTTGATGGACGACGAGTACAGCAAGAAGGCGTGGTCGGTGCCCAAGGCGGTGGCGCTGAGCTTCCTGCCGGGGGCCGGCTGGGGCTTGATCTATGCCGACAAGAAGGCACAGGCCACGGTGCCCTTCATCCTCAGCGCCGCTGGCTACACGCTGGCGGGCTTCTACCTCGGCGGCTTCTTCGACGAGTCCTCGAAGGAGGTCTGCGTCCACGTGCGCGACGATGTCGTCGGCTTCGACGAGTGCGGCTTCGCAAACGAGCCGGGGAAGAACTTGGAGGCCGATCCGCGCGACCCCGAGGGCAAGGAGTACTTCCAGACCGAGGCGGACTACAAAAAGGAGACGGCCGGCGAGGACATCGATGGCGCCAAGACGGGGATGATCATCCTGGCGTCGACCTACATCGGCACCTCTTTGTTGGGCGCCGTCTGGTCGGGGATGGTCGTCTCCGACCACAACGACCAGCTCAGGAAGGACATCGAGGCGACGGTGAAGGGCCCCACGCCCATCCCTCAACCGGTGATCGCTTTTGACGGCGATCGCGGGTATCTAGGGGTCCGGCTCTCGTTCTGATGGAAGGCTGCGACGCCGACGACGGCGTCCCCACCCCATGAAGAAGTACCTGCTGCTCGCTATCGGATCGACGGTCACGATCGTGGCCGACCAGGTCACCAAGGTGTGGGCCGTCAACGCGCTGTCGAAGACGGGCACCTTGCCCGCCGACGCTGCCCATATTCGTGGCCCCGGCTTCGACACCCACGTGGTCTTCGAGAGCTGGTGGAACTTCAAGCTCGCCGGGAACAAGGGCGCCGCCTGGGGCCTGTTCCGCGACCTGCCCGAGCAATGGCGCGTGGCGTTCTTCGTCGTCATCAGCATCGTGGCCATCGCCGTCATCGTGTCGTTGTTCCGCAAGGCCGAGGAGGGCCTGCTTCAAGTCGCGCTCACGCTCATCCTGGGCGGCGCCTTGGGGAACCTGATCGACCGCGTCCGGCTGGGCTTCGTGGTGGACTTCATCGACTGGCACACCAACGACACCTGGCACTGGCCCACCTTCAACATCGCCGACGTGGCGATCTCGGTGGGGGTCGGCCTGCTGCTCATCGACATGCTCGTCAACGGGAAGAAGAGGGACGACGAGCCGGACGAGCTGACGGTCTGACGGCGTGCATCCGATCCTCCTGAAGATCGGAGACTTCACCCTCCCCAGCTACTACACCTTGCTCACGGTGGGCTTTCTGACCGCCGTCTGGCTCGCGTGGCGCGAATGCCAACGAGTCGGCGTCGATCCCGACGACTTCCTCGATCTATCGCTGTGGTGTCTGGTCGCGGGCCTGCTCGGCGCGCGCCTGCTGCACGTCTTCGCCGACGGCTTCTTCTGGGACTACGTGCACCTCTGCACCGATCCGCTGCGCGTGGACGTGCCCTCCTTCATCCACGTGAAGTGCGCCAACGACGCGGCGTGCGTGGCCGCCGACGCCGGCGCCCTGTGCCACCCGGACACCGGGCGCTGCCACCCCGGGCGCGACTGCTTCGCGTCGTTGAAGTTCTGGCAGGGCGGCCTCGCGTTCTATGGCGCGTTCATCGCCGCGGTCCCCTTCGCCCTCTTCTTCACCCGACGCCGGGGGATGGATCGGGGCCGCGTCCTCGACATCGCGGCCTTCGGCTTCCCCATCGGCCAGGCCTTTGGCCGCGCCGGCTGTTTTCTGGCCGGCTGCTGCTTCGGGCGCACGACCGAGGGCCCGCTCGGCGTCCGCTTCAAGGGCTACGTCGCGAAGCTGGGCCCGGACACCACCTGCCCGCCGGGCTACGACCTCGTAGCCACCGAGGCGGGGCAGGAGATCTGCGCCTTCGGGCGCCCCGCGTTCATGAGCCACGCCGAGCACGGCCACCTCGACATCGGGTCCAAGCTCAGCTTGCCGGTCCACCCGACGCAGCTCTACGAGTCGGGCTTCGCGCTGCTGGCCTTCTTCTACATCTACTTCTGGCGGCGCACCCACAGTCGGTTCGGAGGTCAGGCCTTCGGGGAATACGCGCTGGCCTACGGCGGCTTCCGATTCGTCGTGGAGTTCTTCCGTGACGACGCCCGTGGCCTGTGGTTCGGTGGCCTCGTGTCGACGAGTCAGCTCGTGGCCCTGCCGATCATCGCCGGCGCCGCGTGGTTCTTGGCGCGCGGCCACCGCCGCGTCGCGCGAGGCGCCTGATGCATCCCGTCTGGTTCTCGGTCTTCGGCTACCCGGTCCACATCTACGCGGTGATGATGGCGCTGGCGTTTGTCGCCGGCGTCTGGTTGGCGGTGCGCCACGCCGAGCGCATCGGCCTCGACCGCGACATGATGCTCGACCTGTGCTGGTGGCTGCTCGTCGGTGGCCTCGTCGGCTCGCGCGTCGCGTTCATCGCCGTCAACTGGGACCACTACTGGTACGCCTGCGTCGACTACGAGTTCTTCAACGCGAGCATCGCGACGGAGGCCTACCAGCGCATCGCCGAGGCCGACTGCACGCGGATTCTGCGCTTCTGGACCGGCGGCATCGTCTTCTACGGGGGGGCGATCGGCGGCATCGTGACGATGTTCTGGTTCATGCGTCGAGAGGGGCAATCGGTGTGGCCGGCGGCCGACGCGCTCATCCCATCGTTGGCGCTGGGTCAGTTCTTCGGACGCCTCGGTTGCTTCGCGGCGGGGTGCTGCTGGGGCCACCCCACTGACCACGCCTGGGCTGTGCAGTTCCCCGGTCGCTCGATGGCCAGCCGACAACACGCCGCCGATGGCTTGATCAACTCCAAGTTCTTGGAGTCGCTGGCGATCCACCCGGTGCAGCTCTACGACGCCCTCGGCGGGCTGCTGCTCTTCGCGTTTCTGGTGTGGCTGCGAGCGCGCAAGCGCTACCACGGGCAGGCCTTCGTCTGGTGGCTCCTGCTCTACCCGCTCATGCGCAGCACGATGGAGCTGCTGCGTGGCGACACCGAGCGCGGCTTCGCCTTCGGCCCGGTCTCGACCTCCCAGTTCCTCAGCATTCTGGTGGCCGGCTTCGCCCTCGTGCTCATCCTTCGCCTGCGCAGGGGTTTGACCCCGCCGCCCGCGTCTGGATAGATGAGCCCGTGACACGTCTCCTTCCCCTGCTCGTGCTCGGCGGCTGCTCCCTCGCCACCGACTTCGACCGCACCTATCCCGGCGAGCCCGAGGGGATGGACGCCCTCGTCCCCGACGCCGAGCTCGACGCCACGGCCCCCGACATCTGGCGCCTCGACGCCGCGCCCCACGAGCGGCTCGAGCTCTGCCGCGACTGGTGTCCGGACTTCGCGGCCTGCCTGGCGGTCCAGTGCGGACACTCGGCCAACGGGCCGGGGACTCAGATCGCGTCCGGCTTCTGCCTGGCCGCGTGCCTCGAAAACAACGACGTCGCGACCCAGGACGCCACCCGCACGTGCCGAAGCATGACCGCGACCCGCCGCCAGCGTGAGGCGGCCTGCCGCGACAACGGATTCCCCACCTGCGAGGGCATGTGCGAGGGCGGCGAGGCCTACCTCACGGGCTGCTATGGCGTCGACGCCGACTGCGTGAGCAAGTGCGAGGGCATCAGCGACGAGGAGTTCCTCTGCACCGGCTACGAGCTCGCCCAGCTCGACCTCTCCGACGACCCCGATCCCATCGAGTTCTGCGGAGCCATCTCGAACTGTATCGACTGGCCCGACGACTAGGACGGTGCGGGCGCGTGCAGCGCGCCGCGTCGCGACTCTGCCGCACCGTCCTAGGACGGTGCGGCAGACAAAGCGACCAAGTGATGTGCGTGCCCGCCGGCCGAGTTCAAGGCGCGAAGCCGTAGCGATATCCGAAGATATCGGTAGGCTTCGCAACGCCGAAATCGGTTGGCGGGCGCGTGCAGCGCGCCGCGTCGCGACTCTGCCGCACCGTCCTAGAAGAGCAACGTCGCCAGGCGGCGCCGTCGGCTGAGGACAGCGGGCTCGTCGGTGCCGAGCAGGTCGAACATCGAGAGCAGCGCTTCACGCCCCCCATCGTCTCGGTAGCTCCTGTCGGTCGCCACGACCTTCAGAAACGCGTCCATCGCGGCCTCGTTGTCACCGGAGAGCGCCAGCGTCGCGCCCAGCCCATACCAGCTCTCGGCGTCGCTCGGGTTGGCCTCGACCTTGGCCCGGAGGGACGCCAGGTCGCCAGCGAAGGCCCCGAAGCCCAGCAACCCGCGGAGGCGCTCGGCGGCGGTGTGGGAGGGGTCGAGCTCCGGGACTCCGTCGAGCCAGGACTTCGCGCGGTCCACGTCGCCGCGGCCGATGGCGATCCGCGCCAACCCGAGCAGCGCCTCGCCATCCTCGGGGCGCTCAGCCACGACCATCTGCAACGCGCGCTCCGCGGTGGCGACATCACCAGCGGCCAGCGCGGCCTTGACGATCTCCGCCGGGCTCTGCTCTGGTGCCTGGGCGTGGCGGGAGAGCAGCTCGCGCACGACGTTCTCCGGCTGCGCCCCCTGGAAACCGTCGACGGGCTGGCCGTCCTTGAACACCACCACCGTGGGCATGCTCTGGATGCGCAGCGCGCTGGTGACCTGGGGGTTCTTGTCGACGTCGATCTTGGCGAGATACATCCCGCCCCGGAACTCGCCGACGACCTTCTCCAGCACCGGCGTCAGCGTCTTACAGGGCTGGCACCAGTCGGCGTAGAAGTCGACGACGATGGGGATGTCGCGGCTCGCCGCCAGCACCCGCGTCTGGAAATCCTGGTCGGTGACCTCGAAGACGGTCTCGGTGGTCAATGCGAGCTCCTGTGGGAAGACCGCGGGACCATATCCCAGTCGGGGGCGACTCAGTAGGGGGGCGGCGGGGCGAACTGCTGGGGGAAGGGGTTGGGGGTGCTGGAGTAGCGCGGGTAGACGGAGATCCCGCGGGAGGCCAGGCCGCTCGCGTCGTCGTAGTAGACCGCGAGGATCTGGTTCGGACGGCGGCTGCGGGCGCGCTGGAACGGGACCTCGACGACCGGGCTGTGGCGGCTCTCGCCGTAGCGGGTGCCGAGGTTCTGCCGAGACTCGGGGCGGGCATAGTCGGCGCCGCCCAGCCCGGATTGACTCCGGCCCGCGCGCTTGCGTTTCGGCGAAGGCGTGGCCTCGGCGGCCCCGGAGGCGTCATCGAGATCCGGGGGCGGCGCGCGGAGGTGGTCCCGCCTCGGCCGTGGACGGGGCACCGCCTTGGCGACCCGTCGGCGGTGACGCTCCTTGAAGATGGCCACCCCCACCACGCCGGTGTGCTGTGGCGTGCCCATCCGCCCGCTGTAGCTGTCGCCCGGGGTGGTGAAGCGAAAGGCCGCGACCGCGCTGTGGCTCTGACGGAAGCCCTCGACCAGCACCGAGCCGTGGGCGGGGACGATGTAGCCGCGTTGGCGCGCGAAGTCACCGACGGCGCCGGAGATGGCGTCGCGGCCGTCAACGGTGACGACCGCCTCGACGCGCCGCCCCGTGTGGTTGTGGACGCGGACGTTGTAGCGGCTGTCGTACTCGCCGAGCACGTAGGTCGCGCCGCGGTGGCCAAAGGTCGGCAGAGTGCGACCGAAGGCGTCCTCGATCTGGATGCTGTAGCCGCCGCGGGCCGACGGGCGCGCCGCATGGGCGAGGTCGGGGCCCAGGAGGCCCACCACGGCGAGCAATGAGAGCAGGTGGCCGGGCATGGTGCGTCTCCTAGCGGCGATACACGGGTTCAACGCGCGCCCACATGGATCGATCTCACGGCGGGCAAGAAAAGCGATCGATCACCGGAATAGCGAGAGCTGGGCGCCGGTTTCGATGGGCCGCCGGAAGGTGCTGGGGACCGGCGGTTTGGGGTGTCGCTCGAGACCGAGGCGCCGGCAGGTGGACCGAAAGAGCGTGGCGATGGCCTCGGCGTAGGGGCCCTCGCCCCGCATGCGGGTGCCGAAGCGCCGGTCATCGCGCCGGCCACCACGGATCTCGGCCAGTCGGTTGAGCACACGGTCGGCGCGATTCGGGAGCGTCTCGCGCAGCCGCGCCTCGAAGATGCCCGCCACCGGCCCCGGCAGGCGCAGGATCGTAAAGCCCGCCCACCTCGCGCCGAGATCCGCGGCGCGCGTCAGGACGTCGACCATCTCGGCGTCGGCGAGGCCCGGCACGACAGGAGCGAAGTTGACGCCGACGGGGATCCCGCGGGACGCGAGGAAGCCCAGCGCGCGCAGGCGGCGGGCGGGCGGCGGCACGTAGGGCTCGAGGGCACGGGCGTGACCCGCGTTGAAGAAAGGGACGCTGATGGTGACGGCGCAGAAGGCCTCTTCGGCCAGGGCACGTAGGAGATCGGCGTCTCGCTCGATGAGCGGCGACTTGGTGATGATCGAGACCGGGTTGCGGTAGCGCAGACAGACCTCGAGGCACGCGCGCGTCAGCCCGTAGCTCGACTCGATGGGCTGGTAGCAATCGGTGTTGCCGCTGAACGCGACGACGTCGCCGGCCCAGGCCCGCCGGCGGAAGGCACGCTCGAGGAGGCGCGGGGCGTCGGGCTTGACCACGATGCGCCGCTCGAAGTCGGTGCCCGCGCCGAAGCCGAGGTACTCGTGGCTGGGCCGCGCATAGCAATACGCGCAGCCGTGGATGCAGCCGCGGTACGGGTTGAGGCTGTAGGTGAACTCGATGTCGGGGCTGTCGTTGCGCGAGAGGATCTCGCGGCTCGAGTCGACGAAGGTCTCGAGCCGCGCCGGTGGAGGCTCCCCGACCCACTCGACGTCGGTGGCATGCCACGGGTTGGGCGGGTTGTCGATGCGTCGCAGCGCCATGCCTTGCAGCATACGTGAACATTCGTTCAGCGTCGAATCCGGGAGCGGGGAGACGATGGCGTGGGTTACGCTCCCGTCATGTGGGGACGGCTCTGGATTCTGCCATGCGTGGCCGCGGCGCTCGTCGCGTGCTCAGAGTTCCCGGATGCGCCGGACGCCGCGGCCCCCGATGCCGGCGCGGACGGCTCCCCCGACCTGGGCGAAGCGCCCGATAGCCGGTTGGACGCAGCGGCGGACGCAGGCCCTGATGCTGCCGCGGACGCCGCGCGAGACACAGGACCCGACGCGGCCCCAGACGCGGGACTCGACGCGGCCCCAGACGCGGAGCTCGACGCGGCCCCAGACGCGGAGCTCGACGCGGCCCCAGACGCGGAGCTCGACG
>CAYOBQ010000020.1:0-58630 GCA_964402225.1 uncultured Nannocystaceae bacterium | reverse complement strand
GACGCGGAGCTCGACGCGGCCCCAGACGCGGAGCTCGACGCGGCCCCAGACGCGGCCCCCGACGCGGAGCCGCTCGGTGACCCGGACGACGACGGGATCCCCAACGGGCTCGACAACTGCGACCTCGTCGGGAACCCCGACCAGGCGGACTGGAACGACGACGGAGTCGGAGACGCCTGCGCGCCGCTGCGCGGGGTCTGCCTGGCGAACGCGGATCTACCCTATCGGCCGCCGGTGCAGCCCTACGCCGGGCGGGCCAACTCGGTCTTCGCCGGGTGTCGCTTCGCGTGGGAGTACGTCGAGGACTTCGAGGCGGGTGAGCTGATCGTGCCGGGGGTGGTCCTGGAGGGTGGCGACCTGGAGGGTGGCGAGGACGTGGACTCCGTCGACGAGGATGATGGCGCCTTGGACGGCGTCGCCAACGGTGGTCACTCCTACCTCGGCGAGGTGGTGATCGCGCGCTTCTCCTCACCACCGCTGCCCGCCCTGCCGACCCACGTCGCGATCGTCTGGACCGACAGCGCTCCGAACGTGCGCGTCCAATTCGAGGCGTTTGACCGCGATGGACAGCCCGTCGCGCCGGCGGTGGGGGTCGAGGCGGGTCTCCCGGACGACACTCAGCTCGCCGCGGCCCACCCAGGGGGCATCTCCGAGATCCGAGTATCGAGCCGGTCGGGAGATGTCGTGCAGGCGCAGGAGGTGGACCACCTCTTCATCGGCTTCGACAACTGCCCGGCGCTAGACAATGGACAGGCCGACGCCGATCTCGACGCGGTCGGAGACGCCTGCGACGACGGATCGGTGGGCCGCTGCCCCGAACGCTGGGTGCCACAGACGGCGGTCTGGGTCGTGGCCGACGGGCGCGCGAGGGTCGTCACCCCCGAGGCGTTCTCGCCGAGGCTCGAGGTGGGCGAGGTGCCGCGGCCGGCGGGTGAGCGATTCGTCGACGGCGTTGCGCTGCCGGGTGGCCTGCGCGCCTTGCTGCGCACGGAGCGCCGCGTGCACCTCACGGATCTGGTCAGCGGCCAGATCCTCGCCTCCGCCGACGCGGGCGGTCCGATCGCCGCGGTCAGCCTCGCTCCGGCAGGTGATCGCGTCGCCGTGCTGGTCGGTGAGGACCTGGCCCGCGAGGTCACGGCCTTCGAGGTGGACGGTCTGGTCCCGTTGGACCTCGACTCCTCTGAGTTTGCGGAGCGGCTGGAGCTTCCCGGGGCCCAGGCCATCGCGCTCGCCGACGGCGGCCGACTCTTCGTGAACGGTGTCGTCGAGGGGGAGCTGACGGGCTTCTCGCTGCTCGCAGACGTCCCCGAGGCGCCCGCCACAGTCTACTTGCGCGACGGCGAGCCGGGCCCACTGGCGCTCAGCCCCGACGGTGCCACGCTCTTCGCCGGCTGGGATGACTTCGTCCTTCGCCATCGCGTGACGCCCGATGGGCTCGAGGCCGCCGGCACCCTGGTCCTCGTCCAGGGCGCCAACGGCTTCTTCCCGAACAGACGAGTAGAGGCGCTCGCCCCCATCGACGCCGACACGACCTACGCCCTCTTCTTCGCGGCGAACGCGGCGGCCTACGAGGAGCTGCACCGTGTCGACTTCTCGGGGGCACCCCAGACCGTGTGGCGCAGCGTCATCGCCAACCGGCTCTTCCCGCGAAGGTTCGCGCTGTCCCTGCTGGGCCGCGACGCGGTTACGGCGAACCCCTTCCGAGACGAGCGTGAGCCGGAACGGGTCGCCGTCCACGACGCGGGCGATGGCACGCCCCGGGTCGAGGGCGTCTTCCCTGGCGTCACCGGGATCTTCGCCGCGGGCCCGCTGGATCTCGAGCGCTGCAGCGGCATCGACGACGACTGCGACGGGGTGACGGACGAGGGCTTCGACGTCGGGGGGGCGTGCGACGAGCCGGGGCGGTGCGGGGCCGGCGAGATAGAATGCCGGGAGGGCGCGGCGTATTGCACCACCCGCGATCGCGCCGAGGCAGAGATCTGCAACGGCGAAGACGACGACTGCGACGGGGTCACAGATGAAGACGTGCCGGCGATGATCGGCGGCAGCCTGGTGGTCTCGGGGAACCTCGCCGACCAGCCCCGGGTCACGTGGGCTGCGGGCCCGTCGCGCTTCGGGGTCGTGTGGCGGGATCAGGGCGACGGGCAACCCGGGGTGCGTTTCCGACGCTACTCGGCGCAGCTCGCGGTGGTCGATGACGCGCCGCTCGAGCTGGACAACGACGGCAACGTCCTGGGTAGCGGCCCGGACGTGGCCTGGACGGCGGACACCTGGGCCATCGGCTACGTGGGGGCCGGGGGGAACCCACTCCCCTTCGTCAAGCTCGACGACAACCTCGCGCAGGTCGCCATGGTAGACGCCAGGCCCGTCGTCCCCGATCCCCAGAACGGGCCCGTCACCCTGACCGTCGTCGCTGACCACTTCGCCCGGGGGCTGACCCTGTCGGAGGAGACCTTCCTGCTCTCCGCCTTCGAGGTCGGCCCGCGGCGGGACCAGGTGGGAGGCATCTCGCCTGGGGGGGGGTACCGCGGTCGCCCCGCGATGACGAACGTGCGTGGGCTGATCACCTCCGTGGTAGAGCGCGACGCGACGTTGGTCCTCCATCGAGAGACGGCCGGCGGCGAGTCGGACCCCGTGATCGATCTGCACGTGCCAGCGGGACGGGAGCCCGCCATCACCCACGACCTGGCCCTTGGGCGAACGGTTGTCGCGTGGACCGACGACGCCGGCGTCCACGCGGCGGTGCTGGGGGCCAACCTGGATGGCCTCTCGGAGATCCGCCACGCCATCGGTCCACCCGGCGCGTCGTCTCCGACGTTGGCCGTCGGCGCCTTCGAGTACCTCCTCGTCTACGTCTATGAGGACCGGCTCTGGGCGGCGCGCTTTGGCCGCCTCGACCCCAACCTCCTCCGCGTCGGCGGCGCCCTCACGCCCCCCGATGTCGCCGCCAGCGAACCCCACCTGGCCAGCACCGGGGACGTCTACGGCCTCGTGTGGACCCAGCGCCAGGGGCTGAATCCGAGCGCTGTCCGAATCACCAGCGACCCGCTCGGCTGCGGCTTCCAGGGAGAGTAGCGACTCTCAATGGACGCACGCCGCGGGGCAGTCGCGGCGTAGGTTCTTCTGGAAGAGCTGGAGGCCGGGCAGCCGCCGCTCGGCGCCGGGGAGCGCCTCGATCCAGTCGGAGGCGCAGAGGTCGGGGATCTCGAAGGCGCGCTCGCGCCAGGTGCCGACGAAGCGGATAGGGCGGTTCTCCGGGATGCACCAGTTGCGACGCATCGCGTGGAGCGCGGCGACGTTCCACAGCGTCTCTCGCACCAGGCGTTCACGCTTGGCGCGACCGCCAATGTGCGCCTCGTCGATGCGGATGTAGGGATCGACGCCACGCAACGACTCGGGCATCAGCAGGTGGTTGTGGCAGCCCCGGTCGATCCGCAGATTGCTGAGCATCGCCGCGGAGTGCTGGAACTGCCAGCCTGCGTAGGGCGTGAGGCCGTGGGCGATCCACAGCGCGAAGACGGCGTAGGCCCAGCGGGGGGTGGCCCCCCGACGCCGAGGGGTCCAGGCGAGGAGCGCGCCCACGGCCAGCGCGCCGGCGGCGGCGGCCTCGAAGGCGATGACCGGGGCGAAGGTCCGCCCGGCCCACAGATCGAAGGCCAGCACCGCGGTGGCCCCGACGAGCAACGCGCCCCGGCGGGTGCGCCAGACCCTCCGCCATCGCGCCGCCTCCCGCGCGCTCCCGGCCGCCACATAGCCGCTGAGCATCACCGCCCCGAAGGCGGGGGCCAGGGTGACGGTCATCGGCAGATGAAAGAGCAGCCCAAGCGGCCAGCGCCACGGGCTCCGCCGAATGAGCGCGGTGGCCATCGCCAGCTCGATGGCCAGCGCCGCCCACGGGGAGAGGGGCGCGAGGTCGGGGACCGGCCAGCGCAGCATGACCTGGGCCCAGGCGTGGTCCGCGCAGCTATAGGTGGGATCGAAGAAGCCGGTGTTGAGCTTGTGGAAGACCGCGAGCACGTACGTCCCCGCCGTCAGCCACACCACCGCCGCCCGGGTCCCGCGCGCCCCCACCACCCCGAGCGCCGCGCACACCGTGAGGTAGGCCGACTGCGTCAGCACGTCGCGCAGGAAGAGCAGCGGCCACGCCGTCGAGAGGAAGCAGAGCGCGAACCCCCACCGCGACGGCCTCCAGAGCAGCCAGGCCGCGCCGATGGCCTCGAGGATCCGCGGCGCCCACCAGCCGGGTTGGTCGAAATCGGGCAGCAGGAGATGCAGCAACGACGCCACCGCGAAGGCCCGCGCCCAGAGATGAAGATCTGCGTGCACGATCGGACTATATTGCGCCCATGTCAGACGTAGAATTCCTGCCGGTCGGCTGCGCGGTTCTCACCGTCTCCGACACCCGCACAGTCGAGAACGACACCTCCGGCGCCCTCGCCTGCGAGCGCCTCACGACGATGGGACACCGAGTCGTCTCCCACGCCATCGTCCGCGACGAGATCCCCGATATCCGGGCCGTCGTCGGCGCGCACGTGGCCGACGATGAGGTCTCCATCGTCATCCTCACGGGCGGCACCGGGCTCACCCTTCGAGACGTGACGCCGGAGGCCTGCGCCCCCCTCGCCGACAAGCGGATCCCCGGCTTCGGTGAGCTCTTCCGCCAATTGAGCTACGAAGAGATCGGGACCTCGACCATCCAATCGCGGGCCGACGCGTGGGTCTGCGCGGGCACCCTGGTCTTCGCCTTGCCGGGCTCCCCCGGCGCGGTGCGCACGGCGATGGACCGCATCCTGGTGCAACAGCTCGACATCCGTCAGCGCCCCTGCAACTTCATCGAGATGCTACCCCGCATCCAACGCGGGCGCCGGGGTCGCTGACGGCCGAGGCGGCTCCTCGTTGAAGCCGTAGACCCAGCGCAGATCCTCGACCACGAGGTACACCGACGGCACCATCGCCAGCACGATGAAGGTGGCGAAGAGGATCCCGAAGCCGAGGCTGATCGCCATCGGGATGAGGAACCGCGCCTGCACCGACGGCTCGAAGATCATCGGCAAGAGCCCGAAGAAGGTCGTCAGCGTCGTCAACAGGATCGGACGGAAGCGTCGCCGCGCCCCTTGGATCACCGCCTCGTAGATCGGCACGCCCTCGGCGCGGAGATGGTTGATCGCGACCACCAGGATCAACGAGTCGTTCACCACCACCCCCGACAGCGCCACGATCCCCATCAGCGAGATCACGCTCAGCCCGTAGCCGAGCAGCACGTGGCCGGCCAAGGCACCCACGAAGCCGAAGGGGATTACGAAGAGGATCACCAGGGGCTGCGTGTAGCTCCGAAAGGGGATCGCGAGCAGCGCATAGACGACGAAGAAGGCGAGCCCGAACGTGAGGGCGAAGTTCCGCATCGTGTCAGCCTGCTCCCGGGACTGACCCTCGAAGCTGTAGGCGAGGCCCGGGTACTCCGCGGCCAGCCGCGGCAGCAGCTCGGCCTCGAGCCCTTCGAGGACCTCGCCGGCGGTGGTCCGGGCGGGATCGACGTCGGCCGTGACGTTGATGACGCGGCGACCTTGCTCGCGCACCACCTCGGTGTAGGCGCTGCCCCAGCGCACAGAGGCCGCCTCTTCCAGGGGCACCTCGCCCCCCGCCGGGGTCCGCAAGAGCAGGCCCTCGAAGCTCGCCAGCGAGCGCTGCGCTGCGAGCGGCAGCCGTACGTAGACGCGGACCTCGTCGCGCCCCCGCTGCTGACGGACCGCTTCGGCGCCGAAGAAGGCATCGCGGAGCTGCCGTGCCAGGTCCCGCTCTGTCAGCCCCAGCGCGCGCCCCTTGGGGGTGAGCGTGACGTCGAGCTGAGGCTTGCCCCCGGCGAAGCCGTCATCGACATCGGTGACGCCGTCGAACTCGCGCAGCCCCGTGGCCATCCGGGCGGCGACGGCGCGCAGCGTCTCCACGTCGCTGTGGCTGATGCGGACGTCGATCGGCAGCCCGCCGCCGTGGCGTATCTCGGCGCTGAACCCGATGCGTTCGAGGCCCACGACGTCGCGGTTGAGCCCCTCCCAGGCACGGGCGAGCGTCCGCGCCGCGACCTCGCGCTGGTCAGAGCCAACGAGCTGGACCGACACCTCGACGATGTGCGCCCCGCCCTGCCTCGCCCCCCCGAACATGCTGCCCTCGAGCCCGCCGCCGATCAGCGAGACGATCCCCTCCGACAGGGCCGCTTCCCCGCCATTGGTCTCGAGCGTCTCCTTGGCCGTCTTCACGAGCCGGTCGCGCAGCGCACGCGACTCGGCCAACGGCACGCCAACCGGGAGCTCGGCCTTCACCTTCATGCGGTCGCCTTCGATCTTCGGCATGAAGGTGAACCCGATATGACCCCCCGCGCGGTAGCCGCAGGACCCCAACAGCAACGCGATACCGACCGAGATCGTCAGGTAGCGCGCCTGCGTCAGCCGCCGCAGCGCGGGCACATACAGTCGGGTGACGAACCAGTCGAGCCCATGACCGATCTTGTCGTGTTGCTTGTTGAACCACCCGCGCAGCCCCGTTTTGGTCGGCGACTTCGAATGGGCGAGATGCGCCGGCAACACCAGCAGCGACTCCACGAGGGAGATCACGATGACCGAGATGACGATCGCCGGGATCACCCTGAAGAACTTGCCGCGCACGCCCGGGACGAAGAAGAGGGGGGAGAAGAAGACCACCGTCGTCAACACCGCGAAGACGACCGGCATCGCGACCTCGCGCACGCCATCCACCGCCGCTTCGAGGAATGGCACGCCACGCTCGCGCTTCTCGTAGATGTTCTCGCCGACGACGATGGCGTCGTCGACCACGATGCCCAGCGTCACGATGAAGGCGAACAGCGAGATCATGTTCACCGTCACGTCCATCGCCGGCATCAGCAGGAACGCGCCGCAAAACGAGATCGGGATCCCGAGCATCACCCAGAACGCCAGGCGCAGGTTGAGGAAGAGGCCGAGGGTGACGAAGACCAGGACCAGCCCCAGAAACGCGTTGCGCAACATGAGGTCGACGCGGTCGCGGTACATCTGCGAGCGGTCGTGCCAGACGGCCATCTCGACCCCCGCCGGCAGCGCGTCCGACGTCCGCTCGACGTAGTCGAAGACCGCGTCGGCCACCTCGATCGGGGTCTGGCTGCCCGCGCGGTAGACGTCGATCTGGATCGCCGGGATGCCGTTGAACTCGAGCTCGACGTCGTCGTCCCGGAACCCATCGACGACCTTCGCCACGTCGGCGACCCGCAGCCGGGTGCCGTCGGAGGCGCCCCGCAGCACGATCTCGCCGAACTCGGCCCCCCGATCCCGTCGCTCCGTCGTGCGGACGAGCGTCTCACCGGCGGCGGTCTTCAACGATCCACCGGGCAGCTCCACCGAGGCACCCCGAATGGCCGTCGCCACCTGACCGAGGGTCAGCCCGTGCTCGCGCAGCGCCGCCTGGGGGATCTCCACCGAGACCTCGCGCGGCCGCGCCCCCTTGAGCTCGACCTGGGTGATCTCCGGGAGCACCACCAGCTCCGAGCGCACGCGCTCCGCCAGGAGCCGCAGCCCCTCCTCCTCGTACTCGCCGTGGATCACCAGCGAGAGCACCTGGCGTCGCGCGACGCTCTCGGCGACGGTCGGCTTCTCCGCGTCCTCGGGGAAGTTCGCGATTCGGTCGACCGCGGTCTTGACGTCCGAGAGCAGCCGCTCCTTGTCGGCGCCGTCGAGCATCTCGACGTTGATCGAGGCCACCCCCTCGAAGGCGCGGGAGCGCACCTTCTTGACCCCATCGAGGCCGCGCACCGCCTCCTCGACGACCAGCGCGATCCCCTGCTCCACCTCGGCGGGGCTCGCCCCGGGGTAGGGCACCGTCACGTTGATCACGTCCGCGGTGACCGTCGGGAAGACCTCCTGGCCGACCTGCGTGGACATGAACAGGCCACCGAGGACGAGGGTCGCCATCAAGAGGTTGGCGGCGACGGGGTTTCCCGCCATCCAGGCGATCGCGCCCTTGCTCATCTTTCTCGCTCGACCTCGGCCCGAGGCGTCGCCTCCGGCACCTTCACCCGCAGCTTCATCCCCGGCACGGGGCTCGCGAGCCTCGAGGTGACGATCTGGTCACCGTCCGCGAGCCCGCCGTCGATGAGCACGGTGTCTCGCAGCCGCCGGAGGATGGTCACCGGCGCCGCCTGGAGCGTCTGTTCGGGCCCCACGCGCCACACGCGCCCGCCCTCGCGAAGCGCCTGCCGCGGGATCTCGTAGACGCCATCCGCCGAGCGACCGTCGATCTCCACCTCGACGAACGCCCCGAGCAGCAGCGCCTCGCCGCCATCGGCGAGCCCCAGCGGATCGACGACCTCGACCACCAGTCGAGCCATCGATCCCCGTGGGTCGAGATCCCCGAGCATCCGCACGACCGATCCGCGCCGCTTCACCACCCGCGCGCCAGCGCGGTGAATCACCGTGGCGGTGGCCCCGGGCACCTCGATCCAGCTCAAGTCCGCGACCGGAACCGACACCTGGACCCAGAACGCGTCGGTCCCCACCAACCGCGCGAGGCGCAGCCCAGGCTGGACCACCTGCCCCTCCTCGACCGCCTCTTCCATGACCAGCGCGTTGAAGGGCGCCGTCAATCGGGTGCGCCCCGCCACGAGCCGCGCCTTCGAGACGGCGGCCGTCGCGGCCTTCACCGCGGCGACGGCGTTGTCCTTCTGAGGGCCGCGCAACGCACGTCGCCGTGCGGAGGCGTCGGTGCCGCCCTCTCCGAGCAGCTTCCACTCACGGGCCGCGACCGATCCGCGCCCCCGCTCGAGCTCGAGGTTCTGCTCGGCGCTCGCGACCCGCGCCGCCGCCTCGTGGATCGCGAGGTCGTAGTCGCGCCGCTCGATGCGGACCAACAGCGTGGACTCGGGGATCCGGCCGCCCGGCACCAGCGCCTCGGCGATCTCCACGACCTTCCCGCCGACCTGCGTCTTCAGCTCGAGGGTGCGCGCGGGCGTCACGGTGCCATGGGCGTCTACGCGAACAGCACGCGTGCCGGCCTCGACGGTGCGCACACTGACCAGCGCGCCGCGGGCCTGCGGCGCCACCTTCTTCGCTTGGGATTTCGACGCGACGAGCTTCCGCATGACCATCGCGCCAGCGGCGATGACCAGGATCGGGAGCCCGATGCGCAGGACCCAACGCACGGTGTTCACGGCGTCTCCTCCTCGGGCAGCGGGATCGCGCCACCCAGGGCGCGGTGCAGTTGGATTCTATGGGAGAGCAGCGTTCGATGCGCCGCGAGCCTCGTCTGCTCCGTCTGCTGGAGAGCGCGCAGGGCATTGAGCACCGGCAGGTAATCGCCCACCCCTTGAAGATAGCGGGCCCGACTCTCCTCGAAGAGCGCTCGGCTGGTGACGAGCTGCGCGTCCGTCCGCGCGAGGTGTTCGGCCTGCTGGCGCTCCTGCACCAGCGCGTCGGCGACCTCGCGCAGCGCGCCGAGCACCGCCCCACCGAGCCGGTGGACCCCCTCGCGGAGCGCGGCCTTGCGCCGCTCGACCTCCGCCGCTCGACGCCCACCATCCACCAACGGGGCGACGAGGTTGGCCCCGATGGACCACACCCAGCGGTCGATGAGGTCAGAGAAGCTGTCGGCCTCGAATCCGGTGGAGGCGTCGAGGCGCAGCGTCGGGAAGCGCGCTGCCACGGCGGCGGCGACGCGATGGTCGGTGGCCGCGATCCGCGTCTGCGCCGCGCGGATGTCGGGGCGACGCTTCAGCAGCTCGGCGGGTAGACCCACACTCGGGTGCGCCGGGAGCCGCGGGAGCGTGGCCGTCCCCTTCGTCACGACCTCGTCGGGCGCGCGGGCGAGGAGCGCGTCGAGGCGGTGTTGGAACAGGGAGATCCGGGCGCCGACCAGCGGCTGACGGGCCTCGACGGAGCGCAACAACGCCTCCTGTTGCAGCACGTCGACGGCGCTCGCGAGCCCGTTGGTGAAGCGCAGCTTCAGCAGCTCGTGCAGGGTCCGGTTGACCTCGAGCTGTGAGTCGAGCAGGGCCCGCTGGGCGCGCTGCTCGACCAGCGCGAACCAGGTGTCGGCCACCGAAGCGGTCAACGACACGGCGAGGGCCTGCCGGTCGAGCCGGCTGGCGGCGACGTCCGCCTCGGCGGCATGCGTTAGCGCCTCGATGCGCCCCCAGAGATCGACCTCGTAGGACACTCCGGCGGACAGCGAGTAGCGTTCCACCACGTCGGCCTCCACCGCCGTCGGGCCGGTGGGCCCGAAGCCTGCGCGGTTCACCCGCGCGGCACCGGCGCCTGCCCCCGCCGTGACCTGGGGCCATCGCGAGGAGCCGGCCTGGGTGGCGACGGCCCGCGACTGGACGACGCGCGCCCACGCCGCCTTCAGGTCGAGGTTCTCCGCGAGCAGGCGATCCATCAGCCCGTCGAGGTCTGCGTCGTCGAAGGCGGTCCACCATCGGTCCGCCGGACGCACCCCCTCGGCCGCTCCGGCGAATCGCTCCGGGACCGCGACAGGCGCCACGGTGGGATCCCGACGCGCGTGGGGGTTGCAGGCGGCGAGGACGAAGAGCAGCGGTGTGGCCCGGAGCGTCACGGCGCCAATCTGGTGACTGAGGCCGGTTTGTGCAAGCGCGGAAACGGTCCGTCCCAGACACGCAACAGTTCTTTATAAACGGAGGACCTCTTCGATCTCGTCGAAGACGCGGATGCGCCACTGGGCCACCGGGCTGGTCCCCGCGAGCAGGCGCCGGGTCTCCGAGAGCACCTCGTCGAGGGAGACCAGGTAGCAGCGCGGATCGAAGCGGGAGCGCTGGGCGTCGTCGGGCAAGACCGAGCTGGGCGGGCTCCAAGCGACCATCATGCCGCTCTCGCCGTCCGCCAGCGCGCGCGCGCCGACATAGCCGAGGCGGCTCGCCATGAGGCGATCGAAGGCGCTCGGCCGCCCGCCCCGCACCACGTGGCCCAGGATCGTCACCCGGGTCTCGACCGGCTCGTCGTCGGAGGCCAGGCGCCCGTCGACGCGCGCCTTCAGCTCGTGGGCGGTGATCTCCAACCCTTCGGACATCACGACCAAGACGTGGCGATCACCCTCCCCGCGGTCGTGGGCCGAGCGGATCGCCTCGACGACCTCATCGACGCGCGCCTCGTCGGATCGGCCCGACTCCCGGAAGAGCACCACGTCCGCCCCGGCGGCGACGCTGCTGGCCATCGCGAGATAGCCGCAGTCACGGCCCATGACCTCGATGATGAAGGTGCGCTCGTGGGCCCCCGCGGTGTCGGCGATCTTGTCGCAGGCCTCGACGATCGTGTTCACCGCCGTGTCGACGCCGATCGACATGCTCGTGAGCCCGACATCGTTGTCGATCGAGGCCGGCACGCCGATCACCCGCAGATGCTGGTCGCCGAGCTCGACGGGGTCGACCAGCGCCCGCGCCCCCGCCAGCGAGCCGTTGCCCCCGATGACCAGCAATCCCCGGATGCGCGCGTCTGCGAGCCGGCGCCGGGCGGTGTCGCGCCCCGCGCGCTCACGGAAGGCGGGGCACCGGGCCGACCCGAGCCGAGTCCCCCCGGCGCGCAGGATGCCCGCGACGTCGTTGGGCTCGAGGTTCTCGAAGGCCCCATCGAGCAGCCCCCGGTATCCGTGGCGGACGCCGAGCACCGACCAGCCCTGGTCGATGGCGCCGAGGGTGGCCGCCCGCACCGCGGCGTTCATCCCCGGGGCGTCTCCGCCGCTCGTCAGGATCGCGAGCCGCGGCGGTGTCATGTAAACCTCCCACTCGTTGTGAACGCACTCTACGGCATCTTCTTCCTCTCCGGCATCAGCGGCCTCGTCTACCAGGTCGTCTGGGTGCGCTGGTTCGGCCGCCTCTTCGGCAACTCGGTGCACTCCGCCTCGCTGGTGGTCGCCGTCTTCATGCTGGGCCTCGGCGTCGGCAGCTACCTCGCAGGACGGTGGATCGACGGCCGAGACCGCCGCGGCGACGGCTACCCGGTGCGCATCTACGCCTATGCCGAGCTGGGCATCGCGGCCCTGGCGGCCCTGATCGCCCTGCTCTTGCCCGCCCTCGAGCCCCTCGCCGCGCACATCTCTCACTACACGCGAGGCGCCGACGGCTGGTACGAGCTCAGCGCGACCTCCTACGCCGCGCGCTACCTGGTCGCGGTGGTCCTGCTCACGCCCGTCACCACCCTGATGGGCGCTACGCTCACCCTCCTCATCCGCCACCTCCTGAGCACCGATCTCTCCCTCGCCGGCTGGCGCGTCGGCGCGCTGTACGGTTTCAACACCGCCGGGGCCGCCCTGGGCGCCTTCCTCTCGGACTTCGCCCTCGTCCCGCTGCTGGGCCTCTTCGCCACCCAGATGCTCGCCGTGGTCGTAAACCTCCTGGCCGCCGCCGCGGCCTTGGCCTGGATCCGCCGCGCGCCGGCCGGCCGACCCGCCCCCGAGACCCCGCCCCGCACCGCCCCGGAGGCACCCCGGCTGGTCTGGGGCACGGCGCTGGCCATCTCGCTGTCCGGCGCCGCCGCGATGTCCGTCGAGATCCTCTGGTTTCGCTACCTGAGCATGGCCCTGGGCAGCCACCGCGCGGTCTTCTCGCTGCTGATGAGCGTGATGCTGTGCGGGATGTGGCTGGGGGCCCTCGCCGGGGGCTGGTGTCACCGCCGCTTCGGACGGCCCGCGCTCCTCTACGCCATCACCCAGACCGGCTTCCTCCTGGTCGTCGTGGCCACCTTCGCCTTCATCTCACCCGACCTCTACGCGGAGGCCCCCACTCGAGCCGCTGGCGCCGCCCACATCCTCTGGACGAACGTGCGTCCGATCGTCCTCCTCGTCGCGGCCCCCGCGCTCCTGCTCGGCTTCGCCTACCCCACAGCCAACGCCCACGTCCAGCGCGCGCAGGCCCATGTCGGTCGCCGCGCCGGCCTGCTCTACCTGGCCAACACCATCGGCGCCGTCGTCGGCGCCACGGCCACCGGCTTCCTGCTGATCCCCACCCTGGGGATGCAGCGCACGCTCTGGGTCATCGCCGCCGCGACCGCCGCCTCGGTCCTCGCCCTCTGGCCCACCATCACCCACCCGGGGCGGGGCCGCGTCCTCGGGGGCTGTGTCGCCGCCCTCGCCGCCGCCCTCCTCTTCTGGGCGCGCTTGCCAGAGCACCACCTGCTCCAGCCCGCCGTCCCCCCGGGCGAGACCCTGGTCACGCTGCGCGAGGGCATCAACGAGGTGGTCGCCATCACCACCACCGGCCCCGGTGACTTCCGCCTCAACACCAACGGCGATCGGATGTCCACCACCGACGTCTTCGCCCAGCGCTACATGCGCGCCTTCTCCCACCTCCCGCTGCTTCAGCTCGAGGACCCCACCGACGTGCTCGTCATCTGCTTCGGCGTCGGCTCCACCGCGCATGCGGCCTCGCTCCACCCCACCGTCGAGCGGCTGGATGTCGTCGACCTCTCCCGTGACGTCCTCGAGCACGCCGCCTTCTTCGAGGGCTCCAACCGCGGCGTCCTCCGCGATCCCCGCGTGCGCGTCCACGTCAACGACGGCCGCCAGCACCTCTGGATGCGACCCGAGTCGAGCTACGACCTCGTCACGCTCGAGCCTCCTCCCCTGGCCGACGCCGGGGTCGCCGCCCTCTACTCGGAGGAGTTCTACCGGTTGGTCTTCAGCCGCCTGAAGGCGCGCGGCTTCGTCAGTCAGTGGTTGCCCGCCTTCCAGATGCCGGAGGACGTCGTCCGCTCGATGGTCCGCGCCTTCATCGACGTCTTCCCCGACTCGGTCATCCTCTCCGGCTACCTCAAGGACCTCATCCTGCTCGGCCGCCGCGACGCCCCCATCACCCTGGACATCGAGGGCCTCCGTCTCGCCATCGAAGCCAACCCGCGGGTCGCCGACGACCTGCGCGCCGTCCACCTCGGCACCCTCACCGAGATCGCCGGCACCTTCGTCGGCTCCGCCGACACCATGCGCGCCGCCACCGCCAAGGCAGCGCCCCTGGTCGACGACCTCCCGTCGATGGAGTACGTCACCCAGACCACCGACGTCTGCGCCACCAACCAGCTCCCGAGGGACCTCGTCGACGTCCGCCAGATCGGCGCCTGGTGCCCGGACTGCGGCACGGTCCCCCTCCTCGACCGCTACCTCGCCGTCCTCTCCGCGCTCTACGCCAGCCCCGGCTTCCAACGCCAAGGCTGCTTCAGCACCCAGTCCGCCGGGGTGCGCCTCCCGGTCCGCGCCAACGACGAGGTCTTCCAGAAGACGAGCTACCTACGCGCGGTCTTCACCAGCCCCCGGTAGCCAGCGCGCAGCTCCGAGGCTTGTCTTTGGTTCGCTGGCCGAGGTCTTCTCCACGAGAACAAGAACGTCCACGACGGATACGCCCCGGTCCTCTACGATTCGCCCCCCGAGATGACGGCCTTCCTCACCCCATTCTCCTTCGCCCTGCTCTGGGCGGTGTCGAGCCTGGCCCTCGAGCTCCCCTTCGCCATCAACCTGGAGGCCCAGAGCGCCGCGAGCCTGGTGCGGGCGGTGGCCGGCGCGACGTTCATGGCGCTGTTCGGCGGCGGGGTGATCGGCGCAGCCATTGGCCTCGTCTGGCACGGCACCCTCGCGACGGCGGCGCCGGGCCATGGCTGGCGCGCCGCCAGGAGATGGCTGCGCGACGGCGATCCACGCCAACGCCGCCGCCGCGTCGACCGCCTGCTCGCGGGCGCGGGGATGGGCGGGGTCTTCGTCGCCTCGTCGATCCTCATCACCCGCGCTCTCGTCCTGGGCATGGTGCAGCCCACCTCGATCGCCGTCGTCGGGGCCGCGGCCCACCTCGCGCTGGTCCTCGCGCTCTTCGGGCTGATCCCCTTCGCTGGCTGGTGCGCCACCGTCTGCGGCCGGGCGCTGCGGCGAATCCCGGGCCTGTCGTGGGTCCTGGATCGGCCCGACGCGGCGGTGTGGCTCTTCCTCGCCCTGGCCCTCGCGGGCGCCGCCGTCGTGGCCGCCCCCGTCGCCGAGTACCTCCCCTGGCGCTTCGTCGGACGCCTCGTCGGGGGCCTCGCCCTCGCGTCCCTCCTCGCGTGGCTGGCCCACCGGCGCCCGCTCTCCAGGTCGCTCCGCCACGCCCGCCGCGCCGTCGTGGCCGTGGTCTTCCTCGCCTGTGGCTTCGCGGCGGCGACGATGCCCGTCGAGGCCCAACGCGCGCGCTCCTTGATGAACCGCGCCACGCTGTCGGCCCGCACCGGCTCCAACCTCCTCCGCGCCCTCATCGACGTCGACCGCGACGGCTACGTCTGGCCCTTCGGCGGCGGCGATTGCGCCCCGACCGATCCCGAGCAGCACCCCGGGGCCCTCGATCGGCCCGACAACGACCTGGACGAGAACTGCGACGGCCAGCCCGTGGACCGCGAGGAGCTCGAGCCGCTGTTGGGCCGCCGCCACAAGGTGACCTCCAAGAAGGTGCCGAAGCGTCCCGACATCATCCTGGTCACCTCCGACGCCCTCGCCGCCCGCCATTTGGGCGCGTGGGGCTACGAGCGCGCGCAGACGCCCAAGCTCGACGCGTTCGCGAGCCGCGCCGCGGTCTTCACCCACTGCTTCTCCCAGGGCCCGTCCACGCGCCTCTCGCTGCCGGCGCTCTTCACGTCGCGCTTCGACTCCGAGATCGAGCGCACGCTCACCGGCCGCCGCCCCTTCCCCCTCACGCAGGGCAACCGCACGCTGGCCGAGATGCTCAACACCGCCGGCTACCGCACGATCGCGGTGGTCCCGACGCAGACGTTCTTGCCATCGAAGTGGCGCGGTCTGCTCCAGGGCTTCGACGTGATCGAGAAGCGAGCGGCCGTCCAGTGGACCCACGCCGCGCCAAACACCGCGAAGTACATCACGAAGCTGGCCACCAAGCACCTCCGCGCGAAGCGCGACCAGCCGCTCTTCCTCTGGGTCCACTACTTCGATCCCCACTCCCCGCATCAGCAGCCGAAGGACACGACGGTCTTCGGAGAGGAGCACGTCGACATCTACGACGCCGAGGTCGCTTACACGGACACGCATATGGGGCGCCTCCTCGACGAGATCGACACGCGCCTCGGGGACGAAGCGATGGTCATCATCACCTCCGACCACGGCAGCGGCTTCGACGCCCCCCGCCACCGGAAGCTGCACTTCGGCTACGACCTCCACTCGGTGACGCTCCACGTCCCCTTGATGGTTCGCGCGCCCTGGATCGAGCCGCGGCGCTTCGATCACCTCGTCTCCACCATCGACATCATGCCCACGCTCGCGGATCTGCTCCGCCTCCGCCGCAAGCGCCGCTACCGTGGCAGCAGCCTGGTCCCCGAGCTCCTGCGCGGCGATGCCCGCAGGCCGCAGGTGCTCTTCCACCAATACTACCTGCGCGAGAGCGCGAGACGCGGCGCAGACCCGCTGCACATGGTGGCCGTACGGACCCCGGAGCACGCGCTCATCAACAACCGCCGCTTCGGCTCGATCTACCTCTACCGGTGGCAGGACGACTACCTGGAGACGAAGTCGCTCTTCGAGGCGGAGCGCGACCACCCCGAGACTGCGCGCCTGCGGCGCCTGATGGGGACGTTCATCTACGAGACCCGCGGCGAGTGAGCGCTACGACGGGCTCGGCGGCGGCTCTGGCACAGGCGCTTGACAGTTGGGTGTTCGCCCACCACCGTTGCGCGCCGTGTTCGCGCCCCGCACCGAGATCGAAGAGCTCCGTCGCAAGCTGAACCGCAAGATGGTCGGCACGCTGAAGGCCTACGAGCTCATCCAGCCGAAGGACCGCGTGATGGTCGCGGTCTCAGGAGGCAAGGACAGCTACACGCTCCTCGACCTGCTCTGGCAGGCGCGCGCGCGCTCACCGTTCCCCTTCGAGATCGTGGCGGTCCACCTCGACCAGCAGCAGCCGGGCTACGACGGCGCCCCCCTCGCCGATTGGTTGGAGACCTACGGGGCGCCCTACGAGTTGGTCAGCCGCGACACCTACTCGATCGTCCTCGAGCTCACGAAGCCCGGCGGCACCTACTGCGCGCCCTGCGCGCGCATGCGACGCGGCGTGCTCTACGACACCGCCGAGCGCCTCGGATGCAACCGCGTCGCCCTCGGGCACCACCGCGACGACGCCCTCGAGACGTTGCTGATGAACCTCTTCTTCTCCGGCCGCTTGCAGGCGATGCCGGCGGCCTACACCACCGATTGCGGTCGCTTCCAAGTGATCCGGCCCCTCATCGAGTGCGCCGAGCGCGACATCGCGGCCTACGCGAAGCTGCGGGCCTTCCCGATCCTGCCGTGCAATCTATGCGGCAGCCAGAGCGGCTTGAAGCGCGAGGAGATGGCGGCGCTTCTGGGTCGCCTCGAGGCGGACATTCCGAACGTGCGCGAGGTGATGCTGGCGGCGCTCAAGAACGTGCGCGCCTCGCACCTTCTCGACCCGTCACTCCTTGTCGTAGACCGCCCAGTAGGGGATGTGGTTTCCGCTCTCCGGGTCCTGGAAGGGTAACCAGAAGGCCGGTGAGGACGGATCGGCCCCCGGCGGGGCCTCCGGATCGATGGCCACCACCCAGATCTGCGGGTTCCCGAAGCTCTTGACGTCGCCGTAGGCCCGCAGGCTGCTGAAGGCGAGCCACAGCTTGCCGCGGTTGTCGGTGACCGCCCACTTGGGCCAGGAGTTCCCGTTGCCTGGGCCCCCGTTGCCGCGGTCGAGTCGCACCGGATCTCCACCCCCGGTGGGCATCGCCCACAACGACGCGGTGGGGTTGCCCGCCGTCTCGTCGTCAGGATCGGCGCCGCGCCGCTCGAACCCGATCCAGGCACCATCCGGCGAGTAGGCGGGGCGGTCGCTGCTCAGCTCGCCCCCCATCGGGAGGGGCATCAACAGCTCTGGCTCGGTCCAGGTCCCGTCGTCTTGGAGCCGCCACTCCGCGAGGCCGCCGGCGTTGATGCCCACGTCGGGGATCGCGTTCGCCAGCCCGCTCGCGCCGAAGGCCGCGACGATGCGCTCCCCCTGCCAGGACCAATCGGGGGCGCCGCCCACGCGGTCCTGCGGCATCGGGAGCCGCTCGATCTCCATGGAGGTGTCGGTGTCGCGCACCAGGAGCTGCCCGCCGCTCCCCGCCACCAGCCGCCGGTTGTCGGGGGCGAAGCTCGGGAAGTAGCCCGCGACGCCGCCGGGGTCGTAGAGGAACTGACGCGGGGTCTCCACTTCGGCGGTGACGAGATCGCCGAAGGGCGGAAACAAGGTGCGCGTGAACGCGATTCGGCTCCCGTCTCGGGACAGGGCGTGGCACGCGGGGCAGTTGATCTCCGGTGCGACGCCCTGCGTGAGGAAGGGCTCCGGCTCGGTGTCGCCCTGGGCGAGGCGCATGATGCCGAAGTCGGTGGTCGACCAGTAGTAGACCGCGCCCACGAGGGCGGAGGGATCGACGAAGAGGGTGATGGCCGGCCCCCGGCATACGCGCCCGTCGCGCAGCCCGCTGAGGCGCGCTTCGAAGGCGCCCCCCTGCGCGCGCCGTAGGACCAGCGCCCAGTTGTCGCCCTCCGGCGTCACCGCCTCGCCGCCGGTGAACCACCGTACGCCGACGTCCCCCACGCGGAGGTCGAGCTTGAAGAGCTCGAAGTCAGCGCGCCGCCACTGGAAACGCAGCCCGGTCATGTTGCGCGGGAAGGTCGTCAGCGGCTCGGGGTAGATCAGCTCCGGCGCGCACCCCTCGTCCTCCGGGGCCTCGTCGAACCGCGTTGGCGCGTCGGCGGGGGTCCCGGGCTCGATGACCTCGCCGTTGACCGGCGGCGCCGCCGCGTCGTCGGAGGGCGCCGCCGCGTCACCGCCGACATCGGTGCCCAGGTCGGGGGCGGCGTCCGCGGCCAGCGCCACGTCGAGGAGTCGCACCGCGTCGGCGGCGGCGTCGTCTACCCGAAGCGCGTCGGCCAATCCGCGGTGGCCGGAGTCCGCCGCCGCGTCGTCGACGGTCGCCTGACCGGTGTCCTGGCAGCCCAACGCGAGGGCGAGGGCGATCGTCCAACACGTCCTCGTCACAACCCCAACCCCCAGCGCGCGATGATCTCGTTGTTCACCTCGGTCGTGCCCCCGCCGATCGGAAGCAGGCGGGCGTCGCGGCTCAGGCGCTCCACCCGCGTCTCCCGCATGTAGCCCATGCCGCCGAAGATCTGGACCGCCTCGTGGCACACCTCGATGGCGACCTCGGCGGCGAAGTTCTTCGCCATGCTCACCTCGTGGGGGATCTGCTCACCCCGTCGGACCCGCGCGGCGACGGCGTAGTCGAGCTCCCGCGCGGCGAGGGTCTGGGTGGCCATCCTCGCCAGCTTGTGTTTCGTCACCTGGAACTTCGCGATCGGTCGGCCAAAGGCCTCGCGTTGCTTCGCGTAGGCCAGCGCGTCGCGCAGCGCGACCTCGGCGTGGGCGTGGCCGAAAAACGCCAACGCCAGGCGCTCGTTTTGGAAGTTGTTCATCAACGCGACGAAGCCCGACCCCTCGTCCCCGATCCGATGCGACAGGGGCACCCGCACGTCGTCGAAGCCCAGCTCGGCGGTGTCGCTACAGCGCCACCCCGTCTTCTTCAGCGACCGCGAGACGCTGTAGCCCGGCATGTCGCGCTCGACGACGAAGAAGGTCAGCCCGCCGTGGGGATCCTCGCCCGTGCGCGCGAGCACCGTGACCAGATCCGCCCGGACGCCGCTGGTGATGAAGAGCTTCGAGCCGTTGAGCACGTAGTGCCCCCCGTCTCGGACGGCGCGCGTGCGGATGCCGGCCACGTCGCTGCCCGTGCCGGGCTCGGTGATGGCCAGCGCGGCGACGCGCTCGCCCGAGACGGCGGGGGGGATGAAGCGGCGCTTCTGCTCGTCGGTCCCCAGGCGGAGCACCGGCGGCAGCGCGATCCCGAGGGAGGTCAACCCGGCGATGAGGCCTCCGCTGCCCGCGCCCATCAGCCCCTCGACCGCCATCAGTCCATACATCGGATCGCCGGCGCCGCCCCACGCCTCGGGGAAGCCGGCGCCGAGGATGCCAGCCTCTCCCGCCGCCGTGTAGAGCGAGCGGGGAAAGGCCTCGGCCTCCTCCCAGGCGTTGATGTGCGGCTCGATGTGGTCGCGGGCGAAGCGCGCGCAGGTGTCGCGGAACTGGGCGAGGGGTTCTTCGACTCGGTGGGGCTTCATGCCCCAGTATTAGCAGATCATTGGACGGTCCCGCAGGAGACACAGACAACATCCGCGTCGGCGTAGCCGCACGCGTGGCAGACGCCGACGGCGTAGCCAGCGGTGGTGGTGAACGACGCGCGCTCCGTGTCGTTCATCTGCGTCCCGGCGCGGACGATGTGGTGCTCCGCCGAGATGTGGACCCGGTTGACCTGGGGCCGACCCATCCGGTCCTCGGCGAGCCGCACGAAGTGGGCCCCTATCTCCGGGAACATCTGCACAAAGCGTTTGAAGTCCACCGGCTTGAGGACGAAGAGCGTCACCGGCGTGGCCGCCTCCACGTTCGCGGTGACCTGGAGATCGAAGAGGAGCGAGATCTCGCCAAAGCAGGCGCCGGGGCCCAGGGTCGCCACGACGCGCCGCTCTCCGTTGATCCCGGCACGCCAGACCTCGGCCTGACCCGAGACGATGACGCACAGCCCCGCGCCGGGCTGGGCCTCCCGCAGCACCCGGGTGCCCTCCGCAGCCGTCACCGGGATGAAGTACTCGAAGAGCCGCGCGCGTTGCGCCTCCGTCAGCAGATCGAAGCCGCTCCCGGGCGGCATCATCGTGGGCAGCAGGCGGTCGCGACACGCGGCGGCCAGGATCGCGTCGATCGCCGGCAGGAACCGTCGCAGATCCCCGAGGGCCCTGCGGGATAGGCAGAGCACCTCGCAGTCGACCGTCGCGTAGACCGACGCCGTGCGGGCGGTCCCCACGGTGCCCGCGATCTCTCCGAAGAACTCGCCCGGGCCGAGGCGCCCGATCTCACCGGCGCCGAACCGACGCACCGTGGCGTGCCCGGAGAGCATCACGTAGAGCGTGTCGTCGCGGGCCCCCTCGACCACCAGCGCCGTGCCGGCGGCATGGTGGGTGACCTCGGACTCACCCACCAGCGCGCAGAGCGCGTCGCCGGCCAGCGCGCCGCCACCGGTCGCCTCCGAGAAGGCGTCGGCGACATCGCGCGCGGCGTCGTGGGCGTCCTGCGCCAGGAGCAAGCAGGTCGAGCGGATGCAGGCGCCGAGTTGATTGGCGTCGGCGGGGGAGGCTGCGCCGACGGGGTTGCGCGCGGGGTTCATACCCTCATTAACGGCGCGCCCATGGGATCAACTGTAGTAGGGGTTCGCGCCGGCTTGGTGATCGGTGACGTCGACGACCTTCTGCACCCGCGGGAAGGCCTCGAAGATCGCCTGCTGGACCCCCTGTTGCAGCGTCGCCTTCGACGAGGAGCAGCCCTGACAGCCCCCAGACATCGCGACGAAGGCGGTACGGTTGGCGTAGTCCACCAGCTCGATGTAGCCGCCGTGCGACGACACCATCGGGTTCACCTTCTCGTCGAGCAACTGCTGGATGCGAACGCGCATGGGGCACCTCCGGGGGATTGACGCGCGAACGGTCGTGTCGGTCGCACCGGTTGTCAACCGATTACCGAGCGAACCGTGGTCCAGGCGACCGCGCCCCAGCGCCGGACGAGGGGCCAGCCCCCCACCGAGGCGAGGGCGGCGAGGGGATAGAGCACGACGCCGAGCCCCAAGACCGCGGCGTAGGAGGCCACGAGCCCGCCGGTCCGCAGATCTGGCTGCCGCGGGTGGCTCTCGATGACGCCGGTGAGGACGTGGAAGCCCCAGGTCACGCCGAGGGCGCCGACGAGGTAGGGCTCGAAACGACTGCGGACCAGGGGCGCCAGCGAGAGCCCCAGGATCGTGAAGGTGGGCAGGAAGTAGGGCGCCAGGCGGATCAGCGTCGAGCCGCGCCCGGTGTAGACGGTCTCACCGCCCCCCGGGCCCGCCCCGATCGAGATGGGCCGCCTCAACAACAGCAGCGCGACGACCAGGTGCGTCAGCTCGTGCTCGAGGACCGCCAGCATGGGCACGAAGCGCTGGACCAGCCAGCCGGAGATCGCCCCGGCGAGGGCCCCCATGGCGAAGGTCTTCGCGCTCGGGGCCGCGACGAGCGCTGGCCAGACCTCGACGAGGGCCGCGCCGAGCGGGACGGAGGCACAGACGGCGACGCCAGCGATGATCCAGTGCATGCCCCTTCGAGTACCACGCCCGCGGTGGGCCTACACCCGCCGCGCGTCTCGGAGCCGGACCATGTGGCGCACGGCGTCCTGGGCGGCTGTCACGCCGAGGGCCGGCGCGGGTTGGGTGGGGGCGTCACCGAGCACCGGCGGGTAGCCGGCGAGGTGGGCGCAGCGGCGTGCCTGGCAGAGGCGAGCCCGCCCAGGCGCGCCGCCTCGCCGTCCCTGGCACGCCACGGCCTGCCAGACCGAGTCGGGCAGACCGCGCGCCGCCAGCAGCGCCCCCCCCACGCGCCAGGGACAGCACCCGACGGAGTCGGCGTAGACCGCGATGCCCTGCTCGCCCCGAGCCAATCGGTCGGCGGCGCGCGGCCTGTGGTTTCGAGCGTAGAGTTCGAGGGCGTGGACGCCGATGAGGTGCATCGCGCCGGTGATGAAGGCCTGCTGGGCCTCGATCGAGTCGCCGCCGGCCTCGCGCGCCAGCGCGCGTGAGGCGCCGGCCACGGCCACGGCATGGCGCCAGCGGTGGCCCCGGGACTCGAGCCCGAGGGGTCGTCCCAGATCCTTGGCGTAGCGCAGGCACGCCACCTCGACGACCCGCTCGAAGACGATCTCGGTGGGCATGATGTCAAGTAGACGGTCGAGGGGACCCACCCGCCAGGCGCCCTTCACCTCGCAGGCCAGCGCCGGATCGCTCTCGAGGGCGACTTGCAGCACGCTACGGGAGGGCCCACCGGGGCGGCGCAACGAGTCGACGACGACGGCGGGCAGCGTGGGGAGCGTGCACGCCTCGTCGATCACCGCCGCCTCGTGGCCTGCGGCGCCGATCTGCTCTTTGGGCACCGTGGTGATCGTGGATCGTCGGAAAAAGGGCATGCGACCGCCTCCAGAGTAGGAGACGGGGTGGCGTCGTCTTTTTCTCGAAAAAATGTATCGGGGGTACTATCGCCACGGTGCTTCCCGATCTTCCAACCCAAGGCCCGCTGCTCGAAGCCGTCGCCGCCGGACGCGCGACGCTCGTGCTGGGCCCTGCCTTCGCCCACACGATGCCCGAGCTCGACCTGTGGGACTTCGTCGAGGAGCTGCGCGAATCCCAGCCCGAGATTCCGGGCTGGGACGGCTTGCACCTCACGGGCCGCATCGAGCTGTGCCGCCGCGCGCTGGGCCCTGCGAGCTTCGCGGCCCGAGTCGCCGAACACCTGCCCACCGTCTCGGCCCTGCGCGGTCAGGTCACCGACGCCCACCGCGCGCTGGTGGGCATGCCCTTCCAGCTCGTGGTCACCACCGGCCTCGACGACCTCGCGAGCGCCACCCTGGCGGAGCTCGGGGTGCCCTTCGAGACCGTGGCCGGCGACGACTGGAGCGCCCCCGGCGCCCACGAGCGGCGGCTCGTGAAGCTCCGCGGCGATCTGCTCTTCGACGCGCCGAGCGGCGAGCCGGAGGCGCGCCGCGTCCCCACCCTCCGCCCCCGGGTGATGGCCGCGCTGAGTCGCCGCGCGGCCCGCGGTCCGGTGATGCTCTACGGGTTCGCCCCCGACGACCCCCAACTCACCTGGCTGGTCCACGAGGTGTTGCGGGCGCCCACCGTTGGCGGCCTTTGGCTGGTCGGGCGGCAGGCGAGCGCCCTGTGGGTCGACGCCTGGCGTGCCCGCGGCGTGGAGGTCGTCGGCGCGCCCACGATCGGCGACCTCGAGCGGCAGGTCCTCCGCTTCGCGGCGGCCGTCCGCGACCGGCGAGCGCCCGCGGGCGCTGACACCGCCGCCGCCGCCGCGATGCGCCGCGAGATCGACGCGCGCGCCGCCGCCGGCGTCGCCGAGATCGCGCCGTGGGCGCAGATGCACGGCCCCGCCCTCGAGGCGATCTCCGATCCTGTCGAGGTCGCCTCCGCCCTCCAGGGCCTGGAGTCCTTGGCGCGCGCGGGCTACCCGATCGCCCGCGGCGCCGCGGCTCGCGCCGCCGACATCCTCGGGCGACTCGGCCACGAACGCCGCGCCGCCGACGCCCGCCGACTCGCGCTTGATCTCCCCGGCGCCCTCGATCCGACTGGCGAGGGCTGCCTCGGCCGCGCCTTCGTGCGCGAGGGGCGCTACGAGCGGGGCCGCCTGCACCTCGAGCGCGCCTTGGAGCGCGGGGACGCGGGTGATCCGTGGGCCCGGGCCGACGAGCTCGGCTGGTTGAGCCGCTGCATCCTGGACCGCATCACGCGCCTGCAAAAGGCCGGCCGAAGCCGCGCCGTGCTGGAGACGATCGCCGCGTTTCTGAGCGGTCAGGCCACCCGCTTCGCCCTCGCCGCCGAAGAACCCGGGGAGGAATCAGCGCACCGCTGGACGGCGTACTACCTGAACCTGCGCCTCGGGCAGGTGATGATCTCAGCGGGGAAGATGGCGCGTCAGAGCGGCGCCGTCTACGCCACCCAGGCCGTCGAGTTGCTGGCGCGGGCGGTCTCACTCCAACCGCAGAAGCCGGATCCCTACCGCGCGCTCCAGCCGTTGCTTCAAGAGCCCTCGAGCGCCGCCCACGACCCGCGCCGCTGGACCGCGATCGTCACCGCGGCGCCGGACGGCGTGCGACGCAAACTCACAAGAACATCGTGAGCCCGATGCCGAAGAGGAAGTCCTCGCTGTCCTCGAGGTTCTGCCGGTAGCCCACGTGGAGCTGGCTGCCCGCGCCCTGGGCGTCGCCGGTGACGAAGCCCAAGCCCGCCGACACCCACTGCTGCTCGCTGGCGGTGTCATTGCGGTAGCCGCCGCGTAGCGCCACGGACTCCGCCAAGAAGGTCTCGACCGCCCCCGCCATGACCGGCTTGGCCCCGTCGGGGTGAGTGTCGAAGTCGTAGAGCAGGTCGAAGTCGAGCGTGAGCATCGCCCCCGCGTAGGCCAGCCCGCCGCCAGCGCGCCGCGGATAGCCCCCCTCTTCGACCTTGATGAGGTTCTCCCCCACCAGGGCGAGGTGGAACGTGCTGGAGAGCGACCAGAGGAGCCCGGCGTCGGCGGTGAAGCCGTCGACCAGCTTCTCCCCGCCCGACTCGAGATCGAGGTAGTGGAGGCCCACGCCCAGGTGAAGCTTGCCGGGGACCGCGGCGTTGGCGAAGGCGAGGCGCGCCTCGTGACCGGACACGTCGACCTCGGCGTCGCTGTCGCTGAAGTGGAAGCCGTAGGCGAGGCCCACCGCGATCGCGGGCTGCGTCTTGGAGTCCACGACGCTCACGCCGACCTCGTTGGCGTCCCCCGGCGATCCACGGAAGTACTGGGCTTGCGCTCCGTAGACGTGGGCGCGCGCCATTCCGGCGGGGTTGGAGGCCACCGCGCTGTTCCCGATCGGGTCGGCGCGAACGGCCGTGCCCATGCCGAGCGTTCGCGGATCCTCCACCGCGGAGGCGGCGCTGGGCAGCACAATGAAGAGGAGGGCGGCGAGTGTCCGCAACTTCACCCCGTGACGCGTCGATTGACGCCCGAATTTCGCGCATCTTAGGATTGGCTTTCTCACCGACGCAATGTCTCCTCAAATGGCACGGTTCGTCGTCACCGAAGGCCCCGATGTGGGTCGCACTTTCCCGCTCACCGGGACCGAGGTCATCGTCGGCCGCGGCGAGCAGTGCGGTGTCCAGGTCACCGATCTCACGGTCAGCCGTGAACACGTCCGCCTCGTCGCTGAGGACGGAGGCTGGAAGGTCCTCGACCTCAGTAGCCGCAACCGCACGCTGGTCAACAACGAACCGGTGGTCTCACATTTCCTCCAAGATGGCGACCGCGTCACGGTGGGCTCCACCTTCTTCGTCTACATGGGCGACGCCGCGCCGCCACCCGTCCCCCACGCGTTGAACGTGCTCCCAGCCGGGTTCGAGCAGGTCACCACCGAGCTGCGAGGCCTGGCGGAGGTGGCCCGCGGCGCCAACCGCCTCGCCGCGCTCTACGTCTTCGCCGGTGAGGTCGCCGCCGCCGAGCGCCTCGAGCAGCTCTACCCCTGCATCGCGCGCCTCGCCCGCGAGAAGTGCCTCGGCGACCGCGCGTTCCTGTTCATCGTCGACCGTTCGGGCGAGCTGATGACCGGCGCCTCGGACACCGGCGGCGGCGACGACCAGGTCACCGTGAGCCGCACCGTCGTCGACAAGGTGCTGCAAGAGGGCAAGAGCGTCCTGTGCGCCGACACCTATGGGGATCTGCGCTTCGCAGACTCCGCCAGCATCGTGGAGAACGCCATCCGGTCGGTGATGTGCGCGCCGATGGTGAGCCGCGGGCGCTGCATCGGCCTGGTGTGGGTCGACATCCTGCAAGAGGGGCGCGTCTTCTCCCGCGACGACCTGCTCTTCCTGACGGCGCTGGCCCAGCAAGCAGGCATCGCCATCGACAACCTGACCCTGCGCGAGGCCCTCGTCAGCGAGAACACGCACCTCCGAAGCCAGGTCACGGAGCGCTACAACATCATCGGCCAGAGCGACGCCATCGGGCGCGTGCTCAGCTTCATCTCGAAGGTCGCGCGCACCGACTCCACGGTGATGCTCAACGGCGAGAGCGGCACTGGCAAGGAGCTGGTCGCCAACGCCATCCACCACGCCTCCCCCCGCGCCCGCGGCCCCTTCGTCGCCCTCAACTGCGCCGCGCTCACGGAGACCCTGCTCGAGAGCGAGCTCTTCGGCCACGAGAAGGGGGCCTTCACCGGCGCCACCGGCATGAAGCGCGGTCGCTTCGAGATCGCCGACGGCGGCACGCTCTTCCTCGACGAGGTCGGCGAGCTCAGCCCGAGCTGCCAGACGAAGTTCCTGCGTGTCCTGGAGGAGAGCTGCTTCGAGCGCGTCGGCAGCACCCGCAAGATCACCACCGACGTGCGCGTGATCTCGGCGACCAACCGCAACCTGGAGGAGATGGTCAAAGACGGCCGCTTCCGCACCGATCTCTTCTACCGGCTCCAGATCATCCAAATCGAGCTGCCGCCTCTCCGCCGACGCCACGGCGACGCCGAGCTCCTCGTCCGCCACTACGTGGGGCGCTACGTCGAGAAGATGGGCCGTCGCATCGAGGCCATCGAGCCCGCCGCGATGGCCGCCCTCGCCGCCTACCGCTGGCCGGGGAACGTGCGCGAGCTGAAGAACGCCGTCGAGCGCGCGATGGTGCTCGGCGATGGCCCCATCCTGCGTGCCGAGGATCTCCCGCCCAGCATCACTGGTGTGCAGCCCGATCGCACCCAGGCGATGAAGGCGATCAGCCTCAAGGACATGGAGCGCGACGCGATCATCGCCGCGCTCACCGAGACCAAGGGCAACAAGGCCAAGGCCGCAGCGCTCCTGGAGATCGACCGCTCGACGCTCTACAAGAAGATCAAGGACTACGAGATCCCCACGTGAGCGCAGGCAACATCCTCGTCGTCGACGACGAGAAGAACATCCGTCGCACCCTCCGCCTGGTCTGTGAAGCCGAGGGCTTCGAAGTGCTCGACGCGGGGTCCGCGGAGGAGGGCCTGGAGATCCTCGCCCGTCGCCAGGTGGACGTGCTGCTCCTCGACATCGGCCTCCCCGGCGTCGACGGCATCACCGCGCTGCGGTCCATCCTCGAAGACGACCCCGACCTGCCGGTGGTGATGATCTCCGGGCACGCGAGCATCAAGGACGCCGTAGAGGCCACCCGCCTCGGCGCCTTCGACTTCCTCGAGAAGCCGCTGGAGCGCGACCGCGTGCTGGTCTCCATCCGCAACTGCCTTCGTCGACGCCGCGACGCCTCGGAGCTGTCCGAGCTGCGCGCCCGCGCGGGCCGACGTCCAGCCGGGCTCATCGGCGCCGCCCCCGCCCTCGACGCCGTCCGCGAGCAGATCTCGAAGGTCGCCCCTACCAAGGGCCGCGTGCTGATCACCGGCGAGTCCGGCTCCGGCAAGGAGCTCATCGCGCGCGCCATCCACGACCAGTCCGACCGCGCCCGGCGCCCCTTCGTGATGGTCAACTGCGCGGCGATCCCGGAGGACCTCATCGAGTCCACCCTCTTCGGCCACGAGAAGGGCGCCTTCACCAGTGCCATCGGCCGCCGCCGGGGTCACTTCGAGCTGGCCGACACCGGCACGCTCTTCCTCGACGAGATCGGCGATATGTCGCTGTCGGCCCAGGCGAAGGTCCTGCGCGCCTTGCAGACCGGGGAGCTCACACGCGTCGGAGGCGAGCGCCCGATAACCGTCGATGTCCGGGTCCTGGCGGCCACCAACAAGGACCTCGAGGAGGCGGTGCGCCAAAACGCGTTCCGCGAGGATCTCTACTTCCGTCTCAACGTCTTCCCCATCCACTCACCCCCGCTGCGCGCCCGCAAGGTCGACATCCCTCGCCTCGTCGAGCATTTCCTGGTGCAAGTCTGCGCCGAGAACGGCTTCCGCGAGAAGACCGTCCATCCCGACGTGCAGCGACGACTCGCGGCCTATGATTGGCCCGGCAACGTGCGCGAGCTGCGCAACATGGTCGAGCGCCTCTCCATCCTCTCCGGCGACGAGATCCTACCCACGGACATCCCCACCGACTTCGGCGGCGCCCGCGCGATGTTCGCCGGTGGTGCTGGCGAGCTCTTCCAGACGGGGACGCTGCGCGCGTTCCGGGAGGCCGCCGAGCGCCAGTTCGTCGAAGCGCGGCTGGCGGCCAACGACTGGAACATCAGCCGCACGGCGGACACGTTGGGCCTCGAGCGGACGAACCTGCACAAGAAGATCAAGGCCCTCGGCATCCAACGCGCGCGATGACGCTGGCGCTCCTGGTGGCGTTGTTGGGTCCCTCCGACCTCTGGCACGAGGCCCGCTCGTGCCTCGACGAGGAGGCGGATCGAGCGCAGGCCACGGCGCTGCTCGAGCAGATCGTCAGCGACCACCCCGACCACCCCGACGCGGAGCGCGCGCGCCGCACCCTCGCCTGGCTCAACGCGCTGCCCCACGACGGACGCATCCGGGCCACCGACGATCCCGCCCGCCGGCGCTTCCTCAGCGAACATCCAGACGCGCCGGAGGCCGCGCTGGTGGCCTGCCACCTCGCCGCGGGTCTCGACGAGGCCGGCGCCCACGCCGTGCTGCGACCCTACCGTTCGGATCCCCGCTGGGCGTGGCTGGTCGAGCGCGAGTGGACGCGGCGCGAACGCTATCGCGCTCATCTGCGCCGGCGCTGGCTACGCCGCTACGTCCCCTTCGTCGCGGGGGGCGCGGCGCTGCTGGCGGGTCTCCTCCTACTCCGACGCCTCGCGCGGCGACGGCGGACCGTGTAGCTTTCCCCGCGCCGTGGACCTCTCCCTCGTCATCCCCGTCTACAACGAAGAGAAGAGCCTCGCCCGGCTCCTCGAGGAGATCCGCGCCGCCCTGGACCCCACCGGCTCGGACTACGAGGTCATCTGCGTCGACGACGGCTCCAGCGACGCGAGCTTCCGGATCCTGAGCGACCTCGCCGCGGAGGACCCCCGGGTGGTGGTGGTCCAGCTCCGACGCAACTTTGGTCAAACGGCGGCGATCCAAGCGGGCCTCGACCACACCCGCGGCGCGGTCGTGGCCCTCCTCGACGCCGATCTACAAAACGACCCGGCGGACATCCCGATGATGGTCGAGCGCCTGCGCTCCGAGGGCTACGATCTCGTCGCCGGCTGGCGTACCGACCGAAAGGACGCGCTCCTCAACCGACGCCTGCCCTCGACGGTCGCCAACGCCCTCATCGGCCGGGTGACGGGGGTGCGCCTCCACGACTTCGGCTGCACCCTCAAGGTGATGACCCGCGAGGTGGCAGACGCCCTGCGGCTCTACGGCGAGATGCACCGCTTCATCCCCGCCATCGCCCATTGGTTCGGGGCGCGCATCCTCGAGGTGAAGGTCAACCACCGGCCGCGGCGCTTCGGGGTGACGAGCTACGGCATCGGACGCACCCCTCGCGTCCTCCTGGATCTGCTCGTCGTGCGCTTCCTCGCGAGCTACCTCGTCAAGCCGATCCAGGTCTTCGGCCTGTGGGGCCTGCTCTCCGGCGGGGCGGGCTTCGCGGTGTGCGCCTGGCTGACCGCCGACAAGCTCCTCTTCGATGAGCCCCTCGCCGACCGGCCGCTCCTGCTGCTGGGCGTCCTTCTGATCCTGCTGGGCGTGCAGCTCGTCTCGTTGGGCCTGGTCGCCGATGTGGTCGGGCGTACCTACCACGAGGCCCAGGGCAAGCGGCCCTACACCGTCCGGCGAGTCATCGGCCGCGATCCGTGAGCCTGCTGGGCCTGCTCAAGCGCATCCCCTTGGATCTCGGCCAGGGCGCGGTCGCGGGGACCACCGAGGGGAAGCAGATCGCCTTTCGCCTGGTGCCCCCGGGGCGAGGGCGCCGAGCCCTCGATCTGGGCGCACGCGAGGGCCACCAGGCGCGTCGGCTCGAGGCGCGCGGCTACCGGGTCACGGCGGCGGATCTCGCGCCGCGCTTCGACGCCTGCCTGCGCGTCGACGCCAACGCACCGCTGCCCTTCCCCGACGACGCCTTCGATCTGGTGTGGTCTTCGGAGGTCCTCGAGCACCTCTCCGACCCGTCCGCCGCCCTCGCCGAGCTTCGCCGGGTGACGGCGGCCGGCGGCGACATCATCCTCACCACGCCCAACAGCCGGATGTGGCTGTTTCGCGGCCTCGCGTCGGTCGGGCTCACGCCCGAGCGCATTCAGCGCCCCGATCACCTGCACTTCTTCGACCTGCCCGCCATCCGCCGCCTGGCCCCGGACGCTGACCTCTACGGCTACTTCCCCTACGCCGGGATCAAGCGCACCTTGGTCTCCACCGCGAAGGTCGGCGCGTTGTCACCCACCTTCGTCATCCACATCCGAACCTCGAACCGTCCGCATGACTTCGACCCGCCTCGCGGTTTAGCATCCCGACGATTCGAGAGACCGGAGGCAGTATGACTACCCATCGCTGCGCCCTCGCGGCGCTGTTCGCGCTCGCGGCCTGCGACGCCGATCCCGTCGCGCCCCTCACCGACGCCGGCACGACCCCCGACGACGGTGGAATGACCGACGGCGGGGGGAACGCCGACGTGCGGACCGCCGACGTGCTCGTCTCGATCGACGGCCCTCGTGGCGACGGTCGCCTTGCTGACATGGCCCTGGCCGATGATATGGCGATCGAACCGGACGGCGCGCCGATCGACGAGATCGAGCCCACCGCCCCCAACCCCGACGCCCCGGAGGTCGGCCAGGTCGGCACCGCCACCGTCGCCGGGCAGACCTACCTGCTGTGGGCCGATGGCTCGACGGTGCGTAGCCGCGTGATCGGCGCCGATGGCGCCTTCGCGAGCGAAGCGTCGGATCTCGCGCTGGCGGCAGCACCGGTGACCGCCCTCGCCGCGACCGCCGTCACCGACATCCCGTGGGTCGCGTGGTCGGCGGGCGATGGTCCCATCCACCTCCAAACGGCCGATGTCCCCCTCGAGGCCCCCATCCAACTCCCGCTCCGCGGCACGCCTGTGCTCACCGCCGTCGGGCAATCGCTGCTCGTCGCGGCCACCGACGCCGACGGCGCCACCGCGTGGGTGGTCGTCCCCCGTGACGCGCGGGACGCCGACGACCTCGAGCCGTGGGTCGATCTCTCCGGCGCGCTGCCCCCGGTCGACGGCGCCGCCGAGGTGACGGACGGCGTGGTCCTCCGCTTGTCGAGCGCCGGTCAGTGCCTCTACCTCGCGCCCGGCGGCGAGTCCCTGAGCAACTTCCCCTGCCGCATCGGCCCGGGCGCGATGGTCGGAGACCCCAGCCGCGTGGTGCTCAGCTTCGAGCTCAACGCGGGTGGCATCGACCGGCACACCGTGCTGCCCCTCTTCGGCGCGTCCCGCGAACAGCGGTTCCATCCGATGAACGCCATCCCCGGCGAGATCCCTCGATTGCCGGTCGACGGCGGGCACCCCATCATCGGCATCAACCTGGACGCCCACGCTGGCGAGGCACAGCTCGCCTTCGTCGAGTCCGACGCGCTGTGGGAGACCGCCGCCACCTGGCAGGTCTGGCCCCTCCCCAACGCGCGAGCCGCCATCCGCAAGGGAGAGCGCGGCGCCATCGCCGACTTCACGGACGATGAGCCCAGGCTCCTGGAGGTCGCCCTCGTGGAGCGCGACTTCGGCGGCCGGCCCTACAGCTTCAGCCCCCTCGAGGGCTGTACGCCGACCTTCGAGGTCTGCGACGACGCCGACCAGGACTGCGACGCGATCGCCGACAACGGCGTCTGCTGCGACCTCGAGCCCCGGTTCGACGGCGTCGAAGGTGGGATCCTCGAGCTGGACCCCGGCGCGCTCCCCCAATTCCTCATCTCAGACGTGGCGCAGCAAAACGGCTACGTCATCATCGCCCGGACCGAGGAGGGCTTCACCCCCTATCGCTGGCTCAGAGACGCCAACTCCTTCGAGGTCCAGGGGAGCAACCCGGCGCGCTTCAACGGCGACTGGGAGCCGCTGACTGCGTTGACGGCCCGCGGCTTCACCGGCTTCTTCGGGCGAGACGAAGACGGCGCGGTGGCCGTGGAGTGGCGGTTCCCGGAGGGACCCCTGGTCGGCGACACCCGCGCGCCCGAGCCCCACGTCGTGGAGGGCTGCGCCGATGTGCTCGCCGCCCGACCGCTGGTGCACGACAACGTCGTCGGCGACGCGGAGGCCGGTGTCATCGACGTCTCACCGTCGGCGCTCGTGGTGTGCCCGGACCGCTTCATCGAGGTCAGCGCGGTCACGCGCAGCGCAGATGAGCAGCTCCCGATCCCCGGCATCCCCGCGGGGGTCGAGCTCGAGTGGGCGACGATCGTCCATCCGTCGGGCTCGAACCGGACGGCGGAGGTGCTGGTCGCCTACCAACACGAAGGGAGTCGGAACCTCGACCTCTTCCGAGTGCTGTCGGGCGTCGACCCCGCCGTCGGCGTCCTCCCCCTGCCCAGCGCCCTCGACGACCTGGCCTCAGCCGATCTGGAGTGGCCCATCTACCGGAGCCCCGACCGGACCAAGGCCCCGGTGCAGATCCTCGCCGACCAGACCGCACGGGTGCGCGTACGCGCCGGTGGCACGTGGCGCTGGCAGCCCATCCTCGCCGCCGACGCGCCGACCCGATCGGCCTACGCACCCACCGCCCACCGCGTGGTCACTGGCCAGCAGCAGGACGACCGGAGCTGGGCGTTCTGGGTCACCGACGTCACCGGCGGTGACAACGGCCTCGATCTCTGGTCCACCGAGCCCACCACCGTCATCGACGCGCGCCCCATGGGCGGTGTCCCCCAGCTCGATTGGCGCGTCACCCTGGGCGCCTTCCCCGACGACTTCCTGGTGGTCCTGCGCCGAGTCGAGGGCAACGACGACTGGCGCCTCACGATCCCGAAGATTCGCTGCCGAGCGCCGTAGGCGAAGATCAGGCCGCGACCTCGGTGGCGTCCTCCGAGATGAGCTTGAGCATCACCGCGACGGTGTTGAACAGCGCCTTCAGCTTCACCGGCTTCTCCAAGAACATATCGGCGCCGCTGGTGAGGGCCTGGGCGCGGGCGCCGGGGAACGGCCGGGACATCGCGCAGATGGGCAGCGACTGCGAGATCTCGGTGCGGATACGTCGAATCAGCTCCAGACCGTCGACATCGGGGGTGCGCAGCTCGATGATCGCCATCGCGATCCGCGAGCTCGAGAGGTAGTTCAGCGCCGCCTCGCCGTCGTGGGTGTCGGTGATCACGAAGTAGTCGTCGAGGTCGAAGCGGCGCGCGGCCATCTTCTGGAGACCCTCGGCGAACAAGCGGCAGGCGTGCCGATTCGGATCGACCAGCAGCAGGTTGAGCCGCTCGCCGGTGACCGAAGGCGGCAGCGGGTCGAAGACGGCGCTGACGAGCGTGTCGATCCGCGCCTTCGTGACCGGATCCTCGAGCAGGAACTTCACGCCCACGCCGCGCTGGGGCGGGCTGCCCTTCTCACCGATCCAGCGGACCTCTCCGGGGACGCCGATCGTCTTGCGGGCCCCGGCGCACGCGAGGTGCAGCTCGAGCCGCTGACCGATCTCCAGCTCCTCGTCCGTCACCACGAAGAGCCCGCCCCGCGAGATGTTCCCGGAGTACTCGGCGCGCATCGCGCCAGCGCTCTCGTAGGTCACCTTGACGATGGCGGGGAACCGCGTTTCGCGTCGACGCTCGTCACCCATGGCCGCACCTCCTGTCCTCTGGCACAACGGCTGTCGCGCCATTTCTCTTGACGGTGTGGTCGCCAGACACCGATGTCTCCGCCGTGCCCGACTTGCTCAGCCTGCCCATCCTGCTCGCCGCGGCGCTGTCGATGACCCGCCGATCCGCCGCCGGCTGGGTCCTCGCCGCGGCGCTGCTGCCGATGCTGCTGCCGGATCCGCCGGAGGCGCAGCCCATGCTGTGGCAGACGCGCTGGCTCGGGCTCTCCGCCGGCGTCGGCGCGATCGCGGTCGCCCTCGGCCGGGGCGCCCGACCGTTTCTCGCCCTGGGCGTGACCTGGCTTCTAGTTCGGGGGGCGGCGCCGCTCTGGCCCGCGGCGTTCGGGCTCGTGGCGCCAGTGGCGGTCTGGGGTACGCCGGCGTTGGCGTTGCTGGGGCTCGTCGCCCGACCCGCGACCGCGGTGGCCCTCGGCGCCACCGCCATCTGCCTCGCCGGCGCCCTGACGCAAACCACGCCGGGCGTGGCCTGGGGGGCGGCGGCGCTCGCGGGGGGGACCCTGGCCGCCTCGCTCCAAGCCGACGCGCCACGGCGGGCGGGCCTCGCCCTGGCGCTGCTCGGACCCGCGACCTGGGGCGTCGTCACCACCCTCCACTCGACGGTCCCCGCCCACCCGCTCCCCGCGGTCCTGCTCACCGTCGTCCTCGTCGCGGTCACCGTGCGCCACGCCCGGACGAGCAGCCCCGACGCGCCACGCCGGGGTGCCTGGGCGTTGGTGGCGCTGATCCCCCTCGCCGCGCTGGTGCCCAACGACGCCCCGGCGCAGCGACTCGCGACGGCCATCTCGACACCCCGCATCGCCCCCGGCGACCGGCTCGGCTGGCGCTGGTGGACGCGCTACGGCGACTCGGCGCCCGTCTCTCCAGCGGACGCCGGACCTTGAGCATCGGCCGCCTGCTCGACGAGCTCGTCGGTGGCGCGCACCAGCCACCGGCGCGGCAACAGGATGTGGATGAGCAACGTCGCGGCACAAACGAGGTGCAGCAACGCCGCCACGTGGAACCCCTTCGCCTCCGGCACCTCGACCATCCCCGAGGCCCGCAGCGCGCGGTGAGTCCCCGCTCGGTCCTCCCACAGCGCCGCGGAGGCCAACAGCCCGAAGAGCAGGACCACCAGCACCACCACCCGGCCCAGCGCGCGCCCGTGGTAGTAGCCGAAGATATAGCCCCGCAGGAAGACCGCCAGGCACAGGTAGAGGCCCAGCGGCATCGCCCAGTCCGGCGCCCCCCGTCCACGCATCGAGACCACGACCAACAGGGCCGAGGCGGCGAGCATCCCCGTGCAGATGAGGTTGGCCGGATCGAAGAAGGTCCAACCGACGAGGCCCTTCAGCCCCCGCGGACCGATCCGCTCGACGCGCCCCTCGGTGGTGTTGGCCACGCCGCGGTGTACCGCGTTCCCGCGCGCTGGGGAAACAGGCCGTGAGGCGCGCCACGTGGTTGGTCCTGCTCCTCCCCCCCTTGCTGTGGTCGCTGCCCTGGCTCCACGGAGACGTCCTCGCCAACGCCGAGGCCGGCGGCGCGCTGATCCCCGAGCGGGTCTGGGCCGGCGAATGGTGGCGGCTCCTCACGGCGCCGCTGCTGCACGTGCAACCCGATCACCTGCTCGTCAACCTCGGCGGCCTGGCGCTGTTCGGGCATCTCAGTTGCGCCCTCTTTGGATTGGGACGCGCGACCGTCGTGGCCATCGCCGGGGGGCTCGCGGGCGCCGTCGCGAGCCTGCTGTGGGTAGACGGCTGGGCCCTCGGCGCCTCCGGCGGAGTCTTCGCGCTCCTGAGCGGCGCGGTGGTGGGGGGCTTGCGCCGTCGGCCCGCTCGGCATCCCGTCATCCCCTGGCTGCTCGCCGCCGCCGCCCTCGCCCTCGCCCTCAGCGGGCCGGTCAACCGCGTGGCCCACGCGGCCGGACTCCTCGTCGGCGCCATCCTCGGCCGGGTGCTGTCGACTCGCCCGAACACTTGACCAACCCACACTGTGCGCTTATATCCTACATCAACGCACAACCGGGGCCACCGATGCTGATCATCACCCACCGCCTGAAGTCCTCCAGCGAGTTCATGGACCGCTACCTCCCAGACGGCCCCGCCGGGGGCTTCTTCCTTCCGCAGAAGCTAGGTATGCCCCTCGGCTCGAAGATCTGCCTCGAGCTCGTCTTGAGCTGGATCGACGAGACCTACTACGGCTACGCCACCATCGAGCGAGTCGGCGTGAAGTGGGACAACTGTGGGCGTCGCGAGCGGGGCTGCATCGTGCGCCTCAACGCCGGGGAGGCTGACCTGCGTCGCACCCTGATCGAGCGCGTCCGCAACTCCGCCGAGCAGATCCGCCAGCGCGGCCCCGAGCGGCTCCCCCTCAACCTCCGCGTCCACTACTTCGACGACCGTCGGCGCGCGAGGGACGGCTCGGTCCGCGACATCTCGGCGACGGGCGCCCTCGTCACGGCGCCGCGCCCGCTCCCCACCGGCAGCGAGCTGCACCTGCGCTTCGAGGACCGCCGCCACCAGGTGATGCGCCACGCCCGAGGCCGCGTCGTGCGCCTCGACTTCAGCGGGGAGGTCGCCGCGATGGGCGTCCAGTTCCACTTCGGGAGCCGCCGCGAGCGCCGCGCGATGGCCCGCATGTGCGCCCACCTCGCCGACCAACTCGAGACCCGCGCCGCGAGCGCCCCCCCCTGGACCGCGACCCCCGGCTGAGATCGTGCGGCCCGCTCGGCTTCCATTTACCGGCGGTCGCGTTATCCTCCCCAACTCATGTCTCCCCCCCCATCTCCACTCGACCGCCGCTTCGTACTGGTCACGGGCAAGGGTGGCGTCGGCAAGTCGACGGTCACCGCGACCCTGGCGCTCCTCTCCGCGCGGGCGGGGCACCGCACGTTGGTCTGCGAGCTCAACACCCGCGAGCGCATCCCCACCCTCTTCGGCCACCGCCCCGTCGGCGGGCGGGTGACCGAGATCGCCGACAACCTGTGGTCGGTGAACATCCGCCCGGCGATGGCGATGGAGGAGTACGCGCTGATGAAGCTCCGCTTCCGCGCCCTCTACAAGCTGGTCTTCGACAACCCGGTCGTCGCGAGCCTCGTGCGCTTCATCCCCGGCGCCAACGACCTGCTCATGCTCGGCAAGGCCTTCAACCACGAGCGCGAGCGGGGCGGCGACGGCACGCCGACCTGGGATCGCGTCATCGTCGACGCGCCGGCGACCGGTCACGGCATCACCTTCTTCCGTCTCCCGCGGGTGATCCGCGACGCCGTCCCCGCCGGCAACATGCACCGAGAGGGTCAGGCGATGTGGTCGCTTCTGACCGATCCCCATCGCACGGCCGTTCATCTCGTGAGCCTGCCCGAGGAGCTGCCGGTACGGGAGACCATCGAGCTCCACGAGGTCCTCGCCAATGACCTCGGGATGCCGCTGGGCTACTTGTTCGTCAACAAAGTGCCCCCGCCTCTATTCGACGAGGCGTCGAGCGCCGACTTCCAACGCATCAGCACGCGCCCGACCGATCCGAGCCTGGCGGCGCTGTGGGCGTCGACGCGCATCCGCTTGGGTCGCGAGCGGATGGCCACCGACCACGTCCATCAGCTAGAGCGCCTCGGCATGCCGACCATCAGCCTGCCGATGCAGTACACGACGCGCTTCCGTGAGCCCCAGGTCGAGGCGCTCGCCGAGATCGTGGGCGCGCGCGCATGAGCCTCGCCGCCTCGGTGCAGCGCGACCGCCTCCTCGTCACCGCCGGTGCCGGTGGCGTCGGCAAGACCACGGTCGCGGCGGCGCTGGCCGTCCGCGCCGCGATCGCCGGCCGCCGCGTCGCCGTGCTCACGATCGATCCCGCCCGCCGCCTCGCCGACGCCCTGGGCCTCAGCACCCTCACCGGTGAGCTGCGGCGGGTCGAGCCGGATCACTTCGCCCTGGCTGGCCTCGAAGCGGGGACCGGCGAGCTGTGGGCGATGATGCTCGACACCAAGACCACCGGCGACCAGCTCGTTCGACGCTTCGCCCCGGATCCCGCCGCCGCCGCCGCCATCCTGAACAACACCTACTACCGTCTCTTCAGCACGTCGCTGGCCGGCGCCCAGGAGTACATGGCGATCGAGCAGGTGCGCGCCCTCACGTTGGAGGGCGGCTTCGACCTCGTCGTCCTCGACACCCCGCCGGCGGTCCAGGCCCTCGACTTCCTCGACGCCCCCGACCGTCTGCTCGGTGCCCTCGACAGCCGCGCCGTCCAGCTCCTGAGACGCTCCCAGGGTAACGGCGCGAAGGCGGGCGTCGTCGGCCGCGGTCGTTCGCTGCTCATGCGGTCGCTCAATCGGCTGACGGGCGGCGGCTTCCTGGAGGATCTCGCCACCTTCCTGGGCCTCTTCGCGAGCATCCTGGATGCGTTGCGCGACGCCAGCCGGGAGCTCCACCAGCTCCTGCGCGATGACGGCACGCACTTCCTGTTGGTGACCACGCCGACCCGCACCAACATCGACGACGCCGCCCACTTCCGTCACGAGCTCGGCGCCCGCGGCTTTCCCTTCAGCGCCTTCGTCTGCAACCGCGTCCATCCGCAGCTCCCCGAGATCGAGCTCGACGACGCGTCCCTGCTCGAGGCCCTCGCGGTCACGGGCGCCGGCGCGCTGCCCGAAGACCGCCAGCGGTCGCTCATCGAGCGCATGCGGATCGGCCTCGACGCCCATCAGCGCATGGCCGCCCGCGACAACCGGGCGATCGAGCGCCTCGTCCAGGTCGGAGGTGCCCGGCCGGAGGTGGTCCCGCTCTTTCCCCACGACGTCTGCGATCTCGCGGGGCTCGACCGCGTCGGGCGATGCCTGACAGGATGATCACGGAACATCCGCGCGCCGGAGGGTGTCGGACTTCACATGACCGCGAGAACAAACATCGTTGTGGCCGCCGCCTTGCTCTGCGCCTGTGGTGCGCGGCCCCGCCCCGCCGTCGCGCCACGCCACATCGAGATGGAGGAGATGGTCGTCGAGGCCGACGGTGACGGGAACGCCGTGGCCTACGACGCCCAGCAGCTCTTCGGCGAGGGCACGGCGGCCTTCACCGCCCACGACTTCAAGGTCTGCGACCGCGCCTACGAGAAGCTGCTGACGCGCTTCCCCCGCAGCCGCTTCGTCCACTCAGCCCTCTACAACCGCGGCCTCTGCCTCGAGCAGCTCGGCCTGCATCGCACGGCGGCCACCCAGTTTCGGCGCCACACCCAGCTCTCGACCGAGCTGCGGGACCAGCGCGACGGGGAGTTCCGCTGGGGGTACAACCTCGTCCGCGCGGGGGACTACCCGACGGCGATGGACCTCTACACGCGGCTCCTCGAGGCCAACGATCTGGGCCCCGCGGATCGGGCCGAGTGCCACCTGCGCCGGGGCACCGTCCTGGCCCACATGAAGAAGTCTGGGGAGGCCGAACGCGAGCTGCGCCGCGCGATGGAGTTGGTCACGGTGGCCTACGAGGGCGTCCTGCGGGGCAACGAGCTCTTCGCCGAGTCCCACTACCGCCGGGGGGAGATCTACCAGGGGCTCTCCCACGACGTGCGTCTGAAGCTGCCGGTCCGCAACATGAAGAGCGACCTGCGCGACAAGATCCGCTTCTTCCGGCAGGCACAGTCGAGCTACCTCGACGCGCTCAACGTGCAGCACAGCTATTGGGCCACCGCGGCTGGACTCAAGCTGGGGGAGCTCTACGAGGAGTTCTACCGCGACGTCCTCGCAGCGCAGGTCCCCGACGACTTCGACGCCGACACCCGCCGCTTCTACTTCGAGGAGCTCCGAAACCAGCTCCAGCCGCTCCTCGAGCAGTCGGTGGCGATCTACGAGAAGAACATCACGATGAGCCGCCGCATCGGCGTGGAGAACGAGTGGGTCGACGAGACGGAGCGCCGACTGGATCGCCTGCGCGATCTGATCGAGGCGACGGAGCGATCCCGAGAGTCGGAGGCGCCGCCCCAGGGATGAGCCAGCGCGGCCGAGTGATGGGCCTCGACGTCGGTGACGTCCGCGTGGGCGTAGCGCTCAGCGATCCCGGGTGCATCATCGCCCAAGCCTGGTCCACCGTCGCGCGCGCCCGTGATGGCGCGGATCTCGACGCCATCGCGGCGCTGGCCGAAGCCGAAGAGGTGGTGCGCATCGTCGTGGGCTGGCCGGTCACGCTGGCGGGGGTGGTGGGGTTCCAGGCGAAGAAGGTCGAGGCCTTCGCCCGGCGAGTCACGGAGCGAACGGGGTTGCCCATCGAGCGGTGGGACGAGCGTCTCACCAGCGTCGCGGCGAACCGCGCGCTACGGGAGGGCGGGCTGGACGGGCGCCGACGCCGTCAGGTGGTGGACAAGGTCGCGGCGGCGCTGATACTCCAAGGCTGGCTCGACGCCCGTCGAAGCGGAGGTCCCCCGAGGGCGCCATGAAACGCTTGATCGTCCGCCTCATCGTCCTCGCCGCGCTCATCACCGGCGGGCTCGCGGGCTACGGCTATCTGCGCGCCAGTCGCTATCTCGACGCGCCCATCGACCCCGCCGGCGGCGTGCGCAGCGTGGAGATCCCCAAGGGCGCCGGCTTCCGCACCATCGTGGCCCGACTCGAAGCGGCGGGCATCGTCGGCGACCCGCTCGTCTTCGAATGGTACGGCCGCTACCGGCAGCTCGGACGCCGCATCAAGGCGGGCACCTACCGCGTCGATCTCTCCACCTCCCCGCGGGCGCTGCTCCAGCAACTCGACGAGGGCAGCTTGCCGCCTCAGATCCGCGTCACCCTGAAGGAGGGCTGGAACCGCTGGCAGATCGCCGACGCGCTCTCCGCGGCCGGCGTCGTGGACCGCGCCGCCTTCCTCGCGCGGGTCAAGCGCGAGCACCTCGAGGGTCGCCTCTTCCCCGACACCTACTGGATCAAGGAGGGCGCGTCCCTCGACGCCGTCATCCGGGTCCTCACGGAGCGCTTCGACGAGGTCTTCGACGAGGTCATCCGCGGGCACCCCGAGGAGCGCGCCTGGCGCACCGATCCGACGGCCCGCGCCCGGCTGGTGAACCTCGCGGCGCTGGTAGAGAAGGAGTCCCGCACGGATCGCGACCGCAAGCTCGTGTCGCGGGTCTTCGCGAACCGGCTGAGCAAGGGGATGAAGCTCCAGACAGATCCCACGTGCGTCTACGGCCCCGAGACCTACCGCGAGGTCCCGCATCCCCGTTTCTGCCGAGACCCCGACAACGCCTACTCGACGTACATGATCGAGGGCCTGCCGCCGACCGCCATCGGCAACCCGGGCCGGGCCGCCCTCGACGCCGCCGCGCGACCCGCCGGCGGCAAGGGGGCTGCCAAGCTGCTCTACTTCGTCGCGCGGCGCGACGGTAGCGGTGAGCACCACTTCAGCGAGACCTACGACCAACACCGCGCGGCGGTGAAGCGCTACCTGGTGGACAGAAGATGAGCAAGGTCGTCATCGAGATGCAGGGCGTCGACAAGGCGACGCTGCGCGGCGTGTGGCAGAAGATGAAGTCGGGGCAGGCCCTCGAGGGCCCCGAGGTCTACATCGGCCGCTCGATGGCGGACCACCCCGACTGGTTCCCCATCTTCGACACGATCGGTCTGCTAGGGGGGGACGACGTGCTGCCCGACGGGCAAAACCCCTTCGCCCACGTCAGCTTCCACGTGCTCATCGGCTCGCAGATCTTCCACCGCAGCCCACCGGAGGCGGAGATCTTCTACCGCATGCGTCTCCGCAAGGGAGACGACCGCCACCTCGTCGTCCACATGATGCTCAACGTGTTCCAGCGCCACCTGGTGCGGGCCGCGCAGCACGCCGACCCCAGCGAGGGCGGGCAGTTCGACATGGGCGCCTACGCGGCGACGTTGAAGAAGCTCTGGGGCCTCAAGAGCCGCAAGCTCTGGCAGCGCATCGGCTACCCGGCGCCCCCCGACCGCCCGCACTGAGCCTCCACCCAAGCGACATAGGCGTCGGCGATGTCCAGGCCCCCGAGGTCCTTGATCTCCCGGATCCCGGTGGGGCTCGTGACGTTGACCTCCGTGAGGTAGTCGCCGATCACGTCGAGCCCCACGAAGCTCAGGCCATCGGCTATGAGCTGGGGGCCCACCGCCGCGCAAATCTCGAGCTCGCGCGGTGTCAGCTCGGCCCGCTCCACGGTGCCACCGACGTGGATGTTGCCCCGGTGGTCGTCGGCCTGGGGCACCCGCATGATGGCGCCCTTGGGCTGACCGTCGAGGAGGATGATGCGCTTGTCCCCGATCCGCGCCTCCGGCAGATAGGCTTGGACCATCACCCACCGCCGGCCCTCGTCGGTGAGCGTCTCGAGGATGCTGTTGACGTTGCGGTCGCCGCGGTCGAGGCGGAACACCCCGAGCCCACCGTGGCCGTCCACCGGCTTGATGACGAGGGGCTCGGTCCGCGACTCGAGCCAGCCGCGGATGCGCGCCGAATCATTTGTGACCATCGTCTCGGGCACGAAGTCGGCGAAGCGCAGCGCGTAGATCTTCTCGTTGGCGTCTCGCAGGCCCGCGGGCGAGTTGACCACCAGCGCGCCCGCCTGATCGAGCAAGTAGGTCGCGTGTAGATACGTCCAGTCGACCGGTGGGTCCGATCGCATCCACACGCTGTCGAAGCCGTGGAGCGGCTGGTCGAGCCGTTCGCCCACGCGGTAGAAGTCGGCGGCCCGATGCCACACCTCGATGGGGGCACAGCGGGCCGCGGGCCCCAGCGAAGCGAAGTAGAGGTCCTCGGCCTGGCAGTAGAAGACCTCGTGGCCACGATCCTGGGCGGCCAGGAGGAATCCGAAGGTCGTGTCACAGTCGACATCGACCCGCTCGATTGGGTTCATTACTACGAGAACGCGCATCGTCGAATCATCGCATGAATGGCGGGCCGCGGGGCCCGTCGTGTAGGTTGCCGTGCCGCTGCCCCGTGGAGCCTCGATGCCTCGCCTACTCGTCGCCTCGCTGCTGCTGTCGACCGTCGCCCTGCTCGGCGCGGACCCAAAAAAGCCCGCCCTCGCCGAGGCCATCCCCATCGACAGCGACTGGAAGGCCCGCGCCGACGCCTGGTTCACGACCACGGGCGACAAGGCGCGCCAGAAGGAGATGCGCAAGCAGACCAAGGCGCTGCGCAAGCCCTGCAAGCACTGCCACACGCGGGACTGGGAGGGCTACACCGACCGCCTCGACATCTCCCGCCAGATGATGGCGCTCAGCGCCGAGCACGGCGTCCCCTGCGGGGACTGCCACGCCGGCAAGAAGGACAAGCTCACGGAGCTGGGCACCAAGACCAAGCCGTGGTGGAAGCTCTCGATGGAGAAGAAGGTCTTCTGCGAGCACTGCCACGTGCCCGCGAAGCGCTTCGAGGTGCTCACGGCCGCGGGCAAGAAGTACGCCGCGGAGGCGAAGAAGAAGGCGAAGGCGAAGGGCAAGACAAAGAAGAAGGAGAAGAAGAAGAAGAAGAAGTGATCACCGCTTGACGCAGGTGTCCTTCCCCTTCTGGCTCTTGTACTTGCGACCACCGCCACAGGTGGGCGTCTGGTAGTCGTACCGGGTCTTGGTGCAGGTGTCCTTGCCCGACTTCTTGTTGTGCTTGTACCCGGAGGGGCACTTGGTGCCCTTGGGCTTCTTGCCCTTCTTGGACCGGCACTCGTCCTCACCCTTCTTGGCGTGGGGCCCGGTCCAGTTCTTCTTCTTGTCGGTGACCAGGAGCCTGCACATCAGCGGCTTGGTAGTGACCGTCGTCTTCTTGCAGCGGTCCTTGTTGAGCGGGTTGCGCGTCTCATAGTCCGGGTACCCCCGAGGGCACTTGGGCGACAGCGAATCCGTCGGCCCCGACGACCGCGCCTTGTCGAGGTACTTCGAGTCGGACGGGCGGACATCACTCGGCTGCGCAGTGCCCATCAGCTTCGCGTAGGCCGCGGCGCTGAGCTTGCGTCGCTTCGAGTCGTAGGCTCGCTCCCACATGCGCACGAAGTTCTCGGCGCTGCGGTTGCGTAGATTGGAGACGTTGGCGCCAAGGTTGTGCAGGTCCCGAAGCAAGTCACCTTCGAGACCGATGTGCTTGAGCCCATCGAGGTCGAACTCGCCGAGCTTCTTGCCGCCCTTGCCGCCAAGTGGCTTGCCCCTCTTTGCGCTGTCGGGCTCCTGGTTGCCGAGCTTGGAGCACGCCTGGTTGCCGAAGCGCGGCGCTATCTGCGGCACGAAGCCGTCCAGATCCGAGCCGAGCGCCATCGCCATCCCGAAACGCGCGACTCCGTAGTCAATGATCTGCGCGAAGGAGCGCGACGACGTCTGACAACCGATGGCCACCTTGGACTTGCTGTACTTCTTCATCGCGTTGGGGCCCGTACGGAGGCCAAAGACCCCGCCCGTGTCTCGCACCCAGAGCGCCTCGTAGTCCGTGGCCATGTACTCGCCGCTGCCGTGCTTTCCATTGCCCTTGTGGGCCTTCGCCTCGTCCTCACCCAGGCTGTTCTTGCCGATCCACGTCTCGAGCTCGTGATGGGTGGGCATGATCTCGTCGAATCGGGTGTGAGAGAAGAAGAGCGGGTAGTAGTTGAGCTTCTTGGGCTTCGGCTGGCGGTTGGCGTTCGCGACGCCCACATCCACCGCCCAACTCGTGTCGCTCACCATGTTGAAGACATCGCGGCGCGCCTTGCGCGAGAGGTGGTCGATCTCGATCACCATGTGACGCCGGGCCATCTCGCGCACCAGCGACCGGCCTTCTTGGGTGAGGCCGAGGAGGTTCTCGCCATTCTTCTCCTTGTGGTCGGCCTTGATCGGCGCGTGCTTGATCTTCTGGGCCGCCCACATCGTGAAGCCGTGGTGAACCGCGGAGCCTCCGAACTGGTTGTCCGTCTCGTGAGTGATCTCGATGGAGCGGACGCCGAGGTCGTAGAGCTCCTCGAGTTGATGGCGCCAGTCACCGTACTTGTCCGGCATCAGGTTGCTCACCTCGACCGCCAGCACGACCGCCAGGTCGCCGTCGGCGATGATCCGCCGGGCCTCCCATGGATCGCGGGCGATGCGGTACCACGAGTACTTCGCCGCGAAGGCGTGGGCGGTGCGTAGCTGCAAGCGCACCGAGTCCATGTCATCGCGGGGGATGTCCGGGTCGCGGGTGCTCTTGGCGGTCAGCAGCTCTGAGACGAACTCGTTGCTCACGGCCGGCACGACGATCAGCTTCAGCCCCGCCTCGTGGGCCTGTTTGAGGTGCGTCCAGTGCATCTGCTGGTGGGCGGTGTCCATATGGTGCGGCCAGTCCGCGCCCGGCTTTGTGCGGTCCTTGTGCTTGCTGCGATACATGTAGCCCGCCAGTGGCATGCGCCCGTGATTCGTCCCGGTGCACGCCTCGAGCTTCAGGTGCGGCTCGCCCCACAGCCAGGCCCCGGCGAAGCCGAGGTGCGCCATGTGGTGGGCGTGGAGATCCGCAAAGCCAGAGATCACGTTCCGACTCCCGCTCTTGTCCGGGGGCCGGATCTTCCCTTGGGAGGGGCGCTTCAGGCGCACCGAGTAGTCGATGGACCTGGCGACGCTCTTACCATCGACGGTGATCGAGACGATCGTCCCCTTCACCCCGCGCAACGCCTTCTCCCAGGTCTTGCCCTGGTTCTCCTTGCCCGGATCGATGGTGAAGCTCCAGGCCACCTGCGCGCCCCCGTCGGGGGTGAACTTGCACACCTCGACGGAGGCTTTGCCCTTGCCATCGCGCTTCTTGATGACCGCGCGGAGGTTGTCTCGCTCGTGTGGCTCGGGGTTGATCCAGGTGCGCCCGAGCGTGCCAGTCAGCGACCCGTCGCGGGCCGCGAATGTCAGCCGCTTGGGATGCCGTGTGATCGACTTGAACACCTGGGCGTGCCGGTAGAACCGCGCCATCCCCGCGCGGATCTTGGCCGCCGCGAACGGGTCCCTCTCACACCGTTCGAAGGTCTTGCGCAGAGCGTGACCGCTGGCCTGCGCCTTCGATTTGGCGCACCCGTACCGGAGCGCCAACTCGCCGTACTTCTCCCACAGCGACTTGGCGAAACGCTCACCGGCACCGCAGGTCTTCGCCTCGACTGGCGTCGCCAACCCGATGGCGGCGAAGCCGATGAAGGCCACGAGCGCGACTCGCGCAGCGTTGACAGATCGTGAGCACTGACTCATTCGTCCTCCAGCATCTCCGCGTACTCAGCGCGCTCACGCGCGGCGCGCCGCGCCGCCTCGGCCCGCCCGCGCCGCGACTCCAGGACCTCGACGAGCGCTGGGCCGAGATACAGCCCAAGGATGGTCAGCAGCGCCAGTAGCAGGAAGGTCACCAGGTTGAGCACGTTCTCCGCCATCGCGGCCTTGATGCTAGCCTCCGGCATCGGACGCCCCACCGGTCTCCCAGAGGTGCTGGCCTGAGCGGCTATCGGATCCGATCCATCGTCCTGCTCGATCCCGACGCCCAGAACCAGCGCCGCCGCCTTGAAGTCGACGCGCAGCGTCACGTGCTGATCCAAGACTTCCTCGAAGCCCGCGCCTCGCACCGCCTCGACGACTTGGGGATGGTGCTGCGCGTAGAGCGCGCGAAGCTCACCGAAGCGACCGGCCTCCACGAGCTTCGCCAGATCCGGGCGAGCGCGCGCGATCTTCGTCGCGTGCGTGTTCAAGACGGCTTGCAGCTCCTGGGCGTGCGTCCGCTTCGCCCACTCGAAGTACACCGGCGTCCCCGCCAACACCCCCGCCACGAGCACGGCCAACAGCGAGAGCCAGAGCCGGTTTCGCCGGACGCTGAAGCCCTCGCCGCCCTTGAACTCGCTTCGCTCCTCGTAGCTCTGCTGTTGGTCGGCGATGTTGTGTAGGACATCCTCGACGTCGACCTTCTTCTTCCCCGGCTTTACAGGGCCGACGTCCGGCTGGTCCCGTAGGAACTCGGGCAGCTCGCGAGGTCGGCGACGCGAGGTCGAGGCGGGGCGCGCCTTGACCCTTGGCCGGGGCGCGCTCTCGTTGCTGACGGCGGCTACTCTGTCGTCTGGCGCCGGAGTGTCGGGCTTCACGGGGTCGGGCGTGTCGTCCACCCCGTCACGGACCTTTGCCTCCAGGTGGTCACCCCACGCGGCGGCGGCGGCGGCACCGGTCTCGGTCCCGTCCCGATCGGACGCGTCCCGCGTCTCCAGCATCTTGCGGCTGCGCCGCTTCTTGACGATGCCCATGCCGGGCGCCTTGTCGCGCTGGTCGGCCACGCTCGAAGTCCCTCCGTCGCGAGAGTCTGCCACAACCGGTTTGGATTTCGCTCTTTCCCCGGCTCAAGATAGCGCCTCGACGACCGCCCGGGCCAGCCCCGGCCCGATGCCTGGGACCGCCGCGATCGCCTCCACCCCCGCGGCGCGGATCCCCTTCACGCTGCCGAAGGCCTTCAAGAGCGCGCGCCGGCGGGCCGGTCCGACGCCGGGTACCTCATCGAGGGCGCTGCGCAGCGTCCCCTTGCCGCGCAGCTTGCGATGGAAGGTGATCGCGAAGCGGTGCGCCTCATCGCGCAGGTGCGTCAGCAAGAAGAGCTCGTCGGTATGAGACCTCAACGCGACCGGCTCGCGGACACCGGGCAGAAAGACCCGCTCCCGCGACCGCTTCACGCCACCGGCGCCATCGACCCCCTCCACCACCCGCGACTTCGCCAGCCCCACCACGTCGACGCCCTCGATCGCCAGGTCTTCGAGGACCGCCAAGGCGACGCCGAGCTGGCCCTTCCCACCATCGACGACCACGAGATCCGGCAAACGCCCTTCACTGACGCCACGGCGCAGCCGGCGCAGCAAGACCTCGCGCATCATCGCGAAGTCGTCAGTCCCCTCGACGTGCCGCACCTTGTAGTGCCGATAGTCGCTGCGCTTCGGCACCCCGCCCTCGAAGACGACCTGTGAGCCCACCGGTGACGCGCCCTGAAAGATCGAGATGTCGTAACACTCGATGCGATAGGGGAGGTTCATCAACCGCAGCCTCTCCTTGAGCCGCACCAAGCCGCCATCGCGAACCGCCTCTGACCGTCTCGCCTGGAAGAAGGCGTGCTCTGCGTTGCGCGCCGCCATCTCCACCAGCCGACGCCCGGCCCCGCGCTGAGGGACCCTCACCCGCACCCGCCGGCCCCTCAGCTCAGCGAGCCTCTCGGCGAGGGCGTCGGCCCCGTCGACCTCGACGGGCAGGAGCACCTCGTCGGGCACGGGGTTGCCCGCGCTGTAGAACAGATTCACGAAGGTGGAGAGGACCTCCGCGTCGGGGGTGCCCTGCTCGTCGAAGCCGAAGTTCCTCGACCCGACCAGCCGCCCGCGTCGGACCAGCATCACCGCAATCTGCAGCGCGCCCCCCTCTCGATAGACCGCCAGCACGTCGCGATCGATCTCCTGGCCGAGCACGACCTGCTGAGGCTGCAAGCTCCCGTCGATTGCGCGGATCTGGTCTCGCAACCGCGCCGCCTGCTCGTAGCGCTGCGCCTCCGAAGCCGACGCCATGCGCCGCCGCAGGGCCTCGAGCAGCTCGTCGTGGCGCCCGCGCAGAAAGAGCGTGAGATCGCGCACGCCGTCGAGGTAGGCCTCCCGAGCTACCGGCAGCACACAGGGCCCGGGGCAACGCTTGATCTGGTACTGAAGACACGGCCGTGAGCGATTCTTGAAGCTCAGGTCATCGCAGTTGCGGATCTGAAAGTAGCGCTCGGCGATCTTGAGCGTCTCGCGGACCTTCGAGGCCGAGTGGTAGGGCCCAAAGTAGCGCGCGCCGTCTCGCCGGGGTCGCCGAACGACGTCCACCTTGGGCCACTCGACGCGATCGTCAATGCGGAGGTGGAGGAAGCTCTTGTCGTCTTTGAGCTCGACGTTGAAGCGCGGCTGGTGCCGCTTGATGAGCTCGTTTTCGAGGATCAGCGCCTCCTTCTCCGACGCCGTGATGATGACCTCGACATCCTCGAGGTAGCGGTCGAGCAGGCCGACGAAGTAGCGCGTGTCGCTGGTGGCCCCGAAGTACTGGCGGACGCGGGCCCGGAGGTTGCGTGCCTTCCCGACGTAGACGACCTCTCCGCCCTCGCCCTTCATCAGGTAGCAGCCGGGATCCGTGGGGATGCGGTCGATGTCGACCGCCGGATCGAAGCTCATGCGAGGGCGAGGTGGACGCGCTCGAGCTCCTTCAGCTCGTCGCGAAGGGCCGCTGCCTTCTCGAACTCCAGCGCCTCGGCGTGCTTCAACATCGCCGCTCGCACCACCTCGATCCGCGCCTCGAGCGCCTTGCGGTCGCCGATCTCGATGGCCTGCGAAGACGCCTCTGGGCTGCCGGCGAGGGCCGCCACCGCGCGCTCGAGATCGGTGATCGCCTTGGTCACGCTCCGTGGCGTGATCCCGTGCTTCTCGTTGTGGGCGCGTTGGATAACGCGCCGGCGCTCCGTTTCGTCGAGGGCGCCCCGCATCGACTTGGTGACCTTGTCCCCGTACAGGATCACGCGGCCCTCCACGTTGCGCGCGGCCCGCCCGATGGTCTGGACGAGGGAGGTCTGGTTGCGGAGAAACCCCTCCTTGTCGGCGTCGAGGACGGCGACGAGCGCGACCTCCGGCAGGTCGAGCCCCTCCCGCAGCAGGTTGATCCCCACCAACACGTCGAACACGCCCAAGCGCAGGTCGCGCAGGATCGCGGTGCGCTCGATGGTGTCGACCTCGGCGTGGAGGTAGCGCACCTCGACCCCGAGATCGCGGTAATAGTCGGTCAGGTCTTCGGCCATCCGCTTCGTCAGCGTGGTGACCAGGACCCGCATGCCCGCGTCGACGACGCTGCGAACCTCACCCAGCAGATCGTCGACCTGGGTGCCCGCCGGCCGGACCTCCACCTCTGGATCGACGAGCCCCGTTGGCCGGATGATCTGCTCGACGATCACGCCCTCCGTGTGGTCGAGCTCGTAGTTGCCGGGGGTCGCCGAGATGTAGAGCACCTGGTTCTGGATCTTCTCGAACTCCTCGAAGCGCAGCGGTCGGTTGTCGAGGGCCGAGGGCAGCCGGAAGCCGTAGTCGACCAGCGTCGTCTTCCGGGAGCGGTCGCCGCGGTACATCCCCGAGACCTGCGGCAGGCTCACGTGGGACTCGTCGATCACCAGCAGCCAGTCGTCGGCGAAGTAGTCCAGCAAGCACGGAGGAGCCTCGCCGGGCTCGCGCCCCGTGAGGTACCGCGAGTAGTTCTCGATGCCCGCGCAGTAGCCGATCTCCTCGAGCTGCTCGAGGTCGAACATGGTGCGCTGCTCGAGCCGCTGCGCCTCGAGCAAGAGCCCGTCGGCGTTGAGCTTCTGCAGGCGCTCGCACAGCTCGTCACGGATCTCGTCGATGGCGTCCTTCAAGCGCCGGGAGCCCACCACGTAGTGACTGCCGGGGTAGATCGCGACCTTGTCGAGCTGCCCGATCGACCGCCCACGCAGGGGATCAATGCGGGAGATCGACTCGACCTCGTCGCCGAAGAACTCGACGCGGATGGCGTGGCTGTCCTCGTGGATGGGGAAGACCTCCAGGGTGTCCCCGCGGACGCGGAAGGTGCCGCGGTGGAAGTCCAGGTCGTTGCGGGCGTATTGGATGTCCACCAGCTTCGCCATGATCTTGTCGCGGTCGACGCGCTGCCCCTCCTGCAGGACCACGAGTTGATCGTAGTAGGCCTCGGCGCTGCCGAGGCCGTAGATGCAGGAGACCGACGCCACGATGAGCACGTCGCGGCGCTCGAGCAGCGAGCGCGTCGCCGAGTGACGCATCCGGTCGATCTCGTCGTTGATGGACGAGTCCTTCTCGATGAAGGTGTCCGACGCGGGGACGTAGGCCTCGGGCTGGTAGTAGTCGTAGTAGCTGACGAAATACTCGACGGCGTTGTTCGGGAACAGCGCCTTGAACTCGCCGTAGAGCTGGGCGGCCAGAGTCTTGTTGTGGGCCAGCACCAGCGTGGGCCGCTGGGTACGCTGAACGACGTTTGCGACGGTGAAGGTCTTGCCCGAGCCGGTGACGCCGAGCAGCACCTGGTGCGCCCGCCCGGCGTGAAGCCCCGACACGAGGGCGTCGATCGCCTTCGGCTGGTCGCCCGCGGGCGCGTACTCGCTGACCAGCTCGAAGGGCTTCATCGGGGGGGCGTCAACCGCCGCACTCGGCGGTGTCGTCGAGGGTCCAGTCGGTGCCGTCGGCGCGGTCCATCAGCACCACGCCCTGGGCGAGCAACTCGTCGCGGACGGCGTCGGCGGCGGCCCAGTCCTTCGCCTCCCGCGCCTCCTGGCGGGCACCGATGCGCTCGGACACCCACTCGAGGGAGATGCCCTTGCGCAGCGCCGCCTTGGCCCGGTGGGCAGCGAGGTACTCGTCGGGGTCGCGCCCGAGCAAGTTGAAGATCTCGTCGACCTTGCGCATCTCGCCCAGCAAGGCCTTGGCCCCACGCGCCGCCGCCGGCTTCCGTTTCGCCTTGCGGGTGTCCACGAGCTCGTTGAGCACGCGGAAGGCCTCGAGGCACGGATCCGTCGCGCGCGGCGTGTTGAAGTCGTCGTCGAGGGCCTCTTTGATCCGGGGCACCAACGACGCCGCCGTCTCCGCCCCCGGGAGGGGACCCCCGTCGAACCCCGTGTCGTGCGCCGCGATGAACTCGTTGGCGCGGCGTACGGTCTCGTAGAGGTAGGCCAACCGGCACGCCGCCTCGTCGAGCAACCCGTCGGTGAAGTTGATGGGCGCCCGGTACTGGGCCGCGCTCAGGAGGAACCAGCGCACGACCTCGGGTTCATAACGCTCGAAGAGGTCGGCGACGTTGAAGGCGTTGCCCAGCGACTTGCCCATCTTCTCGTCGTCGATGTTCACGAAGCCGTTGTGCGTCCAGTAGCGGGCGCACGTCTTCCCGCTGGCCCCCTCGGACTGCGCGATCTCGTTCTCGTGGTGGGGGAAGACCAGGTCCCGGCCACCGCCATGGAGATCGAAGGTCTCGCCGAGGTGGGTGGTGCTCATCGCCGAGCACTCGATGTGCCACCCGGGCCGGCCCTCCCCCCACGGGCTGTCCCACTTGGGCTCCCCCGGCTTGGCCGCCTTCCACAACGCGAAGTCGAGGGGGTTTCGCTTCTTCGGGTTCTCCTCCACCCGCGCGCCGACGAGGAGGTCGTCGAGGGCGCGCTTGCTCAACTTGCCGTAGGGCTCGAACCGCTCGACCGCGTAGAAGACATCGCCTTCGACGGCGTAAGCCACGCCCCGCTCGCAGAGCCGAGCGATGAGCGCGATGATCTCGTCGATCGTCGTGCTCACGCGCGGCTCGACCTGGGGTCGCGCGATGCCGAGGGCGTCCATGTCCTCGTAGAACGTGTCGATGTAGCGCTGGGCATAGGCCAGCGGATCGACGCCCTCCCGGTTGGCCGCGGCGATGATCTTGTCATCGACGTCGGTGAAGTTCCGAACGTAGCGCACCTCGTAGCCCGCGAATCGCAGGTAGCGATAGATGATGTCGTAGGCGACGTAGCAACGGGCGTGGCCGATGTGGCACCGCGCGTAGGGCGTCACGCCGCACACATACATCCGAACCTTGCCGGGCTCGAGCGGTTCGAATGGGCGCTTCTCGCCCGTCATCGTGTCGAAAATCTGTAGAGACATGTTCTTTGGGCTCAATCTGCGTCTTCGAAGAACTCGTCGTCCTCGAAGATGAATCGGTTCTCCTGCACGCGCTCGTCGGTGAGGGCGCGCAGGCGTGACTCGACCTCGGGGTGCTCGCTACACACCGCCGCGAGGTCCTCGGAGGCGAGGGCCATCAACGCCGTCTCGCTGCTCGCGACGACCGACGCGCTGGCGGGCTCGCCGGTGACGAAGGACATCTCTCCAAAGACCTGCCCGGCGCCGAGCCGCGCGACCTTGGCCGGGCCACCCGCGTCGGAGCGGAGGACGTCGACCTCGCCGTTCATCACCAGCCACAGAGCCGGCCGCTCTTCGCCCTGGGTGATCACGGTCTCGCCGGCGGCGACCCTGTGGGACTGGAAGCGGGTGAGCAGCGCGGCGCGCGACCCCGGCTGAAGCCCGCGAAACAACGGCGAGGTGTCGATCAGCATCGAGAGCAGGCGCTGCTGGGTGTAGCGACGAAGCGCGCGGTCCACCGACGGGTTCGTGGCCGCGAGGGCGCGGAGGGTCTCGATCTCGAGGCGGAGCGTCTCCACGTCGTCGATGGCGCTGACGGTGGCGGTGCGTGGGCGGTTCAGGACGAGGGCCATCTCGCCAACGACCGAGCCAGCGGTGATGCGACCCAGCGCCTGTTCTCCGCGGAAATCGTCGTGCTTGCTGACGCTCAACGTACCGCCCACCAGGAAGTAGACGGAGCCGGCGACCTCGCCCTCGCATACCAGGGTCTCGCCGGGGTTGAGCGAGCGCCGGGTGAGGTGGTCGAGCACCGCCTCGAAGGCCTCGGCGTCGAGGGCCGAGAGCAGCGGGACCGGGTGCAGCGGGCCCACCGCCGCGGCCCAGGGGGGCAGCGGCGCTTCGGGATCGTCTGCGGGGACCGAGCGCCCGCCCGGTGGGGCCGGCGGCCGCGGCGGCGCGGTGCGCCCGAGTCGATCCGAGCCCGCGAGGTAGGGCGCAAAGGCCGCCACGAGCTCACTCGACGCCCCCGCGACCCCCGCGGAGAGCCCGGCGAGGGGCGAGCCGCCGGCCAGCGCGCCGCTCGCCATCTCCGACCGGACGCGCGCCGCGCCGTCGGCGTCTTCGCTCGCGTCGAGCGCGTCCGCCAAGCGAAGCCGCCACACCGCCGCGTCGGGCTCGGCGCGCACCAAGCGCCGGTAGGCGAGGACCGCCGCGGAGGCGTCCCCCGCCGCTACCGCCGCGCGGGCCATCAGCGCGACGTCGGCGGGTCGATCGTCGGAATCCTCGGACATCGGGACCTCCAGGAAGCGCGCATTGTACAGGTCGTGCCGACCTCCCGAAACCATGGCCACCCGACCGCCGCGACGAGTTTGATCCCGCGCGCTACGCATGTGAGACTTGGGCGCGCGCGGCGAGGTCCGCCGAAAAGCGGAGGTTCGATGATCGCCTGTCCGAGGTGCGGCGGTGAGTCGCCCGACGGCTCGCTCCACTGTGTCCAGTGTGGCGCCCGGCTCGGCGAGGCCCCCCACCAGGCCACCCAGTTCGGGATGGCTCAGCAACGACCGGCTGGCCCAAACCAGAAGGGGCCACAGACAACCCAGTTCGGAGCCGAGGACCTCGCGAGGCTCGCCGCCGCGACGTCCGACGAAGACGACGCACCGGCGGCACCTGAGACCCCGAAGCCTACGGCGCCGACGCCCACACCGAGCTTGATGGCCGGCCTGCCGCGCCCCCGGGTGAGCTCCGCGCCTTCGCCGCTCACCGAAGGGCTACGCCAACGGGTCCGTCCGCCATCTCAGTCGCCGTCGGCCCGCAGCACGGTGATGGGGATGCCCATCTACGCCGATCTGGCGCCCACTGGTGATCCCTCACCAAAGCCCAGCGAGCCGGCCGAGACCGCCGAGGGGCCGGCCACGCTGACGAGCCTCGAGAGCTTCGACGTCGCGGAAGCGCCCGCGGCGCCGGAGGCGACCGAGCCGACCCCGCACGAGGGGGCACCCAGGAGCATCCGCATCGCTCCCGAGCTCTCGGAGGCGGAGCCCCCGGCCGGCCGCGTGCTCACCGAGGATGAGGCCCCGGCGACCCTCGTCGATCCTCACGGCGCGGAGGGAATGGCGCGAGAGGCCGCCCCCGCCCGACCCGTGGCACGACCAGCGCCCGCACGCACCGCGGCCGTCGACCGGCCGGACCCGTGGGACGCAGACTCCGCGGCTGATGGCGGCGCGATGTCGCGCCTGCTCTCCGCCCTCGTCGGCGCCACCCTCGCGGGCCTCGTGGCGTACCCGGCGAAGCATCGCTGGTTCTGGGAGGCCCTCGAGACCATGGAGGGGACGCAGCGGCTCGCCTTCATGGCCGCGGGGGGCTGTGGCGTCGTCGCGCTCGCCGCCGCCGCGCTCCCGATCCCAGCGAAAGCTCGCAACACGCTCACCATCCTGGTCGGCGTGCTCGGCGTCGTCGGCCTCGCGCTGTCCTGAGAGACCGCGATTCGCAACGACGTGCGAATTGAAAGGGCTTCGACGCCGTCGGTATCATCGAGCACGGTTGCGAGAGGTCCTTGATGCGCTATTGTCTCTTTTTTCTCTCTTCGTTCGCGTTGTGTGCCTGCGACTCGGAGAACGCCCCCGGAACGAACGCTGACGCCGGGGTCAACCTCGACGTCTCCATCGCGCCGGATATCGACCTCCCACCGGTGATCGACATGGGCGGGCCTGACATGCCGATCCTCGGCATGTTCGGCGACCCCTGCGACGAGAACCGCGACTGCCGCTCGGGGCATTGCATCGAGGCCCCCGAGTTCGGTCGAATCTGCACCCGAACCTGTGGTGAGTGCCCGCCGGGGTTCGAGTGCAACGCCATCGCCAACGACGGTCCCGACCGCACCTTCCTCTGCCTCGCCGACCAGCCCGACCTCTGCAAGCCGTGCGAGACCGACCGCGAGTGCGACGACAACGCGGACCTCTGCCTGCGCATCGGGCGGCGGCACTACTGCGCCGAGGATTGCAGCGACGACGGCGTGTGCCCCGACGGCTACGAGTGCGTCGACGTCGATGGGGGCGGTGACGCGGGGGTCGTCGCACGCCAATGCGTTCCTGCCAATGGCGAGGGTTGCCAGCCCTGCCGAGACGAAGACGACGACGGCTACGGCGACGGCGAAGACTGCCTCGGCTTCGATTGCAACGACGGGGATCCGAACATCTACGAGGGCGCACCGGAGCTCTGCGATGGCCGCGACAACAACTGCAACTCCGAGGTCGACGAGGCGGCGCTCCTCACCGGTGCCCCCGAGGCCCTGGAGTGCCTCGACCAGGGCGTCTGCCGCGGCACGCGGGTGGCGTGCTTGAGCGGCGAGTGGCGCTGCGACTATCCCGACAGCTTCGAGTTCGGCGCCGAGGAGAGCTGCGATGGGCTCGATAATGACTGCGACGGCGCGCCCGACGACGACATCGATCTCTCCAGCGATCCTCGAAACTGCGCATTCTGCGGCAACGCGTGCCTCTTCCAGAACGCCTCGGGGCTGTGCGTCGACAGTAGCTGCGAGCTCGGCGACTGCGATGAGGGCTGGCACAACGTGGACGGCAACGACGGCAACGGCTGCGAGTACGGCTGCAACGCGACGCAGGATGGCAACGAGGTCTGCGACGAGGTCGACAACGACTGTGACGGCACCACCGACGAGGGCTTCGACGTGCTGGCCGACGTCGACCATTGCGGGGCCTGCAACCGGCTCTGCGAGGTCGCCAACGCCGAGCCGGCGTGCGTCGAGGGGGCCTGCGCCGTCGGCGACTGCCTCGCGGGCTGGGTGGATCTCGACGGCGATCCGCTGACCGGCTGCGAGCTGGCGTGTGAGCCCACCAACGGCGGGATCGAGGCCTGCGACGGAGATGACAACGACTGCGACGGCCGCGTCGACGAGGGCTTCGACCTGCAAGTCAGCCTCGACCACTGCGGCGCCTGCGACCGCGCGTGCGCCTTCGATCATGGCTCGGCGGCGTGCCGCGAGGGCCTCTGCAACTTCGTGGAGTGCGACAACAACTACTGGGACGCCAACGTCGATCTCGCCGACGGCTGCGAATACGAGTGCGTCCTCAGCCACGGTGGCGTGGAGGTCTGCGACCTCGTCGACAACGACTGCGACGCTCAGACCGACGAGGACTTCGATGTCTCGAGCGATCCCTCGAACTGCGGCGCCTGTGGACGCGGTTGCATCTACGCCAACGGGATCCCCGCCTGTATCGAGGGCGACTGCGCCCTCGGCGGCTGCGAGGACGGCTGGTGGGATGCCGACGGGGGAGAGATCAACGGCTGCGAGTACCGCTGCGACCTGAGCAACGGCGGCGTGGAGCTCTGCGATCTGACCGACAATGACTGCGACGGGGAGCTGGACGAGGACTTCGACGTGACCCGCGACGTCTTGCACTGCGGTCGCTGCGGGAACGAGTGCCAGCTCGACAACGCCGCGCCGCGATGCACCGCGGGCGAGTGCCTTATCTCGGAGTGCATCGGCGGCTGGTGGGACATCGACGGCGAGCCCGGCAACGGGTGCGAGTACGCCTGCCAACCGACCAACGGTGGGCTCGAGATCTGCGACAACGTCGACAATGACTGCGACGCGGCCGTCGACGAGGAGGCGCCGGTCGAGGTCGACCCGGATAACTGCGGCGCCTGCGGCCGGGTCTGTGCGTACGACAACGCCGAGCCCGAGTGCGCCGGGGGTGAGTGCCGAATGGGCCCCTGCGAGGCTGGGTTCATCGACCTCGACGGGACGCCCGACACCGGCTGCGAGTACGCCTGCGTGTTCCAAGGCGAGGACGATTCGCCCGATCCCGAGGGCGTCGATCTCGACTGCGACGGGGTGGACGGCGACGTCGAGGACTCGGTCTTCGTACGCGAGAACGGTGACGACGCGCGCGACGGGCTGACCCCGGCGACCGCCGTCGCGACCGTGCGCCAAGGGCTCGTCGTGGCGACCGAGACCGGGCGCGGGCACGTGCTGGTCACCAACGGCCTGTACCGGATGAACGCGCCGCTATCGCTCGTCGCCGGCGTCTCACTCCACGGCGGCTACGACGCCGACTTCCGGGGCCGCAGCGACGGCCGGGCCACCCTTCGATTCATCTCCAGCGTCGGTCTGCGCGCGACGGCGCTCCGCGCCCCCGTCCTCATCGACCAGATCGACGTCGAGGTCACGGCGCGCGATGGCCAGAGCGCCGCGGCCATCGCGGTCCAGGTGCTCGACAGCGGAGACGCCCTCGCGTTTCGGTCCAGCGACGTGCTGGCGGGGCGCGGCGGCGACGGAGCGGCCGGCAGCCCCGGCTCCACTGGGGCCGTGGGGGGCAACGGCGGCAACGCCAACGGGTCGTCGGGCGGCGGCGGCGGTGCCGGTGGCGGCGGTCGTGGAGGCAACGGTCGAAACCAGAACGATGGTCTCCCGGGGGCCGCGGGCGCCGGCAATGGGGTCTGCGCCGGGGGGGGCGGTGGCGGCGGGGACGACACCGGATGCGGCGACGGCGATCCCGGTCCGGGACGCAACGGCGGGACGGGCTGCCGCGGGAGCTTCGGCGACAACGGCAGCGGCGGAAACGGCACGGGGGCGCTCAACGGAGTCGTCTGGATTCGGAGCAACGGCTCCAGCGGGACGGGTGGCACCCGCGGCGGCGGCGGGGGGGGCGGCGGCGCCGGCGGTGGAGAGGACTGCACGGGGCCGTTCTATGTCTGCATCTGCTGCGGCTCGGGCCGCGGCGGCGGCGGCGGCGGCGGTGGCGGC
>CAYOBQ010000019.1:55989-74243 GCA_964402225.1 uncultured Nannocystaceae bacterium | reverse complement strand
TCGGTTGGCGGGCGCGTGCAGCGCGCCGCGTCGCGACTCTGCCGCACCGTCCTAACGGACACCTCTTCAGGCTCCGGCGGCGCCCCAGGGCAGGATGGCGTCGCGCCCCGGGCCCACGGAGACCAGGGAGATCGTCACGCCCGTCAGCGCCTCCAGGCGCCGGACGTAGGCCTGCGCCGCCTGCGGCAGATCATCGACGCAGCGCGCGCGCTCGATGGGCTCCGACCATCCCGGGAGCGTCTCGTACACCGGCTCGACGGCCCCCAAGCCGACGGCGGGGAAGCCCTCGATGGCTCGCCCGTCGACCCGATAGCCGATGGCGACCTTCAGCTCGTCGACGCCCGACAGCACGTCCAGCTTGGTGAGGGCGATCTCGGTGAGCCCGTTGACCCGCGCGGCGTAGCGGAGGGCCACGGCGTCGAACCAACCGCAGCGCCGGGGACGACCCGTGGTGGCGCCGAACTCGGCCCCAGCCGTTCGCAGACGATCGCCGAACTCGCCCGTGAGCTCGGTCGGGAACGGCCCGGCGCCCACCCGCGTGGCGTAGGCCTTCGCGATGCCGACGACGCGTCCGATCGCGCCCGGACCCACGCCCGCCCCGACCGCCGCGCCGCCCGCGACGGTCGCCGAGGAGGTGACGAAGGGGTAGGTGCCGTGGGCCACATCGAGCAGAGAGCCCTGCGCCCCTTCGAAGAGCACGGTGTCGCCGGCGCGGAGGTGCGAATCCAGCCGGCGCCCGACGTCGGTGATGAAGGGCCGGAGCTGCTCGGCGACGTCCAGCAACGGCCCCACGACCTCGTCGACGCCGAAGGGCTCGGCGCCCAGGCCGGTGAGGAGCATGTTGCGCTCTAGCAGGAGCCCGGTGACGCGCTGGCGCAACCGCGCGGCGTCGAGCAGATCGACCATACGCACGCCGCGCCGACCCACTGCGTCTTCGTACGCGGGGCCGATACCGCGTCCAGTCGTGCCGATCTTGGCGTCACCCGCGGCGCGCTCTCGGGCCTGGTCCAGGCGCTTGTGCGGCGCGCAGACGAGCTGCGCGCGCTGACTCAACCAGAGCCGTTCGGGTCCCACACGGACGCCGGCGGCGCGCAGACCCTCGACCTCCGCGGCGAGCTCGTGGGGATCGACGACGCAACCGGCGCCGATGGCGCAGCGCTTCCCCGCGTGGAGGATGCCGGAGGGCACCAGGTGCAAGACGGTCTTGTGGCCCTCGACCACCAGCGTGTGGCCAGCGTTGGCCCCGCCCTGGTAGCGAACGACGACGGAGGCGTCGACGGCCAGGTGGTCGACGACCTTCCCTTTCCCTTCGTCGCCCCATTGGGCGCCGACAACGACGATGCCGCTGGACATGGTCAGACCTCGAGGGTGCAGAGGCAGTAGGGGAGAATCGCGGAGCCGGTGTCGTAGAGCTCACGGCTGAGCGCGACCTCGTCGAGCAAGCCCGGCAACTCGCCTGGAAGTGACAGGAGACGACCGCGGATTCGCCACGCGTCCGGGGCGAGCAATCGGCTGGGCGTCTCGGTTTCGAGGGTGAGACCCCAGGTGACGAGGGCGGAGAAGGAGGTGCTGGCCGGATCGACCGCCTCGAGCTCCACCTCGTGGACGAGGACGGCACGATCGACCCCCGCGACCATCTCGTGGAACCCCGTGTCGCCTCGCTCCATCAAGAGGCTGCCGAAGGTGACCGTGGGTCCAGGCCCGTGAGCGCCTCGAAGAGGAGCATCGGCGCGCCACGCGCTACCGCTCGGCACCGTGCCGACCTGCTTGGCGTAGGCGCGGCTACGGAGGAGCTGCGTCAGGCGGCCGCAGACCAGCAACGGGGTCCGCCGCGTCGGCACGCCCTCGTCGTCAAAGGCGCGGCTCGTGGCGAGGCCATCGAGTCCCGGATCATCGACGAGGGTGACGCTGTTGGCGCAGACGAGATCCCCCTCCTCGAAGGGGAGCGCGCCGCTGTCCTGGGCGCTGCCGCAGAAGAGAGGTCCGAGGAGCTTCCGCAGGAGCTGCTCGAACAACCGTGGATGGAGCACGACCGACGTGGGGCCCGCGGCGCCAAAGGCTTCAGGCGTCACCAACGTGCGCGGCATGGTGCGCCACGTGCGTGCGCCGAGCAGCGCCAGGGGGAGGAAGGACTCGGGGGCGTGCGACTGGGTGAAGACGTCGCCGTAGACGCCGTTGAGCTCGACTCGCGCCGAGAGCGACCCGTGGAGGGAGGCCACCACACCGCCGGTGTTGCCCACCACGTAGCGACGCACGTCGAAGACCACCTCGCCCTCGAGGCTCGACAAACCTTCCACCCGCTCGGCCTCGTGCCAGGTGTTGTCGCAGAGAGCCGCGGCGACGCGGCGCAGGACTCCGGCCGGGGCCAGGGCGTCGGCGAGCTCGGGGTCGAAGGTCATTGGGCCCGGGCACCGCGGACGCGGGGCCGATGGGGGCAGGTTCCCGGTCCCGGCGAGGTCCGAGAGCCCCTGCTTCACCAGCGCCTGCCACTGGCCCTCGTCGACCTGCCCACAAACGAGCTCCGCCATCTGGCCACGGCGGAAGACGCGGAGCGAGACGAGCTCCTCGGTGGGCTCGGTCGCGTCGACCAGCTCGTGCCCGGTGATCCGCCACGCGCGGCGATCGCGTCGACGGACCCAGACCTCTATCTCGTCGAAGTCCCCCTTCACCCGCGAGAGGAAGCGCCCCACGCGTTGCGCGAGCGCGTCGAGCCCGGCAGAGAGGGCCGACGAGTCGAGACCGTCTGGCGGGAGCGGTGGCGGCAATCGAACTCCGGATCGAAGGCCGCGGAGCATATCACAACGGACGCCGGGTCCGACGCGCTTGACATCGGCGCCCGCGTGCTTAACGTGCCGGCTCCGTGGATGACTATTACGAACTGCTGAGCGTCGATCGCGACGCGAACGATGGTGCGCTGAAGCGCGCCTACCGGACCGCCGCGATGAAGTACCACCCCGACCGCAACCCGGGGGACGCCGAGGCCGAGGCGCGCTTCAAGGCCGTCAGCGAGGCGTACGAGGTGCTCAGCGATCCAGAGAAGCGCCAGATCTACGACCGCTTCGGCCACGACGGCTTGAAGAGCCAGGGCTTCGGTGGCTTTGGGGATGTCGGCGACATCTTCAGCCACTTCAGCGACTTCTTCGGTGACTTCTTCGGCGGCTCCGGCAGGCGACGTCAGCGCAACCAGGGCCAGAGCCTGCGCCTCGACCTCGAGCTCAGCCTCGAAGAGTGCCTCACCGGGGTCGAGCGCACCGTCGACATTCCGCGGCGCACGCGCTGCGAGCCCTGCGACGGCAGCGGCGCCAAGCCCGGCACGAAGCCGGAGACGTGCGCCACCTGTGGCGGTCACGGCCAGGTCATCATGGACCGCGGCATCATGCGGGTGCAGACGAGCTGTCCCCACTGCCACGGGGCGGGCAAGCGCATCAAGTACCCCTGCAAGGCGTGCAAAGGGGCCGGCCATCAACGGGTCGAGTCGAAGGTGAAGGTGAAGGTGCCGGCGGGCGTCGACACCGGCATCAAGCTGCGTCTGGCGGGTCAGGGGGAAGAGCCGCCGCGGCCCGGCGGAGTGCCGGGGGATCTGCTGGTCGTGATCCACGTGGCCGAGCACCCGCAATTCGACCGGCATGGGCCGGACCTGCTGGGTGAGTTGGCGATTGACATCGTCCAGGCCACGCTGGGCGCAGAGGTCCAGGTCACCACCCTCGATGGCGAGGTGCCGATCGATGTCGAGCCGGGCACCCAACCCGGCACCGTGTTGCGGCTTCGTGGGTCCGGGCTGCCCTTCCTCGATGGTCGTCCCGGGCGCGGCGACCTGCACGTACGGGTTCAGGTCGTGGTCCCCACCGTGGTCACCGAGGAGCAGGCCGAGCACCTGCGCGCCTTCGCCGCCGCCGAGTAGACCGTCCGAATCGGCCCCCACGAAGCTCAGTATTTCTGGATAGTTGCACGATAATTTGCGGCGACCTCGCGGTTGTTGGTGGTCTGCGCACGTTCGACGGCCCTGGGGAGGGGCGTCGGCGACGGTAGCCCGGTCCGGGCGGCGGCGGCGCCTCGAAGACGCGCCGCCGCCGGGTGAGGACCGCAAGGCGTGTTACTTTCTCGACGATGTCACGATCTCAGCTTCCATGCTTGGCCCTCCTGGTCGCCGCCGGCTGCGCCGACGCGACCGACGTCCCGCGCTCGGGGGCTCGCGATGCCTCGGCGGATCTTGGTCTGCCCCCGATCAACGGTGATGTGGGCCGCGGGCGCTTCGACGCGGGAGACGGCGGGCCCGTCGAGGGGGCATTTGGGGCGCCGTGTGAGTCCGCCGGTGAGTGCCGATCGGCGTTCTGCATCGAGACCAACGAGGGGCGCCGGTGCGCCAAGAAGTGCAGCGACGACTCGCAGTGTCCCGAGCACATGGTGTGCAGGGAGGTGACCAACACCGGGGCGGACGTGACCTTCCTGTGTGTGGTGGGCTGCCTCGATCCAGACGGCGACGGCTACGGCGAAGGGCCCGACTGCTTGGGCATCGACTGCGACGAGGAGGATCCGCTGGTCAACGAGTCGGGGACGGAGTCGTGCAATGGCGCCGACGACGACTGCGACTTCATGGTGGACGAAGGGCTGGAGGTGCCGGCCGGCGTCTGCCTGGTCCTGGGCGAGTGCGAGCGCTCGGCGCCGCTGTGCCTCGGCGGGCAGTGGGATTGCCGCTACCCGGGGACCTTCGAGACCCCCGACGAGGTGACGTGCGACACCCTCGACAACGACTGCGACGGCGTGGCCGACGAGCACTTCGAGCTCCAGTCGGACACCGCCCACTGCGGACGCTGCAACAACGCGTGCGTGTACGACAACGCGGGGGGCACCTGCGCCGAGGGCCGCTGCGCCATGGGGGTCTGCCTCCCAGGGTGGATCGATTTGAACAACAACCCCGCGGACGGCTGCGAGCACGAGTGCCAGGTGCAGCCTGGCCCCGACGCCCCCGATACCAACAACGTCGACTCGAACTGCGACGGTATCGATGGCGACGCGGCGCTCGCGGTCTTCGTCGATCTCGAGACGGGCGACGACGGCTTTGCCGGCACGCGCGAGCAGCCGATCCGGTCGATCGCCGCGGGGATCATGGCCGCCCGCGAGCGCCCGGGGGCGGGCGTGTACGTGTCGCACGGAGTCTACGCCGAGTCGATTCAGATCGTCGCCGGCGTCTCGATCTATGGCGGCTACGACGCGAGCGAGGGTTGGCGAAGGGGGGTCGAGGTGGAGACCGTGCTGCGCGGTGGCCCCGTCGCCCTCCTCGCCACCGACATCGCAGAGCCGACGGAGGTCCAGCGGCTCGTGATCTCCGCCGCGGACGCCGATCTAGCGGGGCAGACCAGCGTCGCGGCGGTCTTGATCCGGGCGAGCGCCGTCACCGTGCGGGACTGCACGCTGCGCGCGGGTCGCGGCGCAGACGGCGCGCCTGGCGAGGACGGCGACAGCGGGATCCCCGGCGCCTCCGGCAGTGACGGCCAGGACGGTCAGGACAGCTCGAACGTCGTCCAGGACTGCGACCGGCGTCGGGGCGGCGGGGCCGGGATGACGGTCTGCGAGGGCGTCGCCACCCACGGCGGACGGGGCGCCGACGGAGGTCGAGACGACGACGACGGACGGGTCGGTGCGGTGGGCCTGCCCACCCCCGGCAACGGTGGCGCCGGCGGGAACGGCGGCGGCCACAACGGCGACTGCGGCCGCACCGGCGTCGGCGGGATGGGCCACGGCGGCGGTCGTGGTGATTCGGGGATGGACGGCGTGGCGGGAGAAGGCCCTGGCGCCTGGACCGAGGACGGCTGGGTCACCCCTGCAGGGGGGATCGGCGGCGAGGGCGAGCCCGGCGGCGGCGGAGGCGGCGGAGGCGGCGGCGGCGGCCAGGAAGAGGACTTGAACCCGTTCTCCTTCTGCGACCTCGGCTGCGGTGGCGGAGGCGGCGGCGGCGGCGCTGGCGGCTGTGGCGGTTTCCTGGCTACGGGCGGGGGTGGCGGCGGCGCGAGCGTCGGCCTGCTGCTGGTCGACAGCAGCCCCGCCTTGGAGGGCAACGTCCTCCACGCGGGGCGCGGCGGCGACGGAGGCCGCGGCGGCCGCGGTGGAGAGGGCGGCACCGGGGGCGAGCCCGGCAACGGCGGCCCGAACGACGGAGACATCAGCGGCGGAGGCCGCGGCGGTCAAGGCGGGGACGGCGGTCGCGGCGGACACGGCGGCGGCGGCGCTGGCGGGCCGAGCATCGGCCTCGTCCTGTCGGGCGAGAGCCTCCCCAACCTGGTCGCCAACGAGTTCCGCACCACCCCCGGCGCGCTGGGGGGCCCCAGCCCGGGCAACGCGGGCGCCGACGGCGTGGTCATGGACTCGCTTTGATGACCCCGTCGCGCGCGAGCCGCAGGTAGATCTGCTCGGCGCAGTCGGCGGCCGAGGACTCGACGGTGTCCACCACGAGCTCGGGGGACTCCGGGGCCTCGTAGGGCGCAGAGATGCCCGTGAAGTCTGCGATATCGCCCGCCCGGGCGCGGGCATAGAGCCCCTTGGGGTCGCGTCGCTCGCAGATCTCGACGGGCGTGGCCACGTGAACCTCGTAGAAGGCCCCCGCCCCCACCCGCGCGCGCACGGCGTCCCGATCCGCCCGAAACGGCGAGATGAAGGAGGCCAGCGCGACCACGCCGGCGCTGGCGAAGAGCTGCGCCACGCAGCCGACCCGCCGCACGTTCTCCCGGCGGTCCTCGGCGCTGAAGCCGAGGTCACTGCACAAGCCGTGGCGCACGTTATCGCCATCGAGCATGCAGGCGACGTGCCCCCGCTCGAGGAGCAACTGCTCCAGCTCGACGGCGATGGTGGACTTGCCGGAGCCCGAGAGGCCCGTCAGCCAGACGACCGCGCCTCGCTGCCCGAGCAGCTCGGCGCGGCGCGCGGGGCTGACCTTGCCCGCATGCCAGGTCACGTTGGCGCTCACCTCGAGCTCACTGACACGATCGCTGGTAGATCCAGCCCTCTACGGCCCGCTGCCCACGGTGGTGCGGGATGAAGAGCGTCGAGTCGTCGATGTGCACCGCGGGCCAGCCGGGCACGTTCTGGGCGTCCGTTCGGACCGGCGCCGCCGGCCGGCGGTCGTCGATCCGCACCAGGTACTGGCCGGGGATCTGGCCGTTGTCGCTGAACACCACGTAAGTCGCGCGGTTGGTGCTCATCCAGCCGATCCGGGAGGTGCTCGCGAGCACGTTCTGGGCATCCGTGAGTTGCTCGAAGGCGACCCCGCCGCCACCCCGCCGGATGGGGGTGTACCAGAGGTGCGCGGCACCGTTGGCGTCGTTGCCGAAGCAGGTGATGGCGAAGTGCTCCCCCCCCCCGTCGGCGGCGTAGGCGATGTCCGGCGCGTCGCAGGTCGCGTTGTTCCCATTGACCCCCGGGCCGCTGATGGTCCGCACCGCCATGTCCGGCTGGAAGGTGTTGCGGGAGAAGGACCGGAACCTGAGCCCCCCCGACCCTTGCTCCCCCTCGACCCAAACCACGCCGACCGAGGGCTCGTCCCGCCCCGCCGGGATCAGCGCGAGCTGCGGCGATCGGGCCTGGACCCCGCCGGAGTCGACCCGTCGCGAACGCAGGAGCTCGAAGCCCACGACCTCCTCGTTGGGACCCCCGAGGGCGTAGGTGATGCGGTACTCACCCAGGTAGACCCCCGGCGCGTCCTGCGTCGTGCTGCGCCAGACGACCCAGACCATCCCGTCGGTGTCGGAGGCGACGTCGGGGTCGCTCGACCCCGCGGGCGCGACCTGTGTCGAGTCGACCGAGGTCCAGGCCACGTTGTTCTCTCCGGCCATCCCGCGCAGATGGACCACCCGCCTCGCCGCGGCCGCGCCGACCTCGACCACATACGCGGCGGCGTAGATCGGCAGCAAGCCACCGTTGTCCACGTCCTCGGCGGTGGTGTAGGCCAGCGCCGTCGCGGCACCGAAGCCACCGCCCTCGTTCCCGCTGAGGCCCTGACCGCTGTGGACGGTGTGCACGATGCCGCTGTCGCGCTTATAAGCGCGCAGATCGGTGAACTGACCGCTGGGGACGTAGTCCAGGATGGCCCAAGCGCCGCGCCCATCACCCGCCGGCTGGACCGGCGACGCAGACAGGAGCGTGACCGACCCCGCGTAGCGCAGATCGTCGTTCGACGGACAGCACAGGCCGTTGTCGGCGAAGCCGTCACAGTCGTTGTCGAGCCCGTCGCAGACCTCGGGTCGCGGGTTGAGCGACACGCACCGCGTTCCACCATTGACGCACTCGCGTGAGCCCGCCTCGCAGCTCCCGCCGAGGCCGGTGTTGCAGCCCGGGGCCACCCAGTGCTCGTCGCTCTCGTTGTCGCAGTCCTCGTCGACCCCGTTGCAGTTGTCGTCCCGCCCCGGTTCGTTGTCGCGCACACAGCCCAGGCCGTTGGGGGTGCACAGGGTGGTGCCGGCGGAGCAGATGCCCGGCTGGCCCGTGAGGCAGGCGTCCCCACCTCCAGGGTTGCCCTCGTCGACCGCGTTGTCGCAGTCGTCGTCAGCGTTGTTGCAGATCTCTACGTCTTCGCCGGGATCGACGCACACCACGCCGCCGTTTTGGCAGACGCTGTTCCCGCCGAGGCAGAGGTCCTGGTCGGGGCCATCGCAGTCGACGTTGACGCGGGGGTCTTCGCTCCCGTCCGAGGTGTCCAGGATGCAGTCGTTGTCGACTCCGTCGCAGAGCTCGACGTTGTCGCCGGTGAAGTCATCACAGAAGAACTCGCCGCCCTGGCAGACGTGTCGCCCCTCGGGGCATTGGTCCGTGTCTCCGCCATCGCACGCCTGGCCGAGGTTCGGCTCGTGGGCGCCGTCGGGCGTGTTCGGGTTGCAGTCCTCGTCTTGTCCATTGCACATGTCGGGCGTGACGCTGTTCGGGTCGGAGCAGGCGAGGCCCCCGTTCTGGCAGAAGATGCGCCCCTCGTTGCAGAGGTCGGCGTCGGCCCCGTCGCAGAGGTCCCCGCGCGTCGGCTCGTCTTGACCGTCGGGCGTCTGCCCATTGCAGTCGTTGTCCTGCCCGTCGCAGAGCTCAAGGCTGTCGCCCGTGCGGTCGCCACACGCAAGAGCCCAACCCGCGCGCCCCTCGACGCACTCCACGGTGCCCTCCATGCACAGATCGCTGTCTGCGCCATCGCACAGGCTCCCGAAACCGTCGTCGCTCGAACCATCCGGGCTGGAGGGGTCGCAGTCGTTGTCGAACCCGTCGCAGGGATCCGGGTTGTCCCCCGTCTGGTCGGAGCAGGCGTAGACGCCGGCGCGGCAGACGTTGGTCCCCTCGGGGCAGAAGTCGCGATCGCCACCATCGCAGGCCTGACCGAAGCCGATCTCGTCGTTGCCGTCGGGCGTCCGCGGGTCGCAGTCGTTGTCGACGAGGTCGCAGACCTCGGGCTCGGGATCGCCCGGCACCGCGTCGCACTCGACCCCGAGCTGGTTCGCCGTGCACACGATGATGCCGTTGCGCGCACACCCACCGACGCCCTCGGAGCACACCCCGCCGAGGGCGTCGAAGTCCTCGTCGATCGCCTGGTCGCAGTCGTTGTCGGCCCCGTCGCAGAGCTCGACGTCGTCGCCGGTCTCGTCGTCACAGCTCAGACCGAAGCCGTTGGGCCCCTCGGTGCAGACCAGGCTGCCCTCCAGGCAAGCGTCGGAGTCGGGGCCATCGCACGCATCGCCCCAGCCGTTCTCGGCGGACCCGTCTTGGGTGGAGTCATCGCAGTCGTTGTCAATCCCGTCGCAGACATCGATGGAGTCGTCGCTGACGTCGTCGCAGAAGTAGGCCCCGCTCTCACAGACGTTTCTGCCCTCCGTACACAGGTCGGAGTCGACACCGTCGCAGGCCAGGCCGAAGCCGATCTCGTCGGCGCCGTCGGGCGTCTGCGGATCGCAGTCGTTGTCGAGCAAGTCGCACAGCTCCGGGCCGGGCTGACCGGGGACCGCGTCGCAGACCGTCCCTTGCTGGTCGCCACTGCAGACCATCACGCCCGGCCGGGCGCACTCGCCGAGCCCGTTGCTGCACGCGTTGCCCAGATCATCGAAGGGATCGTCGATGCCGCCGATGCAGTCGTTGTCGACCCCATCACAAACCTCGACGCTATCTCCCGACACGTCGGTGCACACCTGCTGCACGTTGAGGCACCGGAAGACGCCCTCCATGCAACGGTCGGAGTCCGGGCCATCGCAGCCCTGTCCCTCCCAATCCTCGTCGGCGCCGTCGTCGCTCGAGTCGTTGTCGCAGTCGTTGTCGAGCCCATCGCAGAGCTCGGGACCCGGCAAGCCGGCGACGGCGTCGCAGAGCACCCCGTCGCCAGCAGCGTTGCACACCCCACGGCCGCCCCGCGCGCACTCGCCGATCCCCGCCTGGCAGTCGGCCCCGAGCCCGGCGTAGCCCTCGTCGATCCCGCCGTCACAGTCGTTGTCGACCCCGTCGCAGAGCTCCGCGGTGTCGCCCGTCGCGTCGGTGCAGGTGAGCACCGCGCCCTGGCAGGCGACCACGCCCTCCATGCACTCATCGGCGTCCGGCCCGTCGCAGGCGTCCCCTCGGGTGGCCTCGTCCTGGCCGTCCGCCGTTGCCGGATCGCAGTCGTTGTCGAGCCCGTCGCACAGCTCCGGCCCCGGCAGCCCCGGCACCGCGTCGCAGACCACGCCGCCGCCACCAGCGGCGCAGACCATCGTCCCAGGGCGGCTACACTCGCCGATCCCGTTGCTGCACGCGTCGCCGAGCGTCGGGAAGCCCTCGTCCGTCGATCCGTCGCAGTCGTTGTCCTCCCCATCGCAGACCTCGACAGCGTCGACGGGCCCGTCGGTGCACACCTGCTGACCCCCACGGCACACGAACTGGCCGTCGGCGCACAGGTCGGCGTCCGCTCCGTCGCAGCTCTGGTCGTTCCACCGCTCGTCTGCGCCATCCGCGGTCTGGGGATCGCAGTCATTGTCGAGCCCGTCGCACAGCTCCGGCCCCGGCTGCCCCGCTTGCACGCTGCATTCGGTGCCCGCACCGTCAGCGCGGCACACCCGGGTTCCGTCGTTACGACACTCGCCGACCCCGACGCTGCACGCGTTGCCGAGGTCGTCGAATGGCTCGTCGGCCGACCCGTCGCAGTCGTTGTCGACCCCGTCGCAGACCTCGACGCTGTCGCCCGTCGCGTCGGTGCATGCCTGGCGCCCCGCCTGGCACTCGAAGGTACCTTCCGGGCACCGGTCGGAGTCGGGACCGTCGCACGCCTGGTCGATCCAGCCTTCGTCGACGCCGTCGTCGTCCAGGCGGCCGTCGCAGTCGTTGTCGAGCCCGTCACAGAGCTCCGGCCCGGACGGCCCCGGCGCGACGCTGCACTCGACGCGCTGACCGTCGGCGCTGCACACGCCCTCACCCTCGCGCTGGCACTCGCCGACCCCCACCTGACAGGCGACGCCCAGGCCGTCGAAGGCCTCGTCGATCCCCCCGTCGCAGTCGTTGTCGACCCCGTCGCAGACCTCTACGTCGTCCCCGGTGGCGTCGGTGCACGCCTGGGCGCCGCCGCGACACTCAAAGACCCCCTCCTCGCATAGATCGGCGTCCGCCCCATCGCAGCGGCCATCCAACCAGTCCTCGTCCTGCCCGTCGGGCGTCGCCGGATCGCAGTCGTTGTCGAGGCCGTCGCAGAGCTCCGGCCCCGGCTGCCCCGGCACCGCGTCGCACTCGACCCCGGCGCCATCGGCCGTGCACACGATCGTGCCGCCGACCCGGCACTCGCCCACCCCCACGGCGCAGGCGTCGCCGAGCGTCGGGAACGCCTCGTCGGCCGTCCCGTCGCAGTCGTTGTCGACCCCGTCGCAGATGTCCGCGGTGTCGCCCGTCGCGTCGTCGCAACCGAGGGCGCCGCCGGCGCAGGCGATTCGACCCTCCAGGCACAGATCAGCATCGGGTCCGTCGCAGCGATCCCCGAGGGTGTCCTCGTCCGCGCCGTCGTCATCGAGGCGACCGTCACAGTCATCGTCCAGGCCATTGCACAGCTCGGGGCCCACCGCCCCCGCGACCGCGTCGCACTCCACGCGCTGCCCGTCAGCCGAGCACACCATCGTCCCCGCCGCGCGGCACTCGCCGAGCCCATCGGTGCAGCCATCGCCGAGGCCCACGTAGCCGTCGTCGATGTCCCCGTCGCAGTCGTTATCGACCCCGTCGCAGACCTCCACGGAGTCCCCCGTGCGGTCATCACACGTGAGGGCCGCGTCGGCGCACACAATGTTGCCTTCCATGCACGCGTCGGCGTCCCCCCCGTCGCAGCGGTCGCCCAAGGTGTCCGCGTCGGCGCCGTCGTCGGCCACCGAGCCATCGCAGTCGTTGTCCAACCCATCGCAGAGCTCCGGCCCAGGCTGGCCCGGCGCCACGTCGCACACGGTGCCGCCACCGTCGGCGGTGCAGCGCAGCAGCCCCGCCGCGGTGCACTCGCCCACCCCGACCTGGCACGGATCACCGACCGGGTAGCCCTCGTCGATGGCCCCGTCGCAGTCGTTGTCCACCCCGTCGCCGCACAGCTCGCCCACCGGATCGCCACCCACGGCGTTGCAGCGCGTCCCCTGCCCGTCCGCGGTGCATACGCGGACGCCATCGGCCCGGCACTCGCCCTGACCTTCGCTGCACGCGTCGCCCACGTCGAAGCCCTCGTCGATGGCCCCGTCGCAGTTGTTGTCGGCGCCATCGCAGACCTCGAGATCGTCGCCCGTGAGGTCGTCGCAGCTCAGACCACCGTCCGCGCAGATCACCGTGCCCTCGGCGCAGGCGTCCGCGTCCGCGCCGTCGCACGGGTCCCCGAACGTGGCTTCGTTCACCCCGTCGTCACCGAGATCCCCGTCGCAGTCGTTGTCGAGCCCATCGCATAGCTCGGGACCCGCGGCCCCGGGGACCGCGTCGCACACGACCCCCAAGCCGTCCGCCGTGCACACCACGGAGCCGCCGCGCTGACAGGTCCCCGTCCCCACGGAGCAATCATCGCCCAGGGTGGGGAAGCCGTCGTCGATCGTCCCATCGCAGTCGTTGTCGACCCCGTCGCAGATCTCGGCGATGTCGCCCGTGTCGTCGTCGCACGTGAGCCCACCGGCGACGCAAACCACCGCGCCCTCGTCGCAAGCGTCGGCGTCAGGCCCATCGCAAGGAGAGCCGAAGGTCGCCTCGTCGACCCCGTCGTCCGTGGGGTCGCCGTCGCAGTCGTTGTCCAAACCGTCGCAGAGCTCGAGCCCAGCCGGGCCCGGCGTCGCGCTGCAGACGGTCGCCGAGCCGTCCGCGGCGCACACCCGCGCCCCGTCGCGCACGCACTCGCCCACGCCCACCTGGCACGCCTCGCCCAGGTCCGCGAAGGGCTCGTCGGCCGTCCCGTCGCAGTCGTTGTCCTCCCCGTCGCAGACCTCGACGATATCGCCCGTCTGGTCGCTGCAGCCGAGGGCCCCGCCGAGGCAGACCACCGCCCCCTCTGCGCAATCATCGGCGTCGGCCCCATCGCAGGCGTCGCCCAGCGTCGGCTCACCGGCCCCGTCGTCCGTCGGATCGCCGTCGCAGTCGTTGTCGATCCCGTCGCAGAGCTCCGCCCCGGGCTCCCCGGGCTGCGCGTCGCAGACCGTGCCATCGCCGGCCGCGTTGCACACCCGGCTCCCCGCCGTCTCGCAGGCCCCGACCCCGACGAGGCACGCCGCCCCAAGGTCATCGAAGGGCTCGTCGGCGGTCCCATCGCAGTCGTTGTCCACCCCGTCGCAGACCTCGGCTGTGTCCCCCGTCTCGTCGGTGCACGCCAAGGCACCGCCACGGCACACCCTCGCCCCCTCTTCGCAACCGTCCGCGTCCGGGCCATCACAGGCCACGCCCACGCGGTCATCCGCCGAGCCATCGGCCGTCAGCGGATCGCAGTCGTTGTCGACGCCGTCGCACACATCGGGCTCGGGCTGACCCGGCACGGCGTCACACACCGTCGAGCCCCCGTCGGCGGCGCACACGTAGACGCCCTGTCGCTCGCAGGCCCCGACGCCCATCGAGCAGTCACGCCCCAGCCGCTCGAAGCCTTCGTCGATCGCTCCATCGCAGTCGTTGTCGACCCCATCACCGCACAGCTCTCCGATGGGGTCGCCGCCGCCCGCCGTGCACACCGTGTCCTGGCCGTCGGCGGCGCAGGCGAGCACGCCGTCCTGCTGACATGCGCCGACGCCCTCCTGACAGGCCTCGCCCACCGGGAAGACCTCGTCGACCGAGCCATCGCAGTCGTCGTCCTCACCGTTGCAGACCTCGGGCGACTCCCCGGTGATGTCGTCGCAGAACAGGACCCCACCGTCGCAGACCATGACCCCCTCGGGGCACAGGTCCGAATCCTCGCCATCGCAGACCTCGCCGATCCCCGGCTCGCCCGACCCGTCGACCGTCGCCGGATCGCAGTCGTTGTCGATCCCGTCGCACACCTCGGCGCCAGGCTCACCCGGGACCGCGTCGCAGGTCGTCCCCGTGCGCTGTGCATCGCAGACCACCAACCCCTGCGCGTTGCACGCGCCCACGCCCTCTTCACACGGCAGGCCGAGCCCCTCGAAGCCTTCGTCGACCTCACCGTCGCAGTTGTCGTCGACCCCGTTGCCGCACAGCTCGGCCCCGGCGGCGCCGGGCTCCACCGAGCACTCCGTGCGGTCGCCACCGGCGGCGCAGACCTCGACCCCGTCGCGCTGGCAGGCGCCGACGCCGACCGAGCAAGCACGGCCCAGGTCGAAGCCGTTGTCGAGGGCCCCGTCGCAGTCCTCGTCCACCGCGTTGCCGCAGATCTCGCCAGCGGCGGCGCCCGCCACCGCGTCGCAGACCACCCCCGCCCCGTCGGCGGTGCAGACCATCTGCCCAGCCCGCTCGCAGGCGCCCGCCCCCGCCGAGCACGCCTCGCCCAAGCCGGCGAAGCCCTCGTCGACTTCACCGTCGCAGTTGTCGTCCATGCCGTTCCCGCACAGCTCGAGGCCCGCGTCGCCGGCCACCGCGTCGCACTCGACCCCGTCCCCGGCGGCGGTGCACACAAAGACGCCCCGACGCGCGCAGACCCCCTCCCCCACCCCGCAAGGCGTGGCGAGCAGCGGGAATCCGTCGTCGATCACGCCGTTGCAGTCCTCGTCGACCCCGTTGCCGCAGATCTCGTCCCCCGCTTCGAGGGGCTCCGCGTCGCAGACCAACGCGAGCCGCGCCTCGTCACAGACCTGGCGGCCGTCGTTGCGGCACGCGCCCCGGCCCACATTGCAGGGCGCACCGAGGGCCTCGAAGGCCTCGTCCGTCTCACCGTCGCAGTCCTCATCGACGCCGGTCCCGCACAGCTCGACGGCGGGCTCGCCGGCCACCGCGTCGCACACCAGCGAGAGCCCGTCCCCCGAGCAGACCCACTGGCCCGCTCGCTCGCACGCCCCCTCACCGACGGCGCACGCCTCACCAAGCCGGTCGAAGCCCTCGTCGGTCTGACCGTCGCAATCCTCGTCGACGCCGCTGCCGCACAGCTCCGCCCCGGGCTCACCCGGGCGCGCGTCGCACACCGCCGAGCCGCCATCCTCCGCGCAGACCCGATGACCCTGCCGGGCGCAGGCGCCCACCCCCACCGCGCACTCGACGCCGACCTCGAAGCCCTCGTCCACCGACTCGTCGCAGTTGTTGTCGACCCCGTCGCAGACCTCGGCCCGGTCGTCGTCGTCGTCGTCGTTGCACGCGATCCGACCGTTCACGCAGACGAAGCTCCCGTCGGTGCAGAGGTCGGCGTCGACGCCGTCGCAGTCGGAACCGACCTGCCCCTCGTCGACACCATCTGCCGTGAGCGGGTCGCAGTCGTTGTCGAGGCCGTCGCACAGCTCGAGGTTGTCGCCGGTGGCGTCGTCGCAGATCCGGCCGCCCTGCCCGTCGCAGACCAGGTGACCCTCGGCGCAGCGGTCGGCGTCGTCGCCATCGCACTGGCTGCCGAACCAGGCCTCGTCAGCCCCGTCAGGGGTGTCGGCGTTGCAGTCGTTGTCCTCGCCATCGCAGACGTCGCGGATATCACCCGAGAGATCGTCGCAGACCCGCACGCCCCCCCGGCAGACGAAGGCGCCCTCCGGGCAGTGGTCGTTGTCGGCCCCGTCGCAGGCCAGCCCCACCCACGCGGCGTCGGCGCCATCGGGGGTGTCCGGGTTGCAGTCGTTGTCCAGCCCGTCGCAGATCTCCTCGATCTCACCGGCCTCCTCGACGCACGTCTGAGCCCCGTCGATGCAGTCCCACAGCCCCTCGGCGCACAGATCCCGGTCGATGTCGGTGTCGCAGGCCTGGCCGTACCAGTCGTGGGCCGCTCCGTCGGGCGTGTCCGCGTCGAAGTCGTTGTCCTCGCCGTCGCAGACGTCGGGCATCGCGGGACGGCAATCACCCAGCGGGTTGAGCACCCCGTCGTCAGTCTCGCCGTCGCAGTCGTCGTCGATCCCGTTGCAGACCTCTGGCGAAGGCGTCCCTTCGCCGCCGCTGCACGACTTGCCGAGCCCGTCGAGGGCACACTCCCAGACCCCGGCGCGCTCGCAGGGGCCCTGCCCCTGGCGACACGGCTCACCGAGCTCGGGCCACTCCTCGTCGACATCGCCGTCGAAGTCGTCGTCGACCCCATTGCAGGTCTCGTCGGGCTTCTCGGGGCACGTGGGGTCGTCGTTGCAGGGGTCTTGCTGGTTGGGGACGCCGTCGCCGTCGTCGTCTACCGCCGCCGAGTCGAGGGCGTCGATGATGCCGTCGCCGTCGGCGTCCGGCGGATCGGCGATCTGCGATCCGACCTCGTCCCCGTCCCTGATTCCATCGCCGTCGCTGTCGGCGTCGAGCGGATCGGTGCCCAGGGTCTCCTCGTCACCATTGAGGATGCCGTCGTTGTCGAAGTCGCCCTCCCGCAGGACGTCTTCTCCCACGCAGAAGCCCTCGACGCAGCGCTCGCCGCCGGGGCAGTTCTCATCGGAGAGGCACTCGTCGACGCCGTTGTCGGCCTCGTCGCAGCCCACGACCAACGACCCGAGACCCAGAGAGACGGAAAGGAAGAAGCGCATGCGCATCTCGCAAAACCCCTGTGACGGACGCCTGGACCAAAAAGCCGCCGAAGCTATCGCAATTCAACGTCGTCGATCCATCGTGATTCGAAATCTTCTGAACTCACACTGCACTAGAGCGCGCCCACGAAACGTGCAGGTTCCGCAAAACGTTCCCGTGAACGACCAGACGCACTCGATATACCTGTTTTGCGGCGTCGCCCTTTTTCCGACGCGACAAAACGCGTGTTAGCGTCTGGGCGATGTCTCTGGAGCAGCACCTGGCGGCGGTCCAGCGGTTCAAGGCGCGGGAACGCGAGCTCGCCCGACGGGAAGACGAGCTCACGCTCCGGCAGCAGGCCCTGGCCAACGCGTCCCCCGCCGCCTATCGAGATCGCCGAGCCGCCCCCGCCGCGGAGACGCGGTGGGCCGAGGCGATGGAGGCGCGCGCCTCGGCCGTCGCCGCTCGGGAAGACGCCGCGACCGCGTGGGCGGGCGCCCTCGACGGGTGGCAGGCCGAGCTCGACGCCGCCCAACGCGCGGTCGCGCGCGCCGACTCGGGCTCCATGGAGGCCCTTCGCCTGCGGATCACCTCGATGCTCGCCGCGGAGGTCGGTGAGCTCTCGCCGGCTGAGCTGACCAACCTCGTGGACCGCGCGCTGGGTCGGCCCAGCCAGGCGCCCCGCCCAGCAGCGCCGGTCGACGGCGCCTCGGACGCGGTCGGCGGCGTCGGTCAGGAAGCCGAGCTCGTCGCCGCCTGGGCCTTGGAGGAGGAGGTCGCCGACCAACCCGAAGCAGCGCTACAGCCGGTCTCGACCCCCGCGCCGGGCGCCCTCGACGCCGCGGAGGTCGACGGCCCGGTGGGCCAGGACGAGCTCGACCTGCTCGTCGCGGAGTTGGACGCGGGGGTGGAGGACGAGGCGTTGGGATCGGTCTTCCCCGAGGTCGTCGTCGAACCGGAAGAGCCCCCACCGGCGGAGACCGAGCCCCCGGCGGAGGCGCCCCCACCGATCGAAGACGACGTCCCCAGCGTGGTCGATCAGGACGCCATCGACGCGCTGCTGGCCGCCGGCCCCGCCGAGCCCGACCCGGCGCCGGCGCCCGCGGGGCCCATCGACCAGGACGCCATCGACGCCCTCCTCGCCGCCGGCCCCGCCGAACCCGCACCGGCGCCCGCGGGGCCCATCGACCAGGACGCCATCGACGCCCTCCTCGCCGCCG
>CAYOBQ010000019.1:0-55889 GCA_964402225.1 uncultured Nannocystaceae bacterium | reverse complement strand
CCGCCGAACCCGCACCGGCGCCCGCGGGGCCCATCGACCAGGACGCCATCGACGCGCTGCTCGCCGCCGGGCCAGCCGAGCCCGACCCCGAGCCGGCGCCCGCGGGGCCCATCGACCAGGACACCATCGACGCGCTGCTCGCCGCCGGGCCCGCCGAGCCCGAGCTGGTCCCCGAGCCGGAGCTCGACCCCGTGTCCGACGGGCCCATCGACCAGGACGCCATCGACGCGCTGCTCGCCGTCGGGCCCGAGGTCGACGAGCCCGAGCCGCCGGACGCCTTCGCGGCGTTGCTCGCCCCGACCGACGAGGCCCCGAACGACGCGCCCGAGACCCCGGACGAGGCGCAAGCCGCGGCGCTCAGCGTCGAGCTGGACTTCGACGACATGGAGTCGGTGCTCGAGGTCGCCGAGGCGGAGCAGGCCGCGGAGATGGCGGGGGAGCCCTCGTCACTCTCGGAGGCGTTGGCCGCGGCCCTCGGGGAAGAGCGGCAGGTCGAGGACGATCCCTTCGACGAGCTCGCGGCCGCCGAGCCCGAGGTCGAGGAGGCGGATCCGTTCGATGAGCTCGGGGCGGCCGAGGCGGGGGACTTCGAGGACATGTTCGCCCGCCTCAAGCAAGCGGAGAGCCAGCTCGACGCCGACGATGGCCCGGATGAGGCCCCGGTGCACGCCGACGATCCCTGGGCGGAGCTCGAAGCCCAGCTCGCCGAGCCCGCGGAGGAGGCGCCGGTCAGCCTGGAGCCGGCGCGGCGGCAGCAACGCCTCCCGGAGATGGACGAGCTCGACTCCCTCTCGCCGGCACTGCTCGAGTCCGTCCGTGAAGACTTGAAGCATCGCGAGGGCGAGGACCTCGACGTCGAGCCCATCCCCGGCTACGACGCTGCGTCGCCTGCGCCGGGGCCGGAGCGCAGCGAGGCCGAGGACTTCGCCCCATCGGTGGGGCAGGCCGATCTGCTGGCCGCCGGTCAGCCCGATCCCTACGACGCGATGCTCGACGATCTGGATCCACCCTCCTTGATGCCTGGGGACGCGGAGATGGCCCCCGCGCGCTTCGCCGCGCTCGCGGCAGACGGAGCGGTCGAGAACGATCCGTGGGCCGCCCTCGACATCGAGGATCTGCGCGCAGGTGGGGCCCCGCGCCCGCTCCCGAGCCGCGAGCCGAACGTCGAGGTCATCCCGACGACCAGCCAGCGCGACGAGGTCCAGCGCCAGGCCCGCGCCCAGCTCGCGGTGAAGGTCGGGATGGAGCATGGCAACGCGTTCTTCACCGGCTTCAGCGGCAACGTCAGCAGCGGCGGGCTCTTCGTGGCCACCCACCAGCTCCTCGAGATCGGCAGCCAGTTGGAGTTGTTCTTCGAGATGCCCGACGGGCACGAGGTGGGGGTGGTCGGTGAGGTCAGGTGGCGCCGCGAGTACAACCCCGACGCCACCGACCAGCCACCCGGGATGGGGCTGCGCTTCCTGAACCTGGGCTACGATGACCAGATCCTGATCGATCGCTACATCGCCAACCACGAGACGATCTTCTACGACTGACGGATCCGCTGGCCACCCGGCCACCGCGCTGACCAGGCGCAGGCGCCCGGGAACGCCGCGGTCCCGCGCTTCCTTCCGTGGCACGCAATCTGCTAGAACTCCGTGCGATTCAGCGCAATCGGGACGTGGAGTAGCGAGATGAGCATCGTTCGGGGAGTTTCCTTCGCCGCCGCCTTCCTGGCGCTCGCGTGTAGCGAAACGGTGGAAGAGAAAGACACCGTGCCGGCCGAGACCGGGTCCAAGGACCGCGGGGCCGCTGCCGGCGGCAAGGCCGACTGCTTCAACTGCAACGAGAACGGCCCCGGCGCTTTCCAGGAGTTGGGGATTCGTGACGCCTTCTGGAAGGTCGGCAACACCTGGCAGGTCGCCTACTTGCTGCACGCCGACACCCGCGCTCAGAAGGAGCCGATGAAGCTCCAGCAGCCCGCCAAGACCGACGCTGGGCTGGTGGTGCTGAACTTCGAGGTCGTCGAGGTCGGCGAGCACGTCAGCACCGAGGCGCGGGCCACCGCGGTCATCCGGATCACCCAGGGCGAGGCCGCCGGCACGATCGGGACGCTCGTCGAGGAAGACGAGATTCGCCTCGACGAGGTCACCGCCAAGATCGACCTCGAGATCGACGACCTGTGGCGCCCGGTCGCGGTCACCGAGTACAGCGGCCCGCGCGGCCACTTCCCGAACGGTCGGACCATCACGGCGGACCCCCGTGAGGCCGTCCGCAGCCTGGGCGGGAGCTTCCCCTACGTGGTGCCCAACGCCATCGTCGGCGCCCCCCAGGAGCCGCTGCCCGAGCTGCCCGCACAGCTCGCCGAGATCGCCCAGTTGGCGCGGTCCGGCTACGCCGACCAGGAGTACAGCCACTTCGACCTCGACGACGCCGGCTACGAAGCCGGCGAGCACGTCTACTGGGCGAAGGGTGACCTCTGGCCCTTCCTCGTCCGCACGTCGTCGGCGACGGGCATCCTGATCAACCAGGGCCAGTAGGCGAGAGCGCGAGGAGATTGAAGATGAAGCTTATCAAGTCCAAGACCGCCGCCTTCTTCGCCGCTGCCCTGCTGGCCACGCCCGCCGCGGCCACCAGCAACTCCGAGTACGGCGAGACCCGGATCAACCAGTTGCCCCGCCAGGGCAACAGCGCCCACGCGCTGTGGGTCGGCTCCTGGTGGGCCTACACCAAAAACGGCATCGCCTACCGGCACAAGACGCGCGGTGGCTTCGAGGAGTGCGACGGGGTCGATCAGGACGCCTCGCCGACCGAGCTCGTCGAGGGTGGCAACGCCTTCTGCCTCTCGGCGGCCGAGAAGATCGACCTGCTCAAGGGTCGCCTCGACGACATCGAATGGCAGATGATCGACCAGTACCAGACGATCACCCAGGACCAGCTCAGCTCCCTGCAGACGGAGATGCGCGATCTGGTGCGGAAGCTGAACCGCTGGATTGATGAGAACCCCGGGGAGAACTGGCGCGAGACCGACGACGGGAAGGCCTACCTGGAGAAGAAGGAGGCCCTCGACACCGCGAAGGAGTCGCTGCCGGATATCACCGTCGACACGGCCACGGAGTTCGAGCACATCGAGCACGGCAACGGCGTCGCAGGCGTCGAGGGTTGGTGGGGTCACTGCAACGCGTGGGCCGCCGCCTCCATCATGGAAGACGAGCCCGCGCAGCGTGGCACCGTCACCTACGGCGACACCACGATCGACTTCACGCCGGGGGAGACCAAGGCGTTGTTCACCGAGGCCTGGATGGAGGACCACTCGAGCTTCCACGGCAGCCGGAACGACGAGAAGGAGAACAAGATCGACAACATCGCCTACGCCGACACCACGCCGGCGGGGCTGCACATCTTCTTCGGCAGCCAGCTCGGGATGCAGGGCAAGGCCTTCGTCATCGACCGCTTCACCGGCAGCGAGGTCTGGAACCAGTCGGCCCGCTCCTACAAGTTCGAGATCACGCCGCTCTACGAGAACGACGAGGCGGCCGCGGTCGAGCTCTTCCAGACCGACTATGACTTCCAGGGCGACGCTTCGAAGCGCTCCCTGGGTGAGCAGCAGGTCTACCCCGTCAGCGTCGAGGCCACGATCTACTGGATGACGGACGGGCTCCCCCACGAGGAGGCGACGGTCGAGAACATCACCGAGGACCTCTACCCCGCCGACCACAGCGAGCTGCGCGCCGCCTGGGGTCGCCAGGTGGAGATGCGCCACCTCACCTACGTGCTGCACCTCGACAAGCCCCTCTCGGACAGCTCGGCGAAGATCATCGGCGACGGCGAGTGGGATGAGTCGCTCCACGGCAGCAACCACGCGTGGCCGGACTTCATGTGGCAGCCGCTGGCGCAGACGCCATCGCGCCGGGACTACGAGAACCCCCACATCGACTACGAGCTACTGGTCCGCAACCACATCGCCCCGGCCACGGCCGCGGGCGCCGACAACGGCGGTGGTGACAACGGCGGCGACGAGGTGGGGAGCGGAAGCTTCACCGCGAGTGACACGCCCGTGGCGGTCCCCGACAACGATCGCGCCGGGGCCTCAAGCACCCTTCAGGTCGACGGCACGGCGGGCACCATCACCAAGGCCAGCGTCACGGTCGACATCAGCCACACCTACATCGGCGACCTCGTCGTCTCGCTGGTCAAGGATGGGGAGGCCATCCGCCTCCACAACCGCACGGGCAGCAGCCGCAACGACCTGAAGAAGACCTTCGATGTGCCCCGACTCAACGGCAAGTCCGGCGCCGGGGAGTACGTGCTCAAGGTCGTCGACCTCGCGCGCCGCGACACCGGCAGCATCAACGCCTGGACGGTAGATCTCGAGTGGGGCGCAGGCGACCCCGTGGATCCGGTCGGCGAGGCTCACGAGATCACCTCGACGGACACGCCGATCGGCATCCCCGACAAGGCGCCGGCGGGGATCAAGAGCACCCTCAACGTCAACGCGACGGGGACCATCGACACGATGAGCGTCACCGTGGACATCACCCACACCTACATCGGCGACCTGCGCATCGCGCTGACCAAGGGTGACCAGGAGCACATCCTCCACAACAACGAGGGCGGCAGCGCCGACGACATCCACGAGACCTACACCGTCGAGGCCTTCGCCGGTGAGCCCCTCGCCGGTGCGTGGGTCCTGAAGGTCTCCGACCACGCCGGTCAGGACGTCGGCACCCTCGATAGCTGGAAGATCAACGCGAACACGCGCTAGGACGCTGCGGCAGAGTCGCGACGCGGCGCGCTGCACGCGCCCGCCAACCGATTTCGGTGTTGCGAAGCCTACCGATATCTTCGGATATCGCCACGGCTTCGCGCCTTGAACTCGGCCGGCGGGCACGCACATCACTTGGTCGCTTGGTCTGCCGCACCGGCCTAGCGCATCCGCTTGTTGAAGCGATCGATGTAGCCCTTGTAGAAGCGCCAGCGCCCCTCCCTCACCTTGACCTGCGCCGACACCGCCAGCGACGCCTCGAGCTCCGGCTCGAGCGCGTCGACCGCCGCGTAGTTGGCCCGCACCTTGTCGGCCTTCGCCTTGACGGCTCCCTCCATCGGAAGCCCGCCCGCGGCCTCCCTCACCAGCGCCTCGACGTCGGGCTTCGGACGCACGAAGCGCAAGGGTTGGAGATCGCGGAAGTAGGCCACCCGGCCCACCACGACCGCGCGCCCCTCCTCCTTTGACGTGCCCACGACCTCCAGCAGGCGGGGTAGCGCTTTGAGCCCCTTCAGGAAGGCCGCTAGATCGCCGGGCTCGAGGGTGACGCGGACCCGGTGGTGGCCGGCGACTTGATCATCCGCGTAGTCGTACCCCTGCGTCGTCGACGCCTCGGATGGCGGCGCCTTCGCGGGCGCGGGGCCGGCCTTGACCCGAGCCTTCGAGCCCGGCGTGAAGCCCGTGAGGTACTCGCCGAGCAGGGCCTCGACCGCCGCGCGGTCGGCGGCGGCGTCCTTGGTGACGGGGCAGTGCGCGTAGGCCTGCACCTCGGTGAGCATGCGATCGAGCTTGCGCCGATCCGCCTCGAAGCCGACCTTGTTGCGCGCCCTCGCGCGGTGCGCCTTCTGGTAGCGGAGGCTGTCGCGCCACAGCTTCTGCAGCGCGGCCGGGGCCTTCTGCGGCGATGGGGGGGGCTCGGAGCGACAACCGACCACCAGCAGCGACAGCACCAACCAGCGCATGGCTCATCCCGGGCAGTAGAGGTGGTGCACATAGTCGCGCACCTGCCGGTCGGAGTGGAACCCGGGCGTCACGGTGCGGATCGCGGCCTTCATCATCGAGGTCCACCGCGCCGGATCGTCGTAGTAGGTGGGGATGACCTGCTGGGCGAGGGTGCGGTAGAGGGAGTCGGCGTCGGCGAGGTCTTGCTGGACGACGGAGTCGTAGGTGCGCGCCTCCCCGATTGCCCAGCCGTTGTCGCCGTCGAAGCCTTCGGGCCACCAGCCGTCGAGGATCGACAGGTTGAGGCCACCATTCATCGACACCTTCATCCCGCTGGTGCCGCTCGCCTCCTTGGGGCGGCGGGGGTTGTTGAGCCACACGTCGACGCCCTGAACGAGGGCGCGGCCCAGCTCGATGTCGTAGTCCTCGACCAGTAGAACACGGCCTCTGAGCTCGGGGTGCTGCGACGCCTCGTAGACCTGACGAACCAGCTCCTGGCCGTGCTGGTCCGCCGGATGTGCCTTGCCCGCGAAGAGGACCTGAACCGGCCCTGCGGCGGCGCGAAGGATCCCCAGGAGGCGCTCGAGGTCGCTGAAGAGGAGCGCGGCCCGCTTGTAGGTAGCGAAGCGGCGGGCGAAGCCGATGGTGAGCGCGTCGACGTCGAGGCGGTCGGCGAAGGGCCCGAGCCCCACGCGCGCCCGACGCGCGGCCTCGCGGGCGCGCACCAGCGAGAGGAGCCGCCCCTTCTGCGCGCGATGTACGGCGCGGAGCTCGGCGTCGGGCAGGGCGTCCACTTCGCTCCAGACGGGATCCGTCGACGGTCGGTCACGGAAGCCCGCGGGCAGGTGCGAGCGGAGCAAGGAGTGGAGATCGTGGGCCTGCCAGCTCGGCGCGTGGACCCCGTTCGTGACGTGGGTGATCGGGACCTCGTCGACGGGCGTCTGGGGCCAGAAGCGCGCGAACATCTGCCGCGACACCTCGCCATGCAGCGCCGCGACCCCGTTGCGACGCTCGCAGCAGCGCATCGCCAGCAGCGTCATGTTGAAGGGGCCCTCCCGGGGGGCGTCGGGCCAGCGCCCCAGCGCCAGCAACGCCGGGCGGGAAAGCCCCACCGCGTCGGCGAAGAACTGGAGGTGCGACCACGCGAGATCCGGAGGGAAGCGGTCGTGGCCCGCCTCGACGGGGGTGTGGGTGGTGAACACGCTGTCGGTGCGGACCCGGGCCATCGCGTCTTCCGTGGTGCGGCCGGACTCGACCATCGCGCGCACCCGCTCCAGCGAGAGGAAGGCGGAGTGACCCTCGTTGAGGTGGAAGATCTGCGGCTCGATGCCGAGGGCCGCAAGCGCCCGGATCCCGCCGACTCCGAGGACCAGCTCCTGGCGGATGCGCGTCTCGGTCCCGCCGCCGTAGAGCCGGGCCGTGATGCCCCGTAGATCGTCGTCATTCGCCGGCAGATCGGTGTCGAGCAGGTAGAGGGCGACACGGCCCACGCAGACGCGCCACACGCGACAGCGACAGCAGCGCCCGGCGATGGGCACCTCCACCTCGACATCCGTGGGCCGCACAGCGAGGCGCTCGAAGTCGTAGGTGTGGTACTCCGCCGTCTGCTGACCATCGGCCTCGATCTGCTGGTAGACGTACCCGTTGCGGTACATCAGCCCGACTCCGACGAAGGGCAACCCGAGATCAGAGGCGCTCTTCGTATGATCGCCGGCGAGGATCCCCAAGCCGCCGGAGTAGATCGGCAGCGATTCGTGGATGCCGAACTCGGCGGAGAAGTAGGCGACGGGGGCCCGACACGGACGACCCGCCTCATCGTGCCACGTGTCCTCCGCCGAGAGGTAGGCCGCGCGGGCGGACCACAACGCGTCGAGCGCCTCCAGATCCGGCGCGGGCTCGGCCTTGAGTCGCGCGAGCAGGTCCACCGGGTTGTGACGTACCTCCGCCCACAACGCCGGATCGAGCCCAGCCCACAGCTCGGCCCCACCGGGCTGCCAGGTCCACCAGAGATCGTACGCGAGCACCTCGAGACGCCGTCTGTGATCGCTCATCATTCCTGCTCAATCGCCGCTGGGCTTGCGGGGTCACCTACCAGTTACACCGTGAAGAATACGTAACGCGAGACCGAGTTACTAGCAACTCGCCCCCGTCCGCACGTACAAGGGCGGCGTGGTCTCACTGGTCGTCACCGTCTCCGTCAACAGCGACATGCCCCGCGGCGAGGTGCAGGCGAGGACCTCGTTGCGCAACTTGCAGGGCGTACCGCGCCTCCACCGCATGTGCGAGCGCTTTGGTGTGCCGCCCACCTACTTGCTCACCTTCCCCGTGGCCAATCGGCCCACCGACGGGCCCCTCGACGAGATCCTCCGCGGTGGTCGCTGCGAGATCGGCGCCTCCCTGCAACCCTGGAATACGCCGCCCTTCGACGCCCACGAGGACCGGTTGGTGGCGCTGTCCCCCCACCACGTTCGCGCCTCGATGGTGCAGGCGAAGCTCGACCATCTGACGGACGCCATCGGGGAGCGCTTGGGTGACCGGCCCAAGGTCCATCGCGCGGCCCACGGCGGGCTCAATGGGGCGGGGCTCCAGGCCTTGGAGCGTCTGGGCTACGCCGTCGACTGCAGCGTCACCCCCTTCGTAGACGCGCGCCCTGAGGGGATCGACTGGCGCGAGGCCCCCGAGGCGCCGTACTTCCCCGACCGTCAGCAGCCCGGTCGGCGCGGGAGTTGCCCGATCCTGGAGGTCCCCCTGACCGTCGGCTGGGATCGCAAGATGCCTCCCTTCGTCGCGCGGGCCGCGGTCCAGATGGAGCGCGCCCACCGGGCCTTGGCGAACCCGTGGTTCCCCGTGGCCAACGTCCGCCGGCTCGATCCTTGTCGCTCGACGGCGGCGCAGATGCGGCGGTTGGCCCACGTCGTGGTCGAGCGCGGCCTGCCCGTGCTCCACGTCCACGTCCACTCCCACCACCTCTGGCCCGGGGCGTCCCGTGCGTGCACGGCTCCGGCGGACGTGGACCATCTCTTCGGCGAGCTGGAGTCCTTCTTACGCTACGCCGTAGATGGGCTGCGCGCGACGCCACGCACCCTCGGGGGCTTCGCCCGTCACTACCTGGACGACACCGCCTGCGTCTGAACCGCCGCGCGGCGTGCCACCGCCTCCGGCTCACCGGCGACCGTGACGCCCGCGGCCCGCGCGTGCCCGCCCCCGTGGGGTCCCAGGGCGCGAGCGACCTCGGAGACGTCCACCCCGCCCCGGCTGCGCAGGCTGAGCTTGACCTGGCCCCGCGCCTTGCCCGTCGCGAGGAGGCCGACCTCCACGCCCTCGAGGAAGACCAGGTCATCGACCAGCCCCCCAAGGGCGATCCCCCGGCGCTCCTCGTGACGAATCCAGGACCAGGCGACGCCCCCATCCACCTGCACCCGCCCCGCGACCAGGCCACGCAGCCGGAGGGTGTCGACGGACTGCTCCAGCAGCACGCGCTCCACGATCCGGGCGTGGTCGATGCCCGCCTCGAGGCAGCGGGCGGCCAGCCGCAGCGTCACCGGCGAGGTCAAGGCGTACCGAAAGCCGCCGGTGTCGAAGACCAGGCCGGCGTAGATCGCCTCCGCCATCCGACGATCCAGCCCCACGCCCCAGGCCTCGCACAGCGCCGCGACCATCTGCGTCGTGCTCGCCGCAGAAGGGTCGAGGAGGGCCACCTCGGCCAGCTCGCCGGTCGCGCTGCGGTGGTGGTCGATCTGCGCCCGAACCCGCGCACCGTCGTAGACCGAGCGGAGGCACCCGAGCCGCTCGGGACCGCCGTCCACGACCACCGCGAGCTCCACCTCCCCATCGAGACCACCGATCCCGTCGCAGAGCTCGGCGCAGCCCGGCGGTACGTCCTCCGCGAACGCCACCCCGACCCGCTTCTCCGGCCAACGCGCCAGGATCGCCCCGCGCAGCGCCACGGCAGCGCCCACGGCGTCCGCGTCCAGGCCCTCACCGCCACCGATCCAGACCGAGCCGGCGCTGGCCACCACATCCGTCAAAGCGTTCAGCATGCCCTCCCCTACCGCGTACCCACGCCGCAGTCACGCGCCGCATTGCCCCCGGTGCAGACCGACCGATATGCTGTGGAGATCGACAACCCACGCGTCGAGCGAGCTGCGCCCATTGACGGAGACAGAAGATCGGTACACCCGGCGGGCGGCGCGCGAGGCCGAGGATGCCGCCGGGCGCGCGCTGGCCGAACGCCTGGCCGGAGCGCGGACGGAATGGTTGGCGCAAGTCCCCCTCGACGACGAGCCGGAGCTTGTCGAGCGGCTGGCGCGGGCGCGACGGATGAAGCCGTCCGGCGCGCGCCGACGAGAGGTGCGCTACATCGGCCGGCTGCTACGCGGCGTCGAGCACGGACCGATCAACGCTGCCCTCGACGGCGCCGAGCAGGGCGCATCGGCGGACGTCAGCGCGCTACACGCCGCGGAGAGCTGGCGAGCGCGTATCATCGAAGAAGGCGATCCGGCCCTCGACGCCTTCCACGCGGAGCACCCCACAGCCGACCGCCAACGACTGCGGATGCTGGGACGCCAGGCGCTCAAGGAGCGGTCACGGGGGGGTAGCCCGAAGGCCGCGCGGGCCCTGTTCAAGCTGGTGCGAGCCGCGATCGACGGCGGCTCGGAGTGAACTCCGGCCGCGGTCTTCTCGCGTTGCTCCTCGTCGGGTGCGGGGCGGCTGCGCAGGGGCAGCCGGGCCCGGCGGCGGCCTTCGAGGCGGGGCCGCCGATCACCCCGGCCCCGGCGCTGTTGGCCTGGCTACGGGACGACGCGAACGCGCCGCCGCGCCGCTTGAAGCTGCCGGTGGTGGTGCGCTTCACCGACGAGCACCGACTCGGCCTCAGCGGCGGCCTCATCGCCACCGACGCCGGCCATCTGCCGAAGGACGCCATCGCCCTCACGCTCGACGACGGCGGGCTCTCCATCTCCCTGCTCGACCGGGTCCGCGCGCTGTGCCCCCCCGATGCAGCGGCCTGCGCCCTTTGGCTGGAGGGGCAGTGGGGTGAGCTCGTGCCGCGGCCCAAGCTCCCCGGTTTCAACACGAAGGGCGCCTGGCCCTACGCGGTTATGAAGGTCGGCGCCCGAGTCGCGGCGACGGATCCCGCGCGCGCCTTCGCCAGACCCCGTTGACCTCGTGGGATCACCTGCCGTGGGCGTCAGCGGTGTTGCCGGTGTGACCGAGATCCGCGCGGCAGGCGCCCGCCGCTGGCGGCGGCTCCAGCTCGCAGGGCGCGTCGGGATCCGCCACGTCGACGGCGGGTGAGTCGGCCCTCAGCCGGAGATCCCCCGCCTCCGCGTCCACGAACGCCGGATCCGCGGAGAGGTTGCCCCCGCCGTCGGTCGCCTCCACCAGCGTCTCGCCCAGGAGCCCGAAGCTGAGGCTGTGCGCCATCGAGGCGTCCTCGGGGGCGGCCCCGACCAGCGCCGCGGGGGCGTCGACCAGGATCGAGTCGCGCACCTCCACCGCGCCGCGATCCACGAGGACGGCGGCGCCCTCGCCCTCCGACTCCACCCCGCGCACCGTGAGGTGCCGGAGGACGACCGCCTCGCCCCCGTCGATCCGCACTCCGCCCGCCGTCGCCCCACTGACGTCGGCCACGAGGTCGTTGGTCGAGCGGTGGTCATCGGTGAACAAGAGCAGGATTCCGCTCGCCGCGGTGGCCGAGCGGACGCCTCGAACGTCGTTGAAAGCGCTGCGGGTCGCGTTGGAGGAGAGGACGCATAGCCCGACGCCGCGGCCGGGAGCGTCCACCTCGCGCACCACGTTTTCGACCAACGCCGCGCCGGTTGAGTCGGCGACCAGGACTTGCTCTCCGTTGCCCGCGGGGCCCGGCGGCTCACCTGCGCCGCCCATCCCGCCCACCGACCCGCTGAGGACGTTGCCGGACAGCAGGAGATCCACCGTGTCGACGGCGTAGATGCCGGCCGCGAGTGAGCCGGCCCGCGCCCGGCGCTCCTCGGTCTCGTCGCCTCCCGCCCCACCGACGATGTCGGAGATGGTGCAGCCCTCGACTCGGACGCGGGCGCCACCGTCGATGCGCACCCCGAAGGCCGAGCGCCCCGACTGGCCGGGGGCACCCGCCGGGCCCCGCGCACCACTGATCTCACAGTCCCGCAGGGCGCAGTCGTCGCAGTTGAGCCGCACGCCCACCCGCGCGCCGCCGGCCTCGACGGCGAGGGCCGAGACCACAACACCGTCGGCGCGCAACGCCAACGCGTCGCCTTCGCCATCGCCGACCAACGTCGCGCCGGCGCCCCCCGCCACTCGAACGCCCGGCTGCTCGAGGCTGACGCGCTCGGGATAACGTCCGGCGGCGACGAGGATGGTGTCGCCGGGGCCGGCGCGCTCGACCGCCGCGCCAACCGTGGGGAACGGTGACGCCTCGCTGCCGTCGCCCGCCTCGGCGGCCGCCGCCGCGACGTACCAGGTGCGCGGAGGACCCGCATCGGGGACGGCGGCGTCGGACGCTGCGTCCGGCGTCGATGCATCCGGCGCCGCGTCCGGGGCGGCTACGTCCGGTGCAGAGTCACCTGCGACGGGCACATCCGGCGCCGCGTCCGGGGCGGCTACGTCCGGTGCAGAGTCACCTGCGACGGGCCCATCCGGCGCCGCGTCTCGTACGAAGGGGGCGTCCGGCGCCGCGTCCCGTACGAAGGGGGCGTCCGGCGCCGCGTCCCGTACGAAGGGGGCGTCCGGCGCCACGTCCCGTACGAAGGGGGCGTCCGGCGCCGCGTCCGGGAGGACGGACATCTCGGGTACGCTGGCGACTTCCCCGTCGTCGCACCCACCCACCGCGAGCCAGACGAAGACGCCCAGCACCCCGCTTCGCGTTGACATCACGGGGTGAGCAGCACCTTGCCGAAGTTCTTCCGCGCCTGGATGTAGGCGTGGGCGTCGCTGGCGCGGTCGAAGCTGAAGGTCTCGTCCACGACCGGGGCGAAGCGCCCCGCCTCGACCAGCCCGACGATCGCCCGCAAGATCTCCGTGAGATCATCCGCGCGGTGCCAGAGGTGTCCGAGGTTCACGCCGTGGACGCCACGGTTGGTCTGGATCAGATCGAGGGGCTTGAAGCTGGGCAGAGAGACGTAGGTGCGGATCGCCTGGAGAACGGAGCGCTTCTGGCCCGGGGCGATGCTGGAGGCGCCGAAGCAGAAGAGGCGGCCCAGGCTGTTGAGGCAGCGGTAGCTCTTCGAGAACGACCTCCCGCCCACGGCGTCGAGGGCGATGTCGACCCCGCGGCCGTCGGTGAAGCGCTTCACCTCCACCTCGAAGTCCTGGTTGCGGTAGTCGATGCAGTGGGCGACGCCCGCCTCCCGTAGCCGGTCGTGCTTGGGGGCGCTCGCGGTGCCGATCACCCTCGCCCCTTTCCAGAGGCAGATCTGGAGCGCCGCCTGCCCGACGCCGCCGGCCGCGGCGTGGACCAGGACCGTGTCGCCCTCGGAGACCGCGCCGAGCTTCACCAACATCAGCCACGCCGTGAGGTAGTTGACGGGGATCGCCGCCGCGGCGTGGTCGCTCACCTCGTCGATGAGCGGCGCGATCTGGCCAGCGGGGACCACCAGCGTGTCGCTGTAGCCCCCGAAGCGGGTGAGCGCGAGCACCCGCTGGCCGACCGCGAGCCCATCCACGCCTTCGCCCAGCGCGTCGATGACGCCTGACGCCTCGTAACCCACGACGCACGGCAGCGGCGGCGAGTCTGGGTAGAGGCCCATCCGCGCCATGATGTCGGCGAAGTTGATCCCCGCGGCGGCGACCCGGACGCGCACCTCGCCCGGCCCCGGCGAGGGGTCCGGCGCTTCGCGGATCTCCAAGACCTCCGGGGCACCGATTCGTGGAATCCAGACCTGTCGCATCGGGCGTCTCCCCCCGTCCACGGGGCACGCGACGAGGCTACACCGGACTTCGTCAGGGCACGACGCGGATCTGCGTGACGCTGTAGGACTGCCGACTTCCGAAGCCGATGTCGCCATAGCCGAAGTCGTCGTAGTCGAAGGCGCCGTCGACCAGGATCGACACCAATGTGAGGCGAATATCGCCTTGGAGCGGGTCGTCCAGCGCCGCGGGCAGCGACGGGAACTGGTAGCGCGCCGCAGCGCCCGGAACGAAGTAGGTCCAGCGGTTCTCCCGCGTGTCGACCTGCACGAGGTGGATGTGGGCCGGGACCGTCGGGCCGTCGACGCCGGGGTGGACCTGCCACTCGACGAGGGCGTCCTCCCCCAGCGCGTCGCCATCGAGGGGCTGGGTGAACTCGGCGGTGCCGACCCACGGGCCGATCACCACGCCCTCGGACAAGTCGTCGGACCGCTCGAAGGTCTCGGTGTAGGGGAAGCCGGTCAAGGACTCGCTGGCCTGCGCCACCGATTGCCACTGGATTTCGATGTCGTCGTCCCACTCCTCGAGGGTCGGCATGTAGACCGTCTCGAGCAGCGGCGAGTTGCCCTCGGCCATGCTCTCGAGCTCCCAATAGCCCTCGGGGCCGAAGTCGATGTAGGGCGTGGCTCGGTACAGGTCAGGGGTACCCGGGATCCCGCCCGACGGGTTGTCCAGCGTCACCGGCACCGTCAGGTCACGGGACTTGTCGAGGTGGATCTCGAGCCCCTCGACGACCTCCCCCGGGCTCGCGCTGATGAAGCGCTGAACCCCCATCCGCTTCGGCGTCACGCTCCCCCGGAGCTGCTCGTAGATGCCGCGGTTTCCGTCGAGGTAGTCGCGGAGCTGGTCGCCGTCGACCCACGCCGCCGTGACCACGATCGCGCGCTCCCCCGGCAACATGGTGATCTCGAAGGCGCCGTCCTCGAGCAAGACGCCTTGGTGGTCGGGGAACGGCTGGTTCCACCGGTTGTACAACGAGGTGTGGCTGGCTTCGACGAAGGCCGCGAGCACCTGGCCGTCCCCGCGTGGTTTCGGGACGTCATCGATCCCGATGATGGTCCCCGAGACCCGAACCATCGGCGGCGGATCGCCCCCCCCTCCCCCGTCTCCACAGCCCGCGAGCGGGAACAGGTAGATCGTCACGTTCTCGGCCGTCGCCCGCTCGAAGGTGGTGACGTCGAAGCCGACCTGTGCCGCGGTGACGGCGACCGGCGCCTGGAGATCGAGGTCGGAGACCGTCGCGAGTCCGAGACCGTCGGTGCGCGCCTCGAAGCGGTCGCCGTCCGTCAGATCCACGACCACCACGTGGGCCTCCACCAGCGGCGTGCCGTCGCAGGAGTTGAGGACCGTCACGTTGACGGTGCGGTCGATCGGATCGCCCCAGATACCGCCGAAACGGCTCGTCGGGCGGAAGTACTCGAAGGCATCGGGGAGCAACTCGACGTCGTCGGGCGTCTCGATGCGCAACGTAGCCAGCCCAGGCCGCCCCGGCGGCGTGCGAGCAAACGCCCGCTCCCCGCCATCCTCTACCGTCAGATCGCTCATGGCGTTGCCGTCCAGCGTCAGCGCCATGCCCGGATCGAAGCCGCGCCCCAACAGCTCGACGAGGGTGCCGCCCGCCACCGAGCCGCGGCCCGGGCGGAGATCGAGGATCTGTACGTCGTGGAAGTACGTCAGCGCGTCGGCCAGCTCATCACGCCGCTCACCATCGACCACCGCGACGTCGGCGGAGCCTGGGTCGTGGGGGGGCGCCAGACAGCTCAAGACCGCCGGCGCCTCGACGTCGCAGGGCACGAGGGCCTCGTCGACGAGGACCCGCGTGTCGGGGCCGAAGCCGCGGCCTCCGACGAGGAAGCGGGCCCCACCGACCGAAGGCACGCGGGACGGTACGACGCCGTCGATGCCAAAGCCGGCCCCCGCGCGCTCGACGTAGAGGAACGCCTGCGCCGACGACCACTCGCCGTTGGCGTTGTTGACCTCCACCGTCACCGATCCGGCGGCGTGGGCAGGGGTCGAGACCCGCAGCCGCGCGCGGTCGAGCTCGCTGGCCACCACCCGCGCGCCCTCGCCGCCAAAGAGGACGTCCGTCGCCTCGGAGAGCCCGGATCCCGAGAGCGTCACCTCCTCGCCGCCAGCGGCGAAGCCCCAGCGCGGAGAGAGATCGGCGACGGCGAGCTGCTCGAGGTAGGTGTAGCCGTCGGCGAGGCGTGCGTCGCCGTTGACGTTGCGTACGACCACGTCCGTCTCGCCGGCGACGCCGGGCGGCGTGACCACCAACATGCGGTTCGGGTTGCGGATGTCGACCGTCGTCGCCTGCACCTCTCCGAAGTAGACGAGGGTCGGCTCGACGAAGCCGCGACCCTCGAGCATCACCTCCTCGCCGCCTCGGGCGGGACCGCGCCCCGGCTCGACGGCGTGCAGCTCGACCGGGCGGAAGTAGGTGAAGCCGTCCTCCACCACCGCCGGCTTGCCGCCCTCGGCCCAGCGGACGACGACCCTCAGGGTGCCGGGGGCGTCACTCGGGGGGACCGTGCACTCGATCCGAAACTCGCTGACGACCTCGGGGTCCTGGCAGGTCAGCGCCCCGAGCTTGACCTGGGTCCCCGGGCGGAAGCCGCTGCCTACAACGCGCAGCGAGGCGCCACCCGCCACGTCACCGCGGTTGGGGATGATCGAGTTGATCTGCGGCCCCTCCTCTTCGGGCGGCGCCGCGTCGGGGTCGCGGCGGTTCGGGTCGCGCGCGGCACCGTCGCCCCGGAGGCCACCGTCGCCGAGGCTCGGACCACCGTCGTCTGCGGCGGTCCCGGTGCCATCGCAGGCCGGGCTGACCAGCGCCAGGAGGAGGCAGGTGAGTTGCGTGCGGCTCATGACCCTCTATCGGTTCGTTCCTGCAACATGCGAGAGCTCAAGCAATTCCCGCACCGTTCGCAAAACGATCGGTACGCCCGCGCGTGCGGTGAAGGTCGCACAGACGGCCCGCACGAAGGCGTCGTCAACGCCGGTCTCGTCTACGAGAGGTATCTCCGGCGCGCGCGCCTTCACCTGGAGCGCATAGAGCCCACCGCGGTCCGGGCCGCAGCTCGGGGACGCTCGCTTCAGCACGAAGCCGTCCGTCGGCGCCAATCCACGGAGGTGGGCCTGTCCCCAGGCCCGCATCTCGGGAGCCCAGTCACGTCCCGCCGGATCGAGGAGCCGCCGCCCCACGATGTCGATGGGTGGGCGCGGCACGGGCATACCCAGCTCGACCTCGGGGCACAGCGGCAGCAGCTCGAAGATCGCCCCCAGCGCGCAGACCGCGGGGTCGTGCTTGTGGCGGCCATCGTAGCGGACGGCGTCACCCAACAAGCAGCGGCTGACAGCGACGCGGGGCCTTGCGCCGCTCATCGCGGGTCGCCAGGATGCGCCGCATGAGCACGCGGGTCCCGACGAAGACGCGGCGCCACCTCGAGTGGGACGCCCTCCTCGCGCGCCTCGGCGAGCATTGTCGCGGCCCCGTGGCGATGGACGCGGCCCTCGCGTTGGCCCCCGCGGCGGACTCCAGTGAGCTGCGTGACCGCCTGGCCCGCACCACGGAGGCCCGCGGGTTGGTGGACGCGGGGCGGGTCCCGCCGGTGGGGGACGCGCCGGACCTGCGCGAGCCGCTGGGGCTGGCGGCGCGCGGCGCCGTCCTCGATCCGGAGGTGCTGCGGGCGGTCGGTGTGCTGGTGGAAGCCTCGGCGCGGTGCATCCGCTACCTCGCAGACGCCGACGCGCCGCACCTCGGCGCCATCGGCGAGCGGCTCTGCGATCTGCCGAGCCTCGGGCGCGCCCTGCTCGACAGCTTCGACGAGCACGGCGCCGTCCTCGACAGCGCCAGCGGCGAGCTCGGGCATCTGCGCACGCGGGTCGCGCAGCTCCACGAGCAACTCAAGCAGCGGGTCCATGGCCTGCTCTCCGATCCGGCCTACAACGATCTCCTCCAGGACGACTACTACACGATTCGCGAGGACCGCTACGTGCTCCCCATCCGCTCGGGGCACAAACGACACGTGCCGGGCATCGTCCACGGCTGGTCGGCGACGGGGCAGACGGTCTACATCGAGCCGCAGGCGGTGGTGGACGCCAACAACCGCCTCCTCATGGCGCAGGCCGACGTGGAGCGGGAGATTCGGCTCATCCTCACGAGACTCTCGAAGGAGGTCGGCGGGTACGCCAAGGAGATCCGGGCCGCCCAGCTCGCGCTGGCCGAGCTGGATCTGGCGCTCGCGGCGGGGCGCCTCTCGGTAGAGCTCGAAGCCTCCGAGCCGGTGGTCACCGACGATCCCGCCCTGGCGCTGAAGGCCGCACGCCACCCGCTGCTCTGCCTGGCGGGCGTAGACGTGGTCGAAAACGACATCGCGCTGGCGCCGCCCCACCGCGTGCTGGTCGTGACGGGGCCCAATACAGGCGGGAAGACGGTGGCCGTCAAGACCACCGGGCTGTGCACGCTCATGGCGCTGTGCGGGCTACACATTCCGGCGGCCCCGGGCTCCAGGGTGCCACGGGTCCCGGGCGTGTTCACCGACATCGGCGACGAGCAGAGCCTGGACGACGGGCAGTCGACCTTCAGCGGGCACATCGCCAACATCCTGGCCATCTTCGAGGCCGCCGAGCCCGGCAGCCTGGTGCTCCTCGACGAGCTGGCGGTGGGCACCGATCCGATCCAGGGCGCGGCGCTGGCGCAAGCGCTGCTCGAGGCCTTCGCCGAGCGCGAGTCGATGGTGCTGGTCACGACGCACTACGAGTCGCTCAAGGTGCTCCCCTTCGACGACGATCGCTTCCGCAACGGCGCGGTCGGCTACGATCCCGAGCGGCGCGTCCCCACCTACCGCCTGACGCTGGACGTCCCGGGCGCGTCCTCGGCGCTCCAGACCGCGCGCCGGCTGGGCCTCGAGGCGGCGATCGTCGACCGGGCGGCGGCGCTGACGGGGCCCCAGCAGCGGCGCCTCGAGGCGACCATCGAGCGCCTGGAGGCCCAACGGCAGGCGGCGCAGAACGCGCGGGACGAGATAGAGTCCGAGCGCGCCCGCATCGCGTCGGCCCGCGCGCGGGTGGAGCAACGCGAAGACGAGCTGCGTGAGCGCCTGCGGGTGGGCCTCGCCAAGGAGCGCGACGCGGCGCTGGCACAGGCCCGGCGCCTGCGCGACGAGGTTCGACGCCTCGAGCGCCAGGTTCGAGACCCCTCGAAGCGCACCGATGGCGCGTTCCTCACGAAGGCCCACTCGCGCGCAGAGAAGGTCGTGGCGGAGTTGGCGGAGGCGAAGCAGCGCAGCGAGCAGCTCGCGGCGGGGCCCGCGCCGGACGCGCGGGAGCTGCGGCCGGGTCAGAAGGTGTGGGTCGTCTCCCTGGGGGTCGAGGCGGAGCTGCTCGCCGAGCCCGACAACCGCGGGCGCTGCAAGGTGCGGGCGGGCATCCTCACGGCCACCGTCGAGGCGAGCGACCTGCGCCACGGCCGCGAGGGCCCCGCGGTGGTCGAGAAGAAGCCAAAGCGAAGCCCCGAGCCAGCGAAACGGACGGGGAGTTGGGACGACGCCCCGCCCCAGGCCCCCCACAATACGGTGGACGTCCGCGGACAGCGTGTGGAAGAGGCCCTCGAGGCCGTCGAGCGATTCCTCGACGCGGCCTATGAGAAGGACGAGCCGGTAGCCTTCATCATCCACGGCCACGGGACGGGGGCGCTGAAGAAGGCGGTCCGCGACTTCCTGCGCACCTCGCGCTACGTCCGCGACCAGCGCCGCGGCGACCGCTACGAGGGCGGGGACGGCGTCACCGCAGCGCTGTTGAGCTGACGCCCCAACTCGGCGCATCATCCAGGCCGCATGAAGTCAGCACCCACGACCCTCTTCGTCGCCCTCGCGCTCGCCGCTCCCCACGCCACCGCCCAGCAGCGGGCCCTGGGGGGGGTGCTCCAGCCCTTCGACGACGTCGCCACCGGAACCCACGCGGACGCCGTCGAGTTCAACCCCGCGGGGCTCGGCTTCGGGGACGCATTCGACCTCGGCTACACCTTCACGAGCAGCAGCGAGGACCGCCCCGGCCAGGGGCACTCTCTCTTCCTCGCGCTGGGCGCGATCGACCCGTACCACACGGGGCTGGGCGTGCAGTTCCTCGATCCGCCGGGGGCTCAGAGCAGCGGCCCGGTGAAGGTCTCGTGGGGCCACGCGCTGCGGCTCTCGGAGGCGCTGTCGATGGGCTTGGCCTGGCACACCTTCTCCTCCGACGAGGACCCCGCCCTGGACGGGATCGACACCTGGGATTTCGGCCTCCAGATCCGGCCCTGGCGATGGGTCGCGGGGGGGGTGGCGATCAATGACTTCAACACGCCCGTCCTGGGCGGGCGGGAGGCGAAGGAAGACCGTCCGAGCCGGGACGCGGCCACGCTGTCGCGGTCGTACAGCGCCGCGGTGGCCCTGCGCCCGGGGACGGAGCGGCTGCAGATGACGGGGACGATGCGGCTCGCGGAGGAGGGGGACGACAAGCTCAACTTCGGTGGCCGCGTGCTGTTCCGCCTCTTCGGCACCTTCGCCCTGGTGGGGCGCTACGACAGCACGGGCACCAGCGCGGCGGACCGCAGCCATCAGGTCATGGTCGGGATCGCCGATGTGGGCCACTTCGGCGCCGGCGTCTTCTACTTCGCGCCGGACTTCGCCACGCCGGGCGAGCGCGGCGGGGTCTCGGCGACGGTGCGGATGCGCTCGCACACCGAGCCGATGCCGGAGCTGTTGCCCCGACCGCTGGTGGTGGAGGTCGCGGTGAAGTCCGACGCCGAGTACGCGCCGGCGCCCTTGTTCAGCACCGAGCCGCGCACCCCTTTCCTCGACCTGCTGCTGACCTTGCGGGCCCTGGAGCGGCGCGAGGAGGTGACGGCGGTGTTGCTCTCCTTCGGCGACACCGATCTCGGATGGGCCCAGGCGGCGGAGCTGCGCGAGGCCGTCGGAGCGCTGCGGGCCGCCGGCAAGGAGGTGCACGCCTGGCTGCCGGTGGGCGACACCCGAAGCTTCAGCGTGGCCGCCGCCGCGGATCGCATCTACACCGCCCCCGCCGGGGGCCTGCTGCTGACGGGGATGCGCGGCGAGCTGCTCTACGCCGGTGAGCTCTTCGACCGCCTGGGCATCAAGGCCCAGTTCGTCGCCGTCGGCGACTACAAGACCGCGCCTGAGCTGTTCACCCGCAAGGGCCCGTCGCGTGCCGCGCGGCAGGTGCAAGACAGCCTCATGGACGACATCTACGACCGCGTGGTGGGCCACATCGCCCGGGGTCGGGGGATGACCCCCCAGCGCGCTCGGGCGATGATCGACGAGGGCCCCTACACCGCCAACAACGCCGTCGACGCGGGCCTCGTCGATGAGGTCGTGCACTACGACGAGTTCGACGAGGTCATGCGCAAAGCCTTCGGCGAGCGCGTCCGATTCGAGCGGGCACAGGAGCTGCTCGACGAGCGTGATCCGCGCTGGGGCGTGCTGCCCGCGGTCGGCGTCCTCTACGCGATCGGCAACATCACCGACGGTCGCTCCGTCGTGAACCCCTTCACGGGCGCCGCCAGCACCGGCGCGCAGACCTTCATCGAGGCGGCGCGCGCCCTGCGCCTGGACTCGTCGGTCCGCTCGGTGGTGCTCCGGATCGACAGCCCCGGCGGATCCGTCACCGCGGCGGACGCGATGTGGCGCGAGCTCACGCGCCTCGCCGAGGCAAAGCCTCTGTTCGTGAGCATGGGCGACGTCGCCGCCTCGGGCGGATACTACGTCGCGGCGCCCGGCCGAGAGATCCTCGCCTCGCCGGACACCATCACCGGCAGCATCGGCGTCTTCACGGGCAAGTTCGACCTCTCGGGCCTCTACTACACGCTGGGGCTGAACAAGGCCGTCTTCCTGCGCGGGAAGCGCGCCGGCCTGCTCAGCGACGCCACCTCCTGGACCGACGACGAACGCGACGCGGTGCGCAAGGCGATGGACACCCTCTACGACCTCTTCCTCGAGCGCGTCGCCGACGGCCGCAGCAACCTGTCGAAAGCACAGGTCGGGCCCTTGGCCCGCGGTCGCGTCTGGACCGGTCAGCAGGCGCGGGCCTGTGGGTTGGTGGACCGCCCCGCGGGGTTCCTCACGGCCATCGATCTCGCTGCACGCGCGGCGGGCTTCGGCCACGGCGACTACCGGCTCGTCGTGCGCCCCGAGGCGGGCGGCCTGGGGGGGATACCCACCAACCCGCTGGGGAGGATCGCCGCGTGGGCGCGCCGCGCGCTGGGCGAGGACGTCAAGACCGCGACGCTCCCCGAGCCGCTGCGCCGCGTGCTCGACCTGCCGCTCCTGACCTACGAGAGCGCGACCCCGCTGGCGCTTTTGCCCTTCGTCTTCGTGGACGAGTAGGGAGGCCAAGACGGTGCAGCGCGCCGCGTCGCGCTAGCGCCCCAGCCGGTAGATTCGGACCTCGTCGGTCTCCTCGTCCGTCGCGGCGCGCTCCTCGAAGGCCAGGCCTTCGTCCTCCAGGCACATCGTGAGCATGCGCGGCGCGTCGCGGCATGGGCTCGCGACGGCCAACAGGGTGCCGCACAGACCATCGAACTCGACCATCTGCGCGCTCAACGAAAGCGCCCCGGCCTCGAGCTCGAAGCGGCCCGAGGCGTCCACATGGAGCCAGGGGCCCTCACCCGCCGTCCCGGTCACGAACGGTACGGGGCCTCCGTCCAGGCTCTGCCCTTCGTGGCGGTCGAAGCGCTCGCGCGTGCCCACCAACTCGAACCAATCGCCGAGGATCGCCGCGGGGGCGGCGACACCGGACGGGATGTCGAGGGGGACCAGCCGCAACACCCCGTCGGGGCGGGTGATGTCCAGACCGTCCTCGTCACCGGTGACCCACCACGTCTCCCCGGACCCCCGCGCCGCGTCCCCATCGAGGCGGCGGCAGCCGAGGTAGGCGCTGGCCTCACGGTCCAGGCCGACGATGGCGCCGCAGCGGCCGATGAGCACGCGGGGGGCCGCGCCGAAGGGCTCGCACGTGTCGCCGACGTGGAGGGCGTAGACGCCCGCTCGGGGATCGGCCTCGCAGGAGGGGGGACCGCCGCGCCAGGCGCCAACTGCCGCGCGTCGTGCGACCCGGGCGGCGACGGCGCGCGTCACGGGGGAGGGCGCCCCGGGCGCGAGCAGCTCGGCGTATTCACGGCCGACGATGTCGACCCTGGAGAGGCGCCCTCGCAGAATCGGCGCCGCGAGGGGGTCGCCGTCTCCTTCGGGCCACTCTGGCAACGCCAACGCCCCGGACGACGCCGGCGTGACGACGCGCCAACGACGCCGGGTGCACCCGTCGTCGGCTTCCAGGGAGATCTCGAGCCACGAGGCGTCCGCCAGATCGGGGCCCCAGACCAGCGGTGGCTCGCGCCGGATCTGGAGGGCCGACTCCGCCACCCGCGGTGCCGGAGAGGCCAGGACCCGCGCCGGCCACGCCAGGGTGACGCCGTCGCGGTCGAGAGGGACCTGGAGCGCGATCTCGGCGACCCGCTCTCGCTGTCCGACGGCGCGCGCGCCGGCCTCGACGCGCAGCGCGAGCCCTTCGGTGTGGGGGCCCGGCGGTGGGCGCGGCACGCCGACGGCGTTGCCGGGGGTCGCGAGACCACCGCCGACCAGGAGCCCGGTGCGCACGTCGTCGAAGGTCAGCTCCACGGTGATGGTCGCTGGCGGCGTCCCGTCGATGGCGATCGCCAGCCGCTCGTCGAGGGCGGCGTCGGGCTCGATCGGCCACACCGCCGTCCGGCGCACCGACTCGATGGAACGCCGCGCAAAGTGGGGCCGGGCGAGGGCGGCGCCGCTCCGCCACAGCGCGACGACCTCCACCGGCCGGTCGAGCGGAGCGCTGACGCAGAGACCATCGTCGTCGGTGACGGGCAGCCGCAGCGCGCCGTCGAAAGCCGCGACCTCGAAGCCCTCGCGGGGGTTCGGCTCGAAGCAGAGATCGGTCTGCTGGTCGATGAGTGAGCGCGGCGTAGGGGCGAAGAACGCGAGGTCCAGCTCGGGGCCGGGCACCTCGAGCAAGGTCAGCCGTTCGTCGGCGAGGTCGAGGTGGACGGTGTAGGGCCCCTCGCCGACATCGACCAGGCGGGCGACGCCGCGCGGGACGAGGTCGGCGGACTGCTCGCCGACGCGAACCGTGCCGACCGGACCACCACGGACAGCGAGATCGATCCGCGCCGGCACGGAGTCGCCTTGGCAGCCGACCGACCACAGCGCGAGGGCCAACGACACCCGCCGGGCCCATTCAGAACTTGACGATGCTCGTGCTGCCACGGGAGATGCTGACGCGCTTGGTTGTGCTGCAATTCGAGCGGTCGCCGCCGTAGCAGACTCGCACCTCGTGGCGCCCCGCGGAGACCCGGTACTTGATGAGCGGCGTCTCGAGGGCGATCTGGTTCCCGTCGAGGAAGACCGATCCCCAGCGGCGGGCGGTGACGCTGATGTAGCCGAGCCCCGACTGGCGATCTCCGTCGTCGGCCCGGCTACGACGGCGGTCGTCCCGGTCCCGGTCCCGCCGCCGGCTCCGGCTCCGGTGGCTCGAGTCTCGGTCCCGCGAGACGACGCGGCGCGTGCGCGGTTTGGGCGCTGGCCTCGAGCGCCGGCGCGCGCGCGGCGCGGGCTTTGCGGCCACACGTGGGGGATCGATGGCGACGGGCTCGAGGGGCACCTCCAGGCTCTGCTCGCGACCGCCCGTCCAGTCGACCACCGTCTCGTACGGCTCGAAGCCGGACTTGGTGACGCGCACCCGCACCGGTCGATCCACCGAGACGTCCGCGGCGGTGTAGGGCGTGCGCCCCACGTCGCGGCCGTCCACGAAGACCCGGGCGCCCGAGGGGCGGGACCCGACCGAGATGGTACCTCGCTCCTTCTCGAGGCGTGCGTCGATCTCGCGGCGCTGCCCCGGCTCCATGGTCAGCTCGGTGTCATAGGACTTGTAGTTCTTCAGCGCGACCCGGACCTTCACGGTGCGGCCCGCGGCCACCTCGACGGTGGTCGGGGTGGTCTCGGGCGTGAGCCACTTCTCGTCGATCCGGACGTCGGCGCCGGAGGGGAAGGAGTTGATGCGGAGGGTCGCCTGCTGCGGGATCGTCAGCTTGGCGGGCTCCGCCGCCTCCCCCGCCGCCGCGCCGGCGACCTCCTTCGGTCCGTCGTCGAGCATCAGCGAGGTGACCACCACGGTGGTGAGGAGGACGGCGAGGACGATCGCGCCCATCAGGAGCTGCTGCCGGCTAATGGGCGAGCGCCCGCGATCACCGGAGATCGGCGTCGCGAGCGGAGTCTCGGCCCGACGCCCCGAGGGCTGCGCCCCCTCCTTCCCCGCGTCGGCGGGCACGATCACGGTGGGCTGCTGATTGAAGCCGTCGTCGCCGATGGACACCGGCCGCGCCGCCGGCACGGGCACCGGACGCGCCGCCGGCACGGGCACCGGGCGCGCCGCGGGGACGGGGGTCGGCATCGCCGCGAAGGCCTGGGGATCGGGGGCCGGCGCGTGGTGCTGCGGGACCACGCCGGCTTGAGGCGCGGCGGAGGATCCGCCAGCCCGTGGGCGCCCGGCGAAGGCGCGCGTGTCCTCGGCCTCGAAGGGGTCGTCGGTGGCGGTGGGCAGCTCGATCGAGTCGTGGGCCGGCCCCGCGGCGACGTGGTCGAGGGGATTCGACCACGGCTGTTCGTCCTCGCCGTCGGGTACCAGGACGATGTCGCCGGTGTGGAGGGACATCAAGTCGGACTCGAACTTCGATCGCTCGGCGCTGTCGAGTGAGGCCTCGACGGCGGTCTCGTCCTCGCCGTCCTCGAAGCTGGCGACGGAGATGACGGAGCGCCGGTCCTGGACGAAGTGGCCGCGATCCTGCAGGAGTTGGGCGCTCTCCCGGCCGTCGTCCGGAGCCTCCTCCAGGAACAGCTCGCGCATGAAGCCGGCGACCCGCGCCTTCGAATTGACGGCGTCGATGTTCCGCAGGAACCGCCCGAGGTCGCGCTGCATGTGCTGCGCCGATGGATACCGGTCCTCGCGGTCGCGGGCGAGGGCCTTCATCACGATCGCCTCGAGCTCCGGCGGCAGGTCGGGCCGGACCCGGCTGGGGGGCTCGATCTCCGCGCGGCGCACGCGGCTGAGCAACGTGATCTCGTCGTCGTCTTTGTAGAGCAGCTCGCCTGTGAGGGTCTCGTAGAGCACGATCCCCAAGCTGAAGACGTCGGTCCGATGGTCGAGCGTCTCGCCGCGCGCCTGCTCCGGCGACATGTAGTAGAACTTGCCCTTGATGATGCCCGACTCGGTCTCGTAGGCGCGCAGCGCGGCCTTGGCGATGCCGAAATCGACGATCTTGATGTCGCCCTCGTAGGAGAGCAGGACGTTCTGGGGAGAGACATCACGGTGGATGATGTGGAGGGGCCGACCGCGCGAGTCCTTCTTGCGGTGGGCGTAGTCGAGGCCGGCGCAGACCTCCATCGCCACGTGGGCCGCGGCGTCGAAGGGGAAGACCAGGCGGCGGTCCTTGAGCCGCTTCATCACGCGGTACAGGTCGCGCCCGTCGATGAACTCCATCGCGATGAAGTAGTGGTCCTCGACCTTCCCGAGGTCGAAGATCTGGCCGACGTTGTTGTGCGAGAGCTCGACGGTGATGCGCGCCTCGTCGATCAGCATCTCGATGAAGTCGGCGTCCTGGCTGTAGCGCGGGTGCAGACGCTTGATGGCGAGGATCTTCTCAAAGCCGCCTAGACCGGGGGCCTTGGCCTTGAATATCTCGGCCATCCCGCCGATGGCGATGCGCTCCAACAGGATGTAGCGGCCGAAATGCTCGTGCATGGCAACCGGATATTAGGTCAGACGCGCCGCGAAGGCGAAGACGCGACGTTGACGTTGCTGGGGTCTGGAGTCCACACTTCGACGAACACCTCCACCCCTGTAGACACGGCCAAATGTCGAAGAAGTTCCCCGACTATGTGCCACCGACCCAGATCGCCTACGCGGTGGACGGCGGCACGACGCTCCATCTGCGCAAATGCAAGCTCGCGGTGGAGGACGACGCGGGCGCCCAGCGTGAGCACATCTTCGACCAGGCGGTGGTCACGATCGGCGCGATGGAGGACAACGATCTCGTCATCGACGACGACACCGTCAGCCGCTACCACTGCCGCATCTACCAGGAGGGCAACGCCTACGTCCTCCAGGATCTGGGCAGCACCAACGGCAGCTTCATCAACAAGGTGCGCATCAGAGAGGGCTACCTGAAGCCGGGCTGCACGGTCCAACTCGGCAAGACCACGCTCGACTTCAACAGCTACGAGGACCAGGTGCGCATCGCGCCGTCGGACAACGACCGCTTCGGGGCCATCATCGGCGGCAACGTCAAGATGCGGGAGGTCTTCGGCATCCTGGAGAAGATCGCCCCCACCGACACGACCGTCGTCATCGAGGGCGAGACGGGGACCGGCAAGGAGGTCTTCGCGCGCGCGGTGCACGAGGGCTCGCTGCGCCGGGACAAGCCGTTCATCGTCTTCGATTGCTCGGCGGTCCCCGACAACCTGATCGAGTCCGAGCTCTTCGGCCACGAGAAGGGGTCGTTCACCGGGGCGATCATGGCGCGCCAGGGCCTCTTCGAGATGGCCAACGGCGGCACCATCTTCCTCGACGAGCTCGGCGAGCTGACGCTCGAGCTCCAACCCAAGCTGCTGCGGGTCCTCGAGACGCGCGAGGTGCGCCGCGTCGGCGGGACGCGACCAATGAAGGTCGACGTCCGCGTGATCGCCGCGACCAACCGCAAGCTGGAGGAGGAGGTCCGCGCGGGTCGCTTCCGCCAGGACCTCTTCTACCGGCTGAGCGTGGTGCGGTTGTTCCTGCCCGCGCTGCGGGAGCGCCGGGAGGACATCGCGATCCTCGTGCGCCACTTCCTTCAGGAGGGGCGCTACAACCGCGACGCCGAGGGCAAGATGCGCATCGCGGCGCTGAGCCGGCCGGCGCTGGAGGCGATGACGGCCTACGATTGGCCGGGCAACGTCCGCGAACTGCTCAACGTCGTCGAGCGGGCGTGCAGCTTCGCCGAAAGCGACACGATTCAGCTCGTCGACCTCCCCGAGCACCTCCGCGGATCCGAGCACATGCGGCGGCTGGGGCAGCTCGGCCCACAGGTGATGGCGGCGGAGCAAGCGGTGGGCGGAGTCGACGCGATCGGGACCTTCAAAGACGCCAAGGAGAAGTGGATCGCCAGCTTCGAGCGGGACTACATCTACAATCTCCTCGAGAAGAACGACTTCAACATCAGCCACGCCGCCCGCGAAGCGGAGATCGACCGTAAGTACTTCCGTAAGTTGATGAAGAAGTACGGCATCGAGAACCCACGAAACGCCGGCTGAGATCACGGAGCCACGGATGTTCGAGCAATTCTTCACCGACGAGCACCAGATGTACCGGCGGTCGGTCCGCGACTGGTGCGACAAGGAGCTCGTCCCGAACATCGAGGCGTTCGAGGCGCAACGGCTGACGCCCCGCTGGGTCTTCGAGCGCGCCGGCGAGCTCGGCTTCCTCGGCGCGCACTTCCCGGAGGCCCACGGCGGGTCGGGCGGTGACGCCTGGTACACCGTGGTCTGGACCGAAGAGCTCGCAAAGACGGGCCTCGCGGGCAGCGCGATGGGGCTGATGGTGCAGTCGGACATGGCGACGCCGGTGATCTCGGCCATCGGCAGCGACTACCACATCGAGGAGTTCCTGAAGCCGGCGCTCGCGGGCAAGAAGGTGGCGGCCCTCGGCGTGACCGAGCCCGGGGCGGGGTCCGACGTCGCCAGCATCCGCACCACCGCCGTGCGGGACGGAGATCACTACGTCGTCAACGGCGCCAAGACCTTCATCACCAACGGGACGATCGCCGACTTCATCACGTTGGCCGTGCGAACCCACCCCGAGGCCGAGCCCAACTGGTCGGGGATCTCGCTGTTGCTGTTCCCCACCGACACGCCGGGGTTCAGCGTCGGTCGGAAGCTCGAGAAGCTCGGCAACCACTCGAGCGACACCGCCGAGCTGCACTTCGACAACTGCCGCGTCCCTGTGCGCAACCTCCTGGGCGAGGAGAACCACGGCTTCGTCTACATCATGCGCAACTTCCAGGGGGAGCGCCTCGTCGCGGCGATCAGCGCGGTCGCGGGTGCCCGCCGGGCGTGGGAGCGCTCGGTGGCCTACGGCAAGGAGCGCAAAGCCTTCGGACGACCGATCATCAAGTTCCAGGTCTGGAAGCACGAGTTCGTCCAGCTCCTCACCGAGATCGACGCCGGGCAGCTCCTCGCCTATCAGGCGGCCGACCTGTTCAACCGCGACATCGAATGCACCAAGGAGATCTCGCAGGCCAAGCTCTACTGCGCCGATCTCGCCAACCGGGTGATGGACCGCTGCCTGCAGTTCGCTGGTGGGATGGGCTACATGGAGGAGTATTTCATCGCCCGGGCGTGGCGCGACGCGCGCCTGGTGTCGATCGGCGGTGGGACCAGCGAGGTGATGAAGGAGATCATCTCGAAGTGCATCGGCCTATAGGGGTCTGTCCAACAATAAATAGATAGACTCGCGCCGCGAGCGTGGGTCAGGTTCGTTCGCGGCGACCGAGCTCAACCGCAGGCGTACCGGAGGTACGTTGAGGATTGGGCGACCGAGCTGCGGGCGAAGATGGCCTGCGCTCGTGGATGCGAGGCGCCTATTTATTGCTGGACAGACCCTAGATGCTTCACCTCCGCCCTTCCCCCAACGGTCTCGGGGGTGGAGGGGCCGAGGCCTCACCGATTCTTGCGGCTGCTCTTCTTGGCGAGCTTTCGCTTCTTGCGCGCCTTGGCCTTGCCCTTGTTGTCCACCCGCCGCTCCCGCGGTCGCTCCGCGGGCCCGAGATCGGGCGCCTTGGCGTGGCGTCGCCTGGGCGCGAGGTGCGCGGTGGACTCAGCGTCCGGCGTGGCTGGACCCTCGCCCTCGCCCTCGGGCGGGGCTTCGGGCTCTGCGTCCTGGGGCGTGACGGCGGCGTCTTCGGTCGTTTCGTCGGTCATTCCAGGACCCGTACACCGACCAGCCACCGTCCGCCAGTCCCGTTCGAACGGTTGTTGCCCGCGCGATGGAGGAGGACCTCATCGCTCGAAGGCGTGGACGACCTTCACCTCCGCCCACGGCTTCACTTTCACCCACCTCTCCCAGGCCTTCCCGTTGGGCGCGACGAGCCGTACGCGGTGGCGTCCGACGGAGACAGCGTGTCTGCGGACGGGCGTGTGGCGCTTCAGGCGCCGCCCGTCGATCTCGACGTGGGCCCAGGGGAGCGCGTTGACCGTCAGATAGCCGCGGGCGGCCCGGCGGCGCGCGCGCTTCTTCGGGGCAGGCTTGGGGGCTGGCGACCGCTTCGCATCGGGCGCCGCGACCGTGGCGTCCGGCTTCGGCTTCGAGGCGTCCCTCACCGGGGCCGCGTCGGCGCGCTCGACGGGCCTCACGACGACCACCGCGGCGTCCCGCGCGACCGCGGCGTCGACCGCGCCCCCGACCGCGACGTGCACCGGATCGGCGGCGGCGCCGGCCTCATTGTCGGTGGTCCGCAACGCGAGGATCCCGACGCCGCCGGCGACCGACACCACCAGCAACGCCGCAACGACGCCCACCCGACGACGGCGCAGCGCGACGAGCTGCTCGGTGCGCACCGACGGCGCGCTGGTCACGTCTGACTCGACCGTGACGCGCGTGACGCGCTGCATGTCCGAGGTTTCCTTCAGGTGCTCTGGGACAACCTGCACCTTCCCTGCCTCGGGCACGACGTGCCGGACGACCGGTGGAATGGACGGTCGCGGCCGATCCGAGACGTGGGCCTCCGTCAACGCGCGATCGAGCTCGTCACTCGGCAGTGACAGGGCCGGCAGCGCCTGCGTCCGCTCCAGCGCCGGCTCATCCTCGTCGATGCGATGAATGGCCGTGAGGCGGTCCACCGACTCGTCGTCGGGCGCCTCCACATCGCTGTGCACGCTCACCAGCTCGGCGGAGCTGATGAAGTCGTCCTCCCCTTCGTCGCTGACCACCACCTCCCGCGGCACGCGCGAGGCCAGCATCTCGGCCAGCGCCATCGGCCCGTACTCCGGGTTCAACTGAGCGAGCGCGTGGTCGAGGACCTCCGCCATCTCACCCGCCGTCTGAAACCGCCGGGCCGGGTCCTTCCGCAGCGACTTGAGCACGATCGCGTCTACCACCGCGGGGAGCTCCGGCCGGAGCGCCTTCGGTCGAGCTGGCTTCTTGCGCAGGATCTGGTCGTAGATCTGGTACTCGTTCTGCCCGGTGAAGGGCAGCCGCCCCGTCAGCATCTTGTAGAGCGTCATCCCAAGGGAGAAGACGTCCGCCCGCGCGTCGACCTCCTTCGCCTGGGCCTGCTCCGGGCTCATGTATTGGAGCTTGCCCTTGATGACGCCGCTCTTCGTCTTGGTGCTGTTGTTGGTGGCCTTGGCGACGCCGAAGTCGATCAGCTTCACCGCGCCCTCGTACGAGACGAGGACGTTGTGCGGGCTCACGTCACGGTGAATAGCCGCGTGCTCCAGCGTATGGGCCGCGTGCAACCCATGGGCGATGCACGCCGCGACATAGACCGCCGCGTCCAGGGCCAACCGAGCGTCGCCGGCCTTTAGCGTGCGAAGGACCGTGGCCAGATCGACGCCGTCGATGAACTCCATCGCGATGTAGTGCTGGCCCTCCACCTCCCCGAAGTCGAGGACCTGGGCCACGTGCGGGTGCCGGATGGCGGCGGCGATCTTCGCCTCGTCGCGCATCATCGACACGAAGCGGCGGTTGGCGGCGTGGTGAGGGAGGAGGCGCTTGATGGCCACCCGCTTGCGGAAGGTCCCCGGACCGACCACCTCCGCCAGATACACCTCGGCCATCCCTCCTCGCCCCAGCGGGTGCAGGAGGGTGTAGCGTCCGAACTTCGCCGGCGCGGCCATCGACATCAGGTGGAAAGTAACACGGAGAGCCGCGACGACACGGAATCGGGCTCGCCATAGGCGCCTTCGCTGGTCACCGCAGCGCCCCGGGGCATCCACGGGTAGACTGCCCCCGCTTTGCCCGCTCGCTCGCTCCTCATCTCGATCGCGCTCACGCTCTGGCCGGGGTTGGCCGCCGCCGGGGACCGGGTCGTCGCCGCGCGCCTCGAGGGCTCGCCTGCCGACGATCCGGGCGCCGCCCGCGCGGTCGTCCAACGGGCCATCGGACGCCCCCCGGACGACGCCACCCTCGCCGCGGTCGTCCGCGATCTCGAGCGAGTGCCCGGGGTGGGCAGCCTGCGCGTCCGACGACGCCACGACGCAGACGGTGTGCACGTGGTCTTCGCCCACGACGGCGTTCGGCGGCGCGTGGCGGACATCAGCTTCGTCATCGACGGCACGCCGGTCGACGCCACGGCCGCGGTGCGCTGGCACCGTCGACTCGACGCCTCCACCGCCGGGCTTCACCTCGCACCAGGCACCCGCCACCACCCCTTCTTGCTGGACCTCGACCGGGCGACCCTGGTCGCCTGGTGCGACGCGCGCGGCTACCGCGGGGCGAAGGTCCGGCCGGAGGTCGCCCACGTCGGTGGCCTCACGACCCTCACCTGGCACCTCGATCGAGGCCCCCCCTACGAGGTGACCTCGCTGCGCGTCGAAGGGGCCCCGGAGCTGGCACGCGTGCCGCGACTCTCACCGGGCGACCCCATCGCCCCCGAGGTCGTCGAGTCGGACCTGCGCCGGCTGCGCGCGCGGCTCTGCCACGACGGCTATCCGCGCGCCCGGGTTCGAGCACAGGAGGCGCCGGCCCCCACCGGCGACGCCAATCGACGCGGGGTCGCCGTTCGCTACCTCGTCGAGCGAGGCGTGCGCCTCCTCGCGGGTCCGGTGCAGGTCGCGGGGCGGCGGGTCCCCGTGACCTTCGTCGAGGGCCTCCCGCTCAGGCGGGGCGGCCCCTACTGCCCGGCCCTCGTCGACGAGAGCCTTCGCCGTCTGAAGGCCTATCTTCGCAATGAAGGCGTCCCGGATCCGCGGGTCCGCGTCGAGGAGCGCACCTGGCTCGATTCCGGTGGGCGCCGCCTCCGCGCCGTCACCTTCGACATCCGCTGGCTCTCGGCGGCAAACGTCGAGCGCATCTGGTTCGACGGCAACCGGGTGACCCGAGTCGACGTGCTCGAGCAGATGCTGGCCATCGCGCCGGGTGACGTCTATCGCCAGCACGATGTGGACGCGAGCGTGCAGGCGATGCGTCGCAGCGGCCTGTTCCGACGCGTGAATATCGAGGTCTTGCCCGGCTCGAGCCCAGACCGCGTCTACCTCACCTTCCGCCTGGTCGAGCGAGACGCCCTCGGCTTCGATGTCGTCGACCAACAGCTCATCGTCTTCAACGTCGATGTCGCCCACTGGCCCGATGACTTCGCCCACTTCGAGACCGGGCAGCCCTTCCGCGGCGCCGGGCAGCGCCTCGACGTGTTCGGCCAGAGCAGCTTCCAAGCCGTCCGCTGGCGCGACGACTTCCTGACGCGCCGCCTCGTGACGCGTCTGGGCTTCGAGCGAAGCATCAGCAGCAACGCTGGCTTCGAGGAGCAATGGCTGAACCTGTCCGGTGGGTTCGGCGTCAAGGCCATGGAGGGCGCGTTCCGAGCCGTGGTCTTCACCGAAGCCGAGTGGACCTTCGCCGATCAGGCCGAGGGCGACCTCCCGGTCCTCGATGGCGACGCGCTCACAATCGCCGGAGGGCTCGACCTCGAGCTAGACCTGTCGCGCCGCGACGACGAGCGGGTCGAGTACCTGGGCGCCGAGCTCGATCTCACGGGTCGGGCCGGGCGCGCCGTCCGCGGCGCCGACTTCAACTGGGCAAACCTGAAGGCCCGCGTGCGCGGTCACCTCCCCCTGTGGCGCACCGACCGCGGACAGCACCTCGTGCTGCGCACCACGGCGCGATTGCGGTCCGTCTTCGCCGACAGCCAGGGACGTCTCCAGCCCCATCAGCGCGTCTTCCCGTCGGCGCGGGGCTACAGCTCGGGGGCGATCGGCGTCGAGTTTCCGCTCGGGGACGGCGACCGCCTCGAGCTGGGGGGCCTGCACGCTCTCGACGGCGCCATCGAGCTGCGCATGCCGCTCCCCTTCGGCCGCCGCAACGCCTTGAGCCCCTTCGCCGAGGTCGCGGCCGTCTCCGACGCGCGCGGCGAGCTGCTCGACGACCTCTTTCCGACGGCGGGCCTGGCCTTCGCCTTCTCCTTCTTCTCGGAGCGGCTCGAGGGCGTCGTATGGGGGGCTTGGGCCTTCCGTGACGAGGCCGAACACGAGTACGTCGGCATCTCCCTGGGCGGGAACTTCTAGAACAGCGTGTAGGAGAAGCGGAGCTGGACGTCGTGCTCGGTCTGCACGTCCTCGGAGAGCAACTTGGCGGGGTTGCGCTCCGCGTTGAAACGGTAGGTCAGCGAGGCGAAGCTGGCGAGGCGCAGGTTCGCCTGGTTTCGCCAGGTGAAGATGAAGTTCTGATCTGGATCTATCGGGAATAGCGAGTCGAACTCGGTGCTGAGCGTCACCCACCGCGTCAGCCGCGCCGACGCGATGGCGGTCGACTCGACGCCCTCCGTCAGATCCTCCTCGACGGTCACCAGCCGGTCGGGGCCGTCCCGCTCGACGAGGACCTTCAGGGCGGTGGGCAGTAGTTGCCGGGCGCCGGCCCCCACCCGGAGCTGCGCCTCCAGGGCCCGTGACCGCCACAGGCGGAAGTTCCCGCCGGTGCCCTCGATGAGCTCGACGGTGGGGAAGAACTCGGTGGCGACCTCGACCTCTGTGCGCTCGACGACGCTGCCGTCCTCGAGCTCGATGTCCCGCGCGTCCTCGAACTGCAAGGTGCGTGGCAACACCTGCATCTCGGCGCCCGCGCGCACGTATGGGCCGAACCAATCGACCACCTCGTAGGTGTAGATCGAGTGGACGAAGATCCGGTCCTCGAGGTTGAGGAAGCGCTCGGTCTGCGCCGGTCGGTTCTGGCTCTCCTCGACCTCGAGCCGACTGGCCCAACGATGGTCGCCCGTGTGCAGCCGCGCCATCACGTCGAAGAAGAGGTCGAGGTTGAGCGACCACCCCGGCTGCCCGGTATTGAGGTCGCGCCGTAGGAAGGCGACGTCCCCGCCGAGCACCCCACGAAACGCCCAATCGCTGTCGCCGGGGGCCTCCTCGGTGACCAGCCCGGCCCCCTCGAAGTCCCCGGTGTCGGGGTTCATCACCAACACGAAGCGGGTCTTGCTTCCAGGCACGACGCGCACGGTAGAGAAGTTCGTTCGGTCGCGGTACGTGCCGCCGGCCTGGACGAGCTTGTACACGCCGGGGGCGAGCATCCAGACCTTGAGCGACTCGCCGAGCAACGCGTCGGCCCCAAAGCCCAGGCCGACGACCTCGCGGGTCTCCATCCGCAGGAGCTCGTAGGCCCCGCGGAAGGGAACGAATTGCGGATCGACCACGTCGATCTCGAGGGCCCCGTAGCGCTCCGGCACGACGGTCGTGCGCCCCGCCTCGACCCGGGCCGGCACCCTGATCTGCTGGTGCCGTGCCCCGTCGCCGAAGCGCACGACGTAGCGCCCCGGCTCGAGGAGGATGCGGTGACCCATCCGTCCCTCCGCCACCGACCGTCCGCGGGCGTAGACGGTCAGCAGAGGTCCCCGCTCGACGCGCGAGAGCGCCGGCACGAAGACGGCGCCCATGCCCTCCGGCACCACCGTCCGATCCCCACGGAGCTGGGGGTGATCGTCCCACCAGCGTTCATCGACCGGGCCCACTTCGTCGTCCTCGGCCGGGGGGAGCGCCGGCTGGGGAGTCGGCTCTGCCTCCGCTTGCCCGTACACGGCGCAGCGCAGCCGCTCGATGTCCGCGCCCCCCGGCGGGTACAGCTCGCAGGTCGCCAGGCAGGTCGCGCGGTTGCCCAGGAAGACATCCGGACAGCGCAGCGCCATCGCGTCGCAATAGCCGGCGCAGTCGTTCGGCGCGGGCGGCGGCTTCACCCAGACCGGCGCCGCCGAGACCGCGAGGACAAGCCCGGTGAGCATCGAGGCGCTCATCAAGGGTCGACGCAGGCCTCGCCGCGACAAACCTGAGGCGCCTCGCACTCCTCGTCCATGCCGCAGCGGCACTCGCCCATCACGCAGCGGTCGGATCGACCGGCACACGGCCGCTGACGGTCTCCGCACACGCAGAGTTGCTGGTCGCTGCACGTGTCGGAGACGACCCGGTCGCAGGCGCGACCGCACTGCCCGCAGTTGTCCAGATCGCGCCCGATGCGGCCCTCGTCGGTGTCCCCATCGCAGTCGTCGTCGTCGCCGTTGCAGATCTCGACCGGCACCGCACCGCAACCACCGCAGTCGTTGGCCACGCCCTCGTCAGTCCCCCCGTCGCAGTCGTCGTCGCCCCCGTTGCAGACCTCGACCGGCACCGCACCGCTTACCCCACACGCGTTGAGCACGCCCTCGTCGGTGCCCCCGTCACAGTCGTCGTCGTCGCCGTTGCACACCTCCCGCGGCACCTCGCCGCAGCGCCCGCAGGCGTTGAGCACCCCCTCGTCGGTCCCCCCGTCGCAGTCGTTGTCCCGACCGTCACAGGCTTCGGCTCGTGGCCCGCGCTGCCCTGCGCAGTTGCCCCAATCCCCCGCCGCACAGGTCTGTTGCCCCGACCGGCAGGTCCCCACGTCCCGTGTCGCCTGGTCGTGGGTGTAGCAGCCTCGCCGCAGCCCCTCGTCGGTCGCGCCGTCGCAGTCGTCGTCGACGTCATTGCACCCCTCGGCCCCCGGACCCACGGAGCCAACGCAGCTCGCGAACATCCCGCCTTCACAGGTTCGCCGCCCCCGTCGACACGGCCCGTTCCCCGCCACCGCCGGCGCCTCGTACGGGAAGCAGCGACGCGTCAGCGGGTTGCCCTCCGGATCGGCGTTGTCGACCAGCCCATCGCAGTCGTCGTCTTCCCCGTCACAGACCTCGCCCTCGTCCTCGACGACCTGCCCCTCACAGATCCCGTAGTGCGCCGCGCCCGCCCCCGCCTGGGCGTCGCAGGTCTCGATTCCACCGTGGCAGATGCCGATGTCCTCGGTCCCCTCCCCGCCCGTGTAGCACGCCCGCCGGATCCCCTCGTCCAGCGCACCGTCGCAGTCATCATCGAACCCATCGCAGGCCTCGACGAGCTCGCCCGCCGCCACCCCCAAGCACACCAGGTCCGGCACCCCGCCGGCCATCTGCTCGCGGTCGCGCCGCGTGCAGACCCACGGCGCGAGGTGGCAACTACACGGCGGCCCCCCCCCCGGACAGGCGTCCCCACACGGTTGCTGGAGGGGCGCCTCCTCCCCCGTCGACAGCGGGTTGCCCTCGTCGACGAACCCATCGCAGTCGTCGTCCTTGCCATTGCAGAGCTCGACGCCCCACGGCAGCACCTCCCCGTCGCCATCGTCGCAATCGTCCCCCACATCCCAGCCGTCCCCGTCCCCGTCGCGCGAGCACACGGCGTCGGACCCGTCGCAGTCCTGGTCGACCCCATCACCGCACCGATCCGGCGCGCCCGCGAAGACCGCCGGATTGGCGTCATCACAGTCCGTACCGCCGGAGGCGACCCCCACCTGACCGTCCCGGTCCCCGTCCCCCGCGGCGCACGGCGAGTCCGCTCCGTCGCAGTCCTGATCGACCCCATCGCCGCAACGCTCCTCCGCCCCGGGGTGGACCCCCGCGTCGAGGTCATCGCAGTCGAGGGCCCCCCCCAGGCACGCGTGGGCGTCCCACGGGTTCACGAACGGGCAGTCGTGCCCGTCCCCATCGAGATCGGGCGACAAGCAGAGCTCGTCGCTGCCGTTGCAATCCTGATCGATCCCGTCACCGCACACCTCCGCGGCCCCCGGATGCACCCCGGCGTCGCGGTCATCACAGTCCTGCTCGGCGATGAACCCGTCCCCATCCACATCACAGGGTGGGTCGAAGCCGTTGCAGTCCTGGTCCACGCCGTCCCCGCACACCTCGGCGTTGCCCGGGAAGCGTGCCGGATCATCTGGCGCGCAGTCGTCGTCGTCCGCCGACCCATCCCCGTCGCCATCGAGCCGCAGGCACTCGCTGTCCGCCTCGCCATCGCAGTCATTGACCAGCCCGTCCCCGCACCACGCGCGGTGTCGCGCCGACAGCACCTCCCCCCGCGAGTCCTCCCCCGACCGCTCCGCGGGCTTGAACGGATGGGCCGCCCGCGTGTCGCAGCTCCGCCCCGTACAGGCATCGCTGCGCACCTCGTCGTGGCAGTCGTGGGCGATCTCGGTCCGATCCGCCGGGACCAGGTCGCAGCACCCCGTCGCCACGCCGCCCCGAAAGCACGCGGGGAAGAGGTCCCCGTCGCGGTCGCAGCCGAGGCCCAGCGGCAACAGCTCGACGGTGGCCTGCGTCGTGCCGCTCACGCCCGCCCGCGCGACGCCAAAAGCCAGCGCCCCGTCACAGCGACAATCCGGCGCCTGCACCGGATCGTCCCGACAGCTCGCCGCCCCCGTGCACCCCGCCACCAGCACCGACACCCTCCCCGAGAACCGACTCGGCGCGCGCAGGCCCAGCTCGAGCGCCCCATCGGCGAGGTTCACCCCCGCCGCTTCGAGATCGAAGACCTCGGCGCCTACCTCACGGTCCTCGCCCTCTCCGACCCGGAGAAAGACCACCAACCGCTTGACCGCGTTGGTCTCACTGCCCGCCCGGACCTCGAGGTCGAGGCGCGGTGGCTCATCTGTGTCGCACGCCACCAGCCCCACGACGGCGACGAGCGCGAGGACGCCGCGAAACAGGCGCGACCGGGGGTTCACTCGGCCCCGCAGTTTCCACCTGCGCAGACCTCGCCATCCGGGTGACCCACACAGTCCGCGTCACCCGCGCAGACGACGCAGGCGGGGGCCTCGCAGACGTTGCCCACGGCGTGTCCCGCGCAGTCCGCGTGGGCCGCGCACGCCGCGCAGGCCCCCGCCGTGCACAGGTTGCCGTTGGCGTTGCCTTCGCACTCGCCGTTGGCGGCACAAGCTCGGCACTCGAAGTCACCGGCGTCGCAGATGGGCGCGGCGCCCCCCGCGGCGCAGCCCGCGTTGTCGGCGGGATCGCAGAGCTGACACGCGCCGTTGACGCACTCCTCGCCGTTGGCGTTGCCGGCGCACTCGCCGTCGTCGGCGCACCCCCGGCAGGCCTGGTTGCCGGCGTCGCAGACCGGCGCGTTGCTGCCCGCGTCGCAGCCATCGTGGTCCACCGGATCGCATTGGCGGCAACCGTGGGCGGGCGCACAGACCGCGCCGTTCTGGTTCCCCGCGCACTGGGCGTTGTCGTTACACGTTCGACACGCGAGGGGGTCCCCGCGGCAGATCGGGATGGCCCCCGCCGGGTTGCAACCTCCGTTTCCGTCGGGATCGCAGTCCTCGCAAGCCCCGGCGACGCAGAACGCCCCGGCGCCACACTCGCCATCATCGACGCAGGCGCGGCACTGGTAGTCGTCGCCATCGCAGACCGGCGTGTTGCCGCCACACCCCGTATTGTCCGCGGGATCACAGAACCGACAGGCGCCCGGATCGGCCCCGCTCGCGACGCACTCCTCACCGCTGGGGTTGCCCGCGCACTGGGCGTCGTTCTCACACGAGGCACACTTGAAGCTCTGCGCCCCCCCGATGGCCCGACAGATCGGCTCGACGGAGTTCGACGCGCACCCCGTATCGTCGACGGGATCGCATGGCCGGCAGCGCCCCCCCGCGATGCACTCCCCGCCGCTGGCGTTCCCCGCGCACTCACCGTCGGCGGCGCAGGCGCGGCACCCCTGGTCGTCGGCGTCGCACACCGGCGAAGCGCTCCCGGCTGCGCAGCCCTCGTCATCGGCGGGATCGCAGTCGCCACACGCCCCGTCGCTGGCCCCCGCCTGGGAGCAGATGTCGCCGTTGCCCCCGTTCTCCGCGCACTCGGCGTTGTCCTGGCACGCGCGGCACGACTCGGGGTTCCCCGCACAGATCGGCGCCGTCCCCCCCGCCAGGCAACCGGCGTCATCGGCCGCGTCGCAGGCCTCGCACTCGCCCCCGGCCACGCATTGCCCCCCGTTGCCGGGGTTCGTCGCGCACTCGGCGTCGTCGCCGCAGGCCCGGCAGGTCCGGCTCCCCGCGTCGCACACAGGCGCCCCGCCGTTGGCCGTACAGCCCGCGTCGTCGGCGGGATCGCAGGCCTCGCAGACATTGTCCACGCACTCCGGCCGCCCGGCCCCGCAGTCGGCGTCGGTGCGGCAGTTGACGCACACATCGTTCGGATCATCACAAAACGCCGTCGGCGCGCCGCACTCGTCCGCCCCACCGCACCGACACTCGCGGCTCACGCAGGCGTCGCTCGACGTCGGATCGCAGCGGACGCCGCAGACCTCACACTGCGTGTCGGCGTCGGTCGCGACGCAGGCCAGGTTGCAGCAGAGCTGATTGGCGCCGCAGCCGGCGTGGTCATCGGGATCGCACGGGGCGCAGCGCCCGCTCGGGAGGCACTCGTCGGCGTTGCCCGGCCGCGCCACGCAGTCGGCGTCGTTGGCGCACGTCCGGCACTGCAAGGTGCCCGCGTCGCAGATCGGCGTGGCGTCCCCGCAGGGCTGGTCGTTGTCCGGGTCGCAGCCCTCGCAGCGCCCGGCGACGCATTGCAGGTCGCCGGGGCACTCGCCGCTATTGGCACAGACGCGGCACGAGAACGAGCCGCCGTCGCAGATGGGCAAGGCCGCGTTGCAGCCCGCGTTGTCTTCGGGGTCGCAGCGGCGACAGCGCGCGTCGACGCACTCGTTGCGGACGCCCGGGCGCAGGAAGCACTCGGCGTCGTTGGCGCAACCGCGGCAGGCGTGGGGGCCCGCGTCACAGATCGGCGCGGCGCTGTTCTCGGCGCAACCCACGTGGCCGATCGCCTCGCACTCCTCGCAGACGAAGTCCACGCACTGCGTCGCGTTCGGTCGCCCCGCGCAGTCCGCGTTGTCCAAGCACTGCACGCAGCGTCCCCGCTCGTCGTCACAGACCGCCATATTCCCCTGACACGGCCCACCGGCCCCACAGCCGCAGTCGCGCTCGTCGCAGCGGTCGGTGGTCTCTTGCGCACACGCCACGCCACATTGCTGGCACTGGTCGTTGGCGCCCGGACCGGTCGCCTCGCAGGTCCCCGCGCAGCACAGCTCGTCGGCGGCGCAGTCTCCATTGCCGCGGCACTCCTCGCAGACCCCGCCGACGCAGAAGGGCTCGTCCCCCTGGGGATCGCAGGCGTCACCGGCCCCGCAGGCGCAGCCCCGCTCGGTGCACACATCGGACCGCGTCCCGCACGCGTCGCCGCATGCCTCGCATTGCCCCGCGGCCCCCCCCTGGGTGGCCTCGCACTGGAACGTCTCGCCGGTCGCACAGCAGAGCTGGTCGGCCCCGCACGCCGCGTGGTCCGCGGGATCGCAGGGCTGGCACTGGAAGTCGACGCATTGGCTGCCGTCAGGGTGCCCGTTGCAGTGCGCGTCGGCGGTGCACTCGACGCACACCCCGCGGGGGTCGTGGCAGACCGGGTTGGCGCCGGCGCAGGGCTCGTTCCCGCCGCAGCGACAGTCGCGGCCGGTGCAACGGTTCGTCGCCAGCGCGTTGCAGCCCGTGTCGCAGGCCTCGCACTGGCCGGCGACGGCGCTGGTGCCCTCGCAGACCGGCTCTCCGCCCGCGACGCAGCAGAGCTGATTGGCGCCACAGCCGTCGTGGTTGGCGGGGTCGCAGACCTTGCACTCGAAGCTCACGCACTCGAGCTGGCCGGGGCAGTCGCTGTCAGCCCGGCACTCGACGCAGCGACCCGGTCCGTCGAGGCAGAACGGCGTGTCCCCCTCGCACGGCGCGTTGGCGCCACACTGACAGCTCCGCGCCGCGCACACGTTCGTGTTGTCGACGTCGCAGGCCTGCTCGCAGGACTCGCACGGACCGTTGGCGAGCTCGCTGGTCGGCACGCAGCGCAAGCCGCAGCACAGCTCTCCGGGCCCACACGGCGCGTGGTCACTCGGGTCGCAGCGTTCGCAGCGGTTGTCGACGCAGCGGGGCTTCTGGTCGCTGGCGGGGAGCGGATCCCCCCCGTCGAAGAGCTCCGGGCAATCGTTGGGCTCGCCCCCCCGCAGCTCCGTGAGGTCCCGCCTGCACTGGACGCACCGCCCTTCGCCGGGCGCCTCGCCACGCAGGCAGTACAGGTTGCGGGGATCGTCGTTGCTCTCGAAGAACCGGCAGGCGCTCGCCCCCTGGCCCTGCCCGCAGACGCAGGTCCGCTCGGGGCGCCCCACCTCCCCCAGGCAGAAGTCGGCGTTGCGCAGATCGCACGGCGTGTTGCACGCCGCCTCGGCGACCCCGCAACGCCCCTCCGCGTCGGTGGGCACGCACACCTGGTTGCAGCACATCGAGTCGGCGGGGCATTGGCTGTTGTCCGCGCACCCGATGCACCGGAAGACGCCGGGCATCTCCTCGCTGTCGTCGCAGACCGTGGCCTCCGGGCACAGCCCGGTGTCGCCGCACCGGCACTGGCGCCCCTCGCAGACGCTCGACCGCCCCTGGTCGCAGGGCACCTCGCAGGCCTCGCATTCGTCGCCCTCGCCGGCCCCCGTCTCCCGGCACTCACCGTCACAGCACAGCTCGTCGCCCGCGCAGTCCTGGTTGGTCTCGCAGACGCACTCGCCACCGCGGCACTGCAAGCTCTGCCCCGCGTCGCCCTGCACGTCACAGGCGGGTCCATCGCCACAGCGGCACGTCGGCACCTCGGCGCCCTCGACCACCACGCACCGATCGGCCCGGCCCACGCACGAGTTCCCACAGCCGCCACAGTTGGCCTCGCCGGTGGTGTCGCGACACGCCCCGCTGCAGCACACCTCCCCCGCCCCGCACTGGCGGTTGCAGACGCCACAGTGGTTGGGGTCGTTGGCGTGGTCGAAGTCCTCGTCGGCGTCCCCATCGCAGTCGTTGTCACGGCCGTCGCAGACCTCCTGGGCCGGCAGGATCTCACCGATGCAATCCTGCCATTCGCTGTCGATGCACACCCGGCTACCCGTACGGCAGATCCCGACGCCGGCCAGGGCGCGATCGAGCCCCAGCGCCTCGCCGAAGCACGCCTCTGTGAACTGGTCGACCCGGTTGTCGCAGTCGTTGTCCAGCCCGTCGCAGAGCTCCGCGGTGGGCCCCACCTGCCCTTCGCAGGCGCCCAGCTCCTCGCCGTCGCAGCGCCGCTCCCCGACCCGGCACTCACCACGGGCCACATACGACCCGTCCTCGGCCACCACCACGCCCCCCTCGAAGGTGTAGCAGGGCTCGGCCAGCTCGTCGGACTCACCGTCGCAGTCGTCATCGACGTCGTTGCACGTCTCGACGTCCGGCAGCACCTGCGCCAGGCAGGGCCCGAACTCGGCGCCCCCCTCTACCGACATCGAGCACTCGCGCAGCCCATCGACGCAGGCCCCGGTGTTGCGCTGGGCGTCCTCGCCGTCGAAGCACTGCTCGCTGAGCGGGCCTCCGATCTCGCCCTCGTCGATCTGGTCGTCGCAGTCGTCGTCTGCGCCGTTGCACAGCTCGTCGACGCCCTCGACGGCGCCCCGACAGTCGTTGAGCACGCCGTTGGCGCAGTACAGCCGCCCGAAGACGCAGGCCCCGACCTCGGCATCGGGCCCGCACGTCTCGACCCCTTCATCGGGCATCCGATCGGCCCCCTCGGGGGGGTTGTCGACGGTGCCATCGCAGTCGTCGTCCAGGCCGTTGCAGACCTCGACGGGCTCGTCGACCTCCGGCCAACACCGAACCACGCCCCCGGTGCAGACGTAGCGCTTCTGTCCGCACACGCCGCACTCGACGGGGAACTCCTCGCCGTCGGCGTTTCGCAGCGGGTTGCCTTCGTCGACCAGGCCGTCACAGTCGTTGTCGCTGCGGTCACAGACCTCCACCGCGTGCGGGTTCACACCCCGCGCGCCATCGTCGCAGTCGTCGGGGGGCACGAAGCCGTCGGAGTCGCCGTCGTTGGCGGGGCAGTCGACGTCCGCCCCCGAGCAGTCCTGGTCGACTCCATCTCCGCAAACCTCCGGGGCGCCGGGCCAGGCGTCGGGGTCGGTGTCGTCGCAGTCGTCGGCGCCGTAGCCATCGGCGTCGGCGTCGTCCGCCGCGCACTCGAGATCGGCCCCGGAGCAGTCCTGGTCGATGCCGTCGCCGCACTTCTCGACGCCGCCAGGGAAGGCCCCGGAGTCGTAGGGCAGACAGTCGCCCTCGTCGGGGACGCCGTCCCCATCCGTGTCGGCGGCCCCCATCACGCACAGGTCGGCGCCGGAGCAGTCCTGGTCGATCGTGTCGCAGGCGATGTCGCCGGCGCCCGGGTGGATCATCGGATCGTTGTCGTCGCAGTCCCGCAGCGCCTCGTTGGGATCGTCGACGCCGTATCCGTCGCCATCCCCGTCGGTGGGCTCGCCCTCGATGCAGTCGCAGTCCTGGTCGATGTCGTCGCCGGGGATGTCGTAGGTGCTCGGCCCGATGCCGGGATCGTCGTCGTCGCAATCGACGGCCACGGTGTCGCCGTCGCCGTCGGCGTCGAGATCGGCGCACCCGAGGTCGCCGCCCGCGCAGTCATCATCGAGCTCGTTCCCGCAGGTGAAGTAGTCGGCGGCGTCCTCCGACGCGGCGAAGGCATGGGCGACCGCCGCGTCCCGGCGCTTGCACGAGCGCGCGAGGGGCGCGACCGGGGCGTCGTGGCAATCGGAGATGGCCGCGCGATCCGCCGCGTCGATGGTGGCGCAACACCCGTTGGCGAGATCCGCGCAGTTGACGAAGGTGTCACCGTCGGCGTCGCACGCCGGAGCGAGGGCCCGCACTGCGATCAGGTGGACGCCCTCTCCGTCGCCCAGCGCGGCGTCGGCGATCCCCACGACGTCGTCACCGGAGTAGGCGACGGCGTGCAGGTAGACCGGCCCGACGCCGGGGGGCACCAGCGCTTGCGGAACGCGAAACGGGTCGGCGAGGGACTCGACCGCCACCGCCCGATCGATGACCGCCCGCCTCGCGACGCCCGCGTCGCCGCTGAGCTCGCGCTTCACCACGATGCGCAGGCGGTCCACCCCGTCGACCCCGTCGGCCGCCTCGAGGCGGATGGCCGCCGAGGCGTCCCCGCTGTCGTCGTCGCACCCGAGTAGCAAAACGCAGGCCAGAGCCCACACGGCCCACTTCATGGTCACACCCAATTGCGGTCGCTCCCCCAGAGGATCTCAACGGCATCTTACGAAAGCCCGGAAGAAAGCCGCAAAGCTTGTGGTGCTCGGATCTTCCGGGCACATTCCGGCGGTGGTTGAACCACTGCCCAAACAACGCCCCAAGACGCTGGAAACGCAGGACCCTGCGCCCGCGCTGTACATCTACCAGGATGTCCTCGAAGAGGTCCGTTTCAATGGTGGGTGGCGGCCCGACCGGACGGCCGGCGGCCTGCTGGTGGGTGCCCACTACCGCGATCCCGCCGACGGCGCGGCCTTCGTCGAGGCCGAGGGCTTCGTCGCCGGTGCGCACATCGGCGACGTGCACGAGTTCACGCAGTACCTCCGCGTGCAGTGGAAGTCCGCCACCGCCGCCCTTCGCTACCACTTCCCGGAAGCCGAGATCATCGGCTGGTATCTGGCGACGCCGAACGGCGCGGCGCCGGGCCAGGCGGCGCTCGTGCTGCACAACACGTTCTTCAACCACCCCTGGCAGACCGGACTCTGGGTCGCCGGGGACGAACCGCCCCGCACCGTGCGCCCGCTGGGCGACGGGCTGGCCGAGGGCCCGGTGGGCGTCCTCACGCCGCGTTGACAGGCCCGGGGGCAGCGGCTATGACAGGCCGTCATTTTTCACCTTGGAGGCCGTGATGATCGGGCCCGGGACGACGATTCGCGGCACCCTCACTGGCGACGAAGACCTCACCGTCGAAGGCCGAGTCGAGGGCGCGATTCGCTTGAGCAAGGATCTCGACGTCGCGAAGGCCGCGGTGGTCGAGGCCGAGATCGACGCCCGCGCGGTCCACGTGGCCGGTCGAGTGGTCGGCAACGTGAACGCCAGCGACAATCTGGTCGTCGAGGCCGGCGCCGCGATCGTCGGCGACGTGACGACGCCGCGCCTGGTGGTGACGGAGGGCGCGCACTTCAAGGGGCGCGTCACGATGGATTTCGAGCTGCCGGGCGCCGACGCCCGTCGCCGGTAGCGCTGAGTTAACCAACCTTTTCGGAGGCAGCAGCGACATGGCGAACACCGTCATCGGCAGCACGATCGTCATCGACGGCGAGGTCAGCGGCGACGAGGCCCTCGTCGTCCAAGGCACGATCAAAGGCCGCATCGAGACCACCCAAGGCGTATTCGTCGAGAACTCGGCGACCCTCGAGGCCGACGTGGAAGCCGACTCCGTCGAGATCGGCGGCGTGGTCACGGGGAACATCAACGCCGGCAGCCGCGTCGAGATCAAAGCGGAGGGCAAGATGGTCGGCGACGTGAAGTCGCCGCGCCTGCTCATCGCCGACGGCGCCCTCTTCAAGGGCAACATCGACATGGACGTGGGGCGCTGAGGTGGCCAAGGCGTCCACCGTCATCACCGCCGGGACGCGGGTCAGCGGTCGCATCGAGGGATCCGAGGACGTAGACGTCTTCGGCGCCATCGAGGGCTCCGTCGCCCTCGAAGGGCATCTGCTCATCGACGGCGACGCCCGGGTCGACGCGACGCTCGAGGTCAGCGAGCTCACGGTCCACGGCGTCCTGGTGGGCAACGCCACCGTGAGCGGCACCATCGAGCTCCACCAGACGGCGAAGGTCGTCGGCGACCTCGTCGCGCCCCGGGTCATCGTGCACGACGGCGCGCTCTTCCGAGGCCTCATCGACATGGGGGCCCTCGGTGACGCGCCCCCGGCGAAGTCGACGCGGCGCGCCAAGCCCGCTCGCAGCTCCGCGCCCCGCGCGGCGCCCCGTCCCGCGCCACGCCGTGAGCCCGAGCCCGAGCCGGTCGAAGCGGCCGACGACGAGCCGGAGCTCCCCGAGGCCGCCCCCAAGAAGCGCGTGGCGGTGAAGAAGCGCAAGAAGTGACCCCCCCGCCCTCCCGCGCGCGCCTGCTCGAGCTGCTGACCGAGTTGTCCTTCGAGCGACGCCGCGTGGTGCTCAGCTCCGGCGAGACGAGCGACTTCTACATCGACTGTCGGCAGACGGCCCTGCACCCCGAGGGCGCCTACGGGATCGGGCACCACCTGCTCGATCTCGTGGAGCGGCTCGAAGCCGAGACCGGGCGTCGGGCCGGCGGGGTGGGCGGGATGACGCTGGGGGCCGATCCGCTGGCCACGGCCGTGAGCCTCGTCGCTTGGATCCGCGGCCGGCACCTGCCAGCGTTCATCGTGCGCAAGGAGGCCAAGGGCCACGGGATGCGCGCCTCCGTCGAGGGGCGGCGCAATCTGCCCAAGGGCACGCCGGTGATCATGCTGGAGGACGCGATGACCACCGGCGGCAGCACCCTGCGCGCCGCCGAGAAGGCCCGGGAGGACGGCCTCGACCCATTCGCGGTGGCGGCGGTGGTCGACCGCGGCGCCGGCGCCCTCGAGGCGGTGCTCGAGGCTGGGTTGACCGTGGACGCGCTCTTCGGGCCGGACGACTTTTCGCTTTGAGAGCGCTCGGCTGCGCGCTGCTGATGTCCGCCTGCGCCGCCGCGCCCCCCGGCCGGTGGGCCCACGACCCGGCTGACCGGCCGACCTACGAACGAGCGCTGTCCACCTGGACCCGGGCCCTCGAGACCTACGAGCACTTCGAGAGTCGAGTCTTCGTTCGCGCCACCTACTTCTCGCCCTCGTTCGCTGCGGCCCACGCCCGCTACCGCGCCAAGCGCCTCGGCCTCGATCCCGGGACCGCCCAACGCAGCCTGGTGCAGGCGGTCGCGGCGGCTACGGACCGCGCGAAGTTCTTCATCTCGGTGGTCACCAACGACCCGTACTGGAACGACATGCACCGTCGTGATGGTACGCTGCGCGCCACGCTGCGGCTCGGGGACGAGGCGTTCCCGCCGATCGCGGTCAAACGATTGAGCAACGACGAGATGGCCGATGTGCAGGTCTTTTTCCCCTACATCGACCTGCTCGCGACGGGCTACTGGGTGACCTTCCCGCTGCCCCCCGACCGGAAGCGGATTCACCTGCGCGTCGCGGGGTCGCCGGCGGTGATCGATCTGGTGTGGGCCACGCGCTGATGGAGCAACGCACGGTCCATAGCTTCGACGGGACGCCGCTCCACTTCACGGTGCAGGGCGAGGGGCCCATCGACTACCTGCTCGCCGACGGGATCGGCTGCGACGGCTTCATCTGGCGCTACCTCGAGCCGGAGCTCGCCCGCCGCGGCCGGGTCATCCACTTGCACATGCGAGGCCACGGAAAGAGCGGTCATCCGGCCGATCCCGAAGCGGTCGAGATCGCCCACTTCGCCGATGACTGGCGGGTCGTCCTCGACGCCTGCAACAGCGAGCGGGCCATCGCGTTGGGCCACTCGATGGGCGTGCAGGTCTCCCTCGAGTTGTGGCGCCGCCACGCGGAGAGGATCACCGCGTTGGTGTTGTGCTGCGGCAGCTTCGAGAACCCCGTTGGCACGTTTCACGACGCCAACCTGGCCGCCCGCCTGCTCCCGGCGCTCCAGCGGGGGAGCCAGCTCGGCGGCCGTCGGCTCGCGCGGCTCTGGAGGCGACTGGTCTCGCTACCGATCGCCTTCCACTTCGCGCGCGCCACCGAGGTCGACCCGGATCTCGCCCGCCGCGACGATATGGAGCGGTATCTCGAGCACCTCTCGAAGATGAACCCCGCGCTCTTCTTTCGGATGCTGCGAGGCGCGTCCGACCACAGCGCGGGCGGCTATTTGGACGAGATCGACGTCCCGGTCCTGGTCCTCGCCGGCTCCCGCGACCGCTTCACGCCGGCGCGCCTCTCCACGGAGATGGCGGATCGAATCCCCGGAGGCCGATACGTGGAGGTCTGTGAGGGCACCCACACCGCGCCCATCGAGCAGCCGGTTCGCGTGAACCTGGCGATCCGCGCGTTCCTGGAGGAGCTCGGCTAGAGCCGCTCAGAGCTCCTCGTCGTCGTAGAAGATCGACTCGCGGCGACGCCGGATGAAGTCGTTGATTCTGGCCTTCGCCAGCTCGCTGACCTCGGTGAACATCACCCCCATGCCGGCGGGCCCGTCGGTGAAGCCGTGGGACTCACGCATCCAGCGGACGACGCCCCTGACGGTGATCGGATCCGGATCGGGGTGCAGCGTGAAGGTGAACTCGAGCTGGGCCCCGAGCTCGTGGATCTGCGAGGTCGCGACGAAGAGCCCACCCTCGGAGATGTTCTGGGTGAAGCCGGTATAGAAGTTGTGCTCGCTCGTCGCGTTGACGTGGACCTCGAGGGCGGCCGGGAGGCGTTCGTGACGCCGGCGTGAAGCTGCGTCGCTCGAGGGTTGCATTGCGAGTGCCTGGTTTGCCACGTTCGATCCGCCTTTCGTCGCCGATGTTTTCCCTACGGCGTGACGGACCGGGAGCTAAAGGGGGGGTGTTTCCCTACTCTCGCCTACCTGGACATCTCGATCTTGAAGAGCTGCTGCCCCAACAGGATGAGGTCGCCCGGGGCGAGGATGCCCTCGCCCTTGATGCGCAGATAGGTCCCGTTGGTGCTCTGGAGATCGCCGAGGAAGTAGCGACCGTCGCGGGTCGAGACCTTGCAGTGGCCACCGCTGACGAAGCCGTCCTCCGGGAAGACGATGTCACCACGCTCGCGGCCCATGTACTCCTCGGGCTTGCGCAGGTTCCACACGCTCGCCGACGTGTCGATGGCGACGACCGAGGACAGCCGCCCCCACGCGCCGCGCAGCGGTGAGCCCATGACGGTCGTGCCGTCACCCGCGCCCGGCTGGACCGGACGAACCTGGCTCATCTCCTCGAAGCGCAGGAGCTGTTGACCGACGCGGAACATGTCCCAATGGAACAGCTCGATGTCCGCCTTGATGCGGATGAAGACGCCGTTGAGGCTGCCCTCGTCGCGGACGAAGAGCTGGTTCTTCACGAAGAAGAAGGTGGCGTGCTTCGGCGAGAGGAAGGGGTCCTCGGCAAAGAGAGGCGCGTCGTGGCTGCGCCCGATGGTGGTCTCGCCGATGCTCAGACCGAAGCGGTCCCCCTCGGTGCCGTCGGGGTGGATCAACACCAGCACCGCGGCGGAGTCTCCGGCGACAGGGGCCGGGCTGTAGGACGACTCCGGGGCCGCGCGCGGCGCCTCGTAGCGGGTGCCGCAGACACCGCAGAACTTGAAGCCCTCGGGGACGACGGCGCCGCAGGAGTGGCACACCCGGGCGTCGGACGTTGGTGCAGCCTGCGGTGGGGTGGACGGACTCGACCCCAGCCTCGACTCCAACGCGACCGGCGGAGGCGTCGCGGGGCCAGCGGTGTCGACCGCCGGCAACGCGTCCATGTCCGGCGGCGGCTCGTTGAGCGTCTGTGCCCCCGTCACCGCCTCGCCTGGCGTCATGTCGAAGGGCAGATCGGTCGAGACGTCCGCGGGGACCGGTGAGTCGTCGTCGCTCTCCGTGGCGCCCTCGGCCACCGGGGGACCGAGCAGATCCACCTCGGGAGGGCTGGGAGCCGCGGGGGGCGCCGTCGGCGTGCGGGGCGCGACGGCGGACCGCTGCGGGAGCGCCGTCGCCACCGGCCCGGGCGTCGGCGGCACCGGATCAGCCGCCGGCGCGGCCGAGGCCTTCGACAGCTCGGTGCCACACCCGAGGCAGAACTTGTAGTGGTCCTCGTTCTGGCGACTGCAGTTCGGACAAACGATCAACTTCGTATCCCCGTCTTCAGCTCGTCGTGATCTCGACGCGCAGCAATTGCTTGCCGAGGAAGAGATAATCACCGTGGGTGAGCTCGCGCTGGCCCTGCACCCGGACGTAGGTGCCGTTGCGTGACTGCAAGTCGGTCACGGTGGCCCCCGAGGGGTGAAAGTCCAGGCGACAGTGGCGCCCGCTGATGAAGCGGTCGTCGGGGAAGTTGAGGTCGCAGCCCTCGCGGCCGATCGCCAGCGTATCGCCCCGCGCGAAGTAGCAGAGCCCCGAACGCCCCCCCTCGAAGAGCTGCGTCACGCGGTAGGCGCGTGACGGTCGAGGGCTCGCGAAGAAGTGCGTGTGGTCGTTGCCCACGGTCTGGCCGCCCAGGTCGTCGGTCTCGATCCGCAAGAGCTCCTCACCCGCGAGGAAGACGTCGCCGTCGCCGACCTGCGCCGGCTCACGGATGCGGACGAAGACGCCGTTGAGGCTGTCCTCGTTGCGCACGTGGAGCCGGCCCTGGTCGTAGAAGAAGTTGGCGTGGCGCGGCGAGAGGTAGTTGTCCTCGGGAAAGAGGATCGCCCCCGCCTTGCGCCCGGCGATGTGCTCGGCGGCGTTGAGATGATAGCTGACGCCATCCATCCCCTCGCCGCGGATGAGGATCAGCTTCGCCTTCCCCACCGTCTGCATCGCGCCGAAGAACGCGGTGCGGCCGAGGGACTCTTCTGACGCGCCTTCGGCGCCCCCACCCATCGGATGGCCGCACTTCCCGCAGAACTTGTGCGCGTTCGGTACGTCGGCGCCGCAATTCGGACACTCGACCGTGGAGGACATTCGGGTCCCTTTGCCTGGCCGGACTCGCCTGAGGTTATAGAACCCGCGCGCTCCCGTGGCAACAAACCGGACGCGGGGCAGCTCTACGAGAATATGGTAGACAGGGTGTAGCGCGCCTACCGGGAAGCCCCATGCGTCGATTCATCGCCACCGTCCTGCTGACGCTCTGCACCGGAGCGCACGCCCAGCCGCATATCGTGGATCTGGTCTCCTTCCGTCCCGACGATCTCGCGGAGTGGGAGCGTTTTCGGCGCACCAGCGAGAGCCTGCCGCTCACCCTCGCCGAGTTGGAGAAGCTGGCCGCCGCCGGCGTCGGACAAGCCGCCGTGCTCGAGATGATGCGGACGCGAAAGGTCCGGATCGTCGCCGACGCCGACACGCTGATCCGCTTGAAGAAGGCCGGCGCGAGCGACGCAGTGGTGGCCGCCGTCTCGGCCTACGCGCTGCCGCCCAACGACCACTTCAATCTCCACGTCCACGTCGACGTGGCCACGCCCTACACCGTGGGGCGCGCGCCCTTCCTCTATATCGAGGTGTGGAATCAGGGCCGCGACCGGCAAGACGCCTTCCTCCACAGCGACCTCCGCGGCCTGCTGAAGCGCGGCGTCGGCGTCGAGGTCTCGCGTGACCGCAGCGATCCCCTGCTCCCCGAGACCGTACGCAGCCTGCGCATCCGGGGCCCCGTTCGTACCCGCGACGCCGGGAAGCTCGAGCTGGTGACCTACGTCACGCAACGAGCGGGCCTGCGTACCCTGCGCGACCTGCCCGCGGCGGAGCAGAAGAAGCTGCACCGGTTCCCCATCGACTACCCCGGCGTCAGCCTGGACCGGCGCTGCCGCCTCGAGCTGACGATCGCCCGCGACGCGCTGATCCGCGACGCCTACACGACGCAGCGCGCGCGCCTCGAGTGCCGATGGGATTGAGCGACGCGACTGACTCGGAGGTCTGCGCCCTCCTGCGCCTCATCACGCCCGACAACGAGGCGCTCCTCGAGCGCTGGTGCGGGGCGCTGCGCGAAGCGGGTGGGATCTACTCGGCCATGGACGCCGCCGGGCTCCAGCAGCTCGCGCGCGGGACGATGGCGCTGATCCACGGCTCGCTCTTCGGCACCGAGATCTCGGACCACGCCGCCCTGCGCTACGTCGATCCGCCACCCTACCGGGCCCAGCCGCTGGACGAGTTCGTCCTCGCGGGCATGCTGGTCGACCGATGCCTGCGCGACTACCTCGGCGAGAACGCCGACGATCCCGAGATCGCGGCGACCGCTGTGAGCCGCGTCGATCCGGTGATGGCCGCGGCGATCACGCGCGTCGTGCGGCTGCGCCAGTCCCGCGCGGGGACGGAGCGGCTCCTCGTGGAGGTCGAGCGAGGGCTCAGCCGAGGCACCGACGCACGCGCCGCCTTCGCCGACGCCGCCGAGCGGGTGGCCTCCGAGCTCGGCGCGGCGCTCTGCCTCGTCTGCGCCGTGGAGCCCAACGCCCTCCTCGTGCTCGCCGGGAGCCGATCGGCGGAGAGGATGGGTCTCCGGGCCGAGATGTCCGTCCAACGCGACGAGATCGCGTGGCTCTCCGGCGACGACCTCGGGGGGAGCCACGCCCTGCTCGAGGGGACGCCGGGCCTCGAGGGGGCCCTGGCGGAGCACGGGCTCCGACAGGTCCACGTCCGACCCCTCGTCGCGCTGGCGCGGGTCGTCGGCGTGCTGCTCGTCTGCGACCGCGAGCCCCACGCGCTCGCGCCACCCCACGCGGAGCTCCTCGGGCACCTCGCGCCGCTGCTGGCCGCCCACATCGGCTTCGCGCGTCAGCTCGACGCCACCGACGCCGCCGACGCCGCCCTCGACGACCTCTACGACGCGTCACCCAACATGCTGTGCACCCTCGATCCGCTGGGCCGCGTGCGCCGCACGAACAAACGCTTCCGGGACGAGATCGGCGTCCCCGACGACGTCGTCGGCATGCCGCTTTCCTGGCTGGTGCACCCCGCATGGCTCGAGCGCTACACCCAGCTCTGGGGCCGCATCTCTCGCCACGAGCGGGTCGCCCACGCGCGGGTGGACCTCGTGACGACCGGCTTCGCCCGGCTCCCGATGTCCCTCGAGGCCCATTGGCTCCCCGACCAGCCGGTCTGCATGGTCGCGCTGTGGAACATCTCAAACGAGCTCGAGCGCGCCGCCTCCGACCGACGTCGCATCGACGACCTCACGGCGTTCGCGCACCACATCGCCCACGACCTCAAGGCGCCGCTGCGGACCATCTCGGGCTTCACCGAGCTCCTGCTCGATGAGCTGCCCGACGGCGTGGGCGAAAACGCGGGGGAGTATGCCGAGCGCATTCAGTCCTCGATCGAGCGCAGCGCCCGCCTCATCGACGGTGTGCTGCGCTTCTCCAAAGGCACGGCCCTCGAGGGGGAGAGCGTCCCGGTTCAGCTCCGCGATCTGGTCACCAACGTGCGCTCGCAGCTTCGCGCCGACATCGACGGACTCGGGGGCGAGATCGAGGTCGTCGCCGACGAGACGCCGCTTCTGGGTCAGCCGGTGGCCCTCGCCGCGCTGCTGACGAACCTGATCAGCAACGCGCTTCGCTACTCGACGGGCGTCCCCCGCCGGGTCGAGGTGGCCGTACGCATCGACGAGCCCGGGTGGGCCGTGCTCTCGGTGCGAGACTACGGGGTCGGCATCGCCGCCGACGACCTGGAGGCGGTCTTCGAGCTCTTCACCCGACGCGCGACCGACGAGGTCGGCTCGGGGGTCGGCCTCTCCATCGTGCGGCGCATCGCCGACGCCCACGGGGGGGAGGTCACCGTGCGATCGGTGGTCGGCCAGGGGAGCACCTTCGTGGTCCAACTCCCGACGCCCTGACCCCGGTCACGCGACGCACCAGAACCCCTCCCCCTCCACCATTCCGGCCGCCTCGAAGAGCGCGCGGGCGGCGTCGCGGCGTCCAGCCCTACCGATCGCGACCAGGACGACCTCACCGGACCGAAGCTCAGCCGACTCCAGGGTCGTCACCGGCGCGCCATGGATCCGCTGGCCGATCCGCCGCGGGTTGATGTCCAACCACCCGCGCAGCGGGGCGCGCGGCGCGAGGAGGCGGGCGAGGCGCTTGGCGTCGGTGCCCGTGCCCGCCATCCAGAAGGGGCGCCCCCCGGCGAGGGGGCCGCGCAGCAGAAACTCGGCCTTGCAGGCGCTCAGCGCCTCGGGGGCGCAGCTCGCGTGCGTCCGCGTCATTCGGGACGGGTGGTCCCGCCACCAGGTCAGCACCGCGGGCACCTTGCCGAAGCGAGCGCCGGCCTCGAAGAGGCGCAGCCAGAGGTCGTAGTCCTCGGGCCAGCCGACATCGCGGTAGCCGCCCACCGCCAGCACCCGCGCCCGATCGAAGAGGACGCTCGGTTGCACCACCGGGCTCTCCACGAAGCGCGCCAGCGCCATCGCCTCGGGGGTTGCCAGGCTGTTCTGCCAGCGCTCGTAGCGCAGAAGCCCACGGCTGATGCGCTGAGTCGGGAAGCAACGGACGCCGGTGGCGACGACGTCCCACCCATGGCGCGAGATGGCCTCGAGCTGGCGCACGACGCGGTCGGGGTGGAGCACGTCGTCGGCGTCCATGCGCGCGACGAAGGGGGCGTCGGTGGCACAAAGACCATGGTTCAACGCCGCGACCACACCGGCGGTGGGCCGACGCTCGACGCGCAAGCGTCGATCACGGCGCGCCGCCTCGGCCAGTAGATCCGGGGTCCGGTCGGTGCTCCCGTCGTCCACCATCAGGATGTCCACCGGCCCCCGCAGCTTGCGCAGGCTCCCGAGGGTGGCGGCGAGGAAGCGCTCGCCGTTGCGCACGGGCACCAGCACGGTGCACCGCGGGCGTTGAGCTGGGGGGCGGCGTGGGGATAGATTCGCGGCCATGCGAGGATTGCTCACGACGGTGTTGCTCTGCGCGGCCTGCGGTGGCCAGGCCCCCGAGGGTCCCCGCCGCCACGAGCACAAGGTCACGCCCGACGGTGAAGGCGCCGGCCCCGTCACCGGGACGCTCGCGCCCTCGCGCGTCCGAGCGGTGATGGCGCAACACGCCGCCGGATTCAACAACTGCTTTCAGCGCAACGCCGGCAGCTACGTCAGCGGCGGCGTTCGCCTGCGCTTCCTGGTCGGGGCGCGCGGCCGGGTCGAGCAGGTGTGGGTCGCCCGATCGGACCTCGGGAGCTGGGCCATCGAGGATTGCCTGGTGCAGTCGGCGCGCTACCTCGAGTTCCCGCCCCCGCCGGGGGGGAGAGCCCGCTTCGACTTCCCGTTCCGCTGGAACGAAGCGGGATCACGCCTCGCGCAGCACGTCGACGAGGGCTGGGGTTATCCGGCGCTGCGCCGCGAGCGCCCGGCCATCGAACGCTGTCGGAAGCGCAACGCATACGACGCCCCCTTCCGAGTCACGGCCTACGTCGGACGGAAGGGCCAGGCGCTCAGCGTCGGCATGCACGCCGAGCTGCGCCCCTCGGAGCGGTTCGTCGCCTGCGCCGTGCACGCCGTCGAGGCGGCGAGGTTCCCCGATCCAGGACATCGGGTCGTGAAGTACGAGGCCCTGGTCGAGGACCTCCGCGACGCGCCGTAGCGACGGGCTCAAGAACGGGTGCATATCCCGATTCTGACGGAGGGAGTGTGGAGGGCTTTCAGCGGTCAGCT